>CAKREB010000001.1 GCA_934317005.1 uncultured Lachnospiraceae bacterium
TTTACTATTTAATTATCAAGGTCTGCCGTTGTTTTTCTCTGACTCTTTATTGCGTCAGCGTTTAATATCTTAACACATTTTCAAGCCTTTGTCAACAACTTTTTTCTTTTTATTTTGTTGCTGTCTTTTGTTATCTTTGCAACAGCGTATTAGATACTATCACATTTTTAACTACTTGTCAACAACTTTTTATCTTTTGTTTTGTTGTCGCTTTTTGTCATTTCCGCGACAGCGTTTTATATACTATCACGTTTCCAACTACTTGTCAACAACTTTTTTATCCTCTTCTTCTTAAGATGTTCTCACTTTCCAGTCGACATTCCTAATCATGTAAAAGAATAAAAAACGCACAGTACAAATCACTGTGCGAACGGAGAAAGAGGGATTTGAACCCTCGCGCCGCGTGAACGACCTACACCCTTAGCAGGGGCGCCTCTTCAGCCTCTTGAGTATTTCTCCAACACTCCCAACAGCTTTTCTAACTGTCGAGCGAATATTAGTATATCAGAGTTTTTTTTCTATGTCAATCCTTTTTTTACTTTAATTTCATTTTTCCATATTTCTGCTGATATACTGCTGCATTTTTAACACCTGCTATTACAATTAAAGCTCTTGACACGCTAATCCTACAAAGTAAATAGAGTCTCCCTGTGCATACAGACTTACACCAAACTTATTGCTTGCAGTGTCAAAATTTTAATTACTCTGTATGTATGCTAATGACTAACAGCTTCTTCATAAAGATTCTTCTTATTCTCATCAATTACAACAATAACCGGCAGATTTTCCACTTCCAGCTTGCGGATTGCTTCTGTTCCTAAGTCTTCATATGCAATTACTTCTGCTTTCTTAATACATTTTGACAACAGCGCTCCTGCTCCTCCAATGGCAGCAAAGTATACTGCATGATTTCGATTCATGGCATCGATTACTTCTTCGGATCTTTTTCCTTTTCCTATCATTCCCTTTAACCCATGCTCTAACAGCAATGGTGTATATTTATCCATACGGCTGCTGGTTGTTGGACCTGCAGAACCAATTACCTGCCCCTCTCTTGCCGGAGATGGTCCCAGATAATATATGATATTGTTCTGAAGTTCTAAAGGTATCTGCTCTCCTTTTAACATAGATTCATATATTCTTTTGTGTGCAGCATCCCTTGCAGTATATACTGTTCCTGAAATATAAACATAATCGCCTGCCTGTAGATTGGCAACTTTTTCATCTGTTAATGGTGTTGTAATATATTTTTCCACGGTTTCCTCTTTTCTGCACATCCTGCGTAATAAGAACTTTATTTTCTTTCCCACAGATGTGACTTAATCACATTCTTTTGTGTTATTAACATATTTCTGTAAAATTGTGAATTGTATCCACAAAAAAGTATCACATTGTGAATACAGTTTTTATTTTATATTATTCTGTTTTTATGTCTGTTTACATGGCAGCACATATTGATTGCTAAAGGCAGGCCTGCAATATGCGTTGGATATGTTTCAATATTGATACCCAGTGCTGTCGTTGCTCCACCCAGTCCTGCCGGGCCAATATGAAGCTCATTAATTTTTTCTAACATTTCTATCTCTAAATCTTTCACATATGGAATATCATTGTGAGAACCTAATTCTCTGGTCAATGCTTTTTTAGCCAATAAAGCGCATTTTTCAAATGTTCCTCCAATTCCAACTCCGATTACAAGCGGAGGACACGCATTCGGACCTGCAAGCTTTACAGTTTCCAAAATTGCATTTTTGACACCTTCTATTCCATCAGCCGGCTTTAACATGCAGACTCTACTCATATTTTCGCTTCCAAATCCTTTTGGAGCAACTGTAAGCTCTATTTTATCTCCCGGAACAATTTCATAGTGAATTACTCCCGGTGTATTGTCTTTTGTATTTTCACGCTCGATAGGATCTCTTACAACGGATTTTCTTAAGTATCCTTCTACATATCCCTGACGGATTCCTTCATTAATGGCATCCTCTAAGTTTCCACCTTCGATATGCACATCCTGTCCTACTTTTATAAACACAACCGCCATACCGGTATCCTGACATATTGGAATCAGGTCATTTTCAGCGATTTTTAAATTTTCTTTTAGTTGCGCTAAAATCTGCTTTCCTAACTGACTTGTTTCTTTATCAGCATTATCATATAATGCTTTCTTCACATCCGAAGACAACTCATAATTTGCTTCTATACACATTTCTTTTACATTTTTTGTAATTTCTTCTGTCGATATTACTCTCATGTCAATCTCCTTTTTATAAAACAACAAAGAGCGCGTTGAAAATGCAGTTCTACCCTCCGTAAAAAGCAATTTCAAACACGCTCTAATAAACTATTCTTCCTTATCTTCTTCTGCCCTGTTGATTAACTTTTCCAGTGAAGTATCGCTGTTACCTGATGTTTCTATAATGTCTTCTTCTGTCAGATCAGATTCCCGTTCTAACTCTTCAAGCAATTTTTCTTCTGCATTTTCAACATTTTCAGGTATTGCATCTCTGACTTTTGTCATACTTGCTACAACAATCTTCTTGTCAGAGTCTAAATCCATTAACTTCACACCAGAGGTAATACGACCTAATACAGATACTTCTGATACATTTAACTGTATAATAATTCCCTCTGTTGTGATCAACATAACTTCATTTTCTTCATTTACTGCCTTTACACTAACAACATCTCCGGTTTTTTCGGTGATTTTATAACATTTTACACCCTTTCCGCCACGATACTGTCTTGTAAACTCTTCAATAGCAGTTCTCTTACCCATACCATATTCGGATACAAGCATTAAATATTTTCCCTGAGTATCTAACTGCATACCGATAACTTCATCATCATATGACAGGTTCATACCGATAACCCCCATTGAGGTTCTTCCGGTTGGTCTGACATCATTTTCATCGAAACGGATACACTGACCATGCTTAGTTACTAAAATAATATCCTTCTTTAGATTCGTTGCTTTTACCTCGATCAGTTCATCATCTTCCCGAAGATTGATAGCCTGCAAACCTGATTTTCTAATATTAGCATATTCCGAAATAGAAGTTTTCTTGACAATACCATTCTTTGTAGCCATAAACAGATATTTATTTTCTGCATATTCACGAATCGGGATTACAGCCGTAATCTTTTCATCCGGCAAAAGCTGCAATAAGTTAATGATTGCCATACCTCTTGCTGTTCTTCCTGATTCCGGTATTTCGTATGCTTTCAGGCGATATACACGGCCACGGTTTGTAAAAAACATGATATAATGATGCGTTGTAGACATGATCAGATCTTCAATATAATCATCACCGATTGTCTGCATTCCCTTAATTCCTTTGCCACCTCTATGCTGGCTCTTGAAATTATCAACCGTCATTCTCTTGATATATCCAAGCTTTGTCATAGTAATAATCGTGTTTTCATTTGGAATAAGGTCTTCCATAGACAGATCATACTCATCATATCCAATGGATGTTCTTCTCTCGTCACCATATTTATCACGAATAACAAGAATTTCTTTTTTGACAACACCAAGTAAAAGCTTACGATCTGCTAAAATTGCCTTAAACTCTGCAATCTTTTTCTGCAGCTCTGCAAACTCTCCCTCGATCTTTTCACGTTCCAAACCTGTCAACGCACGCAGACGCATTTCTACGATAGCATCGGCCTGTGCCTGTGAAAGTTCAAAGCGTTCAATTAATTTTTCTTTTGCCTCGTTAGCATTCTTAGATCCGCGGATAATATTGATGACTTCATCAATATTGTCTAATGCAATCAATAATCCCTGTAAAATATGAGCTCTTTCTTCTGCTTTGTTTAAGTCATATTTTGTTCTTCTGGTTACTACTTCTTCCTGATGCTGCAAATAGTAATTCAACATCTGCAAAATATTCATAACCCGTGGCTCATTGTTTACCAAGGCAAGCATAATGACACCAAATGTTTCCTGCATCTGAGTGTGCTTAAACAATTGATTTAAAATGATATTTGGATTAACATCACGACGCAGCTCGATACAAACACGCATACCTTCTCTGTTCGTTTCATCGCGCAGATCTGTAATACCATCAATCTTTTTATCTCTATGTAACTCTGATATCTTTTCAATCAAACGTGCTTTATTTACCATATATGGAAGTTCTGTTACTACGATACGGTTCTTTCCGTTCTCCATGGGCTCAATATTTGTTACGGCACGAACACGGATTTTACCACGTCCGGTACGATAAGCCTCTTCGATTCCTCTTGTTCCAAGAATCTGAGCACCCGTTGGAAAATCAGGGCCTTTAATGATTGATAAGATTTCTTCTGTCGTTGTTTCTTTGTCTACAGTTGTATCATCAATGATACGCACTACTGCATCAATAACTTCGCGTAAATTATGTGGCGGTATATTGGTTGCCATACCTACAGCAATACCGGAAGTTCCATTTACTAAAAGATTTGGAAATCTGGAAGGCAATACAACCGGTTCCTTTTCTGTCTCATCAAAGTTCGGAATAAAATCAACCGTATCTTTGTTAATGTCTGATAACATTTCTACGGATATTTTACTCAGTCTTGCCTCTGTGTAACGCATTGCCGCAGCACCATCACCATCGACAGAACCAAAGTTTCCATGTCCATCTACCAACGGATAGCGGGTAGACCAATCCTGTGCTAAATTAACCAACGCACCATAAATAGAACTATCACCATGAGGATGATATTTACCCATTGTGTCACCCACGATACGGGCACATTTACGATGTGGTTTATCAGGTCCGTTATTCAATTCTACCATTGCGTACAAAATTCTACGCTGTACCGGCTTCAAGCCATCTCTTACATCCGGAAGTGCTCTGGCTGCGATAACGGACATGGCATAGTCAATATATGCAGTTTCCATTTTCTTTTTCAGATCCACTTCATGAACCTTATCAAAGATATTTTCGTCCATTTTTTACCTCATTCCTGTGCACATCTATACTGGCAAATTTGTATCACGTGCACACAGATACAAATTCTTATATTTTTAAATATCTAAATTCTTGACATATTTTGCATTTTCCTCGATAAACTCACGACGTGGCTCTACTTTATCACCCATAAGTGTATTAAATACTACATCTATCTCGGATTCTGATTCTTCATCAATTGTTACACGCAAAAGGATTCGTTTCTCCGGATCCATTGTTGTATCCCATAACTGCTCAGCATCCATCTCACCCAGACCTTTGTAACGCTGAATCTTATTATTTCCATCGCGTCCAATCTCTGTCAAAATAGAATTTAATTCTGCATCATCATAAGCATAATATACTTTTTTATTCTTTTCGATCTTAAAAAGTGGTGGCTGCGCAAGATATACATGTCCCTGTCTGATAAGCTCCGGCATAAAACGATATAAAAATGTCAGCATAAGTGTTGCAATATGAGCTCCATCCACATCGGCATCTGTCATAATAACAATTTTATCGTAACGAAGCTTTTCGATGTTGAAATCTTCTCCAATACCGGTACCAAAGGCTGTAATCATTGCTTTAATTTCATTGTTTACCAAAATTTTGTCCAAACGTGACTTTTCCACATTCAAAATCTTACCACGTAAAGGCAGGATAGCCTGTGTTGCACGGTTACGTGCTGTTTTTGCACTTCCGCCGGCGGAATCTCCCTCGACGATATATATTTCACAGTTCTTTGGATCTTTATCACTACAATCTGCTAATTTTCCTGGAAGACTTGTACTTTCCAAAGCAGTCTTTCTTCTTGTCAGATCTCTGGCTTTGCGGGCAGCATCCCTGGCACGCTGTGCCAAAACCGCTTTATCACAGATTACTCTGGCAACCGCAGGATTCTGCTCTAAGAAATATGTGAGCTGCTCTGTCACAACAGACTCTACCGCACCCCTTGCTTCACTGTTTCCAAGTTTTTGCTTTGTCTGACCTTCAAACTGTGGCTCACCAATCTTAATACTGATGATAGCAGAAAGTCCCTCTCTAATATCTTCACCGGAAAGATTTGCTTCATTTTCTTTTAAAATTTTATTTTTCTTAGCATAATCATTAAATGTTTTTGTCAAAGCATTACGGAAGCCCGTAAGATGTGTACCACCCTCCGGTGTTGTAATATTATTTACAAAACTGTATGTTCCCTCCTGATAGGAGCTGTTATGCTGCATTGCTACTTCCACAACAATGCCATCTCTTTGTCCTTCACAATAAATGATCTGCTCATATAAAGGATCTTTGTGTCTGTTTAAGTAGCTGACGTATTCTTTAATTCCACCCTCATAGTGAAACTCTCTGACCTTAGGTTCTTCCAATCTCTCATCAATCAATACGATTTTCAGGCCCTTTGTCAAAAATGCCATTTCTCTTAATCTCTGACGCAAAGTGTCAAAATCAAATACGGTTTCCTCAAAAATTTCCTTGTCAGGAAGAAAAGTAACCTCTGTTCCTGTATGATCTGTCGTTCCAATCTCCTTTAAAGGATACATTACTTTTCCGCGTTCGTAACGCTGCTGGTACTTTTTACCACCCTGATGTATCACGACTTCCAGCCACTCTGACAGCGCATTTACAACAGAGGCACCAACACCATGCAAACCACCGGACACCTTGTATCCGCCACCACCAAACTTTCCACCGGCATGAAGGATTGTAAATACAACCTCTACAGCAGGAAGTCCTGCCTTGTGATTGATACCAATAGGAATACCACGTCCATTATCAATAACTTTAATTGAATTATCCTTTTGAATCGTTACCTGAATCTCAGTACAGTAACCAGCCAAAGCTTCATCAACGGAATTATCAACAATTTCGTAAACGAGGTGATGAAGACCACGGATTGACGTACTACCAATGTACATACCAGGTCTTTTGCGTACCGCTTCCAGTCCCTCTAAAATCTGAATTTGGTCCGCACCATACTCGCCATTCACTTCTGTTCCCATATTTTCCTCCATTCTGTGTCATATAACACCTAACATTCAGTCTATTAAATAAATATCTAATAACTATGATCATCCTTTTTCAACAGAAATCCTTCCCTGCGTAATGCGAAAAATCTTATCCAATGTCAATCTGCTATCAATAAATTCTTCGATACCGGTACAGGTAATAATTGTCTGAATATCATGAATGCTATCCAGCAAATAATTTTGTCTGTTGCGATCTAATTCTGACAAAACATCATCTAATAACAAAATAGGAGAATCTCCTACAATTTGTTTTACTAATTCTATTTCTGCCAGTTTTAAAGAAAGAGCACATGTTCTTTGCTGCCCCTGTGAACCATATTTACGAATATCAATATCATCATTCATAAAACAAAGATCATCTCTATGAGGTCCTACATTTGTTGAACATTGCTTTAAATCTTTTTCCTGCGATTTTTGTAACGCAGTTTCAAACTCATCTATAGTAACATCAGGTTCATATAGCATTCTTATATGCTCTTTATTCCCTGTGAGTTTTTCATTTACTTTTGTGACAATCTCACTGATTTCTTTTACAAATTCTTCTCTCCGTTTAATAATCTTAGAACCATATTCCAGTAAGTTCATATCCCATATAGCAAGTGTATCCTTTAAGGAAGGCTGATAATAAATCTGTTTCAACAATTTATTTCTCTGCATCAACACCTTGTTATATTCCCCCAGATCATGCAAATAAACATGATCTAACTGACATAACTCCATATTCATAAAACGTCTTCTTTCCGCAGGACCGTTTTTGATAATTCTTAGGTCTTCCGGAGAAAAGAAAATAACATTTAACAAACCAAGTAATTCTCCTGAACGTTTGATAGGAATACCATCAATAGCAATTCCTTTTCCTTTGTTCTTTCGCAAATGCATATCAATTCTATGTTTGATATTTTTCTTTGTCAGATGCATTCGTATATGTGCTTCCTCCTGCCCAATGCGAATCAACTCTCTATCCTTACTTCCCTTATGGGATTTTGTAGTTCCACACACAAAGATAGATTCCAATAAATTCGTTTTTCCCTGAGCATTATCTCCATAGAGAATATTTGTTTTGTTATGAAATTCTATTTTGGCAAATTCATAGTTTCTAAAGTTGCCAACTTCCAGAGAATCAACTTGCATAAATTATTCTCCTATCACTGTTACCTGCTTTCCGTTGTATTCTACAACATCCTGAGGATATATCTTTTTTCCTCTTCTGGTATCAACTTCTCCATTTACTTTTACTTCTCCATTTTGAATGACAATCTTAGCCTCTACTCCTGAAGAAACAAAACCGGCTAATTTTAATAGTTGTCCCAGCTTGATATGTTCATCACTGATTTCTACAGCTTGCATTATAACCTCGTTTCTGCACTGTACTATATTTTCGTTTTATATCAAACAGTGCCTTGCTATAAAACTTAAAACGAAAAGAAAGAAAATATTATATATTAAAATTTACAGGTAATATCAGGTAAATATAACTTTCCTCTTTGTTTTTGATAAAGCATGGAGCTTTTGGATTAATCATATAGATTGTGATTTCTTCATCATCAATTACACGCAAAGCATCAATTAAAAATCTAGGATTAAAACCTATCATGATATCTTTGCCTTCTTTGGTTGCTTCGATTTCTTCATCCATAGAACCGATAGCAGAATGCATGGCAAATCCCATACCCTTATCCGTAACATCAATAATAACCGGCTTTTTCTCTGATTCTTTGATTAAGAGTGTAGTACGGTCGATACAATCTAACATTTCTTTTTTGGAAACTGTTAGTTTTGTTTCATAGTCACTGGAAAGCATTTTGTCTACTTTGTAATATTCTCCTTCAATAAGACGTGACAAAACTACTGTATTGGCAAATTCAAATAAGGCATGCTTTTCTGTAAAAAAGATATTAACTTCGTCATCAATACCGCCATTTAAAATTTTGCTGATTTCGATAAGTGTTTTTCCAGGAATGATAACACTGATATCTGTATAAGATTCTTTTAACTCTACTTTACGGATAGAGATACGGTGTCCATCAAGAGATATTACTTTTAATTGGTTTCCTTTAATCTCAAATAATTCACCGGTCATAATCTTTGTATTTTCGTTATCTGATATGCTGAATACTGTCTGACGAATAATTTCTTTTAAGGTGAATTGTGAAATTGTAATATGGTTATCCTTTACAATGTTTGGAAGAAAAGGAAACTCTTCGGTAGGATTAACGGAAATATTAAATTTAGCCTTTCCTCCACTGATGTTCATAGTAAAGTTCGGATCTACGGAAATATTTACTTCGTCAGAAGGTAATTTACGAATAATTTCGTAGAATATTTTTGCATTAACTGCCACGGAGCCTTCTTCTATGATCTGACCTTCTATGATAGTTTCAATGCCTAATTCCAAATCGTTAGCTATTAATTTTATAGTATCTACTTTAACTTCGATTACCAGACATTCTAATATAGCCATTGTAGATTTTCCGGAGATTGCCTTTAGGGCAATATTTACTCCTTCTAATAATTTTAATTTATCACAAATGATGTTCATGTGTATAACTCCTTTCAAAAAGCACATACAAACAAAAATATATATATTAATAATTTTAACCGTAGCCTTAGTATTATAGGCTGTGATTAAGTTGATAAGTCTTGAAAGCCTTAAAAATAAGGCGTTTATGCGAATGGAAAACTTGTGATAGTTATTGCGCATTCCTGTTCATAAGTCCAGTATTATCAACAAATGTCAAAATCATAAAAATAAGCCATTGAAAAGTTTTCCACTAAATTTGTTGATATGTTAATTTTAAACTAACATATCAACATTTACTGCGGATCAATCTTTTTCTTTAAGACATCAACGTTTGTTATCGTTTCAGCGTCGTTTTCGGCAATCTTCTTTTCAATGAATTCGATACTGTGAAGAACCGTGGAATGATGGCGGTTTCCAAGCTTATTACCTATCTCTGCAAGAGGACTGGTCGTTAGTTCGCGACAGATATACATGCAGATATGACGCGGATATACAATGTTGTTACTTCTCTTATTGGATAAGATGTCTTTTACTGTAATACCAAAGTGATCGGCAACCATTTCTAATATATAGTCAATGGTGATGGTCTTTTTGATATTAGGGTTGATCTTATCGGAAAGTGCCTTTTTTGCAAGCTCCAGAGTGATTTCCTTTTCGCAAAGACTGGAGAATGAAATCACCTTTTTAATCGCACCCTGCAGTTCTCTGACATTAGCAATAATATTGCTGGCAATATAGTCTAAGATAGAATCATCAATATGAATATGTTCCTTGTCTACCATAGAACGTAAGATTGCCATACGTGTTTCGTATGTTGGTGCTTTTACATCAACGGTGATACCCATCTCAAACCTGGAACGGAAACGTTCGTCCAATGTTGTCATTGTAGATGGATGCTTGTCTGATGAAATGATAACCTGTTTCTTTGAATCTGTTAAATCCTGGAAGGTAAAGAAAAATTCGGACTGTGTAGATTCTTTTCCTATAATAAACTGAATATCATCTATTAAAAGAACATCTACATTTTCACGATATTTTTCACGAAATTCTTTTAAAGACTGGGAATTTCCGTTTTTGGAACCTCGAAGTGCTTCTACAATCTCGTTTGTAAAAGTTTCACTTGTTACATATACGACACGCTTAGAACTATCGTGTTCGATAATATAGTTTGCAATGGCATGCATCAGATGGGTCTTCCCAAGACCGGCACCACCATATATATAGAGAGGATTAATACTTCCGCCGGGATCTTCTGCAACTTTTAAGGATGCAGCGTGTGCAAAGTCATTGTTATCTCCTACAATGAAGGTATCAAAAGTGTAATTTGGATTGAAATCCTGATGCAGTCTTTTTTTAGAATCGTCTTTCTTCTCGACCGGTGTAGCACTTGGAACATCTAATTCAGAAAGAGCTACAAAGTCAAGATCATAGTTTACGCCTGTAATCTCTTCTATTGAAACTGAGAGAAAAACAGAATATTTCTGCACAATAAAAGACTTACTATCACCAATGCTTGTATCATCAATCAGAATAGTAAGTAGATTATCATGGACTGAGTATACGCTCAGCTTTTTAATAAAAGTACGAAAGGATGCATCTGCAATGTCAAATGAGGTATGCATATGCTCTAATATTTCATCCCATTTTTCACGTAATTCGTTTTCCAAATCAGTTTCCTCTTTTCTAAAATCGTTATCTTATTCTATACGTATTATATATAGTATAGATAGGTGTATCTTCCTTATTGCCCTTTCATGAAATGTAAAAGTGGGCGAAAGATAACACATCATACACCACTATTTTATATCAAATATGGGAAAATTACAAGGAACATATTTGATATCTGAGTGTGGATAAATACAAATCAGGAAGATTATAAACAGTTATAGACAATGAATGCTAAAAGAATGTTATTAACTTCTTAACATGTCAATAAAGGTGAAAACATAGTAAAAATGGGAAAAAAAGTGGATAATGTGGATAAAATTGTGGAAAACTTAAATGTATGAGGATAACTAGATGAGGTTATGCACAAATTATCCACAAAATGTTTATAACTACAATAGGAACATATTTTCTATCTACCTGCGTAGAACATTGAAAAATGGGAGTTAAAGTAGGTATTTGTCTATTGTTGTATAATGTGAATAGTTATTATCATCATAATGTAGAAAGAAAATAGTATGTTTGAGTTTCTTCTTATTATAATAAAATCAAAAAATAACTTGTGTATAATATGAAAATAACAATTCACAGTTTTAACATGTGGACAAGTTTGTGTATAAATGTGTGTATGAATGCAAATAGCGAAAATGGGAAATATAGCCAAAAAGTGTATCAATAGACAGATTATGATGAGAAATTAAAGAAATTTTCAAATATGACTTGACGAATCCTTGATTTATCAATATAATATGAGATACACGCGATTTTGTGTATTTTGAATGTTAAGGAGGTGTATTGTAGTATGAAGATGACATTCCAGCCTAAGAAGAAATCTAGAAGCAGAGTGCATGGATTTAGAAAAAGAATGCAGACAGCTAATGGTAGAAAAGTATTAGCAAGCAGAAGAGCAAAAGGAAGACATAAGTTATCCGCATAGGTCGCATTTATGTGACCTTTTCTTCTATTTATAAGTTTTGCTTGATAGAGGGATTATCGTGCTAAATTCGATTAAAAAGAACAGAGATTTTTTAAATGTATATCATAATGGTAAATCCTATGCCAATAAATATTTGGTTATGTATATTTTGGAAAATAATATGCAGGAAAATAGATTTGGTATTACGGTTAGTAAAAAAGTAGGAAATAGTGTTGTGAGGCATAGGGTTACCAGGTTGATACGAGAAAGTATTCGATTAAATTTGGAACAGTTTGAAAAAGGATTTGACATTGTTATTGTAGCTAGAAACACAGCTAAGGATAGAAAATTTTGTGATGTGGAAAGTGCACTGCTTCATTTGGGGAAGCTGCACAAGATTGTAATGAGATGATTTTAAATGAAGAAAATAATGATTTTTCTAATAAATTTATATCGTAAATATTTATCTCCCTTAAAAAGTAGGCCAACCTGTATTTATACGCCAACCTGTTCGCAGTATGCGATTGAGGCACTGGAAAAGTATGGGTTTTTGAAAGGGAGTTTTTTAGCTGTTAAAAGACTTTTGAGGTGTCATCCTTTTGCGAAAGGAGGATATGATCCCGTACCTTAAAGGGGAAGGGAACAGAACATGATATGAGTGTGATTTTAACGACTTATCAGGGTGCTTTTCTAGGACCGATTGCCAGATTATTAGGTTATATTTTAGAGGCAATTTACAAGGTTTTATCAATGATTGGAATTGAAAATGTAGGTATTTGTATTATTTTATTTACATTTTTGGTCAATGCTTTAATGTTGCCGCTTCAGATTAAGCAGCAGAAGTTTTCTAAAATGTCTGCAATCATGAATCCGGAGATTCAGGCAATTCAGAATAAGTATAAGAACAAGAAAGATCAGGCATCACAGCAGAAGATGTCTTTAGAAACACAGGCAGTTTATCAGAAGTATGGTGTAAGTCCGGCAAGTGGATGCTTACCTCTTTTGATAACATTCCCTATATTATTCGCATTGTATCGCGTTATTTACAATATTCCGGCATATGTACCTCAGGTATATGATATTTATAAGGATATCGCTGGAAATATTCAGGATATGAATGTAACGGTAGAGCAGTTGTCAAAGCTCTTAAAGACACAGACATATGTTATATCTGATGCGGTAAAGAATGCAAAGGATGTTGCTGTTGCAAAGGTAAATCTTAACTACTATATTGATGTATTAGGACAATTTAATACGACGGCATGGAATGATTTAGCAAAGAAGTATCCGGAACTTTCAAGCCAGATCGATACAGTAAAAAACAATGCATCTCATATTAATTCATTTTTAGGGATGAATATTGCAGATGCACCAAAGTTAAATAGTTTAAGCATCAGCGTTCCTATTTTATCTGTTATCACTCAGATTATCAGTACGAAGTTAAGCATGGCAGGAATGCCACAGAATCAGAATAATGCTGACAACCCAACGGCATCATCTATGAAGATGATGAATAACGTTATGCCGTTTATTTCAGGCTTAATGTGCTTTATGTTCCCTATTGGTGTTGGCATTTACTGGGTAGCAGGTAATGTGTTCCGTATTTTCCAGTCATTAGGTATCAATTTGTATTTTGACAGAGTTGATATGGATGAAGAAATGAAGAAAAATATGGAAAAAAGCAAAAAGCGTATGGAAAAGATGGGCATTGATCCAAATTCGTCTATGCAGGATCTGAAGAATCAGAAGAAGACAAGCTTAAGCGGAAAGAAAGAGAAGGATACGACGCCAAGCGCAGCAGCTGTTACGAAAAATGTTAAGAAAAACAATTACGTGAGAAAAAATAATACAAATTATAAAGAAGGAAGTATTGCAGCGTATGCAAATATGTTAAACCGTGATACATCCTCTAAAGAGGATAAGTAATTATCAGGTGTTTTTTGTTCGGTTGGACATGATAAGGAGGGTTACAAAATGGAATGGAAGGAATTTTCAGCAAAAACGGTTAATGAAGCATTGACAAATGCTTTGATTGAATTTGAAACAACAAGTGATAAAGTAGAATATGAAGTTATTGAGAAAGAGTCATCTAAGATTTTAGGACTGTTTTCAAAACCGGCGAGAATTCGTGTGCGTTTAAAAATGACTTATGAAGACATTGCAACAGACTTCTTAAAGAAGGTTTTTGATGCAATGGATATGGTTGTGGATATTCAGGTGGCTTATGATGAGATAGAACATGTAATGTCTATTAAGCTTGCCGGCAATGAAATGGGAATTTTAATTGGTAAGCGTGGAATTACTTTAGATTCATTGCAGTATCTGGTAAGCCTTGTAGTAAACCGTAATTCTGAAAATTATATCAAGGTTAAGTTAGATACAGAAAACTATAGAGAAAGAAGACGCGAAACATTAGAAAATCTGGCTAAGAATCTGGCACATAAGGTAAAGAGAATCCATAAGCCGGTTTATTTAGAGCCGATGAATCCTTATGAGAGAAGAGTTATTCACTCAACTTTGCAAAAGGACAAGTATGTTGAAACACATAGTGAGGGTGAAGAGCCGTATCGTAAGGTTGTAATTACACTTAAAGCAGGTGTTGATACAGGTTATGAGCGTCGCAGCAAATATGGAAGAGGCGGTCGTTCTTATGGCCATAGCAATTATAAAAAATCATATCGTAATGATTATCACAAAAATACCGAAGAGAATACGACAGTTGAGGAGGATGCAACATCTTCTTCCACAGAGGAATAAGAAAAGGTATGTAAAATATATCGGTTAGGGGGCTGGAAACAGCCCTCTTTTTACTTTATAGGAAACTTCTCGTTTCCTATAAAGTAAAAAAATGCTCTACGAAGATTGCACTGCGGCGAATAGAAAGATGTCGCTTTTGCAACCCACCGCAGGCGGAGATACAAAATAGAAAAATATCAGTAGAGTAGTGTTAGGTAAGGATACTAGCGTAGGCAGTGTTCCTTTTTTGGAGGTTAAAAAATGAGTAGTGATACAATTGCCGGAATTGCAAGTGGAATGGGTGGAGGAATTGGTATTATCCGTGTAAGCGGTGAAGATGCATTG
This sequence comes from uncultured Lachnospiraceae bacterium, assembly GCA_934317005.1. Taxonomy (GTDB): domain Bacteria; phylum Bacillota; class Clostridia; order Lachnospirales; family Lachnospiraceae; genus Butyribacter. Next base: position 15,151 of record CAKREB010000001.1, read on the forward strand.
ACTGCTGTTGGAAAAATTTTTCGTACTCCCAGATTTGCAAAAAATAGTGATAAGAAAAATAATTCTAAGGAGTGGAATGAAAAATATCTTGTGCTTCAAAATACCCATACGATTCATTATGGATATATTGTGGAAAAAGATGGAAATATTCTTGATGAAGTAATGGTTTTGTTGATGAAAGCACCAAAAAGCTATACATGCGAGGATGTTGTTGAAATTGATGCACATGGTGGTCCTTATATCGTTCAGAAAATATTACATTTGCTCTTGCAAGAAGGGGTTAAGTTAGCAGAGCCCGGAGAGTTTACAAAGAGAGCTTTTTTAAATGGAAGAATCGATCTGGCGCAGGCTGAGGCTGTTATGAAAATGATTTCATCTAAGAACGAATTTGCCTTGGAAAGTGCAGTGAAGCAGTTGGAGGGAAGAGTATCTCAGTATATTGAAAAAATACGTCAGGAAATACTGCATAATATGGGATTTATTGAAGCTGCGTTGGATGATCCGGAGCATTATGAACTGGGTGACTTTTCAGAACAATTGTATCAGAATATTCAAAATGAAATAGAAACATTACAGGATTTGTTGGATAATTTTGAAAACGGTCGTATGAAATCAGAGGGAATTAATACGGTTATTGTGGGAAAGCCAAATGCCGGAAAGTCTTCTTTGATGAATCTATTGTTAGATGAGGAACGTGCAATCGTTACCAATATAGCAGGAACAACGAGGGATATTTTAGAGGAAACGGTTCAGATAGGAAATTTGACTTTGAATCTGATTGATACAGCAGGCATTCATGATACCGAAGATATTGTTGAAAGTCTTGGTGTGGAAAAGGCAATGGAATATCTGAGTCAGGCCGATTTTATTATCTATGTTGTGGATATGAGTGATGTTTTAGACGAATCTGATGAAAAAATCATAGAATTATTACAGCATAAAAATGGTGTGATTTTATTAAATAAGTCTGATCTGAAAGGCAGATTGACAGAACAGGAAATAAGAGATAAATTAGACTGGAACTGTATTTCATTTTCTAGTAAAACGGGAGATGGATTACAAATATTAGAAGAGTATATTACAAATTCTTTTTTGGATGGTACTATTTCATATAATGATCAGATTTATCTGACGAGTGTTCGGCATAGAGAAGCAGTAGAAGATGCTTTACAAAGCTTAAAGCAGGTTTTACAGACAATAGATGATGGGATGCCGGAGGATTTATATATGGTCGATCTGATGGATGCATATCGAAAGCTTGGATTGATCAATGGTGAAACGGCATCAGAAGATTTAGTCAATAAAATATTTAAAGAATTTTGTATGGGAAAATAAGTAATCATTTGTTTTATAGAAAAGAGGGAGAAGATGTCTTATAAATATGAAAGTTATGACATTGTAGTAATAGGAGCAGGTCATGCCGGTTGTGAAGCTGCTTTGGCTAGTGCAAGACTTGGTTTTAAAACATTGGTATTTACCGTTAGTGTCGATAGTATTGCAATGATGCCATGTAATCCAAACGTAGGTGGTAGTTCAAAAGGACATTTGGTGAAGGAAATTGATGCGCTTGGTGGAGAGATGGGAAAGAATATTGATAAAACATTTATCCAGTCAAAAATGCTTAATATGTCTAAGGGACCTGCTGTTCATTCGCTTCGTGCGCAGGCTGATAAGAAAGAATATAGTCAGTCTATGCGCAGGGTGTTGGAAAATACAGAGCATTTGACAATCAAACAGGGAGAAGTTGCGGAAGTTTTGGTCGAAAATAATAAAGTGGTTGGGGTTCGTACTACTTCGGATGCTATTTATCCTTGTAAAGCAGCTATTATGTGTACGGGAACATATCTAAAGGCAAGATGTATTTATGGAGATGTCAGCAATTATACAGGCCCGAATGGATTATCTGCAGCAAATCATCTGACTGCCTGTTTGTTGAAGTTAGGCATTGACGTGCGGAGATTTAAGACGGGAACACCGGCTCGTGTAGACAAAAGAACAATTGATTTTAGTAAGATGCAGGAGCAAAAGGGTGATGAAAATATTGTACCTTTCTCTTTTACAAATACACCTGAGGATTTGGAGAGAGAACAGGTTTCCTGCTGGCTTACTTATACGAATGAAGAAACGCATAAGATTATCATGGATAACATTGACCGTTCTCCTTTGTATTCTGGAAATATTAAGGGAACAGGTCCAAGATATTGTCCTTCTATAGAAGATAAGGTTGTAAGATTTGCAGATAAAAATCGTCATCAGGTTTTTTTGGAACCGGAAGGAAACTATACAAATGAGATGTATATTGGGGGAATGTCAAGTTCATTACCTGAGGATGTACAGTATGCCATGTATCATACGGTACCAGGATTGGAGCATGCAGAAATTGTAAGAAATGCATATGCTATTGAGTATGATTGTATTAATCCTATTCAATTAAAAGCATCATTGGAATTTAAAAATATTGATGGCTTTTTTAGTGCCGGTCAGGCTAATGGAAGTTCCGGTTACGAAGAAGCGGCTGCTCAGGGAATTATTGCCGGAATCAATGCAGCGAGAAAATTGTCCGGAAAGGAACCGTTAGTTTTAGACAGATCGCAGGCATATATCGGTGTTTTGATTGATGATCTGATTACAAAGGGGACAAATGAGCCGTATCGTATGATGACTTCAAGAGCAGAATATCGTCTGCTTTTAAGACAGGATAATGCTGATTTGAGATTAACGGAAATTGGTCATGAAATAGGTTTGATTTCAGATGAAAGATATCAAAAACTTTGTGTTAAGAAAAAACAGATTGCATCTGAAATAAAAAGATTGAATGAAACAACGGTTGGCGCAAATCAAAAGGTACAGGACTTTTTGGAAAAACATGATAGTACAAAGTTACAGTCAGGTACAACTTTGGCAGAACTTTTGAAACGTCCTGAATTATCTTATGATCTTTTGTCTGAAATTGATGAAGATAGGAAAGTACTTCCTTATGATGTATGTGAGCAGGTAAATATTAATCTCAAATACGAGGGATATATCAAACGTCAGGAAAGACAGGTGGTTCAATATAAAAAGCTGGAAAATAAGAAAATTCCAGATACTATTGATTATGATGATGTATATAGTCTTAGAAAAGAAGCAGTACAAAAGTTAAAAGAGTTTCGCCCGGCTTCTGTGGGACAGGCATCTAGAATATCAGGTGTATCTCCGGCTGATATTTCGGTTCTTTTGATTTATTTAGAAAAAAATAAAAGTAAGAGTGGGGAAAAAGTATGAAGCAGTATTTACAAAAAATGGCCGAACAATTAGAAATTAATCTGACATCGGATATGTTATCAAAATTTGAAATCTTTTATAATATGCTTTTAGAAACTAATAAGACAATGAATTTAACTGCTATTACAGAAATGCATGAAGTTGTTTTAAAACATTTTATTGACAGTATTGCCTTGTTAAATTATATAGAACTTTCCAATAAAACAGTAATCGATGTTGGAACCGGTGCAGGTTTTCCGGGAATTCCTCTGGCAATATTATTTCCAAATACGAAGTTTGTGTTGATGGATTCTTTACAGAAGAGATTGAAGTTTATTGATTCTGTTGTCGATGCATGTGATATGAAAAATGTGTCTACTATTCATGGTAGAGCAGAAGATTTGGGACATGATGTGAATTATAGAGAAAAATTTGATATATGTGTATCCCGTGCAGTGGCTGCTTTGCCAGTGTTATTAGAATTATGTTCTCCTTTTGTAAAAGTGAATGGATTGTTTGTTTCTTATAAAAGTGAATTGTTAAAGGAAGAATTGCAACAATCAGAAAAAGCTTTATCTATACTGCGTTGTGAATTGATGAAACAGTATGATTATACAATACCGGACAGTGACTTTTACCGCGTGTATGCTGTGTTTAAGAAAAATGGTGCTTTGCAGAAAAAGTATCCTCGTCAGGCGGGAAAACCTAAGAAAAATCCATTATGATATAATTAGAGGTTATTGTGCTACAAAAGTGCAATAACCTTGTTTTTTTGCTTTATAGGATTAGAGTGTCAAAAAGCGGATATTTCTACAGACCTATATGATAAAAATGTAAATGTTTCACGTGAAACATATTATCATATAATACTTTTCGTGTTATAATAGTAAATGGTTTTTGTGATGGGCACAATAAGCTGGTATTTTTATGAAGTTTGAAAGTACGAGAAATAATAAATGTTTCACGTGAAACATTTGAAAGGATGAAATAATGGGTAGAGTAATAGCTATTTCAAATCAAAAGGGCGGTGTTGGAAAAACAACAACGGCAATTAATTTATCAGCTTGTTTGGCTGAAAAAGGAAAAAAAGTATTAGTGATTGATATGGACCCACAGGGAAATGCAACAAGTGGATTAGGAGTAAATAAAGAAGAAGCGGAACATACCAGCTATGAGGTGTTGATTGGTCAAATTCCAATAGAAGAAGCTATAGAACAGTCTGTTTGTGATAATCTGATGGTAGTTCCTTCGGCACGGGGGCTTGCAGGTGCTGAAATTGAGTTGATTGGCATTGATAATAGAGAGTATGTGTTAAAAAATCAAGTGGACCATATAAGAGATGATTATGACTTTGTTGTTATTGATTGTCCTCCATCATTAAATATTTTAACAGTAAATGCAATGACAACGGCAGATACTGTATTAGTACCAATTCAATGCGAATATTATGCATTGGAAGGATTAAGTGATTTGCTATATACAATTGAATTAGTGAAGGAGCGCCTTAATGAAAAATTAGAAATAGAGGGCGTTGTATTTACAATGTATGATGCGAGAACCTGTTTGTCTTTACAGGTTGTGGAAAATGTAAAAGAGAATCTGCAACAAAATATTTATAAAACAATTATACCTAGAAATATTCGATTGGCAGAAGCTCCAAGTTATGGAAAACCGATTACATTGTATGATAGCAGATCTGCCGGAGCAGAGGGCTATCGAAACTTAGCAACTGAAGTGATTGAAAGGGGAGAAGAATAGAACAATGCCAACAAAGAGAGGATTAGGAAACGGATTAGACAATTTGATTCCAAAGAAAGCAGAAAACAAAACGGGAAAAAAAGTGGAAGTAACAAAAGAAGTGATTAAAGAAACAGATTCGATAGACATTAATAAGATTGAGCCAAATCAATCACAGCCAAGAAAAAGTTTTAATGAAGATGCTTTGCAGGAGTTAGCAGATTCTATCAAACAGCATGGATTGATTGAACCTTTGATTGTACAGGAAGGCAAGAAAGGTTTTTATCAGATCATAGCCGGAGAGAGAAGATGGAGAGCGGCTAAGATAGCAGGCTTGAAAAAGATACCAATTATTGTAAAGAAATATACAGAACAGGAAGTAATGGAAATTGCTTTGATTGAAAACTTGCAGCGCGAGGATTTGAATCCAATCGAAGAAGCGGAAGCTTATCAAAAGCTTATTGAGGAATATCAGTTAAAACAGGATGAAGTTGCGGATAAAGTATCAAAAAGCAGAGTTGCCATTACGAATGCACTTCGATTATTGAAGCTTGACCAAAGAGTTCGCCAGATGGTAATAGAAGAAAAAATTAAAAGTGGTCATGCACGTGCATTGCTTGGAATTGAAGATGCAAATTTACAGTATGAAACAGCAATGAGAATATTTGATGAAAAACTGAGTGTACGAGAAACAGAAAAACTGGTAAAGAAGCTTTTGAAAGAAAAATCTGTAGATCACACAGAAAAGGAAGCAAAAGCAAGTACAGAGCAGCTTGATATTGTGTATGCACAGTATGAAGAAAATCTAAAGTCTATTATGGGAACAAAAGTAAATATCAATCGAAATAAAGATGGAAAAAAGGGAAAAATAGAAATTGAGTATTATTCTCCAGATGAATTTGATCGAATTATAGAATTGATCAATCATTTGAAGTAAAAAAGAAAGTGGAGGAAAGAAAAATGCAATTATTTAATGAATTTGGAATTGATTTAGGATATGTAGTAATTGGAATGGCTGGTGTAATGTTAATTATGCTTATTATGCTTATTGTTACAATGGCTAAAAATTCCAGCCTAAAAAAGAAATATAAAATATTTATGGATGGAGAAAATGGAAAAAATCTGGAAAAAGCAATTTTAGATAAATTTGCAGCTATTGATAGTCTGGAAGAAAATGTTGATGAAATTTACAAGAGTATTAAGGCAATCAATAGTCAGTTGGTAACAGCATATCAGAAAATTGGTTTGGTAAAATATGATGCGTTCAAAGAAATTGGAGGAAAACTAAGCTTTGTCTTAGTATTATTAACAGCAGAAAATAATGGATTTATCTTAAACTCTATGCATAGTACAAAAGAAGGCTGCTATACATATGCAAAAGAAGTGGTAAATGGAGAAGCATTTGTGATTTTATCAGAAGAAGAGCAACAAGCATTGGATGAAGCAAAATCAAATGTAAGCCTGAAAAAGATTGTTGAGGACAGATAATCTATGCAAAGATTAGCAGAAATTGTACTCGGTATATGCTTTGTAAGTGTGATACCAATCATACTGTTAAAGATAAGAGAAAAGGAAAGCTATGGCTGGAATCTTTTAAAAGAAAAAGGGTATTATTTATATGAACTGACTATATTGAATGCAGTAATATTTTTTCTGTTTTATCAGAATACGGAGATTATATTAGGGACAATCATAGGAAGTAGTCTGTTTCGTTTATTGATAATTGGCGGTGTGCAGAAGCTGATAGTTTCAAAAGGTAAGCGGCTGATGAAAGGACAATATCTTGTATTTTGTATGATATTGGTATTGTTCCTGGCGGCTGATTACCTGTTTGCAGGAAAAACGGTTGTAAACTGTATTAATCAGATTGATGGTTTGCTTCTTGTTTTCGTATTTTTACTATATCTTTATATGGTATATGGAAAACGATGGATGGAAGAGTATAGGGAAAAAAGAACCGGTCAGGTAGAAGGTCATGTAAATGATATATCACAAGAAGATATAAATATACTAAAAAAATATGATATAAAATCAGTTGTTTTAAAATATATCTGCTTAGAACTTAGTATATTGGCTGGTATGTATTTGTTAGCAAAGGATATTCCAATGCTTGGTGGAATGTATGGAATATCACAATATCAGTTGGGAATAACAGTGGTTTCCTGGTGTGTTAATCTGGGAGGTATCTATATATCATTATTTGATCAGAAAACAGAATGCTTTTTAGAAAACACGATGGAAGAAATTATTATTTGTATCACATTGCTTTTAGGAATTGCAGCTTTGATTCATCCGATTCTTATCAGTCAATTGACGATATACGATCTTATTATTTTTAGTATAATTGCTTTACTGATGCAATTTATTGAGAAAATTAGCAACCGGTTTGGTGGAAGCGCAATGGTAACAGTTTATCTTGGTTTTGTTCTATTTGTATGTGTAAGATAAAAGAATACTGTCTGCGTTGTTGCCTTAGCAAGAATTTTTATCAGTGTACGAGTATTTTCAAGTTGTATCAAAAAAGAGAATGCGCTGTGTACTGATCTCCAATCGTTAGATTTTTAGGTCTAACTTTTGGAGTGGTACATGGAACATTCTCTTTTTTGATGCTAACTTTCGCTGGCAATTGTGCTGAATAGTGGTTTTAATGATTCGGGAACCTTATGTTCTATCTGCTGCTCATATTCTTGAAGTGATTCTACGTTTGGATTCATAGCAGAACCACCATTAAAATCATCGTGATAATGTTTTACATCTTCATTGATAGAAAGCATCTTTTGATCTAAAAATGTGATGATATTGGCACATTCTCTTAGTTCGTCACGAATACCATCCGGTGCTTTGCCCTCAAACTTGTAATAAATTTTGTGCTCCAGACTTGCCCAAAAATCCATTGCAATTGTACGGATCTGAATTTCAACTTTGGTATCAATTACATCATCGGATAAGAAGATAGGAATTGATACGATCATATGATAGCTTCTGTATCCGTTTGGCTTTGGGTTAGCAATATAGTCTTTGACTTTTAAAACAGTTACATCATCCTGCTGTGCAATTGCTTCAGCAATACGGTAAATGTCGGAAGTAAAGGAACAGATGATTCGTACTCCGGCAACATCGTTGATATATCGGATGATGTTTTCAACAGTTAATTCTTTTTGTTTTAAACGAATTTTGCGTGCAATACTTTCTGCTGATTTAATACGGGAAGTAATGTGTTCTATTGGATTATACTGATGTGCAAGCTTAAATTCATTGTTTAAAATTTCAAGCTTTGTACAAATTTCTTTTAAAACTGCATCATACAACAAAAGTGCATGATTCCATTCTTCCTCTTCGTTATAATATAGTAATTCCCCCATAAAATCCTCCTGTTGTATTCAGATTACAATCTGTTTGTAAACCCCATTCATAATCTGATAAAAATCTTAATTGAATCCGTAAATTCGATTGAAGAAATGATAGCCATGTATAATAATCTTCTTTCCAATGGAAGACTTAAACTGCAGAGGTAATCCAAACTTGCGCTCAGTAATCAAACGGTAAACCTGTTTATTACTATTCTTTAAGTAGTTCCATAATTCATCACGTTTTGCAAGATTTTCTGCCGAACCTTCATTTACCAAAAGAGCAGAGCTGACGATCATCATCATCGATAAATATTGCAGCATATAGCTTTGCAGTTTTTTAGAAGAGATTGTCATGAGGTCGTGAGAATCAATCATAATCTTTGTGATTTTAATCTGCTGATCAATGCGACGTGTCATAACCGTTTCATTGACAGACTGATCATCCCTTCCGATGTAATAACGATAAAGATCTACATTCAGATAATACATTTTCCTGACAGATGGTAATGGTACATAGGCAAAAATATTATCTACATAAAAAGTATGTTCCGGCAGAGTAAGGTGGCAATCCTTTAAAAGCTGTGTGCGATACATAATAGAATGCATCAACAGATTTTGCGTCATTCGGAAGTGCTTTACATCGTCCCATGTGAAAAAGCGGTTGCATGGAATCGCACTGCGATAGTTGACGACCTTACGTTTGTGAATGCTTGGCTTTTCGTAAACATAGTTGCTGATAATAAGATCTAAAGGAATAGATTCTTTTACCAGGTATTGAATAAAATGTAATATCTTTTTCAAACTTGCCTCATCAAACCAGTCGTCACTGTCAAGCACCTTAAAAAATAAACCATTCGCATTCTGAATACCGGTGTTTACAGCAGAACCATGTCCACCATTTTCCTTGTGAATTGCACGAATAATGGTAGGATACTTTTTTTCGTACTCTTTTGCAATTGACAATGTATTATCAGAAGAACCATCATCAACAATTAAGATTTCGATGGCTTCTCCACCTGTTAAAGCTGTTTGAATCGCATGCTCCATATATTCCTGTGAATTGTAACAAGGTATTGTTACAGTAAGTAATTTCATATTTCAAACCCTCCAGATATATTGTTACTATTATTATAATATGAATTGTCATCAAGTGAAAGTGGTTTATTATTAAAGTTATCATAAAGTTACATTTCAATGATGTTGGGGTCAAAAGATATTTTGCCCCCAACTAATGCCACGGATTGCTTCATTGCTGTGCAATTTTCGCAATCCTACAAACACCTCCAATCCCGCATATTTGCAAGCAAATCTGCTACTTGTCGGTGTTTGGCGGGTCAAGCCACCAGCTAGTAATTTGTATGTAAACATACATTACTAGCTGCTTTTGACCCTTGCATCATTTCAATTATATTATAATTACAATATATCGTTTGAAATATGCTTAAAAAATCTTTGCTTCATTCGTTATGACATTGTTCAATCAAAAAGTGAAACATGTTATAATAAAAGAAGATGTAGCTATAAGCATACAATGCTATCTGCTTTTATTTATAGCATCATATAAATGATGTTGGGGTCAAAAGATATTTTGCCCCCAACTAATGCCACGGATTGCTTCATTGCTGTGCAATTTTCGCAATCCTACAAACACCTCCAATCCCGCATATTTGCAAGCAAATCTGCTACTTGTCGGTGTTTGGCGGGTCAAGCCACCAGCTAGTAATTTGTATGTAAACATACATTACTAGCTGCTTTTGACCCTTGCATCATATAAATAATATCTACATTAAATAGTATACAAAATAAAAGCGAAGATTGTATTACAAAGTTATAAAAAAAGAAGAAAGATTGTGAAAATAATAACAAAAGAAATGTAATAAGCTATGAGATAAAAGAGGAAAGTGAGGAAAAAGAAAATGGAACAAAAAGAGATATTAAAACATGTAGATCATACGTTGCTTCAGCAGACTGCTACATGGGAACAGATAAAAGAAATTTGTGATGATGCCATAAAGTATCAGACGGCATCGGTATGTATTCCACCATCCTTTGTAAAAAAGGTCAAAGAATATGTCGGAAATAAAATGGCAGTATGCACTGTAATAGGATTTCCAAATGGTTATATGACCAAGGAAACAAAGAAATTCGAAACGCAGGATGCCTTAAAAAATGGTGCCGATGAAATTGATATGGTAATTAATATCGGAATGTTGAAGGAAAAAAGATATGAGGATATGAAAGATGAAATTTGGGAGCTAAAGGAAATATGTGGAAAACATATTTTAAAAGTTATTATTGAAACCTGTCTTTTGGAAGAAGAGGAAAAGATAAAAATGTGTGAGATCGTAACAGAAGCAGGGGCAGATTATATAAAAACATCTACAGGATTTTCTACAGCGGGCGCGACATTTGAAGATATTGCTCTTTTTAAGAAGCATGTCGGCATGGATGTTAAAATTAAGGCGGCCGGAGAAATTGCTTCATTTGATGATGCAGAGAAATTTCTTTCGCTGGGTGCAGACAGACTTGGAACGAGCAGGCTGATTAAAATTTTAAAAGAACAATTGTAATTTTGATATTTTACAGTTGTGTAAAATAAGAGTAGAAGTGAAGAAAGAAAGTAAAAGATAAGTATAATTTAGAATTTTACAGTCGTGTAAAATAAGAATAGAAGTGAGAAATAGGAAAAGCAATAGCATGACTTGTGGCATTTTACAGTCGTGTGAAATAGAAATGGAAATGAGGATGAAAATGGAAAATGAAACAATGATAGAAATGGCAATAGCGGCCAGAAAAATGTCATATTCTCCGTATTCCGGCTTTGCTGTGGGGGCTTGTCTGAAAGCCGGTTCAGGAAAGCTATATACAGGATGTAATATTGAAAACGCCGGATATACAGCAACAAATTGTGCGGAAAGAACTGCGTTTTTTAAGGCCGTCAGCGAGGGAGAACGGGTATTTGAAAAAATTGTCATTGTGGGAGGAGAAAAGGAAATAGCGGATTTTTGTCCTCCGTGCGGGGTATGCTTACAGGTAATGATGGAATTTTGTAATCCGGAAACATTTCAGATTGTACTACCTAACAAATCAGGAGATACGCAGGAGTTTTTGTTAAAGGAGTTGCTGCCAAAAGGATTTGGACCTTTGAATTTAAGTAAAGAATAAGTTGATAAAATAAGTAATGAGATTGGGGGAAAGCGTATGAGAATGTATGATGTGATTGATAAAAAGAAAAAAGGAGAGGCTTTAACAGAAGCAGAAATCTGCTATGCGGTAGAGAATTATGTTGCAGGTAAGATTCCTGATTATCAAATGGCTGCACTTTTGATGGCAATCTATTTTAATGGAATGACAGATGAAGAACTTGTTTTTCTGACGCAGTGTATGGCAAAGTCGGGAGATATGGCTGACCTGTCACAAATAGAGGGAATCAAAGTGGACAAGCATAGTACAGGTGGTGTGGGAGATAAGACAACTCTTGTGGTAGCACCGATTGTGGCAGCATGTGGTGGAAAGGTTGCAAAAATGAGCGGAAGAGGGCTTGGATTTACCGGAGGAACAATTGACAAATTAGAATCCATTCCCGGTTTAAAAACTGCTATTGATGAAAAAAGATTTTTTGAAATTGTTAATAAAATTGGTGTATCAGTTATTGGACAATCTGCTAATATTGCTCCGGCAGATAAACTAATGTATGCACTGCGCGATGTTACGGCTACCGTAGACAGCATTCCTTTGATTGCTGCATCCATTATGAGTAAAAAGCTTGCTGCAGGCAGTGATAAGATTGTGCTGGATGTAACGGTTGGAAGTGGAGCATTTATGAAATCTATTGAAGATGCGATAACACTGGCGCAAAAAATGGTGGCAATCGGAGAGGGTGCTGGAAGGGAAACGGTAGCTTTATTAACCAATATGGATGTACCTTTGGGAGTGGCTGTTGGAAATAATATTGAGATCAAAGAAGCAGTGTCTGCTTTACAGGGAAAAGCACCGGAAGATTTTCAGGAGATTTGTGAAGTGTTTGCAGTAGAAATGCTTCAAATTAGTGGAATAGGTGATGAAGAATCCTGCAAAGCACTTGTGAAAAAGGCAATACAGGATGGAAGCGGATTAAAAAAGCTTGCTAAAATGGTGGCAGAGCAGGGCGGAGATGACAGCTTTATATATGATACGGAAAAATTTGAAAAAGCAGCTTTTTCTGTTGAATTTACGGCACAAAAAGCGGGATATATAGAGCATATGGATACAGAATTGTGCGGAAAAACAGCAGTGATTCTTGGGGCAGGACGCGAAACAAAAGACAGTAAGATTGATGATACAGCAGGTATTTATTTTTACAAAAAGACCGGGGATTTTGTGGAAAAAGGTGATACAATTGCAAGGCTGTGTGGAAATGACCGGGAAAAAGTGAAGGAAGCATTGGAATATTTAAAATCAGGCTATACCTTTGGAAAGAAAGAGACAGAAAAGATGAGAAGTGTATTTGCAAAGGTTACAAAGGATGAGGTGATACGCTATTAATACGAAGGCTGTGTAGTAGACAAGAGTGCATGATTGGTGTAGATGTCACAAATGGTGTACGCTTTTTGGGACAGAAAGGAAGGGCTTTTTGCAGTAGCCGGATCAGTTATGATAAACTGAATGAGGGTTCCGTTTTTGTGGTAAAATGCAACAACGGTATTGAGATAAGTTTGACATGAGCGAATCTGATCAGTTGTAATCGTATTCTGAGTGTGATAGGTATATGACACAGGTTCATTTGAATCTGACCGATATAAGGCTTTGGATGCAGATGTGCAGGAAATCTTAGAAAGAGGTGCAATGGAAAGTTGTGCCTCTTTTTTGGATGAGAAAAGACAGGCTGCTTTGGCAGTGAAGGCAGTAGGAGAAGCGTAGATGGTATCATCAGCAGAAACCAGAAGATAATCCTTGTCTGCGAGAAGATTTGGTGCAATCAAATTAGTACAGAAAGTAGTATGGTCTATTTTAGATATCGGCTCAACTGCGATTGTATCTGTTTTATAATAGGTTCCATTTTCCTTTTGGTAAAGAGAAAATAAAATAGAATCTGTGTCTAAAGCAAAATTGCCGTAGAGCAAAAAACGTGTATAGTATGTTGGAAACAGTGCTATGGTTTGGAAAGAAGTTTCTGCTTTGGGACAGAAGGTCTTATTGCGAACAGTCATAGGAAATAAAGTGGACGCTTCTATGACTTGATCAAACGCATCGTAAAGGCGGAATTGAACATAGTATGTGACATTTTCTAAAAAGCAGGGAAGTGTTATTGCTGATGTTTTTAGAAAAGAATCATAGAAAGTAAGAGATTCTTTGTCTAATTTCTGATGATAGATAGGAGTTTTCTGACCATTTTGAAAAAAGGTAAGGGAAGCTTTTTGGCATGCGGAAAGGCTGCTTCTATGTGTTGGTTCAAATGACAAGGCAGAAAGTGTGACATCAGGGCAGGCAGCAAGACGGATATGGAAAGAAATCTGGTCGGTCACAAAATCTGATAATGAAAAAGAAAGCTTTTGTGGTAAGAATGAATTGTTTTTATGGACATATAGTGTATATTGTTCTGACAGATTCAGCTGCTGTGCAGACAATATCCGAGCAGAGGAAGAGCTTGAGTGTTTATCGGATGACGATGTTTTGGTGGCACTGATGTCTGGCAGATTCTGTGGTGAGTAAGAAAGTTGAACGGAGGAGTCTGCTGTTACCTTTGTAAAACCGGCATGGAGTGTGGCAAAATTATTGGTATTACAAATAGAAGCAGTTCCATCTGCATCGGTAGTTCCGAGATAGACAATGTCCTTTGGTGAAACAGAATCGATAGGATCAGATAAAGGATTGGCAGATGTTACTGCTTTTGCTTTAACAAGAGAGAGGGAAGCATTGGAAATGGGATGATCCTTTGAATCTGTGACAGAAAATGACAGATAGGAAGCGGTATCTTTGGGGTGAAGCACTATATTTTCACAAATAGTACCTGTGGAGGATACAGATGGAATGGAGAGTGAAGTACCTAAAAAGCCGCTTTTTGTTACCGTGAGTGTAGCTTTTTTTGAATCACTTTTTATGCTATAGTGTCCATTTTTATCGGTAAGAGTCTTTTTGGCAGACTTTTTTGTTTTAAGAGAGATAAGTGCTTTGGATACAGGATTTCCATCAGGATAAAAGACAAATCCGGATAATGCCTGATTTGGAATACGTTCCTGATAGGAAAAGGATAATTTTTTGGAAAAATGTGTACAAGTTAAATAATAGCTTCCGTCCATAGAACGATTTTTGGGACAGAGCTTTTTTTGCTCGGTCGGTGAAAAAGTATAAGATACGACTTTTCCGTTTTTGGAGAGATTTCCAAAAGAAGCGGTTATTTTTTGATTTGGCCGCTTTTTGGGATAAATTGTTATCTTACTATTTTTGATTTCACTTTCTAAAAGAATGCGATTACAGGAAAGCGAAAGGGTGAAGTTCCAGTGATTTAAAGGCTGCTTAATCTGAAAAGAAGCATTTGCAAGATATTGATTTTTGGGATGTTTTTTTACTTTGCCTTTGGCAGAAGAAAAAGATGGTGCAAATAAAAGAATGTAACATAATAAAGTTAAAAGTAATAATATCTGATGTTTTTTCATAATAATCTCCATTTCTGAGCGTCTATTTCTGCGAAGCAACGAGCCAAGCGCGAGCTTGCTCGCATTTGGCGACTGCCATCAAGCTATTTGCCTTCGCTCAGAAGCAAATAGCTATGTTATTTTGTGTAAATAATTTAAAAGTAATTGCAGCTTATCGTATCAGTAAATGATATTGCATTGGGGAAGCTTTGCCTTTAGGAAGGCAATATCTTTCTGTGAAGCATTCGTATCAGTTAAGATTAGATATTGTAAATGCTTTAGCGAAGAGAGAGTGCGTATATGCTTTAAGTGCAGATTGTGCGACAGGTCTAAAACTGTCAGACTCTTTCTGGCAGATATGGGTTGGACATCTTTTAAATGGCAGTCGGATAGCACTAAAATATTTAATTTGGAAAGAGAGGAAGGAATCTGACCAAAGGTAAGAGGATTGTCAGAAAGGTAAAGCTCTCTTAGGTTAGAAAAAGGTGCAAATGGGGTAAGAGAAGTGAGTTTACAGGAGGCAGCAAAAATAGTAGTGACTTTGTCGTAAGATGGGACGGTTGACAAATGCTTTGAAAGAGAGGCGTCTGTTTGATGCGAAGTTTGAGAAATATCTAATATATGGCAAGGAGTGGGAGTAGCAGGGGATGATGTGTGTGTCTGCATGGCAGGTGGTGATGTGGTGGCAGGGATATCTGTCGCTACAGCGGGTGAGAAGGAGCAGACAAAGTCTGGGGTGCTATCATGATTTGGATGGCTCGTTAAATAGTGATAAAAGGAAAATAACAGCAAAAAGGCAGATATTGAAAGTAATATATAAGGTATCGTAGGGGTTGAACGAAGTGAGTGAAACAACTGATCTTTCTTTTGCTGGTGTTTAGAACTTTGGCTGAAAACAGATGGCTGCAAGTTATCCTGTGATTGTATGCTGCAGGTGTATTTTTTGTATCTGAATTTGTGCTGTTCTATTTTTAACAGATAGCATTCCCTGGAATCAGAATGAATAACGGAAAGCAGTACGCTGTATTTTTCTATTAAGATAATTTGTTTGGGGGTATATGTGCTTTTTATGGCATCCGGAACAAAATCCCAAATATAACGGATGACAGATGTTCTTTTCTGACTCAAATAAATATCCTCCTTTTGATAGTGAGCGTTATAGAAAATGGATTGTATTATAGTGGTATAATAATAATGATTTTGTCAATTTTTGTTATGGCAATGTGCTGATCTTTTCTTTTTTTATAACGCGGACGAAACAGGCAGTTGTATGTTGTGCGTGTTCTTTTTCCTGAAAATATAGAATCGCAAAGCCCTCCTTTCGTGCGGTTACGTTCAAAGAAACCGGATCAATGGCAGCAACAGATGGGTCTGTGCTTATAATGGAATAGGATGTTTTAGCTGTCAGATGCTGAATGGTTATCTTTTGCACATCCTTTGGTGCTAATACGAGAAATTGTGGATTAAGAGTACTTTTTTCTAAAACAGTTGTGGATAAGGTATCTTTTTTCGATTTAGAAAAAGTCCGCTTGGTCTTTTTGTGACTGGAAAGAGATGGTTTTGAAGAAGGCTGAGTGTCTTTTAAAAAAGCAGGCTGATTTGTTGGAGAAGCTGTTGGCAGAATGGTGTTTTTCTTTGACTTTTTGGTATCCGTTTGAAAAAAGGTGTTATTTTTCTTTGAAACCTTATCTTTGCTTGAAGAATGGAAAGTAGCAGAGTTTTTTTGGAAACGATCCTTTGATGGATGCGTAATCTTATGCTTTAAAGAAGATTTTGTCGGTGTTATGTCAAAGGTCATGTCATAGGATTGATGATTTAAGAGTTTAATAAAAACTTTATGGCACTTCGAAGTATTATGAAGTGTAAAAATACAGGTATGCGCCTGTTGCTTTTTGGAAAAGGAAAGAGTGGTTCCATTGTCTGAAAGAAATGTAAGCTTTAAAGATTTATTATGAGCAGATGTCACAGACAGAGTAATGGTTTGCTCTGACCTTATATAATAGTACAGAGTCTGATTGGAAAGAATTCTTTCGTGATGTGTGATTCCTGCTTTTAGAAATCTGGCTTTGGAAAGTGATGAAGAAGCTATATCTGCTGTACTTGCCAAAGCTTCTGCTCTTAGAACAGAAGGGAGGAAGCCGTTAAAAAAATCACCGAAAATAAGCAGTGCTGTAAGAAATATAAAAAGGCATAGTGTGCTTAGAAAAGTAAAAAGTGTAGATAGATGTTTCATAGGACTCCTCCCTTCCTGTGATGTTGTGTACTTGTTATGTTACTGTATTTTAACTTACATGTGTTATGTTGTCTATTGGTGAAAGTGCGAATTTTATGTATAAAAATAGAATCAAATTATACAATAGTCACAAGAGGAGAAAAAATGAAAGGATTCTTTTGTTGTAGTCTTATATTTTGAAAGAAAATTTTTGTTGAATATGACAAAACCCTTTTCTGATCTTTTGACTTATGAAAGTAAAATCAGAAAAGGGTTATTTGGTTTACATGAAACTAATTTGAGATATAGCTTACGAATTTATAACCGGCTCTTTTGAACATGCTTTCCGCAGCTCCAATAGAAGCCTTTCTCTTATGATGGGTTTGTGGGTCCATCCACGTTACGGTAGAAGAAGTGTATTCGGTAATGAGTACGGCATGATTTGCGTCTAGCATACCGATTACAGGTTTTTCACCGCTTACGAAGTACAAAACCTCATCTAAGGTACATCCGGTCAGATTGACAGGCTGATCCAGATACTTTTTGAGCATAGACAGGATGGATTTTCCTTGCAATTTTTGTGTTGTTGTAGTTACCTGAGCTGCCTGCAAAAGCATCTGCGTACATGCTTTGATGCTTGAAGAAGTGTCATCGGGGTAACTGATATTGGAAAGCTGTTTGCTTAGAAACTTTCCACCACGCTCCCAGACAATATGGGATTTACTGTCCATGACAGTACCCATCTGCTTATCCGCCATAGTAATTGCTTTCTGTGCACTGGTTGTTGCCTGCGTAATCTCACCATAGGCATAAATATAATATTTGATTGCTGTAGAGGTATCCTGATCGGATAAATGCAGCGTTGTGTTTTCTGTTACCATTACACATTTTGTTGCAATAGTATTTGGCTTTGACTGCATAATAAAGCCGGCTGGTAAAGAAAGATACTGCTCTGTCAGCATTTTTTGTGTTACGCGCGATGTCAGGTTGAAAGATTTTGCCTGTGTGTCCTTTTGGTTCATGATCGTATCACCTGACATAGAAACAAAGCGTCCGTTTTTCTTCTTTACACGATTTAAATGAATAACATTGTTTTCAACAGAAGCACTTGTAATGTAATTGTTTTTGGAATGGTATTTGCGCAAAATCGTTCCTTTACAATCTGAAATAATCAACTGATAAGCCGGTTTGATAATATCTCCTGTTGTAGATTCGTAAATATCATTATTTTTGACAAATCCATATACTAAGTTCGCATCAATCGTGCCCAGTACGACAATACTTTCATTGACCGGAGCAGAAACTGTTAGTTGTTTTGCGGTTTCCAGATCAAGAATAGTGATGTAATCGGTCTGTCCTGCCTTATTCTGGTTTGACCAGACAAAGCATTTTGCTTTTTGTAACATTGAAAAATGATCTCTGTCAGCATGTTCTGTAAGAATATCATACCGCTTAGAAGAAATATTATAGGCATAAACGATATTGTTGAGAGAAAAATAGAATATATTTTTCTCATTTACATAAGAAAAATTACCTAAATCTTCTTTTAACTGCTGATAGGTGGTAGTCAAAGGAATATATACACGCTCTGTAATTCTGTTGTTTTTTGCACTGTAATCATAAAGCAGAATGCCAACGCGTCCTTCGTAATCTCCGCAGTTCATATATCCATACAAAATAAAGCTGATATCACCGTTGTCTTTTACCTTTAAAATCTGGATGTCGTGTTGATCGTAGTTTTCTCTTAAATAATCATTTGACTTTTGAGCAAAGGAAAAGACAGAGGAAAGCTTGTTGCTTTTTAAATCATAATACCATAGGCTTCCGTTGCGGACAAAGGCAACCTTTTTATTGGAGTCACTTGAAGTAAGGTGTATGTCTTTGTCATTTGTAATTCCAATCTTGAACTCACTTTTTTTCAAAGAAATCAGCTCAGGATCAAAAAAGGATTCCATTTTTCGATTATATCCTAACAAATAGATACGATTTCCGGAATAACGGACACGGTAAAACTCTTTTACATGGTATGTTTCTAAACCGGAATCGGATTCTGCCTGTACATAATAGTCCTGATAAATCGCAGCCGTTTCGATATTTAATTCTTTGATCGTTGGAATGACGGACGTGATCTTTTTAGGCTTTAGTTTTCTCCAGGTGATCAGACTCTTACTGGAGTGAATGGTTACGTTTGCAAAGGTGGAATCATCATCTGTATTTGCTTCTAAGTAAGGAGAAATATCAAATGAGGAGTTTTTGTCAAACGTAGCATTATGAAAATTGTTTACAAAGTCCAACTTTTGGGATAGAAAGAAGTCATTTGTGTAATACTTGATGCGGGTATAAAAATGAATCTTCTTGCTGTAGCTTGTAGTTAAAGTAATCTGAAAACCGTATTCCTTGCTGGTATCTAGGCCTTGTGACAGCTTGATCGTGGCTGTTCGAAAGCTCTTTTGCGTGTCAAAGGCAGTTAAAGTATTTGTTTCAATTACCTTTTTGTTGGCAATATCTAATAAACTGTAATCAAGTTTTTTGATCTTTGACTCATTTTGTCTGATCTTTACGGTAAACTTTTTGGAATTGTCCAGTGGGGTGATGGATTCTCTGACACTTCCACTGTTCATCTCGCTACTGTAGCCGTGAAGGGTATTAATCGTGTAGTCACCAACCTGCAGATATAGAATAGGGAAGGTAGATGCCTGTAAACTGGAGGCGGTTGTGGTTTCTACTGAAATTTCGGGGATACTTTTTCCAAAGAAAAAAATAGAAATTCCAAATAGAAAAAGTAACGCGATAAATTTATATAAATGTTTCAAGGTAATCCTCCTCATAGATTAATTTTTGCAAAAACAGCAAACGATATGCAGAGTTACCTGCACTTAGGGGCTGCCGCAAAGTATGTGACTTTGACATTCACCTCATTAGTATAGTGTTTTTGCAAAAAAAAGGCAATGTTGTGAGGAACTATTTTAAGAAAATATCATAAACTGAGGGTAGGATGATTGAGAAGGGAAGAAAAATCATGAAACAATCCATTTATGCAAAGGGAAATTTTATGACATTTCCGCTGGAACTGACAGAAATAAGGGGCGATGATTATGCTAGTGACAACCGTTATCTGTATCCGATAGAGGTGATGTCTATTCAAAGTCAGGTAGAAGAACAGTGTGACAGGATGGAGTATGATGGAAGTCTTATGTATGATGAATATCCGGATAAGGTTTCTGTTCAGTCTATGGCAGATCAAATCTGTTGTAAAGTAAAATGTCCGTATCAGGAAGAAATCAGTAATCGTTGGATGCATGCACTGGTACAAATGATGCTTTGCAATGAAATGTCTTATCGTAGGGAAAGAAGAAGGTGTCATAAGCGTAATCTGCCCAGAGATTGGAAGGATGATTAGAAACATCTGAAAAAACAAATACATTAAAAATCGTATGAGATAAAAGGGATTCCAATATAGAGATACTTAGATGTGGTGGCAGCCTGAAGGGTAGAGGTTCTGTTTGAAGAAGCTTCATGGTACTTAACATACTTTGGACAGTAAAAATAAAGGTCTGTATAATTATTTTCTTTATGATAGGAAACCAAAGCAGTGCTACAGTCATACTTTTTAAAAAAAGCGGTGACAGCTTTTACATCTGAGGGAGGATTAGTTGTTCCTTCTGTAGAAAGGCAGGAGATGGGAAGACGAAAAGTGGTCTGATCTAATTGACATAGTTTATCAGCATAATCGTGTCTGAGGGATGCCAATGCACTGTCAGAGGAAGTACCTGCATTTGTATTTAAAAAGGCGGGGATTGCCTGATAAGTGTTATATGAAGTGTTAGCAGAAAATGTTTGGATAAAAAAGCAGATCCATAGAAAAAAAGCAAGGCAGGCTATGGAAATTGTGAAAAATTGTTTGCTGTAAAATATATTATTTTTCATGATGGCATACTCCTTATGGTTATCAAAAAATTTAAAGGGACTGTTTTGATAAGATTATCAGAACAGACAAATCATTATGTCATCATTTTTTCCATATTTAGAAAAAATATACTTATCTTTCCAGCATCGGGCCTTATGACAGTGCGAAAGGTGTACGATCAGGCTGAAAGGATAAGTATATAGATTGATCCATGTTTCAATATTACTTTTCATCTAACAGAATTTGATAGATTTCTCTTTTTGATACGCCGCGGTCTTGTGCTACTTTTTTCATGGCGTCCTTTTTGCTGAGATTTTGAGCCATATAGTATTCCAAATGTTCTGGTACGGAATAGCGGCTCCACTGTTCCTGCTCTTTCTTGTCGAGTGTTTCCTGAGAGATACCATCTATTACAAGTACATATTCTCCTTTTGGATCATTTTGCTTAAAATATTCGATGGCAGAGCCAAGAGTAAGCTGCTGTACGGTTTCGTGAAGCTTTGTAAGCTCTCTGCAGAGTGTCAGATTTCTATCTCCGAGTGTATCGTAAAGCTCTGCTAAGGTCGCTTTTAGATGATGAGGTGCTTCATATAGGAGGGTTGTTCTGGTTTCTGTTTTTAAGGAATCTAAAATAGTGCGTCGCTCCTTTTTGTCATGAGGTAAGAATGCCTCAAAAGCAAAACGACGTGTGGAAAGACCGGATAGTGTCAGCGCTGTGATACAGGCACATGCACCGGGCAGTGATGTAACAGGGATACCTGCTGCGTATGCCTGACGGACGATTTCCTCGCCGGGATCGGAAATACCCGGTGTTCCGGCATCTGTTACAAGAGCGATATTTGTACCGTCTAACATCTTTTGTACCAGATAGGCTGCCTTGTCAATTTTATTATATTCGTGATAACTTGTCATAGGAGTTTTAATCTCAAAATGATTTAAGAGCTTGATCGTATTTCGCGTATCTTCTGCGGCAATCAGATCAACTTCTTTTAGTGTGCGAATCACACGAAAGGTCATATCCTCTAAATTACCAATCGGTGTAGCACATAGATATAATGTTCCAGACATGTTTTTGGCTCCATTCTTATATAGTAATTATTCGTATCCGTAAATATCTAAAAGCTGACGGGTGTATTCACCTGATTTTTCATATACGATGATCGGCGGATCGATTTTTAACATAGGATTTCCGTCTTTTACCGCTTCTATCAATACCATGTTTGGTTCTTTGCACAGATAGGGATGGACAAGACACATGCGCTTTGGCTCTAAATGATATTTCATCATGGTTTGAAAGATTTCTGCAAGACGAAATGGTCGATGAACCATATATAAGCTTTTTTTAGGCTTTAATACTCTGGCACTTTCGCGAACAACATCATCCAGTGTGCATAAGATTTCGTGTCGGGCAATCGCTTTTGGCAGATCAGGGTTCTTTAGACCGTGTTGATCGTTCATATAAGGCGGATTTGTTACGACAGCATCAAAGGAATGATTACCAAAAATATCAGAGGCATGGGAAATGTCACCGACTGTAATGTGGATGCGTTCCTCCAGATGATTATAGATAACGCTTCTTTTTGCCATATCAGCACTTTCTTCCTGAATTTCCAATGCTTCAAAACATTTTGCTTTGGTTTTGGCAGCTAGTAAAATAGGAAGAATGCCGGTTCCGGTACCGAGGTCTAATACGCGGCTGTCTTTTTTGATGTCCGCAAAATGGGACAAGAGAACAGCATCCATACCAAAGCAGAACTTTTGTGGATTTTGAATGATCTTATAGCCGTTTCTCTGCAGATCATCTAATCGTTCTCCGTCACGCAACATGTTTGTATGTTCCATAATTATTGTTCCTGTGAGCGGTTTTTACCACCTTTGTTGTATGATTTTCCGTTGTTTCCATTGTTATTATTACGGTAGTTGTTTTTATTGTTGCGGTTATTCTGGTGATGTTGCCCGTTATGGTTTTGTGAATGATTGTTGTAATTTTTTTTGCGGAATTTTTTGCGTTCCTCATCTGTATTCTGGTTATCCCGCTGCTTGGCAGAGCGTTCACGGTTATTTGTATTATCCTTATCTTTATTATAAGGACGCGCGTTTTTGTTATAATTATTGTGCTTTTTGCGGTTTTCATAACGTGGTTTTGCCGGAGAAGAATCTGCTTCCTCAGCAGTAGTATCTTCTAAGTCTTCTTTTTCCATTTGCTCAAGCTCGCGCAATGCACTTTCGTCTACTTCCTCGTCCGGAAGTGTTGGAGCAATAGGAGCATTGGCAGGTCTTTTATTGCGTTCAAACTGAAGTTCGCTGACATGGTATTCGCGGACTTCTTTTTCATCGTTATCATGCATGATAAGAACCTTTACAAGCTGTTTTAAGACACTGATGCTCTGCACCTCACCCTGATAGCCTTCTACAGTAGTGACTTTTGCACCCAGATGAGGAAGTGTACTATTTAAATATTCATAAGCTTCCTGCTCGTTTTTCAGACAGCACATTAGTCTGCCACAGACACCTGATATTTTAGATGGATTCAGGGACAGATTCTGTTCCTTAGCCATTTTGATCGAAACAGGGGCAAAGTCAGATAAATAGGTATGACAACAGAGGGGGCGACCACATATGCCAATACCACCAATCATTTTGGTTTCATCGCGGACACCAATCTGACGAAGCTCAATTCTTGTGCGGAAAACAGATGCTAAGTCCTTTACCAATTCGCGAAAGTCGATTCGTCCGTCTGCCGTAAAGTAAAATAAAAGCTTATTGCGGTCAAAGGTGTATTCCGAATCGATGAGCTTCATATTTAATTCATGCTTGGAAATTTTTTCCAGACAGATCTGAAATGCTTCCTTTTCCTTCTTCTCATTTTCGGCATTGGCAGCATCATCCTCAGGTGTAGCAATTCGCATAACCGGTTTTAGTGGCTGTACTACTTTGTCATCCGTAACTTCCTTTGGAGAAAGAACGACTGTACCATACTCCACTCCACGTGCGGTTTCCACAATAACGTGATCTCCTTTTTGAATAGGCATACCTGCGGGAGCAAAGTAGTATACTTTTCCTGATTTTCTAAAACGAACTCCGATTATAAGTATCATAATTTAATAAATTCCTTTCTGTAAGCAGCTTCCTTTATCAAAACTTATCAAATAGGAAAATGCTCATACTATAAGCAGCACATATTACTTTATTCTTTGATAGAAAGTAACAGTAATTCAATGGCTGTTTCAAAATTAACATTGGCTTTTAAGCGAACCTTTGCTTTATCAATTGCTTTAATGATCTTTTCGATGTCTTCATAATTTCGAACACTTGCCTGTCGGGAAATTGCTTTATATTCATCGCGATATAAGAGAATATTTGCATCCTTTGTGACTTTAAACATTAAGATGTCACGATACCATAAAAGCATGAGATCAAGATATTCTGTGATTCTTCCCTTTCGCTGGGAAAGCTCTTTTATCATGCTCATAAGATCGGAAACATCCATATCATCAATTTCCTTTAACAGCTGTAGTGTATCACGCTTCATTTCCTGAAAATCTTCTGAAGAAGCAAAGTGAATAGCTTTTCCAACATTTCCCTGACAGAAGCCGGCAGCAATTTTCGCCTGTTCCGGTTCCATTTGAAGGTTCTTGATCAAATACTGTGTAATCACTTCCTTCTGAAGTGGCTGTGTGTTTAATGTGATACAGCGGGAAGTAATTGTTGGAAGAAGATTCTGGGTATTTTCTGTAAGCAATAAAATGATAGCGTATTCCGGCGGCTCTTCCATTGTTTTAAGTAAAGCGTTCTGTGCCTGTTCTGTCATCTTGTTCGCATCCGGAATGATATATACTTTATGTGAACTGCTGTAAGGCTTGATCGAAATATCATTGATAAGCTGTTCACGGATATCATCAATACCGATACTTGCCTTTTCATGTGTAATAAAGCGAATATCAGGATGGTTATTGGAGTCTGCCTGAAGGCAGGATTTACATTTTCCACAGGCATCCCCGTCGGGTGTTCTGTTTTCGCATAAAAGTGTTTTGGTGAGAGCGGAAGCAAGAAGACGTCTTCCGGAACCTGCTTCACCATTTATGATATATGCGTGAGAAAGACTTCCCTGCATAATACTTTCCTGAAGATGTTTTTTTATTTGTTCCTGTCCGATAATATCTTTAAAATTTGCCATAGTTACCCTCATTTCTATATTGTTCTTATTATCATATCACGTAAATATGTCCAAGAGAAGACCGCGAATCTCGTCTACTTTGCTTAAGATGGCGATACGATCCTTTTCTTCTCTCAATAGTTCTTCTGCCAATTCATCCAGTGTCTGATTGATCTTTTTGACAATACCGTAAACACGGTGTCTGCCTTTTCGGTCTAAGAAGTTTTCGCGGCTGAACTGGTGGGTATGTGTTGCAATTTCATTCATAAATTCCTGAATGAGTTTGCGATACTGTTTCATATCGCGGACATCCATTTTTTTACTGAGGCGGTTTCCCTGCTGTATGATGTCTTCCATCATAAGAGAAAGCTGTGACTGTAGTTCGTTTTCCTCTAAGCTGCTTAACAGAGCAAAACGAAAAGAACCGTCTGTTTCAGCAGTAGGGGCTTTCTGCTCTGTCTGCTGCAGTTGTTGAAGATTTGTAATCTTTAAATCCACACTCACATCCTCCCTTCCCTAATGGATATCTGTAAACAATGTGGAAGTTTTTTGCCAGATTTCATCTGCAATCTGTTCCACGCTTTGATTTCCATTGATAATTATGATCTGTTCTGTTGTGCTTAACTGTTCTATTAAACTCAGATAGCAGTTTCGAACTTCTGTTAAACGTTCCTTTGTTTCAAACAGATCGGTATGAAAACGGTTTTTTGCCATGCGTTCCATCGCAAGCTCCGGATCAATATCAATAAAAATATGACAAT
Organism: uncultured Lachnospiraceae bacterium; assembly: GCA_934317005.1. Classification (GTDB taxonomy): domain Bacteria; phylum Bacillota; class Clostridia; order Lachnospirales; family Lachnospiraceae; genus Butyribacter. Next base: position 41,131 of record CAKREB010000001.1, read on the forward strand.
CCGGACGAAGGGTTTCGTTCGCAGCGTGATTTAACTGCATTACCCATTCAAGAGGTACTCTGACACCCTGATATGCATAGTTTGATAGGACATAACGGTCACAGATGACATGAATCCCCTGTTCGATTTTTGTGCAGATACCATCTGTTTTGTTTTTTAGATGATCCAGACGATCCGCAGCAAATAGAGCCGCAAGTGTGTCTTCATCTGCCTTGATGCGACCGGATAAAAACTGTCGAAGCATGGAACCGATAGGCCCTGTGGATGGTTCTGCCGTTTCATAGCAGGAAGCTCCTGTCTGTTCGATCTTTTCCCTTAAGAGAGAAATCTGTGTGCTTTTTCCACTACCGTCAATTCCCTCAAATGTAATAAAATGTCCCTTTGTCTGATTCATAAATAAGTGTCCTCGTTTCTAATCACGATGATTGATACAGATAGCATTGCCGTTGCGGCTGGCATCTGAGCAGGCGGCAAATACACTGTCTTCTATGGTTGTTTTACCAGTATACTGTAAAATGCCGGCATGAAGTGTAAAGGCTTCTACCTGACGTGTTCGAATGTTATTAATAAATTTTTGGGAGGCAAGCATTGCCTGTGCCTCTGTGGTTTCTGCTAAAAGGCATACGATCTGGTTGTTACCAAAACGGGCGACCAGATCATTCATGCGGCAGGATGCTTTGATAATACTGGCACATTGACAAAGACAGGGGATTTCCCTTGAACTGTCTGTGCAGTGCACCTGAAACACAACCAGAGAAAGTGGATTCTGATAGCGCTTAAAACGTTCCACTTCCTTAATTGCTTCGTCATAAAAGCCGCTTTCGCTTAGCAATCCGGTTAAAGGATCTCTTTTTGCAACGGCACTCTGATAGAGAGCAATCGGATCGAAATTTTTTCTTCTCTGTGCCATAAGCTTAAACTTTAACGTTGCCTGCTTTAAGGACTTAATGCCTAGACAGACTTTCCAGGAAGTACCATCAAATGCCATATATTTATGTGTCGTGGATTGGGAAACCTGTGAGGTTTGCAGATCCAAATCATTCACAATAACGGCGTATTCGGTAACTTGTTGGTAAATGATTTCTCCAATCCGGCATCTGTTGTAGGAACGGTATTTTTGTATGCGATAGTCCTGCATCTCAAAGCATTCGCTGATGGCATCCCGCCAGGCACAGAATTGATGGCAGGAAATACGTTCTTTATCTTCTAAGGTCAGGCAGGAGTATGCTGCTGTCCAGTTTTTGGTATATAATGCATGAAAAAACTGCTCTAAAACGCTCTTAGGAGAGTTCGCCGAAAGCCTGTCCTCATTCCACATCTGTGAAATGTTTTGAACATATTTTTTGCGCGCCATAAAATGTTCCTGCCATATTTTATGATAGGCTGTCCTTTTATCCGGATCGCTAAGTACGCGATACGCTTCATTGATCTCCGTAATCTGTGCAAGGGTGTTGCTGTCATTGCTTGCGTCCGGATGATACAGTGTACAAAGCTTTCGATATGCTGCTTTGATCACGTCAAAGGATGCGTCATGATGCACCTGCAAAATCTTATAATAATCTTTAATTAGTGAGGGCAATCAGGACACCTCCTTCTTTGATAAAAGAACCATAAAAAATAATGCCAACAATTACTATAATTATACCCTTATTTCATTATATTTGCAAATATATAGTACCCTATTTAACAGGACGTATGGTATACTATATAAAAAGATTTTTATGAGCGAGGTTGATCATGTCAAAAATAAATTTTAAACCCGGAAATATGCTGTATCCTTTGCCAGCTGTGTTGGTAAGCTGCGCAGACACGGACGGAAGATCAAATCTGCTGACGGTAGCATGGGCAGGAACCATTTGTACGAATCCGCCTATGGTGTCTATTTCAGTAAGACCAGAGAGGTATTCCTATGATCTGATAAAAACGACAAAGCAGTTTGTGATAAATCTGACAACAGAAGAACTCGCGTATGCGACAGACTATTGCGGGGTTCGTTCCGGAAGAGATGTGGACAAGTGGAAGGAGTGTCATCTGACACCGATACCTGCTGATACGGTGGACTGTCCGTTGGTGGAAGAATCTCCTGTAAATATTGAGTGTCACGTGGAAGAAATCAAGGAGTTAGGCTCACATCATATGTTTATCGCAAGGGTAACAGCAGTTCATGTGGATGAAAAGTATATGGATGAAAAGAACACGTTTCATCTGAATGACAGTAAGTTACTTGCGTATTCTCATGGAACATATTATTCTCTTGGAAAAAAGCTTGGAACATTCGGCTATTCTGTGCGCAAAAAAGGCACGAAAAAGAACGCAGGGAGAAAGAAAAAGAAATCGTGATACAGTCACTTTTTAAATGGCAGTTCATACAATAATGATAAAGAGGGGGATTCTTTATGAAAATATGTTATCTTAAAATTAGAAATTTTAAATCCATCCGGGAATTAGAAATCAATGAGATTGAAAATGCGCTGATCCTGGTGGGAAAAAATAATACAGGAAAAACAGCAGTAATTGATGCTATTTTGCTGGCTGCCAATATGCGTAAGGCAGAGGAATATGAGTTTCAGGATAAAAATCATTCCATCAAGATTGATTTCCAGATAGAGTTTACAGACAATGATCTGTACTATTTTTATTCCAAAGGAATCATCAGCAAGGCACATGATTATGAAGTATGGCTGGAAGAGTTTCGAAAGGAATTTCCTTCTTTTCAGGATAATGTGATTTCATTTACCTGTATTATCACACCGCAGAATACCATCCGTTATAGTGATGGCTACAATAAAAACAATCCCCATATTTTGGAAATTTTTCCAAAAATCTATCATATTGATCAAACAAGAAATCTCGAGGCGTTGCAGAGTGATGTATTTAGCTTCTATGACAAAGAATCTTTTCAGAAACTGAAGGATAACCAGTGTACATTTGACGCAACAAAAATCTGTAATCGCTGCTTTCAGTGCATCGGTCTGATTAATAAAAAGACACCGGAGGAGCTAACCCTTTTTGAAACTGCACGCCTCTTACAATACAAATTGTTTCACACCAGATTGCATGAATTTGCGCAGAAGGTAAATGCACATTTTCAGGCAAATGGAAGTCCTTCTCAGGAGATACAGTATGTTCAGAATTATGATATAAATCATTTGCTGCATATTGATACGGTGGTATACAACAAGGTCAGAGGTGGCTGCGTTGGTCCAATCAATATGCTTAGTGAAGGTATCCGTAGTATTTATGCATTGTCCCTTTTGGAAACTTATGTCGAAGAGGATGATACGCTTCCGAGTATTATTATGATGGAAGATCCGGAAATCTATCTGCATCCACAGCTTCAAAAGGTAGCAAGTGAAATCCTGTTCCGACTGTCAAAGAAGAATCAGGTTATTTTCTCGACGCATTCGCCAAATCTGATCTTTAACTTTTCTTCCCGTCAGATCAAAGAAGTTATTTTGGATGAGGAGTATTATACAACGGTTCGGGAGGATTCTAATATTGATGATATTCTGGATGATCTTGGCTATACGGCAAATGATCTGATGAATGTAAGCTTTGTATTTATTGTGGAAGGAAAGCAGGACAGCAACCGTCTTCCGTTACTTTTGGAAAAGTATTATTCAGAAATTTATGATGAAGATGGAAACCTTCAGCGTATTACGATCATTCCAACAAACAGTTGTACCAATATTAAGACATATGCAAACTTAAAATATATTAACAAACTATATTTGAAGGATCAGTTTCTGATGATCCGTGACAGTGATGGAAAAAATCCGAAGTATCTGAAAAAACAGCTTTGCAGCTATTATGCACAGCGTTCGAAGGAAGATGTTGGAAATCTGCCACAGGTAGAACCGAAGAATGTGCTTATTTTAAAATATTATTCTTTTGAAAATTACTTTTTGGATCCAAAGGTCATGGCAAAAATTGGCGTGATTAAATCCGAAGAAGATTTCTATAATATCTTATATAAGAAATATAAGGATTATCTGTTTAAGTTAAATAGCATGAAGCGTTTATTGCGGACAAAAAACTTCAGGATCAAGAGCAAGCAGGATATCAAGGATCATATCGAAGATATTAAAATCTATGTCAGAGGACATAATTTGTTCGATATTTTTTATGGAAGGTATCATGGTTCTGCAGAGCAGGAGATTCTGAAAAAATATATTGATGTAGCACCAAGAGAAACGTTTCAGGATATTTTTGATGCAATTGATTCCTTTGTCTATTTTGAAAACAGAAAAAAATAGGAAGGAACCATAAAAAGTTGCATGATATATGATTTCTATAGGCAGAAAACACATTTTTGTCAAAAATATGGCACACACATGTGTTCGTTATTGACATATTTAAGGTTTTGTTTATAATATTGATATGTGTTGACTTATGCGCAAATACTGCGTTCTACACATGTCGACAAAAATAATGGATACGAATTTAATTTACATGATATAGATAATAGTACGTGATAGAAAATAAACAAATTTGGATGTAATGAGGTGCGATATGGAAAATCAATATATTATAAAGGGTGGCACTCCTCTGCGCGGAGAAGTGACGATTGGTGGTGCAAAGAATGCGGCTTTGGGAATTCTGGCTGCGGCAATCATGACAGATGAAACGGTATTGATCGATAATTTACCGGATGTTAGAGATATCAATGTTTTGTTAGATGCGATAAGAGGAATTGGTGCAACCGTAAATCGTATTAATTCGCATACAGTGGAGATTAATGGAAGTACCATTGGAGATGTAACCATTGATTATGATTCCATTCGTAAAATCAGAGCTTCTTACTATTTATTAGGAGCGCTTCTTGGCAAATATTCGAAAGCGCAGGTAGCACTTCCGGGTGGCTGTGATATTGGAAGCCGTCCGATCGATCAGCATATTAAGGGATTCCGTGCACTGGGAGCTACGGTGACGATCGAGTATGGTATGATTAATACACAGGCAGAAAAATTAGTAGGTAATCATATCTTCCTTGATGTGGTGTCTGTCGGTGCAACAATTAATATTATGCTGGCAGCCTGTATGGCAGAGGGAAAAACAGTTCTTGAAAATGCGGCGAAGGAGCCACATATCGTTGATATTGCAAATTTCTTAAACAGTATGGGTGCGGATATCAAGGGTGCCGGTACAGATAAGATTCGTATTAAAGGTGTGGAGAAGCTTCACGCCAGTGAATATTCAATCATTCCGGATCAGATCGAAGCCGGAACATTTATGGTTGCTGCTGCAGCAACACGCGGTGATGTTTTGATCAAAAATGTTATTCCGAAGCATTTGGAAGCTATTTCTGTAAAACTGATAGAGATTGGTGCAACAGTAGAAGAATTTGATGATGCTGTTCGTGTTTCAGCAGATGGTCGCCTAAGCCATACGCAGGTGAAGACATTGCCATATCCGGGATTTCCTACGGATATGCAGCCACAGATTGCGACATTGCTTGCCTTATCTGATGGCACAAGTACCGTGACGGAGAGTATTTTTGAAAATCGTTTCCGTTATGTAGATGAGCTGGCACGTATGGGAGCATCCATTAAGGTAGAAGGAAATGTAGCAATCATCGAAGGCGTGGAAGGTTTCACGGGAGCATCTATCAGTGCACCGGATCTTCGTGCAGGAGCTGCACTTGTAGTTGCCGGATTGGTAGCAGACGGATATACGACAGTAGATTGTATTCATTATATTGAACGTGGTTATGAGTGCTTTGAACGAAAGCTAAATGATCTGGGTGCTATTATGGAAAAAATCCCGGCTGACGATGAAAGAGCAGTACAAAAATTTAAATTAAAAGTAGGATGATTATTTATCAATTAAATATTTAAAACTAAAAAAGAGAATGCGCTGTGTACCGACCTCCAATTGTTAGATTTTTAGGTCTAACTTTGAGGGGGACCTCATCGACATTCTCTTTTTTGACTTTAAGCTATTTCATGAATAAAAAGATTCTTTTCTTTACTAAGATCGATCAATTCATTTCCAATACGGACAACCGGACGGGATAATGCATTTTTATTATTCAAAACAATAGTTCCTACACGACCGTCAGATAAGATTACCTTTTCGTTGAGGTAGGAATTTACGATACCCTCCAAAAAAGGAATGATATACTTAGGATCGAATTTCTCATAGCCTTCAGATTCAAAGACTGTGATTACCTCAAACGGGCAGAGAGGCCCACGATATACACGGGCAGAAGTCATAGCATCATAAATATCTACGATGGCAACCATTTTTGCAAATTCTTCAATCTGATTTCCCTTCAAACCGGATGGATAACCGGAACCGTCACATCGTTCGTGGTGCATTAACGCAACTTTTTTGATGCGTTCATCCATTCGGATTGGTGCAAGTAAATTATAACCGCGCTTTGGATGAAGCTTTATGACAGAATATTCGCTGTCTGTCAGGATTTCCGGCTTTTTGATAATGCGTTCCGGAATCTCCATCTTGCCGACATCATGCAAAAGACCTGCAAGTGTTAAGATATCAATATCTTTTGGATCCATATGAATCCAGTGACCGAACACATTACAGATGATTGCTACATTAAGACAGTGAATAAAAGTGGCATCATCGTACTTCCTCATGTTTTGCAGCATGTGAAATGTGTTTAACGGATTTCGGTTCATGATGATGATTTCTTTTGTCTGGTTCAGCAAAAGGTTAGTATCCAGATCTTCTCCTGCTCTTGTGATAAAAGAGGACAGGGAATGTTCTAACACCTTCGCAGAGTTGATGACATTTTGATTAAATTCAACATATTCACTGGTGCTGCGGATGATGCCGGCATAGTCCTCTTCAATCTCGCGGTGATATTCGGTTGCTTTTTTGTTTTTATTGGCGAAGTCATACAGCTGTTCAGAAGGCTGTTCGCTATCTTCTGAAATGTCGTTGTATTCTTCTTCTCTGATATATACGGAAATTTCACTGATGCAGTAAAATTTCATCCGGGTGATAATGCGGTTTGTCAAAACAGTACCACGTGTGACGATATCTTGTCCACTATAAGTAAATACATCTTCTGCAACCACCATATCAGGAGATGCATCCTTGACGTTGATTCGTTTGGCTTTCATGTATTGCCTCCTCCATACTAATTCCCCATACTAATTTCCACTTCGTTCCCATTTCTTCTATTATACATGAAATTGGAAAAAACTTCTATGTTTTTCTAATGTATTTCCCTGAAAACTTCATCTGACCGGAAAAAGGGCAGCGGTAAAGAAACGCTACACAAAATTGCATGAATATGGTATGATAAGCGTTAGAAATTAATAGGTTGCAGTTGTGTATAAGGAATGCACAGAAATGGAGGGAATTATGGCAAACTATTTGGCATTTGAATCTATGACAGAGGGATTAGAGAGCAAAGTAAGACAGGATTTGAAGTTTAAGACAGGAAATTTTGTCTGGAAAATAAAATTTAATGTACCATTGGACCCTAAGACAGTAAACAATGTAAATCTGTATGTTACCACGGTAAATATGTCGCCGTTAAAAACTGCGATTCGATATAATTCATTGGAAAATGAAATTGAAGTTGAGCCACTGGAACCATACGCACAGGATGAGTCATACATATTAAACATTACGACAAAGGTTACTTCTCTCAGCGGAAAGCCATTAAAGCAGCCGTTACAGGTACAGTTTAAGATTGATAACTAATGGACAGACAGTGTTTACGGATGGCAGAGGTGATACATTTACTTTTTGAAAAAGTGTTTCCGATGATACAAAGTACCATATAAAGGTGAATCAGAGTGAAAAAAGAAAAACGCAACATAGCAGATGTTATTAAGAATATAAAGTTTAGTGGACGAATGCTTCTTATTTATATAATAGGAGGCATTATTCCTTTTATTATTGCTGTACTTTATTCAAATGGAAAAAGTCAGGAAATCATGTTGGAGCAAAGCAAGACAACGCAGGCAGAAGAGGTGTCGCTTCTTTGTTCCAGCGTAAGAGAATCAATGAATGTGGCAGCAGATGTCTCGCAACAGATCTACTACAATGAAAAGGTTCAAAAGATTGTAACAAAGGTGGCAAAAAAGAATTATCATACGGCGGAAGAGTTTGACAGGGACTGCGAAAACCTGAAGTTTATTGATAAATATCTGGAATATTACAAGGCTGAGCTATCGAATATAAAAATCTATGTTCAGAATAAGACGATCAGTTCTAACCGGTATTTTAGTTATATCAGTAACAGAGATAAGAAGAATCTGATCTGGTATATTCCAACCCGTGAGCGGCAGGGAAGAACATACTGGGCGTATAATCAGGATGAAACGGAAACGAAAAAGGTGCTCCAGCTTACGAGGGTATTGTATGATAAGAATAGTGAAGAGATAGGGATTCTATGTATTCAGCTGGGAACAGAAAAGACGACAAAAAAGATTGCACAAAGACAAGTAGACTCTTTGCTGATCTATAAAGTCAATGATGTACTATCGGCAAGTTTTCAGGTGGATAGTGAGAACCGGTTTGTCTTAAAATGTCTTCGTGACTTTTCTAAAAAGAAGGATTCTAAGATTGTAACAAATGAGGTAAAGGATTATCTGCTGACCTATCAGAGAATTTATCCGGATGATTCCGGTGTGTATTATACGGTAGCAAGTATTCAGGATTATCAGGAACTTATGGCTAACTTTACGAGGACGAGCATGATCAGTGTGGGAACGGTAATCGTTGGTATGATCATTTCTATTATTCTGATTGCTGTCTTTTCTGCATTGTTTGGAATACGAAGTAAAAAGCTGCAACAGCAGATGCACTATGTCGCGACCGGGCAGTACGAGCTTGTAGAACCGATTGAAGGTAACGATGAAGTGGCACAGTTATATCAGGAACTGGAACGTATGATGATTGATATTCAGGATCTGACGAAACGTGTGGTGGAGGAAAAGGTACAGAAAGAAAAGCTTCATACAAAGCAGAAGGAAGTAGAGTTTAAGATGCTGGCAAGCCAGATCAATCCTCATTTCTTATATAATACGTTGGAAACAATACGCATGAAAGCAAAGATCAATAAGCAGGCTGAGATTGAAGAGCTGGTTAAGATGTTAGGAAAGATCATGCGAAGAAATATTCAGGTCAGCAACCATATGGTTACGCTGCAATCGGAAATTGAATTGATCGAGAACTATTTAGTGATTCAGGGATACCGTTTTGGAGACCGCATCCGCTCAGAGGTTTTAGTGGATGCGGATGTTGATACAAGCGTTATGGTTGTTCCACTGATCATGCAGCCATTTGTGGAAAATGCCTATATTCATGGATTGGAAGCAAAGGAAGAGGACGGTCGGTTAAGAATCCGGGTGAAAAAAGAGCAGAACGACATTGTCATTATAATAGAAGATAATGGATGCGGCATGAGTTACTATCAGCTCGGTGAGGTACGCAGACGTCTTCGTGAGAATGATACTTCGGCGAAGGAACATATTGGTATCGTTAATGTAAACCAGCGTCTGCACATTTTATATGGAGAGGAGTACGGCGTTAAGATAGAAAGCAGACAGGACTTAGGTACCCGTGTTACGATATGCTTTCCATCGGATAACCGAAAGGTAGAGTATTAATGTGTGGCAAAAACAGGGGATAACTGCTTGGAAATACAAAATAGACAAGAAAGCGCTTCGTTTTTTGTATAAAATACCATAAAATGTGAAAAAAATATGTTATATGTGAAATTTTATGGGTAAAGATGTAAAAAAAGTGTGGTTACTTTTGTGAAAAATTATGGTATACTTCAAAAGTGCACAAAAGCATGTATAGAAATTTAGTTATTCTTTAAATGAAAGAGGAGGAGAATAAAATGAGACTTAGAAAAATTACATCAGCTCTCGCAGCTTCTACATTAGCGTTAGCTCTTGCAACAACAATGCTCCCTGCAACAGCAGATGCAGCAACTGTTGTAAGCAAAGAAGGTAAGAAAGCAGCAAAGGCAGAATTCAATCCGGATAATACATATCATGCATATTTCGGACTTCAGCAGACTGAAACATGGATTTTCCGTGATGAGTGGTATTCAGAAACATTAGGAAAAACTGGTACAGAGCTCGGTGATGGAAACAACTTTGACGGTACTTTATTCCAGAATGGTGATGGCGGTTCTACACCAATTCAGGGCGCTACTGTTACAGATGCTGAAATTACAGGTAATGGTACATATACAGTAGGTGTAGAAGGCTTAAATGGCTGCCTTACACAGAATCAGAGTGCTGTTCTTTCTATGATCTATGTAGATACAGATGTTCCAGTAGCTGCAAAAGATACATTTAAGATTTCTGATGTTAAGTTAGTAATTGACAATAAGACACAGACACTTCCAGAAAAACTTTTCTACAATGAGGAAGCAGAAGGTGATTCCGGTTTACTTCGTTTTGATCCGGTAAATACATACCAGAAGGATCAGGGTGCATATCCGGACTGCCCAAGTGTTGTTACACCAAATGATTCAATTAAGATTACATTTACAGTATCCGGTTTATCAAAGGATAACCCAGACGCAGTAGAAGCAACTCCAACGCCAGCACCTAAGGCTGACGATGCAAGCAGCGACAGCAGTGATTCTGACAGCAAGTCATCTATCAGCGCTCCTGTAGTAGTAGGAATCGTTGTTGCAGTAGTTGTTATTGCAGGTGTCGTAGTTGTAGTGACAAGAAAGAAAAAATAATACTCTCTTATAAGGAGATGGAATAGAGAGATGAGGTTTGGTTATCTCATCTCTTTTTCTCACAAAAGGTAAAGTGTTGTGCGATGGGAACGTTAAACACATATACAGAAGCTTGTGAGAATATGAGAAGGTGAAGCGGTTGTGGTTTTCAACTGTAATATGTTGCAAATGACAACCATATTATGTGAAAATGTGAAATAAGCGTGAAAAATATGTGTATTTTCACTCAATTATTTATGGTAGTTTATAAATACACTTTTTGATAAAATAAATATAAAGTTATTCCTGTCATATTTGATGGGAGACGAAATCAAAGGAGGTTCCTATGAAAGAGGTAAAAACAGAAAAAAGAGGAACGCTCGACAATGTTTACATTGTGCAGAGAGCCATAACTATTCTTACAATTATTATGGCTTTCTTCCCAATTGCAAACCCTGCTAAGATCTGTGGCCTGGTCAGTGGTAAGATTTCGCTGTTTACAGCAGCTGTTTCTTATCCTACATTAACACAGAACTGTGCGAGAGCGTTTCGTATGGGTTGGACAGACGAGACAACATTCGTTGTATTGTATATCGGTGCGATTATTGCTGTACTTGGTATTGTTGCAACTGGTGCTGGTGCTTGTATGTCGATTGGTAACATAAGATTCCAGAAACTTGGATTAAAATTCAGCGTTTTGGGTGCGATCGGTGAAGTGATTGGTTATGTAGTATGTTTTGTAGCTTATACATTAGTACAGGATACTACAAGAGCAAATAAAGTACAGCCGGAGTTTCCAATAGGTGTAATTATTTTTAGCGTGATTGCAATTGTACTTTTATTGTTATCTTTACTGCTTCTTGTAAAGCTTCCAAAGGTAACAAAGGATACACCATATGAAATGGAATCTAAGTACAAATTATTCTTAATGTTCTTACCATTTGCTGTACTTGGTTTCTTGTTCTGCTATCTTCCACTTTATGGTTGGAGATATGCATTTTTCGATTATAAGTCAGGTGGAACTCTTTCATCCGACAACTTTGTTGGCTTTAAATGGTTCGTCTATTTGTTCGAAAACCATGCCACTCGAATGGACGTATTTAATGTTATGAAGAATACATTGGGTATCAGTGGTTTGAATATTATCACTCAGTGGATTCCAATGATTTTTGCTGTATTCCTTTGTGAAGTAGGCAGCTTGAGGTTCCGTCGTTTTGTACAGGCATTTACAACGATTCCTAACTTTATCAGCTGGGTACTTGTATATGCAGTTGCTCTTTCCATCTTCTCAACAGATGGTTTCATTAACACATTTGCAAAAGAAGCCGGACTTATGGCACAGAATGCAGAGCCTCACAACTATTTGATGGGTAATTCCCATACCTGGATTAAGATGTGGGCATGGGGCTGTTGGAAAGGTGTCGGCTGGAGTGCAATTATTTACATAGCCGGTATAGCGGGTATCGATCAGTCACTGTATGAAGCGGCTACGGTGGATGGTGCCGGTCGTTTCCAAAAAATCTGGCATATTACACTTCCGGGCTTGCTGCCAACGTTCTTTGTACTTTTATTGATGGCAATTGCCGGTATCCTGAGTAATGGTTTGGATCAGTACCTCGTATTTGAGAATGCTGAGAACAGAGAGTCTATCCGTGTACTTGATCTGTATGTATATCGATTAGGTATTGGTAACGGTAGTATCCCGTTATCTACGGTAGTTGGTATGTTTAAGTCGGTAATTAGTGTTATCTTGTTGTTTGCAGCAAATGGATTGTCAAAGCTGCTTCGTGGCGAGAGTATTATTTAGGAGGTGAATACACATGGCAAAAACAGAGCAGGAAAAGCTTGATGAAAAGAGAGAAAAAGCGTATTACAAAAAGCATAAAAAAATGTATCGCACAAAGCCGAGTGATGTTGTATTCGCTATTTTCAACTATGCATTTTTCACAATATTTACATTTTCATGTATCTTTCCATTTTATTATCTGTTCATTAACACAGTATCAGATAATGATTTGGTAAAGAGAGGTTTGGTAAACTTTTATCCAAAGGGATTTAACATTGATAACTACTTGGCGTTGCGTGATGTAAATGATTTGGGAACGTCCTTTATGGTTTCCATTTCCAGAACAATCCTTGGTACTGCATTGATGGTACTGGCAACAGCATTTGTTGGTTATCTGGTTACAAAGCAGGAAATGTGGCACAGAAGTTTCTGGTATCGTTTCCTTGTTATCACAATGTATTTCAACGCTGGTTTGATTCCTACCTATTTGAACGTGGATTTGTTGGGATTGACTCAGAACTATTTAGTATATATCCTTCCGGGTATTGTGGCTCCGTATAATATCATTTTGGTTAAGACCTATATTGAGTCGATACCGTCTGAGTTGGAAGAAAGTGCCTTTATTGATGGTGCTTCGTATATGGTAGTCTTTAGAAAGCTGATTTGGCCATTGAGTAAGCCAATCCTTGCAACGGTTGCAATCTTTGGTGCCGTTGGTCATTGGAACTCTTTCCAGGATTCTTTGATTTATATGCAGGGTAACGAAAAGATGTTTACGTTACAGCATAGATTGTATAACTACCTAAATACTTCATCTAACCTTGCAACTTTGATGAGCCAGGGTGGTACAGCTGCACAGCAGGCTATGGAACAGGCATTGAACTCTAAGGTAATTAAGTACACGATTTCCATGGTATCAATTATTCCTATCTTCTGTGTATATCCATTCATGCAGAGATATTTCGAAAGTGGTATCATGTTAGGTGCTGTTAAGGGTTAATGGATGATGTTCATGATCATGTTTCGAATGAAGGATTTCCTTCATTCGGAATGTGTTATTATTAAAAATCAATATTTATATTTTGAGAGGAGAATGAATATGCGCAAAAATATGGCAAAGAAGCTTACTTCTATGCTCTTGATTTCAAGCATGGTTGTAGGATCTACAGCAGTATTATCCGGTTGTGGTTCTAAGAAGCAGGAAGTAGTAACACTGGATGTTTACAGTCAGTTAGCTAACTATTCCGGTATGCAGACAGGATGGATCGCTGATATCTTAAAAGAGAAGTTTAATGTTAAGTTAAACATTATCCCGGATGGTGACGGTGTATACGAGACACGTATGGAGAGTGGTGATCTTGGTGATATCCTTGTTTGGGGTAATGATAGTGATAAGTATCCTACAGCTGTAAAGAATGGTCTTCTTTATGACTGGAATGAGGACGATGTATTATCTGACTATGGTCCATATATTAAGAAACATATGTCAGCGGCTTTGAAGAAGAATCAGGAGCTGACAGCTACAATTACAGATGGAGCTAGCGATAAGTTATATGGTTTTGGTATGAACGTTGCTACATCTAGTGAAGATCATGAGTCTTTCTTCTATACATGGGATGTACGTTGGGATCTTTACAAGAAGTTAGGTTATCCTACAGTTAAGAACCTTGATGATTTCGAAAACTTAATGAAGGACATGGTTAAAGCTTGCCCTAAGGATGATTCCGGAAATAAGACATATGCTATTTCTTTATGGCCAGACTGGGATGACGCTATGGTTATGTATGTAAAAGCTATGGCAACAGCTTACTATGGTTATGATGAGTTAGGAATCGGTTTATATGATACTCAGACAGGTAAGTTCCATGATGCATTAGAGGAGAATGGACCATACCTCCAGATGTTGAAGTTCTTCAACAATTTATATCAGGATGGATTAGTAGATCCTGACTCTATGACACAGACATATGATAAGATGATCGAGAAGGTTCAGAATGGTGGAACAATGTTCTCTATCTTCAACTATGCAGGTTCTCTTGCATATAATAAGAAAGCACATACGGAAGCCGGTAAGCTGATGTACTGCATGAAGCCGGAAGAGGCTACACCAATTGTATACGGTATGAATCCACAGGGTGGTGATCGTGTATGGTCTATCGGTGCAAAATCAGAGTATCCTGAGTTATGTATGGAAGTTATTAACTATCTCTGTACTCCAGAGGGTCGTTTGACAACGGATTATGGTCCTAAGGGGGTATGCTGGGATTATGACAAAGATAAGAACACATACTTTACTAAGTTAGGTAAAGAGTGCAATAACAATAACCAGACAAAGATGGGTGGCAAGTATAAGGGTACATTCCATGATGGATCTCTTCAGATTAACAATACAACATGGGCACCAGATGCTTCTAACCCAGAGTCAAACGGTGAAACATACAACTGTGCAAACTGGAAGAGCAACCTTTCAGAAGCTGGTTCTGATATCGAGCAGGATTGGAGAGATAAGACAGGTGCTATAGGAATCGATGATTACATGGAAAAGACAAAGCAGTTTGTTGTTTCTCCTGGTACATCATTCTCTAAGAGCGAGAAGTCTACAGAGTTAAAGACAACCTGGTCACAGGTAACAGATGAAATCAAGAACGGTTCTTGGAAAGCAATCTATGCGGAATCTGATTCTGACTACAACAAGATTGTTAATGATATGATTAAGAAGTGTAAGAAATACGGATATGATAAGTGCGTGAAGTGGTCAACAAATGAGGCTGCAAGACGTAAATCATTAGAAGATGCTGTTACAGGTAAGTAATTGCGTTTATGACAAAAAATAAGAATAGGGCTGTTCTTTTATCGAACAGCCCTATTTTCCATATGAATGCAGATGATATGGTACCACAACTAAAATTGTGGCAGAGTAGAATGGAAAGTGGAGAGTTATATGAGTAATTTTTTTAGTTTGGATAGTCCGTTATACAAATTTATGAGCAGATTACTGCAGATGTTAAAGTTGAATGTATTGTGGCTTTTAACAGGAGGTCCGGTTGGCGTATTTGTTATCGAATATATTCTTGCAGTGCTAGGCTTGAGTCAGTATCGTTTTATTAGTTTTTTGCCACTTATTATGGTAGGTCCGGCAACAGTAGCGGTTTTTTCTATCACCCTTCGCATGGTTGATGAACAGGAAGGTTATATTGCGAAAGACTTTCTGAATGCGTATCGTGATAATCTAAAAAAGGGAATGATCCTGGGAATTATAGCAGTTGTTGCAGTTTATGCAATCTGGCTTGATTTTCAGTTTTTCAATGCAGCAGAGAAGCTGCATTATAATAGCTTAGGATATTTGATTGTAGGTATTGTGACAACGGTTTTTGCGTTTATGCACTTGATATATGCATTTCCGTTGCAGGCGCGTTATGAAAATACAGTGTTGCATACGTTACGCAATTCGTTTTCTATTTCGTTGCGATATTTGATTAAAACAGTATTTATGTTTATTATTCTTGCCTTGTTGTGTGCTGTATTTATGTGGAATCACATCACACAGTTTTTAGGAATTTTGATTGGTCCGGCCAGTATTATGTTAGCGATTAGTGGATTTGCGATGCAATCATTCCGATTGATTGAAAATGATAATAAAGAGCGCGAAGAAAAATAGAACATGATCAGAATGGTAGTATTGCTATATTGACTCAGCAAATTTATATTATAAAAGCATTTTTTAGCGTTAGAAAAAACACTCTGTGAGGATGCGTATTCCGAGGAAAAGAAATACATGCTATGTATTCCGCTCAAGCGCGAAAGAGTCGCAAGCGACTCGCTGCTCTTCTAAAAAGCAAATATGATGTATTTGCTCAGATGTACAAGATTAAGAATGTCATTATTATTACGATAACTTGTCCTAATCGTCCTAGTATCATTCTGTAAAGTAAGTTAAAATTATAATAAATGAAAGAAACGTAAGCAAAACAGCTGTGCTAGTATAACAATTTCCAAATAGATAAGTGATATGGTGTAATTGATTTACAATCACTATACTAATTATGAAAAAATAATGTATTAGCATAGAGCATACTCTGAAAAAATGATAGGTGACAGAGAAAAAAATTGGAGTTTTAAAGGAAATGTTTTGTTACCGATCATATTTTAGGAGAAACGGAGGAGAGAATGAAGAAAAAAGCAATATGGCAAAGAGTCTGGACACTTGTACTGTCTGGAAGCATGGTTGTCGGTATGACAACATCACTGTCAGGATGTGGCAGTAAGAAGCAGGAAGTGGTGACTTTGGATGTATTTAGCCAGGTAGCAAACTATTCCGGAATGCAGACTGGTTGGATTTCTGATATTTTGAAAGAGAAGTTCAACGTGAAGTTAAATATTATTCCTGATGGTGATGGCGTGTATGAGACGCGTATGGAAGGTGGAGATCTTGGTGACATTATTATCTGGGGAAATGAAGGAGATAAATATACAGAAGCTGTAAAATCAGGACTTCTTTATGACTGGAATGAGGAAGATGTGCTGAAAGAGTATGGCCCTTACATTAAGAAGCACATGCCGGATGCCATCAAGAAGAATCAGGATCTGACTTCAAAGATTACAGATGGAAAGAGAAATTCTTTATATGGAATCAACAGTGAAGTGGCTCTGTCAAATGAAGATCATCAGATGTTCTTCTATAACTGGGATATCCGCTGGGATCTTTACAAACAGCTTGGTTATCCGGAAGTAAAGAATCTGGACGATTTGAAGCAGTTGTTGAAGGATATGCAGAAAATCTGTCCGAAGGATGACAGTGGAAATAAGACATATGCGGTATCATTATGGCCGGACTGGGATGTTGATATGGTAATGTATGTAAAGGCAATGGCAACTGCATACTATGGTTATGATGAACTTGCTTTCGGTCTGTATGACACAAAGACTGGTGATTATCATGGCGCTTTGGAAAAGGATGGCCCATATTTACAGATGCTTAAGTTCTTTAATGATCTGTATCAGGAAGGTCTTGTTGATCCGGATTCCATGACACAGACATATGATAAGATGGGTGAAAAGGTACAGAATGGTGGCGTACTCTTCTCTATCTTTAACTATAGTGGTTCATTGGCTTATAACAAGCCGGCTCATACAAAAGAGAATAAACTGATGTATCCAATGAAGCCGACAGAAGCAAGCCCTATCGTATACGGTATGAACACACAGGGTGGTGGCGATTATGTAACAAGTATCGGTGCTAAGACAGAGTATCCTGAGCTTTGCATGGAAATCTTAAACTACTTCGCAACACCGGAAGGAAGAATGATCTATGGATATGGTCCTAAGGGTGTAACATGGGATTATGACAAAGAGGGTAACACATATCTGACTAAGCTTGGAAAAGAGTGTCAGGCAAACCAGAATACAAAGATGCCTTCTCCATACAAGGGAACATATCATGATGGTGTGTTACAGGCAGCCTTCTCTACATGGTCTATTGATGCAGAAAATCCGGATTCTAATGGTGAAACATACAACAGTGAGAACTGGAAGAGCACTAACACAGCGGCTGAGAGTGATATTGAGCAGGATTGGAGAGATCATAACAAGGTAGATACCGTTAATGATTATTTTGAAAATAATTCTTATGTAGTAGCACCGGGAACTTCTTTTACAATCGAATCAAAAGATTCTGAACTTAAGACTACATGGTCGCAGGTAACAGATGAAATTAAGAATGGCTCTTGGAAGGCACTCTATGCAAAAACAAATGAGCAGTATGACAAGATTGTTGCTGAGATGATCAAGAATGCAGATCAGTATGGCTACCAGAAATGCCTGAAGTGGGCAGAAGGTCAGGCAAAGATCCGTCATCAGTTGGAGCAGGAAGTAACAAGCAAAAAATAAGTTTGCGCATGGCAGATAAGGTAAGATATTATTTTGCCTGCTGCTTTTCCAAAATATAAATAAAATAAAGCTGCAAAAGCTCTGGTAATGATTACCGGAGCTTTTGCTGTTTTAGAAAATAAAAAATTGCTGTTATGGTAATGGAATACCAACAAGAACTGTTTCAAAAAATAAGAACAAATAGTCATAAGATATTGCTGATAACAATATAATGATAATGTGAAAAATAATTTTACATGAGAGCTTTGCATAAATAGAACAAAGTGGCATTATTTTTTACTTTATAGGAATATGGAGGGAGTTATGTCAAGAACCAGAATTGTGATATTACAGATGAGAGAATTGATTTATACTGCTATTTTTGTTGGACTTGGCATTCTGTTGCTGATCCTGCTTTTTGTAATGTTCTGGCCGGGAAAGGGTGGAAAAAGCGATCATGCAGCAAATACAAGTCAGGTAGAACAAAAGTATGAAGCGGGGGTATACACAAAGGAGATTACGCTTGGGGATGCTTCTGTGAATATCCAGCTTTCTTTGGATGAAGACAGTGTTAAATCCGTAGAACTGGTCAATCTGGAGGAAAGTGTTTCTACTATGTATCCGCTGATGCAGCCGACAGTGGAAAAAATGTCAAAGGAGCTTGCAGCGGGAAAGACAATGGATGAGATTGTGGTGTCAGAGGAATCACAGTACACCGAAAAGATAATTGCCAATGCCGTAAGTGAAATGTTGCAGGAACATAGAAAATAAGGAAAAAACGTGCTAGAATAAACGATAGAAAGATGAGAAAGAGGAAAAGAGTACATGTCATTACAATTTATTTTTGGTGGTTCCGGTAGAGGAAAAACATATTACATGCAACATTATATTACGGAAGAGGCAAAGCGTTTTCCAGATCGGCAATATATCTTTCTGGTGCCGGAGCAGTTTACGATGCAGACACAGAAAGAATTGATTCAGATGAGCGAGGCAAAGGGAATTTTAAACATTGATGTACAGAGTTTCCTTCGCCTGGCTTTTCGTGTTTTTTCGGAAACGGGTGCTAATAATCTGCCGGTATTAGATGATATGGGCAAGACAATGATCTTAAAAAAGGTTTTAAATAATTTGGAGGATCAGCTTGCCTATTTTGGCGGAAATATCCATAAAAAAGGCTATGTACAGGAAATTAAGTCCTTTTTGTCAGAACTTTTACAGTATGGTGCCGATGAGGAAACAATTGAAGAGATGATTCAGGCATGCAGCAAACATACCGTTTTGGCAAAAAAATTAACGGATATGAAGATCATCTATACAGGATTTAAGGAATACCTGTCGCAGCATTTTATTACATCGGAAGAAGTGATGACAGTGCTTGCAGATGTCACATCAGAATCAGCGATTTTGCAAAATAGTGTAGTATGTCTGGATGGCTTTACCGGCTTTACACCGACACAGTATGCATTTATCCGGCAGCTGCTTTCGGCAGCCAAAAAGGTGTATATTTCTGTGGCAATGGACAAGAGAGAATCGGTGGTTAAGGTAGGGGCAAAGCATACGCTTTTTTATATGAGTCAGCATACTATCAGCAGACTGCGTAGTATCGCTAAGGAGCAAGGGGTTGAGGTGTGTGAAGAAATATGGACAGGAGAAACACCGGAAGAAACCCGTTTTGAAAAAGCACCTGGGATTCTGACGCTGGAGCAGAATCTGTTTCGTTATCCGGTTTGCAGTTATGAGGGAGTGCCAACAGATATTTCCATTCATGTGTTAAAGCAGCCGGAAAAGGAAGTGGCATTTGCAGCAGAGCAGATCAGGGAACTTTTGGTCAAAGAAAACTGTCGGTATCGTGATATTGCAGTTGTGACGGGAAACCTAGAAGTGTACGGTATGCTTGCGTCTGAAATCTTTGAGCAGGCAGAGATTCCGTGCTTTGTCGATCAGAAAAAGAGCATTTTGACAAATCCATTTGTAGAAATGATAGAAAGCGTGCTTGATATCTTCCTAAATCATTTTCAGATGGAACATGTGCTTACATATGAGAAAAATCTGTTTGCAAAAGCTGAGCAGGAGCAGGTAGATCTGTTAGACAATTTTTTGCGCGCAACAGGGATCAGAGGGTATCAGAAGTGGCAGGAGGTCTGGAACTGTGAGAAGGCCTTTGCGACAGTTTCCAAAGAAGAAACAGAGAAGATTAACTTTATGTTAGATTCGGCGAGAGTTGATCTGTTAGCGGAACTGGGTGAGCTGTATGAAAAAGTCGGTCGGGGAAAGCATACGGTACGTGAGTATGCGACTGCATTTTGTGAATGGCTGGAAGAAGGAAACTATTATACTTCCATTATGGACCGGGTGGAGCGTCTGACAGAGGAAAATGAGATGGAGCTTGCAAAAGAGTACAGCCAGATATATGAGATCGTATTGGGCGTATTTGACCGGTTGGTAGAACTGCTGGGGGAAGAGCAGATGAAGCTTCGCGAGTTCAAAGAGATCTTAGACACCGGATTTAGCGAGGCGAGAATCGGTCTGATACCGCCGGGAGTAGATCAGGTGTTAGTTGGTGACATTAACCGAACCAGACTTGCACATGTGCAGCATTTGTTCTTTCTTGGGATGAACGATACAAATATTCCGACCGGCAAAAGTAAGGGTGGTGTTATCTCAGATGCGGAGAGAATGTTTTTAGATCAGGAGGAGTTTGAACTGGCACCGACAACACGGGAAAATATATATACAGAGCAGTTCTATCTGTACCTGAACCTGACCAAACCATCAAAGCATCTGTATCTGACATATTGTGAAACGGGAAATGATGGAAAGCAGCAAAATCCGGCATATATCATAGAACGGATTCAAAAGATATTCCCTGATCTGCCGCTATCGGTAGAGGAGCAAAGAGTGGATGATACGCATATTCTGGGAAATGATCTGGGGTTAGGATACCTGATACAGGGACTTCGCAGACAGAATTATTGTGATAAGAAATGGCAGGAGTTATTTGCATTTTACCGGTCCGGGAAAGAGCGGGAAAGCTTTGTGGAAAAGCTGGTGGAAGCAGCATTTTACAGGGAACAGAATACGAAACTTTCTGAGGAAGTAGTACATGCGCTGTATCATGATATTTTAACCGGAAGTACATCGCAGTTTGAACAGTATTCAGCGTGTGCTTTTGCTTATTTTATGCGATACGGACTGCACCTGAAGGAAAGAGCCGAGCATGAGGTTCAGCTTTTCGATATTGGAAATATTGTGCATGAGGCACTGGAGCTTTACACCAGACAGTTGATAAAGGAGGGAAAAAACTGGGGTGATATCAGTGAGTCGCAGCAGCACGTGCGGGCAAATCAATGCATCAATGAGGTGGTAGAGCGATATAAAAATGGTTTGCTCTATAGCACGGAGAGAGATACTTATCTGATCAACCGTCTGAGGAGAATTTTGCAGCGCAGCGTGTGGGCAATTACAAAGCAGATGGAGATGGGCAGATTTCGTACAGTGGACAGTGAGATTTCCTTTGAGATTCTGCAGAAGCAGACAGGAAAGGAGATTCAGGATACGGAAAAAGAAGATTCCATGCTGCGGCTGATCGGTCGGATCGATCGTGTAGATGAGATGGAAAAGGATAATAATGTCTATCTAAAGGTCGTTGATTATAAAACAGGAAAGAAAACATTATCCCTGTCAGATATGTACTATGGTCTGCAGCTTCAGCTAATGATCTATCTTAGAGCGGGTACGGAGGACAGGAAGGACAAATTAAAAGAGAGTCAGAAAATCGTTATACCTGCCGGTGTGCTTTATTATAATATTGAAGATCCGATGATAGAGGGCAAGGCAGCACAGGATAAGGTGGAACATGCTATTTTGCGTTCCCTGCGAATGGATGGATTGTTAAATGAAGATGATCCAATCCTGCCATCTCTTGACAGGGAGCTTGAAGGTGAGGAGGACAGTCTGGCGGCAGACGCGACATCGAATGTGATTCCGGTAGCAACAAACAAAGAAGGAATGTTAAAAAAGACATCCAAAACAGTAACTACAAAAGAGTTTGCTTCACTGATGGATTTTACAGAAAAGAAGCTGCAAAAGATTCAGGATGAGATTATGGGAGGAACGATTGCGATAAATCCATATCGAAAGCAGGATGCAGCGGATGATACTGCATGCAGATATTGTGCGTATCATAGTATTTGCCGGTTTGACACAAAGATTGCAGGCAATGCCTACCGGGTTTTAGAAAAGCTGGGGGATAGTGAGGTATTGTATTATATTGGTCAGGAAGGAGAAGAGGAAAATGAGTAAGCCAAGATGGACGGAAGAGCAAAAACAGGTCATTGACCTGCGCGACAGAAATATTCTGGTATCAGCGGCAGCAGGCTCCGGAAAAACGGCTGTATTAGTCGAGCGCATCATTTCTGAGATTACAGAAGGCCCTTCTCCGAAAGACATTGACAAGCTTCTGGTTGTGACGTTTACGAAGGCGGCGGCGGCAGAAATGCGTACACGTATTGGTGCAGCGTTGGAAGAAAAGCTAAGACAGGAGCCGGAAAACCAGCATATTCAGAAGCAGGCAAGTCTGCTGCATGCAGCACAGATTACGACGATCGATAGTTTTTGTCAGTCTGTTATTAAGAACTATTTTCATGTGATTTCACTTGATCCGGCATTTCGCGTGGCAGATGAAACGGATATGGAGTTAATGAAGCAGGATGTGCTTGCAGAACTGCTGGAAGATAACTATAAAAGGGCAAAAGAAGAAAAAGATGAGGTGTTTTGGGCATTTACAGACATGCTTTCTACCGGAAGAACGGATCATGCGGTTGAAGAAATGGTCTTATCGCTGTATCGTGTGGCATCCAGTTATCCGTGGAAGGAAGAGTGGCTTACACAGTGCAGTAAGCTGTATCAGGTAGAAAGCTTAGAACAGCTGGAGCAGACAGAGTGGATGCAGGAGCTGGTATGTTATCTAAAGACATCGGTAAAAGAGTATCTGCAGATGGCACAGAAGGCGGCAGCAGTGTGTCAGGAGGAATCCGGTCCATCAGCGTATGAGGAAGCGATACAGTCAGATATCTGCATGCTGGAGCAGTTTTGTAAGGCGGAGTCTTATCAGGAGTTTTCTGCCAGATTCTTAGAGTACAATCCTGCAAGGCTGAAGGCTGTCCGTGGCAAAGATGTTGATGTCAAGAAAAAGGATTTTGTTAAAAACATGCGGGAAACTTACCTGAAAAACGGTTTGGCAAAGTGGAAGGAACGGTTCTTTTTCCAAAGTCAGGAGGAAATGCTTGCTGATATAAAGCATATGGCACCGGCAGTACAGGAACTGATTCGCCTGACGATTGACTTTGACCGCGCTTTTTCGCAGAAAAAGAGAGATGAGGGTGTACTTGACTTTGCGGATATGGAGCACTTTGCGCTGGAGATTCTTTTGGACAGGGATGAAACGGGAGTTCATCCAAGTGAAACGGCAAAAGAACTGCAGGAATATTATGAGGAAATTCTCACGGACGAATATCAGGATAGTAACTATATTCAGGAGCTTTTGCTGACAAGCATTTGCCGGGCACCGGAAAAGAAGCCATATCTTTTTATGGTAGGTGACGTTAAGCAGAGTATTTATAAGTTTCGTTTGGCAAGACCGGAGCTTTTTTTACAAAAGTACAAGGAATATACAACGGGAAAAGGGCCGTTTCAGCGGATTGATCTGCATGCTAACTTTCGAAGTAGAAAAAGTGTACTGGACGCTGCAAATTACATTTTTGAACAGATCATGCAGGAAGATCTGGGTGGAATACGGTATGATGAGGCGGCGGCTTTGGTGGCCGGAGCTTCCTTTGAAGAGTGTAAGGAAAGAACGGCGGCAAAGACAGAGGTTATTTTGATCGAGCAAAGCAGTGATGACAGCTTTGTGCAGAAAAAGTCGTTAGAGGCAGCCGTGATTGGTGAAAAGATTCGCAATCTGGTACAGGGAGAGCATCCGCTTTATGTGTGGGATAAGGAACATTATCGACCGGTGCAGTATGGGGATATTGCGATACTGCTTCGAAGTCTGAGCGGATGGTCGGAAGAGTTTATCGAAGTACTGAGTGATATGGGGATTCCGGCGTATGCGGATACAAAAACCGGATATTTTACGGCACTGGAGGTAGAAACGATACTAAACTTTCTTCATATCATTGATAATCCAAGACAGGACATTCCTTTGACATCGGTGCTTCGTTCTGCGCTGTTTGGAGTGACGGATGAGGAACTGGCATGGATTGGGACGATGACAGGAAAGACCGATTATTGGGACAAGGTGGTTGAATGTCTGGAAACGGTAACGGAGGATCAAAGGCTGCATCAAAAACTGTCCTACTTTATGGACAGGCTGGAGAGGTATCGTGCCTTTGCAAAAATGCATTCGGTATATGAACTTTTACGAAAAATTTATCATGAGATGGGATATTATCAATTGATGGCAGCAATGCCGTCAGGAGAGAAACGCTGTGCAAATCTAGATATTTTGTTACAACAGTCACTGGAGTTTGCAAAAAATGGGCATCAGGGTATCTATCGTTTTACACGCTATATTGAAAGTTTAAAAAAATCCAATGTAGATTTTGGAGAAGCGTCTGTCAATGGTGAGAATACAAATGCAGTGCGTATTATGACGATTCATAAAAGTAAAGGTCTGGAGTTTCCGGTTGTTTTTGTGGCAGGTATGGGAAAGCAGTTTAATCTGATGGATGCACGTAAGAGCACGATCATAGATGGCGATTATGGAATCGGCTGTGATTTTGTTGATCTTGACTTGCGTATCAAGCAGCCAACGTTATTAAAGAAGTTTATGGCACAGCAGATTACAGTTAATACATTGGCAGAGGAAATCCGCATTCTTTATGTGGCGCTGACGCGGGCAAAGGAGCAGCTTTTTATCACGGGAACAGCATCCGGTCTGGATAAAAAGGTGGGAAGTTGGATGGGGCGGTCTGCGTTTTTGCATTTTTCACAGCTTACTTCGGCACAGACATATCTGGATTGGATCATGCCGGCATTGCTAAAAAGGATGCCGATATATACAGCATTTATGGAGATGCAGCAGACAGAGGAACGGTCATTTTTTACAACAGATGACAAGGATAATCTGTTTAAGGTATGCTGCTGTTATCCGGAGGATGTTATACAGGATGAAAAGAGTGTTCTGGAGGATATGGCTCAAAACTACCGTATGCTGCAGCAGTGGGATACAGCGAAAATTTATGATGAATCGATGCATGAAATGCTGCAAAGGCAGATGGCATATCAATATCCTTATACAGAGGATGCTACAATTCCGGTTAAGGTTTCCGTGTCAGAACTGAAGCGGCAGGCGATGAAATATGCAGAGCAGTTATCGGAGGAATGGATAGAAGATGCCGTTTTGACAGAGTATGCAGCTATGGAAATAGAAAATAGCAGCTTACAGCAGGCGAAAGCAGAGAAAACGGCAGGAGAAGAACGTACAGAGGAAACAGAACAGAAAACAGCTTTGGAGCAGATAGAAGTTCCAAAGCCGGCATTTTTACAGACACAACACGTTGTAAATGGTGCAGCGCGCGGAACATTATATCATTTGATGATGGAGCATCTGCCATACCAGACCTTGCAGTCTGACACGGTGAATATAGAAAAAATAGCCTTTTTCTTAGATGCTATGGTACAAAAGGGATATTTAAAGAAAGAGGAACGAAGTGTTTTGCAGGAACGAAAGTTTGTTACGTTTTTAAAGACAGATCTGGGCAGACGCATGCAGCAGGCGGCACAGAACAGCAGTTTAAAAAGGGAGCAGCCTTTTATGCTTGGTTTGCGGGCAAAAGATGTATATCCGAACAGTCAGAGTCAGGAAATGGTAATGGTTCAGGGTATTATCGATGCCTTTTTCCAAGAGGGTGAGGAGCTTGTCTTAGTGGATTATAAGACAGATTTTGTACAGAAAGGACAGGAAAAGGTACTGGCGGAACGTTATCGCACACAGCTTGACTACTATGCAAAGGCTTTGGAAAAGTTAAGCGGAAGACGGGTAAAAGAAAAAATCATCTATTCCTTTGCACTCGGAAAAGAAATCTCTCTGACTGAGGGTGATTGAAAAAAAGAAGGATTTCCCCTATAATCGGTAATGAAATAGATAGAAATGAGGCATAACAATGTATAATGGATTTATCAAGGTCGCTGCCATGACTCCGGATATTTTGGTAGGCGATGTCGAATATAATACAGAACAGATTATTTCCGGAATGAAGAAAGCAGCACAAAGTAACGGGAAACTGGTAGTGTTTCCGGAATTGTGCATGACAGGATATACCTGCAATGACCTTTTTTTACAGGATGTTTTGTTGGAAAATGTATATGATGGGATTCAAAAGCTCCTTGCAGCATCTGTCGGGTTAGATATTCTTACGGTAATCGGATTTCCGTTTTATCTGCAAAATTCGCTGTATAATGTAGCTGCGGTAATCCATGAGGGAAAACTGCTTGGAATAGTACCGAAGCAATATATTCCAAACTATTCTGAGTTTTATGAGGCGCGTCATTTTGCTGTACCGGAAAAGGGACATACCGTGATTCAGATTCCGGCATTGGGAGAAGATGGAAAGGATATTCCTTTTGGAACCAATCTGCTCTTTGGTGCTCAGAATTTACCGGGCTTTGTACTGGGAATTGATATCTGTGAAGATCTGTGGATGCCGGTGCCGCCGTCCTGCTATCATGCGCTTGCCGGAGCAACCGTCATTGCTAATCTTTCTGCCAGTGACGAAACAACGGGAAAAGATATGTACCGCAGAGAGTTAGTTTGTAATCAGTCGGCACGTCTGGTCAGTGGATATATTTACGCGGATGCCGGAGAGGGGGAATCCTCTACCGATCTGGTATTTGCCGGACATAATCTGATTGCAGAAAACGGAAGCCTTTTAAAAGAAAGTGCACGATTTGAAAATGGGATGATCTGTAGCGAGATTGACCTTGGAAAGCTTATTAGTGAGCGTCGTCGAATGAGTACATTTTCATCAACAGACCGGGAAAAAGCCGGATATCATATGGTATCCTTTGCTTATCGCAAAATCTGTCAGACGGAGCTTACCAGAAAATATCCACAGACACCGTTTGTGCCACAGGATAAGGCGGACAGGGATCGCCGTTGTGATGAGATCTTAAATATTCAGGCAATGGGATTGAAAAAGCGTCTGGCGCATACGCACTGCAGCAGTGCAGTGATTGGTATTTCCGGTGGTCTGGATTCTACGCTTGCCCTGCTGGTTACAGCAAAGGCATTTGACATGCTAGGACTGGATAGAAGTGGCATCCTTGCAGTTACAATGCCATGCTTTGGAACAACAGACAGAACGTATCATAATGCGTGTGAGCTTACAAGAATTTTGGGTGCCACTTTAAAAGAGGTGCCAATCCATGAGGCGGTCAATCTGCATTTTCGTGATATTGGTCATGACAGTTCCGTTCATGATGTTACTTATGAAAATTCGCAGGCAAGACAGAGAACGTTAATCCTAATGAATCTTGCCAATCAGTCAAATGGTATGGTCATTGGTACCGGTGATATGTCAGAGCTTGCACTGGGATGGGCAACTTACAATGGAGATCATATGTCTATGTATGGTGTCAACTGTTCTGTACCAAAGACATTGGTGCGTTATCTGGTGCTGTATTATGCAGAAACGACAAAGGAGCAGAAGTTGCATGATATTTTGATGGATGTACTGGATACACCGGTCAGTCCTGAGCTGCTTCCACCAAAGGATGGTAAGATTGCGCAAAAGACGGAGGACATCGTAGGTCCATATGAATTACATGATTTCTATCTGTATTTTTTGATGCGCTTTGGATTTAAACCGTCAAAGATTTATCGATTGGCAGTATATACATTTGAGGGTGTCTATGACGAAGCAACGATTTACAAATGGCTTCGTACATTTTACTGGCGCTTCTTTTCGCAGCAGTTTAAGCGTTCGTGCTTACCGGACGGTCCGAAGGTCGGAAGTGTGGCACTTTCCCCAAGAGGAGATTGGCGCATGCCAAGTGATGCTTCGGTTGCTATGTGGATGAAGGATCTGGAAAGTATAAAACCGGTGGAATAAGAATTATTTTGATTTCGAGTCATTCTGGCTGGTTTCGGCACGGCTAAAGGTTAGATTAGATGTTGTTTTCTTTAAAAGATCATAGTTATAACTTCCCTTTACGGTAATGCCACCGTCTGCATCGGCGGCAAAGCTGATAGTCAGAGTGTCCTTGTTCTTTTCTGCCAGACTGTAGATGACAGCACCATTTTCCTTAAAGGTAATGTTATCTTCTTTGTACTGTTTAAACACGTCAGAAAGACACTGAGTGCCATCTTCATGCTGGTAGGTTACATTTTTTTGCTGGAGATCATAGAGAGTAAAGGTCTGTGCTCTCGTTCCGTTGTAAATGACCTGTGCATAGCGTTGCTTTTTGCTGTCGTTTGTGTCTGTTACCCAAAGTACATCACAGTAGTAGCCTTTGATATCTTCGAATTTTTTTGACTGCTTTCGGGGAAAGAGAATAACGGATTGGATTTCTTCACTCTGTGTACTGTCTTTTTTTGTTGTTACCAGAACAGCTTCTGTATTATCTTTCTCCTTTAAGGTGTGTTCCTGTGTTTCTCCATTGCTATTTTCTGTATTTTTTTTATGTGTATTCAGGCTTTCTTCTGTCATATCCTTTTTTTCGTACAGAGAAGTTGTTTTGTTCCATACATAGTAATCGGTGTCGTCACCCATTGGGACGGTAAAAATATCCTGAATACCATCAGGCTGTTGGAATGCGACAGAGGCACCGGATTCAGACTTAGAGGATACGGCAATAATGTCGGAACCGATAACGGTGATCGTATTGTCTTCCAAATTCAAAATAGCGTACTTGTAAGCTGTTTTGCTGTTTTTCTTTGATGACGAAGTCAGCTTTTTGGGAATTTCTGTCTGCTGTCCGATGACTAACTCCTGCGTATTATCGTTATTGTAGTCACTGATACAGAGTGTTGTATTTTTAGGAAAGTAGAGCTTTTTCTTAGCGGAATCAGGGAAAACATCAGCTAACTTGCAGCTTGCAATCTCATTTTCAATCGAGTCATACATGCGGATTACAAATTCACCCTCATAGCCATTTCCTTTTTCTTTTCCGGAGGTCATTTCCAACTGGATCATCCGTTCCAGACCTTCCGGTGATGTGGTTCCCATTTTGGCTACAACGGTAGCTGTCTTTGAAAACAAGCTTTCAGAATTGGTATCGGAGGCTGTATTTACCGAAGTGCTTTGTTGCCATGCAAGGCGGATCGGAGCGAGAATGAAACAAAAAATCGTTAGAATAGATAGCAAAAGAAATAGCGCAAGGGAGTCTGTTTTTGTATCCCATTTTTGGTACAGCATGCGGGCTGCCCTTTTTTCAGTGGCTGTTTCTGTCTTTCCGCCCAGAAAGGTTTCTGCAAAAAGCTTGTCTGTATGAGCAGAGGAAGTGTTTTGAAAATTAAGGATACTCTGTGCATATTCTTTTCGAATAGCTTCTTCTCTGTGGAAAACAGTGCGTTCATCTATGTCAATAGCTGCGTCAAGCTGCCAAAGATGGCGATATAGCCACATGAAGGGATTGAACCAGTGAATCAGAGTAATCATTCCGGTTACAAAAGTCCGTAAGGAGTAGAGTCTGCTGCTTTCTCGGCTTTGCAGGAGCCAAGTGATTTCCTTTGCCTGAAATGCTTTTGGAAGATACAGCCTTTTGGTGCGGATGCCAAGCTGCAGGGGAGCGGTCAGAAAGTCTGTTTCATAGATGTTTTCCCCAAGCTCTGTTGCGGTCTGAAGCTGTTTGGAAAGCTTGTGTCTGCGGAAGCAGAAAAAAAGAATGCCAAATATGATGCCGGCAACCCAGACGATACTGCATATTGCAAATGGAACAGATGCAGATATGTCATGTGTAAATACAGCGCGCCAGCTTTGCATGATACCATGACTGCCCTGAATCGTCAGTCCCATGTTGGCAAGGAGAAGATGAAAGGAGCGATTCCAGTCAGGAAACATGCAAAATACGCTGGAAAGCGCAATTGGACAGATACTCCGCAGATAAAAAAGACACCATGTGCGAAGCGTATATTTCTTTTCATGGTTGCGCATAAAAAAGCGCAAAAGGAGTATGACGGGTGCCAGAGCGGTCATTAAAATACTCAAAGATATAGTTGTATAAAATAAACGATATAGTAAGCTCATATCGAAACCTCTTTCTATAATTGTTTGCATCAAAATAATTATACTCATAATGTCAGAAAAAACAAACGTTTCTTTATTTTTATGAACTTAAAATATTCCTATAATTATTTCAGTCAAATACATTAAAAATTACAGATGACTGTCGATATAGGGGGTAAATTATGTCAAAATCTAAGTGCAAGTATCAAATTTGTTTTATGATATGCTATTGTTATTAGCAAAGGGAAACACATTCGGGAGGGGAATTTATGATTGTCTTACAAAATATCAGTAAATATTATTATACCGATACATCAGTTACGCAGGCTTTGCGAAAGGTCAATCTGACTTTTCGGGTAGGAGAGTTTGTAGCAATCACCGGTGAAAGTGGAAGTGGTAAGTCTACGTTGATAAATGTGATCAGCGGGATGGATACTTTTGATGATGGCGAAATGTATTATAATGGTGAGCCGACTTTTGCTTATGATGCCGCTGATTGGGAAAAGTTCCGACGGGAAAAGATTGGATTTGTATTTCAAAATTACAGTCTGATCGGCCACTATACGGCTTTGCAAAATATTACCAGTACGCTGTTGATTATGGGAAAGGCAGGAGACAGTGCCGAAGAAAAGGCAAAACAGTATTTGAAAAAAGTCGGATTGCAGGGGCTGGAGGATCAGTTGGCATCGGAGCTTTCCAGTGGCCAGAAGCAGCGTTTGTCGATTGCCAGAGCGTTAGCGAAGGAAACAGAGATTATTGTAGCGGACGAGCCGACAGGAAATTTGGACAGTGAGACGGGAAAGCAGATTGTGGAACTGCTCAAGGAGGTTTCAAAGGACAGGCTCGTACTGATGGTTACACATAATTATGAGCAGGCAGAACCTTATGTGACTCGAAAAGTCAGATTGCACGATGGGGAAGTGGTTGCAGACACGCGGGCATTGTCAGCTGATGAAGAAATTGTGCCGGAAAAAGAAAAACTTGCACAAAATACTGTGCAAAAGGATTCAAGGAGCAAAAGACAGATATGGAAGGAAGAGTTCCAGGTTGCCGGTGTTTTTGCGGCATTGAATCGTCATTCTTTAAAATACAGAGCATGGATGTTCCGGTTGTTTTTGGGGGTGACAGCATTAGTATCCTTTATATTTATTGGACAATTATTTAAAAATGCAGATGATACCTTTACAAGAGATTATGAGCATGAAATTTATAAGCAGAAAAATGACAGCCGCCTTTCGGTCATGAAAAAGGATGGAACGGTGCTTACAAAAAAGGATATTAAGACAATGCAGTCGATACGCAATGTCACATCGGTGGATCAGTATGATATCGTAAATGATATCAACTATTATTATGAGGAAAATAAAGATTTTCATTATGACTACGAAACACAAAATTCTATGTATATGACAGGCGGTGATGTAGGGGTAGTAAGTCAACTGCATTCCGACAAGACACCGGTTTTTGATAAGAAAAATAAATTTATGCGTTCGGTGACTTGTATAGATCAGTCGGATCTCGAAGCGGGAAGAATGCCAAAGGCACTGGATGAGATTGTGCTCTATGCGGATGAAAAGAAGGCGATTTCTACGAAGAAAGAAATTTACTTTACGGCAGATAATATTTTAGGAGAAAAAGCATATTATCATCGCAAATTTAAAGTAGTAGGTATTTTAAAGAAAAAGACATCCCAGATATATTTTGCGCAGGACTTTTGTCGTATGATGTCGGCATCTGTTTCCGGAGATCAGATTAAATTAAAATATTTTTATGTAAACGAAATTGGCAACTATGCCGGAGAGAATACTTTTAATCTTGTGATCAATGAAAAGCTTAAAGGAACGGAAGCAAGGGTTTCACAAAATTATCTGGTACCGGCTATGGAGGATTTTCAAGGGGGTCAGTCGGTGCTGCCGGTAGAGAGAGCAGTACCGGGAAATGATGTGATGCTCTTAAACCTCAGCAAAAATGCAACGGGAACAACAAAGACCATGAAACAGCTTGCAGCAGCTTCAAAGGAATTGAAAGAAGCGACACTTTATGATGTAAAATTGATGTTAGAGTCTTTAGAAAAGAAGGGAAAGATGCAGACAATCAGAGTTAGCAGTGAGGCTTTTAACGACCAGAGTGGAGAATTTTTAGAGGTGAGTCAGGAGGTCTTTGACCAATACTGTGGGAGGAAGTCTACACAGGCTTCGGTCTACATAAAAAATTATACAAAGACAGATAAAGTGATCTCAAAGTTAGAGAAAGCAGGTTATCGGGCGGTCAGTACCTACCGTATCAGTTCGGTTACTTATAATGAAGAAAAGGTAATGGATCGTCTGATCTTTATCGGAATTTCAGTGGGCATCCTTTTGATGATGGCATTTGTTGAAGTTTTGATTTTGCGTTCGCTTATGAAGATTAAGATAAAGGATTTTTATGTACTGAAGTCAATGGGAATGCAGTTTCCGGTTATTCAAAAAATTAATATACTTGAGATGACACGATATTGCGTAGAGGCAATGGCTGTAATCGTGGCTGTCATGCTTCTGTTAAATATTCTAGGTATCTCTATGGTGCATGGGATGATGATATATTATGGGGCTTTGGCATATCTGGCATTTGTCCTATATAATCTGTTGCTCATTGAAATTACAGTATATGCGTTTAACCGGCTTTTGAGGGGGAGGATAGCAGTATGATCAAGATAACGGGTTTGGATAAGTTTTTTAATAAGGGCAGGAAAAATGAACTGCATGTACTCAATGGCATTAACCTCTCTTTTGAAGAGAAGGGCTTGGTGTGCATATTAGGAGAAAGTGGTTCCGGAAAGACAACGTTACTTAATACGATCGGTGGCTTGGACACTTTTTCAGGTGGCGAGATACAGATTGAGGATACCGTATTAAAGCAGTATGATCCGAAGGAAGTAGAGCGTTTGCGCAGCGACAAATTTGGATATATTTTTCAAAATTATTATCTGCTGCAGGATTACACCGTTGCATATAATGTGCGCCTGGCACTCAATACATTTCCGCTGTCAGACGAGGAAAAGGATCAGCGAGTGGATTATGCATTGGAAAAGTTAGATATGCTCCGTTACAAAAAGAAGCTGGTATCACAGCTTTCCGGCGGACAGCAGCAGCGCGTTTCCATTGCAAGAGCATTGGTAAAGTCACCTAAGATTATATTGGCAGATGAGCCTACCGGTAATCTAGATGAAGAAAATACACTTCGCACCATGAGTATTTTGAAAAATATCTCTAAGGACTGCCTTGTCATTCTGGTGTCCCATGAGAAAAGAGTGGCACATTTTTTCGCAGATCGGATTATTGAAATTCGGGATGGCAGAATCCTAAAGGATTATCAAAATCAGAGTCAGGATGCCTATGAACGTATGGATGATGGCAATATTTATCTGCGGGATATGGAGAAGCTTTCTCTGCAGGATACAGAGCAGTATGCGATAGATCTTTATCAGGATGAAAGCAGCAGGGAGCAGAAGCTTCGTTTGAATCTGGCATGGAAAGATGGAAAATTATATATACAAAATCTGTCCGACTGTGAAGTGCTTTTAGAAGGAGAAGAGATTGGATGCCAAATGCTTGATTGCAGCAAGCCAAATGTGGAGAAGGAAGAAGTAGAAAAGTTTGAGTTTTCTCTGCCATATCTAAATGGACACCAGGAGGCAAAGCTTGGCAGACATGAAATCTGGAAAATGGCACTGGAAAATATTCGCCTGATGGGAAAAAAGCAGGCGTTTGTTATGGGAATCCTTTTGGTTACGGCAGTATTGATGACGATTACGCTTGCCAATTTTACAAATAACTTTTTCTATGATAAATGGAAGGTTCAGAAAGCAGATTCACACTATGTGACAGTAAAGGCATCGGTAGGATATCAGGTGGATCAGCAAAGTTATAATGAGGCATTTAAAAAGTTTTGCGAAAAGTATGCTTTTACTGAAAAAAATGGTGAGCTTTATAAAACTTCCGGTGAAGATCTCACGTTGTATTACAACGGTTTTCGTCAACTGAATGATCAGGGAGTCAGCTTTTCTGATGCGTCTTTTGTGTCTTCATCGCATTTGAAAAAAACGGAGCTGGTTTATGGAAGAATGCCGGAAAAATCTTCAGAAATCGTGATGGATAAATGGCTGATTGATGTATTTTTCAAATCCGACAGTCCGTTCCGGTCTTTGTATAAGGAATATACAGATTTTTTGGGAATGACTCTGGAGGCGAAGATTACCGGAGATACTTTTACATTGGTTGGTATTTGTGATAAGAATGAACCAAGTATTTATATGAGTCAGACCAGAGCGATGGGAATTGGTGTGGTTGTGTCAGGCTACAACGGAGATAGTACCGGTGCACAGCGTATTATGACATTAAAAGAGCTTCAACAGGAATATCCCGGTAAATATGATTCTCTCACTTTAAAAGATCATGAAGTTCTGGTTCGGGCATCTGAAGAAAAGACGATGGATTCGAAAGAAATCTATATGGCAAACGGTGCAGAATATAAAGTGGTGGGTTCGTACGCAGATGATGTAGATATAGATTATGTCGTAAATGATGCTTCTGCCATAGAAATTCGAAATGCTTATATTCTGAATACTAAGGGATATCAGGTGTATACGGATAACCCTGAAAAGACAATAAGCGAACTGAAAAATGCTGCAAAGGCACCTGAGTATAGTGACTATTTCCGCTTAAAGGTAACGAGTGAGTATAAACAGGAATTAGCACAGTTTCATAAGAAGCAGAGAGAAAACATAAATACACGTAATCTGGTTTCCGTTGCCGCAGTATTTCTAGCGCTTTTTGCTATTTATTTTACAGTCAAATCAAATGTATCCTCCCGCATGGAGGAACTCACTGTGTACCGTTTGATTGGTATTTCAAAGAGAAGTATTATTCAGGCATATTTGGTAGAAATGTTTTTGGTCAGCACTTATACCATACTTCCGGCAGTTTTGGTGACAACGGGTATATTACAGTTTATTGGTTCAGTTCCATCTTTGGAGTTGTCTATGCATTTTCCAGGGTGGACGGCACTGCTGCTTATCGCTATTCTGTATGCAATGAACCTGTTGATCAGTATCTTACCGGTCAGAAATATTTTGTCAAAGCCACCGGCACAGCTTGCTGTGAAATCATGATCATAGCCGGTGAAGCAGCTTTTTGACTTTGTCCCATTCGTGATTGTGGACAGAGAAGCGGATTTTTTCTAACAAACTTTTCTTTTTCATTGGAAATGACATGGATAAAAGAAAATCTAACTGTTTGTTGATCTGTGCAATCTCTTTATTCTTAATAGCTGTGCGCAGAGCGTGAAGAGATTGCAGGATTGCTTCGGAATCGTCCTGCGAGGATACGAAGGAAGCAGCAGAAACAGTTGTGTCTTCTGCATTGACGGAGTTTTCGGCTGCATGTGCCTCACATTCGGAAGCAATTTTACGATAATGTGCCATTAGTGCGCGATGTTCATAATCAATATAGTGAGTGTCCTCGTCTTTTGCAGCATTTTCCATACGAAGTGCTTCTTCATAAAGCGAGAGTGCACCGATGGATTTTGCTGTGCTTTTTAACGCATGCACATGGACACGGTATGTCTTCCAGTCTTTTTTTCGGTAATTTTCATCGATCACAGCAATCTTATCTTCGCAGGATTGATAAAACATTTCCAAAAGTTCCTGATAAAGCTCTGTAAGATTGCCGCTGTAGTTTAGACCGAGTGCATAGTCGATTTCCTTTGACAATGTGGTCTGGCCAGACTGCTTTGGAGAGATGGAAGCAAGGATTGTTTCAGACCTTGTTTCGGTCGGTGCAGTCTTTTTTGTATCAGAATCTGCTGTGGCATGAGAGGAGTGCACCTCGACAACAACAGGGCAGAGCAGATTTTTTGGAAGATATTTGCGAATGGATGCTTCCAATACTTCTCCGGACACAGGCTTTGAGAGATAGTCATGAAAGCCCTGTTCCAGATACATGTTACGTGCACCTAACACAGCGTTTGCCGTCAATATGATAACAGGAGTATCCTTGCACATATGATTCATTTCCTGCATTTTCTGAAAGGTTTCAATGCCGTCCATCTCCGGCATCATATGATCAAGATAAATAATGTCGTAATGCTTTTTGGTGATCATGTTCAAACATTCTTCTCCTGATGCACCGGTATCGATCTGAACCTTTGTAGCAGCGAGAAGTCCTAAAAAGACCTTTCGATTCATCTCGTTATCATCGATCAAAAGGATATTGGCATTTGGTGCGGAAAACGTAGGAGCATATTGTTTGGGAGCGACATAAGACTGCTTTCTGGCATTGATATTTCCAATCGGTGTATTGTCAACAATATGCTGACGCAGACGGAAAGAAAAGGTAGAGCCTTTGCCGTATTCGCTTTTTACTTCAATCTTGCTTCCCATCAAAAAGAGAAGCTGACGCGCGATATTTAAGCCCAGTCCGGTTCCCTGAATCTTGGCATTTCTTTTTTCATCCAGACGCTCAAACATGTGAAAGAGCCGGTCGATTTCGTTTGGATGGATTCCTATGCCGGTATCCGTGACCTCCATATATAATGTGACATAATCTTCTCTTGCTGATTCAACTACAACGCGGAATGTAATAGAACCGGTTTCTGTGTATTTGATCGCATTGCTTAACAGGTTTAACAGAACCTGCTTAATACGTGTTTCATCACCGTATAGTGTTTTTGGAATATTTTCATCAAAGATAATATGGCTTTTCAGATTCTTTTCCTTTGATTTGATGCGAAGCATCGTAGACAGATCCAAAAGTAACTCTTCGGTCTGATAGTTTGCGCATACGATATTCATTTTTCCGGTTTCTATCTTAGAAAAATCTAAAATGTCATTTACTATGGTAAGAAGTGTGTTGCTTGCATGCTGTATATCCAGAGCACATTTTTGAATATCTTCGGATGGATTTTGGCGAAGGATCAACTCGTCCATACCCATGATCGCATTGATCGGAGTACGGATTTCATGTGACATATTGGCAAGAAACTGACTTTTGGCGCGATTGGCGCGTTCTGCCTCCAGACGGGCTGCCTCAATCTGCTTAATCTGGCGTTTGATCAGTGACATTGTGCTGATACGCGATAAGATCCATGTGATCAGTATAACAAGAATGATGCAGACCAAAAACAGAATAATACGAAATGTATGCTGTTTGTAAAAAGGAACTGCAGTCTGTGAGATCGTATCGAAATAAGAAGGAACGGTAAGTTCCTCTGTCTTGGCGTTTAAATTGAAATAAGAGATGCCTCTTAAAATGATAGTAAAAAATAAAAAAATACCACTTTCCATTGGTATAGCTCCCCTCTGTTGTTAATATACCCTCAAAATATACCTTTATTACAGTATAGTCTATAGTATAGCATAAAAAGAATGGAGCGCAAAGGGAAAGAGAGAATGCGGTGGCATTCTCTCAATAGGCTGCTAATGAAGAAATGTGAGATGTGAAGATTATGTGTTGTCTGCTTAGAATGCAGCATCCATCCGTGAAATTATGGAGAGGTTTACATTATAAATGTTCTGAAAAAAGAATTTACAGGATACTGTGGTATGATTTAAAATGGAAAGCGTCAGTACGTTGTGCTGGCGCTTATTCTATATATTAGGAGCAAAAAATATGATTATACCAAAACATTATGAAAATCTTACCATTTTACATGAAAATACAATGCCGGCAAGAGCCTACTATATTCCGGCATCGAAGCGCATGGATACACTTGTTGAGCACAGGGAAGAATCTGACCGTCTGCAGTTTTTGAATGGAGAGTGGAAGTTTCGTTATTATTCCAGTATCTATGATCTGCAGGAAAAATTTTATCGGGAAGAGTATATTGCAGATGCATATGATACGATCATGGTGCCGGGAACATGGCAAAATAGCGGATATGATACGCATCAGTATACTAATATACGGTATCCGTATCCGTTTGATCCGCCATATGTGCCACAGGATAATCCGTGCAGCGCATACCGATATGAGTTTTTCTATGAAAAGTGTGCAGAGGCACCAAATGCATTTTTGAACTTTGAAGGTGTGGATGCCTGCTTTTATGTATGGCTGAATGGACAGTATGTAGGTTATAGCCAGGTGACGCATATAACAAGCGAGTTTGACATTACGCCGTATGTGCGGGAAGGAAAGAATATGCTTGCCGTATTGGTTTTAAAATGGTGTGATGGAAGCTATCTGGAAGATCAGGATAAGTTCCGTATGAGCGGTATTATTCGGGATGTATATATATTGAAACGTCCAAAGCAGTGCATTTATGATTACTTTATTAAGACAGAGCAGGAGAAGCACTTAGCAAAGCTTCGACTGGAACTGGACTATATCGGTCAGAAGATACCGGTTCGGATTACATTGGAGGATGCGACCGGAAAAGTATTAGAACAAAAAAAGATAGACAGTGCTTCTTTGGCGGCAAAGGAAAAGGAGGACTTGTCGAGTACAGAAGCTTTTGCTGTACAGGATGTTTGGAAGGCAGAATGTACTTTTGAAATCCCAGATCCAATTCTGTGGAATGCAGAACACCCGTATCTATATCGTGTGATTATGGACACAGAACAGGAAGTGATCGTAGAATATGTTGGGATTCGTCAGATTGCGATTCAGGACAAGACAGTGTGTCTGAATGGGATACCGATTGTTTTTCACGGAGTGAACCGTCACGAATCAGATCCTGTGACTGGTTCGGTAGTGACGATGGAGCAGATCAAAAAGGATCTTATGCTGATGAAGCAGCATAATGTCAATGCAATCCGTACTAGCCATTACCCGAATGTACCTTACTTTTACCAGCTTTGTGATAAATACGGCTTTTATGTAATCGATGAGGCGGACAATGAAAGTCACGGAGCGTGCGAGCGTTTCTTTGCAGACAATGATTATGTTATGAAAAGTAAATATTGGAATGAACCGATTGCAGATAATCCTGACTTTATCGAAGCGACTGTAGACCGTGTGGAGCGTATGGTGCGCCGTGACAAAAACCGTCCGTGTATCGTTATCTGGTCGATGGGAAATGAATGTGCCTACGGCTGTACCTTTGAAAAGGCGCTGGAGTGGACAAAGTCATATGATGACAGCAGATTGACGCAGTATGAAAGTGCTTTGTATCACAGTGACAAGAGAAAATATGACTTTTCGAATCTGGATCTTTATAGCCGGATGTATCCGGGCTTTGAGGATATTGCGTCATATTTGGACAGCAAACCAGATAAACCATTTATTTTGATTGAATATAGTCATGCGATGGGAAATGGACCGGGAGATCTTGAGGACTATTTTCAGGTATTTCATGGAAATGACATGATGTGTGGCGGTTTTGTGTGGGAATGGTGTGACCATGCAATCTACGCAGGAAAGACACAGGATGGCAAAGAAAAATACCTTTATGGTGGAGATCACAAAGAAAAGCTGCACGATGGTAATTTCTGCATGGATGGTCTGGTATATCCGGATCGCACGCCGCATACAGGACTTTTGGAATATAAAAATGTCTATCGTCCATTGCGCATAGAAAGCTTTGACTGCCAGCGTAAAGAGGCAGTGTTACATAATTATCTGGAGTTTGCAAATATTCAGGATGAACTTGCAATCTGCTATCGTATTTCCTGCGATGGCGAAGTAACAGAACAGGGAGAACTGCCGGCTGTGTCTGTAGAGGCAGGACAATCGGCATCGGTAAAGATACCGTTTACAGTGCCGATAAAGGGGAGAACGTATCTTACACTGGAATATCGAACGAAAAAGGGTACCCCGTTAGTTCCAAAGGATTCGGTGCTAGGCTTTGATGAGGTGTTACTAGAAAATGAAGATATGAGAAATCAGTTTGTGGTACAGTCAACCCAGGCACTGCATGAAAAAGAAGCAGCACTTAAAGTTACAGAAAGTGATACGATAGTGACGGTTTCAGGAGAGGACTTTTGCTATACATTTGATAAAAGAACGGGTCTGCCAGAGAGTATGCAATATCGGCAAAAAGAATATTTCACACGACCGATGGAGCTTAACATCTGGCGCGCTCCAACAGACAATGACAGAAATATCAAATGGGAATGGATACGTGCGTTTTATGATCAGACATATGCAAGAGCCTATGATATGTGTACGGAAAATGGTACAGACGGTGAGGTGAAGCTTACATGCAAAATGGGTCTGTTTGCAGACAGTATCCAGAGAATCCTTACGATTGAAACTGTCTGGACAATCTATCCAAACGGAGGAATCGGTGTATCGATGCATGTTAAGAAGGACACGGAATTTCCGGTGCTACCACGATTCGGACTGCGCCTGTTCCTGCCAAAGTCCATGCAGCAGACAGAGTTTTATGGAATGGGGCCGATGGAATGTTATTGCGATAAGCATCAGGCGGCAAGTCATGGAAAATATATTATGAATGTACAGCAGATGTTTGAGGACTATATCCGTCCGCAGGAAAATGGAAGTCATTATGATTGCTCGTATGTCCGTCTGACAGATAAAAAGAGGGGATTTGCAGCATTTAGTAAGCAGAGCTTTTCCTTTAATGCGTCAGAATATACGCAGGAGGAGCTGACGAAAAAGGCGCACAACTTTGAGTTAGTGGAGTGCGAGGATACCGTGCTTTGCCTGGATTATGCGCAAAATGGAGTCGGTTCTAACAGCTGTGGACCGGAACTTCTTAAAAAATATAGGCTGGATGCAGAACAGTTTACATTTGAAATCATGTTGCAACCGGAGGCTTAGACGAAGAACTCTTTTTGCACATTTCTCCTGAACTTACATATATATGAATTAGCATTAAAAATTATTCTGTTTGTTTTGAAGCGTACTTGCAAGTGGCAGATTTTATGGACACAGGAAAAATGTGATGCTAATTCAAAATCCCGTATTGTTTTGGAATATTTCTAAAAAGCAATACAGAAATGGAGAAATGTATGAACAATATGAATCAACGTTGCGGAAATTGTTCGCAGAACTGTCGCAAGATGCCATCCATGCCGGAAAGCTGTAATTCCTGCGGATGTGTAGACAGCGTCAGTATTAACAATGATCCTTTGCGAGGTATGCCGTTAGGAATAGGTTATGTTCCGTGGCAGCAGTGGGAATGTGTATATAATCCGGATGAAGGACTCGCCAGAGGCACGATCTTTCCTTCACTTGATCTTCCGTTTTATGGCTGCATTCCACGCGGCTATCGTTGCAGCAAAGGAGGTAGAGCATGAATCAACATCAACTTCTTATGTATCTTTCGCAGGTTAGTTTTTGCGTAACGGAGGCTGTTCTTTTTCTGGATACACATCCTTGTGACAAAGAGGCAATGGCTTATTATCAAAAGATGAGGCAGCTTCGAAAAGAGGCGCTAGATCAGTACCAGAGTAAATTTGGCCCATTGTTAAATGATTCCAACTGTGATGAATGTTCATGGACATGGACGGAAACGCCGTGGCCGTGGGAATGCTAGAAAAGCTATCTGAACAGGATGTTTATTTCTTTGAAAGAATATCAGAAGTTTCACTTGTACAGAGTGGTCTTTAAC
The DNA here is from genome assembly GCA_934317005.1 of uncultured Lachnospiraceae bacterium. Lineage (GTDB taxonomy): Bacteria > Bacillota > Clostridia > Lachnospirales > Lachnospiraceae > Butyribacter. The sequence goes on from CAKREB010000001.1 coordinate 83,228, forward strand.
TCTGAAATTCTGTGCTTTTTGTATCCGCGCTGCGTTGCAGAAAGTGTCAAGGAAGGAAAAGAAATGGTCAGTAGCAGCGCAGAAATGAGGGATTTATGTGGAATTATGAAAAACGATTAGAGTATCCGGTAAAGATTTCCCGATGCAATCCGCAGGCGGCTATGGTGATTATGAGTCAATATGGAGGACTGTAAACGAGTAGTAGCGTGATGACGTAAAAAAATATTATGGCTTTTCTGTAACAACATCACCACGAATATAGCAGTCTAAGTTGTTTGTTTCTTTGGTGTATACAAAGTGATCGAAGATATTGCGTAGAGCAAAGGCTTTTGTTGTGTAGTCATCTTTGGGGTTTTTCAAAGTATGAACCAATCCATTTAAACTAATCAATGAGTATGCTGCTTTTTCCGGCTGTGATTCATCCGTCTTAGCTAGTTCTTCTTCCAACTCCGAACGGCGATTATTAATCAGAGCTTTATTCTCACGATATTCCTCTAATGTATCAATACCATTGATATAAGCATCCTTGATTCTGCGTTCCTTTCGTGACAACGCATCCAGTTCTTGTTTTATGAAAAGGGAGTCATCATTTTCCAGCAAAGACGTTGGTGTAACACGATATAGAGTTGTTCCGACCTCTTTTGAAAACTCTTCGACCGCGTTTATTACAAGAGTCTCTAAATTGTCAGCATTGATGTATGCGGAGTGAGCACACATTCCTTTCTGGTGTTTCCAGCAGTTAAAATAGCGAGGTGTTTTGCTTGTACCGCTGTTATATCCAAGCGAACCGCCACAGTAAGGACATTTAACCATGCTAGATAACCAGTGTTTAGTGGCAGTTACACTTCTTTTCTGTCCGTAACAAGATCGCTTTCGGGCTTCTGCTAAACGTTTTCCAGCCTCTGCAAACATCTCTTCGGTTATAATGGGTTCGTGTTGACCGTCAACAATCACAACGTCTTCTGCATTTTTTCGTTTGTTTTTATTGCGATCAAAAAAATTCCATCGTATTTTACCGATATAAAAAGGGTTTTCCAAAATGTAAGTAATTGAGCGATTATCCCAGGTACCGCCACGCTTTGTTGTGATATGCTGCTTATTTAATATGCTTGTAATCTCGTTCCTTCCCAGACTTTTATTGACAAACATATCATATATTTTACGGACGATAGCTGCTCCGTCCGGCTCAACAACCGGAACCTCTCCCTTTTTCTTGGTATAGCCTATCGGAGGATTTGCATTGTATCCACCGTTAAGTGCGTTCTGCGTCATTCCTCGCATCACTTCGCCGGAAAGATTGTATAGATAAAATTCATCGTTCCATTCGATTACCATTTCGATTAATCTTCCGTACATACCTTCCATAATTGGTTCGGATATACTTATTACATCTACATTACATTTTTTTCTCAAGATAGATTTATAATATGTCGATTCATCCATGTTGCGGGCGAAGCGTGAAAATTTCCATAGTAGGATAGCATCATAAGGATGACTTTTATCTTTGCAGGCTGCAATCATATCCTGGAATGCTGGACGTTTTGTTGATTTTGCGGATATTCCATGTTCCTCCATATATACATGTGTTAATAACATATTATGAGATTGTGCATATTCTTTAATCAATCGTAATTGACTATCTGGAGATAATTCTTCCTGCTTCCCGGTTGATACGCGGATATAGGCACACACTTCTTTTAGCTTATTGCTCATAATCATTCCCTCCAATCTAAAAAAGTAAATTCGAATTATTCAGATTATTGATTGATCACACGTTATATCTTTTTGGGAAAACGCCCATTCTTTCACAGACACTGTAAGAAAAAAGAAATTCAATAGTAATATTTGAAAATCCAAAACAGAAATAATCCATTTATTTATGGAATCATTCGTTATTTCAAACTGAATTAGTACTAGTAGAATTAGAAATACTAATGCCGGAAAAGATAAAGCTCGCACGATTAGTGGTTTTCCATCTATTTCCATGATACGCTGATTCATCGCTTCTTTGTTTTGGCTATTTGGCGCATTTCCAAGTAGACTATCAAGTAAAATAGGAATGTTAAATAATATGTATACAATAAATACTGTACATATATGTAGAAATTTTTCAAAAATAGATTTAAATGATTTGTGTCTGTTCCAAAAATCTTGGAAGACTTTAATATTGCTTGTTAGAACTATCGAAATAATAAAGTAGGCGGCAGTAAATAAAAAGCGAAAAGCGATATAACATCTTTTATTATGCCAAAGTGATAACAAATTCCAAAATAGATCCGAAGATAAGATTGACAATGCGAAAAGTAAGAAAATATATAAATGGTATTTTTCTTTCATATGTTTTTTATCATCCTTTCTTATTTATACTATACAAAAATTTACAATCAAAAGTGTTTGTGTGTAGTATATTAGTGTAATAAGCAATACAGCTACAGCATATGGACTGCACATATACTGTAGCTGTATTTATTTCTTATTATCAGGCTCTTTACCAGGGCCAATCCAAATACGAAAAGCACGCTTCCCGTAATCTTTGGCATATATTTTTGTTCCGTCCTTCAGCGTAATGCTGGTACGAAAAATATACATAATAATACCTCCCTTCACAAGTTCCACTTGCAAAAGGATATTTCAAATGTTATAATTTAATTGTTCAGAAAAAATTACACAGTCACATTTGAAATATTCTTTTGTGCGTGGCCAAGCATCATGTGCTTGGTTTTTTCTATGTTAAGAGAAATTCTCTAAACATCTAATGTCGTTTGCAAAACTTAGCAGCTGCTAGAGAAACTTGGCATTTATCAGCGATTTCCTCAGCAGTCATGTTTGCTATAAGATGTTTTGGTATTAATAATTCTCCACCAAAAGCGTCGGCTTGCCATTCTGGATCCTCATATGTTTTTAATGATATCTCGTTATCTGTACGAGCAAATGTAATGTTACTTTCATCGTGATTTAGTAAATGATATAATTCATGTGCTAAAGTTAGTCGGTCTCTGCCGACTCCTTTGACGGCACGATCATATACATCTTCGCGTATCTTTATGACTAATTTATCTGGATAGGTGAGCCCCTGAGCATCGCCCATTTCATCTTTTGTTCCTATTTCTAATGAAAAGCCATCCACAATACTAGGAAATACAATTTCTAAAAAACGAACGATGTCAAAAAATAGTACATTTTCACTTCCATCAATTCTGCGTATAAAATTAGCAACTTTACGAATATCTTGTCTGGAACAAGCTTTCGCTTTTCTATATGTCATCCATCATACACCTCTCTTATCTAAAAGCTGGCGCATTTTAATTACATCAGTATCATCCAGATCACGAAAGCGTCGGGCAAATGCAATGGCCAAATCCCTGTTTCTTTCATTTTCTTCATCAAGTTTAATTTTAATACTCTTTTTGCAATTAAATGCTATTTCATCAAGTTCCTGACGCTGGGTATCATCCAGCGAATAAATATCAGATATTTTATCTACCCAATTTTCAGGTATTTCACGTTTCCCATTCTCTACGGCAGATAGATATGCTGCAGTTACTTTTAATTTATCAGACATATTTTTTAAGATTTCATCGTTGTCAATACGGATTTTTCTTAAATATTTGCCAAATTCATTCAACATAACTTTCTCCCCTTTCTAACAATAGTGTAGTGCTTGTAAAAACATAATAACAAATCGCGGAAAGAATGTCAACAATTTTTGTTAATATTTGAATGCTTCTTGTTTAATTACATGTTAGTATTTGTTGAAATTCGTTTGATCGTAAATAAATTTGAGAGTAATTCACAATCGCATTTGCTTGTTTTTTAATCCCTGAGAACAGGCGCAATTAACAGCATAGATATAGTACACAATAATGTACAATATGAAATATGTGAAAAGAATCCTGAAAAATAGAGTGAGCGGGTCAAAACGGTGCAAAAAATACTTGCATATTATGGAATAATTTGGAGAAAAATAATATATAAAAATACATGATAAGATAGACTTGTTAAAAAAAGTATGATAGTATAAGTATGAAAATAATATGAGGTTGTTATATGCAAAATAAGAAATGCATACGGAGGATGGATATGCTAATTAAAAATACTTCTATTTCGATAAAGTATAAAAGAATAGATAATCTTAAGAAAAATTATTTCTTAAATGAGGATATTTTGAAAGAGCATTTTAATGAAGCAACGGTTTTGCCCGTTCCAGATGACGCTCCATTAGAAATACCAAGGATTATTATAAAGTCGTTAAACGAGCATTCGCAATTGAACATATCGCCCATTGCTTCTACATTACAAATAAATTATAATGATGGATTTGAAAAAGATTGGAAGAAATGTGAGCAGTATATTCAACAGAAAATGAAAATAGTTTTTTCTTTTTTGAACATTTTGACTAATAACGAATACGAATATATTGGTGTTGTTACAGAAGTTCTATTAGATGAGTACATGAAAGACGGAGCTCAAATTTTAGCACATAATTTATTGAAAAACAGTGATGATTCTTCAATTTATGATTTAAACATAAAGTATACATTCGTTGAAAACGATAATATTTTTGTTAATATCATGTTGCAGAATGCAAGACTTTTCAAAGATGAAACAGATGCTGATGTCGCTGGAAGTTTATCAATAGACAATCAAGTGTCAGAATCTATTGGTGCAGTGATTGATATAAATGATAGATATGGATATAATACCTGCAATGATTATAAAACAGATAGTAGCAAGTTAGATTTTATTATTACTGAAATGACAGTTGTAATGGATTGTAAATTGAAAGGACTTTTAGAGAAAGGAGCGTATTAGTATGGGCAATGTTATTAAAAATATTAGTACAACGGTTGCTGTATTAGGTATGGCTTTTTCGGTTGCTGGAAATAGTAGTATAGTTGTATCTGGAAACTATGCCGTTCCTAATTATGAGTTGTTTGCGGACGCTTCTAAAAAAAGTGAGAATAGTAGTATAATTGGATATAGTCAAAATAACATATATATTGATAAAGGAAGTACACGCCTTGAAAGAATGGCAGAGGAATCTTTTGGAGAAATGAGAGACGCTACAAAAGAGGAACTTGAAGGTGTAGATCAATATATTAAATCTATTTCAAAATCTACGGGAATAGATTTCTTCGCTTTATGTTAAGAGAATTTATTGACTTTGTAGATAGCGTTTTACCATCAGTCTCTCCTGACTTTAGAGATGGAGCAAAAGATGCTATTTCACAATTCGAGAAAGTTGGACATCAAATTAATTATCTTACAGCAACATTGTTACCTGAGTTATCCCAAGGTGATATTATTTCACAAGTGCCATTTACATATTTTGAAGAGGACGGAAGACAAATGATATTTACCGCTGATGCTATGGTAATATCTACGTCATGTCATATTGATCAAAAAGATAAGATATTAATGGTTCCGGTTCTTCCAATTGATTCATTTACTGGAAACTTAGTGGAATTGAAAAAGAATATGGTATTTGATTTTATGTATATACCCGATTCTGCCATGAGTAAAAGATATGTATGTTTTAATTTTATGACATCATATAACAAAAAACTTATTTGTGGTGGAATTGAAAACGGAAGAATTAGAAGAATTGCTTCTTTAAATCAGATTGGTTATTATTTTTTTATTATAAAATTATCTGTATATTTGATGAGAAAAGAAGACCCTAATACTCTAGATTTTAGAAAATGTTTTGCAAAAGCCGTATAAATAGCGTAGACTCCCTGGTTTAGGGAGTCTTTTTTTATAATCCCAGTAATTCAGCTTTCTTTTTTTGGGATTCTTCTTCTGTAATAATTCCAGCTTGGAACAAATCGTAAAATTTCTTTATTTCGTCAGCAGGGCTAGCTGTTTTTGCAGTTACATCATGTTTTGGGTGAACAATCTGTTTAATATCACATCGCAAAAGTGCATACAAGAAGAGATTTTGGGCAAAAATGTTCCTCTAAAAATTTTATTAATTCGCTTGACAGACTTTACCTAATTAAGTGCAAAATGGTTAAGAAAGGGGGCGAATTAAATGCAAAAACATAAAGCAATAGAAAAAGAAAGCATGGAGCAAATGGTTGTAGCTATTATGCATTCCTGTTCGTATGAGGAACTGGTAGCAATCTATATTTTTGCGCTCGTTTATAGAATATGCAGAGCAGATGTGATAGAATACATCTGTTACCGCCTCCTAGACTGGTACAGAAGGGAGGTGAACTGCATGGAATATATCATTTCTCTTATTGTTACTGTTGTGGCTGGTGTAATTTGTCATTACATCATCAAATGGTTGGACGGTGACAAATAGTCGGTAATCAGCCTATGGTAATAAACCCTGCCATTAAAAAAGGGAATAGAAAACCCCAGTGTTCCAGCACTGGGGTTTTTGTTTTGAAGTCAAACTGCATGGACTTCTCATTTCTCTTTGCCTACTGGCATTATAGCATATGCAAAAAGTGGATGCAATATACAAAAAGCGAATTATGATTCTTTTTTGTTTGTACTGTATTCTATAATTATATACCAAGTTCCTTTCGAAGATCATCTTCGGAGATGTAAGGCTGATATTCTTCAACACCTCGTTCGTATGCATCGAGTACAGCTGTCTCTCCATCCGTTGGTTCTACTTCTGGAACGTCATCAAGAGAGGTTCTAGGTACACAAGAATGTTGTATATAATCCCAAAGCATAACAGCAGTATCTTCATCCATAACGGTAATGGCTCCAATCAGTCGTTCTTTTACATTAGACATATCGTTACCTCCTTTTATATACCTGACCACGGTTATTTATAGAAATAATATCAATGATAGTTCCGTCTTCATTAAAAATAACACGAAATGTTCCGATACGCAGTCGAAAGCCATTTCGACCTTGCAACTTTGAAATATCTCCATGTGGAATTTTTGAAATTGCATCTACAATACGTTGTTGTGTAGGTTTGTCTTGTTTCTTCAAAAATTTTATAGCTTGTTTTGAATAAACAATCTTCAAATACGCTCCCTCCTATTCTGTATCTCTCTAGTTTTCATTTACTCCATCAGTGTATCACACTACAAAAGTGCGAACAAGAAATAAATTTGAGAAATCTTGTCTACAATGCTTGACAGACTAAAGCCAATTAAGTGCAAAATAAAGTAAATACAATAGAAAGGGGGCACTGCAATGGTTACATGGAGTAACTTGTTTGCCTTTTGCATTTTGCTGCTAACGTTCGCTGATTTCTTAAAAAAGCACTAAAATGCGAAAACAAATGTATAGGAACCGTGAGAAATCATGGTTCTTTTTTGTTAGTCAAAGCTTCTTTACGAATCACTTTATTTGCAATTTTTGAAGCAATGCCTCCTGGAGCACTTGTGAGAAATTAAGTCCCATGGAAGAAGCAGCTTCGTTTAACCATTCCGGTATCGTAAGTGTTTTCTTGACAGCTTTGTTATTGTACATCTTTCGATATGCCAGTGTATCACAAGCTACATAGTTTACAAATTCTTTTTTGGAAAGTGTAAATGCATCAGGAGAAGATGGAACGGGTATTGTTCGACCGTCTTTTTCATATCCATAAAGAACTAGTGCAAGAGCATCTTCTGCCATTTCTAAACCATCTTCGATAGAGTCTCCGCATGTATGACACCCTTCTAAATCCGGAAAATCAATAGAAAAAGATCCATCCTCTTCCTGAGTAAAAATTGCAGGATAAGCGTATTTGGCCATAGTAAAACTCCTTTCATATATAAAATGAAGAGTTGGGGCTATCTAAGCCCCGCATCTTTCAGTATGTTATTAAGCGTTCCTACCGGAATCTCTGCTTTGTGCCTTGGAACAGTAAACTGTTTTTCTGTTACCGGACTGTACCAAATGTCATGACGACTTCCGTTTCTAAGCAATTCACAGTTACTTTTCTTTAGCATTTTTAATAATTCCTGTGTTTTCATTGTTCCTCCTTTCTATGATATTATTATAACACGTATAAATACGTATGTCAATAAGGGATATGTATTTATACGTATAAAAAAGAAAATTAAAAAGTTTTGTGGAAACGCTTGACAGACTTTACCTAATTAAGTGCATCATATTTTTAGAAGCTAAAGAGGAGGTCAAGATAATGCCAAAAGAAAAAATGTGGCGGATTGATCGGAGTCGGATTCCGACACCGAAATAAAACGAAGCAAAGCATAGAAAAAAATGATCAAGCAACAGCAAAGAGATAATTTATTTACGTTACGGAAATTAGAGGGTGCAAAAAGATGAAAAGGAAATACATATATCATACCAACCGAAGAGTATATGCAATATACTACAGAAGTAATGGAACACTATACTATAATCTAAACTTTAAGTGGACATTAGGACAGGTTATCGTAAAAAAATAAAGCGACATTGCTGGATGTCCGTTATAGAGGGACTATCCAGCATCGCTTTGATTGTTTTTTTCAACAGGCGGGAAGAGTCGTTCTAATTCTTCCGGTGTGTCCGGAATGTCATCATATAACGATGTGTCATCGGGAGCAATGACAGATGTGTATTTTTCAAGCATTGTATGCAGAGCTTTCCAGTCAGCTTCATCGAAGAGTGCAAATGTTTTGAAAATGTTTTTGGCAAATTCATTTTCACCCTTCATGATACGATCAATCAATGCGCTGTATTCTGCACTGTCATTGGCATACATATCTCCAATACCATTTAGCAGCCATTCTTCGCTGATATTAAATTCACTGCATATCAATTTGTATAATGACAATTTCTGGTCTGGCTTTGAAAGTCGGTTGTTCTCAATATTATTGATAACATCACGATTAACGCCCAGCCGTTCACCAAAAGCAGTCTGCGACATTTTCAAAGTATCTTTTCTTAAAAATCTAATGCGTTCGTAGACTTCCATTGAGTAGATACCCCCTTTCTTTTATCTTATGAATTCACTATACAACAACAAAGTGAGTGAGTCAACACAAAAATAATATAAAAATTGCAAAATAGAGTTGACATACTCAAAAATATGGTATATAGTGAGCGTACAGGCACAATACAAATGCTTGTAAATGAGTTAAAAACACAACAAAAGAACGGAGGTGGCAACAATTGGCTTCAGCTTCAATATCAATACACCGTCAGGCAGATGACGGTGAAAGTACAGAAATTTTGAGAATGACACAGGAAGAATATGACCAGATAATTTCATGCTACGGAACAGGGAAACGTTTTGAATATAAGATGGTTGACTATGATGAGGATTTTGAAAGAGCGCAGGCAGCAGTTCTTCCGAATGAAGAACTGAGAGAAGAGAACTTCAATAGAGTGAATACAGGTGGTTTCGAACAAACAGTGGTTCTTTTAAACCGTTGGTCAGAAATGGCAATGAGTGAAATGTTCAAAGAAAGAAACTTTCGCATTGAAATCAACTACAATGCGAAAGATAAAAAATCCACATTTGCAATATACACACCTATGGCAAGCGCACAAGATGACAACGAGCAGGAATATTCAGAGCGCTGATATCAAAATTTTTATCAAAAAAGAAGTCAGCGGATTGGAAATCCGGTCTCATGTGAATACCAGTATATGAATGTTTGTCAATAAGTTTCATTAAAGTTCTTTTTTCATCAAGTGAAAGCGGTGAAAAATCAATTTCATAGTGGTATAAAACGCATGAAGCCATAAAAACACCCCATTTGCTATGGATTGCCAGCCCTGCACTGGCTGACAATCCAATTATAGCAGAGGATCACAGCACAGGAAAGGAGAAAGTGACTATGGCAGAAATGAAAGATAGAAAAAAAGAGATGATCGAGAAGTCGGCAAGACGGTTTCAGAAGCTAAATGAAGATAACAAAATGTTTATCTTAGGTTACATGATGGGAATTGAACAGGAAAGACAGAGAAAAACATCAAGAGTTCAAAGAGCATAGAGGTGTCGGATTCCGACACCGTACCGGGAGAATATTACTTGCTGGGCTAACGGCATGACGGAAAAGAAAGGAAGTGAACTTATGAAAACTACAGAAACGATTGAAAAGAATATGAAAAGATATGTAACAAAGACGCAAAAAATGCAGATTAAGATTTTATATTTAAAAAATCTTATCGAATGCATGGCATTTTCGTCTGGAGCTATCCTGTTTGTTGTATTTTATATCGCACTAATTATTTTAGCGATATATGGCGGAATAAAGCTAATTGATGTTTTGAAATAATTGGATTTGAGTTTCCAATTTTCTTAATAAATCATAAACTTCATCAAAATCGCCTTCGGAAAGTCTATATTCAATCTTTTCGAGTATATCGCTATGAATGAAATCTGCATATGTCATCATAATGGCATCGCATCGTCTAAATTCATATGCGGCTATTTCATCCTGATTTTTTTCAAGTTCAAAAATCGAATTTACATATTCAATGTAATGCTGATGAAATATTTCATATTGGCGCATTCTATAAGCGTGGTCAAGCTCTAACTTTTTAACCCTAATTAGAGCGTCATTTGACTTTTTATTAGAATACATGGTAGGCACAGCAACACTGATTGCTGTTATTAAGGCAATTAATACTGATGTATGCATGATTATATCCTTTCATTGGTATTAAACTATTTTGAACTGATGTATGAAAAGTATATTTAAATCTATGTATAGTGTCAAGAAATATAGAAAGGAAGTGATCCCATGAAAAAGAAGGTATCAGACGAGCAGATTAAAAGAACATTAGACGCACTGGAAAAAAGCAATAGAAGTTGGCACACCGTTCCAGCTGGGAAGATTATGTGGCATTGGCGAAGAAATCGCCAGAGTGCATGAAGAGGAAGTAGTACATAAGATGCAGACACAGGGAGCATAGCGGTGTCGGATTCCGACACCGTACCGGGAGAATAGTACTTGCTGGGCTATCGGCATGACGGGTGACATATATACTCCCATCTACAAACCCTCGCACAGTGTTAAAGCTGTGCGAGGGACTGATAAAAGAGAGATATCGGACAAACAGAAGAACATATCCTATTAAAAAGGGAGGGGTGTGCGACTATGGAAAAAAAGAAGCCAACGTTTAGATATTTTATCACCGACGGAAAAACATCTATTAATATAGATGATCTCCCAGAGGAGACAGTAGATAAGTACCGAAAAGCTGTGCCGGAAAAACTGGCAGATGCTCTGATGCATCAACTTGGATATGAAAGAGTGCCCGAAGAAGAAGCAAAGAATATTACGGATGCAGTACCGATCGAAGAACTGCTAAAGAGAAAAAGAACGACAGCTTGATAAATGTATTGGAAAAATCGGATGCTGAAAGTGATATGAAGACAAAAGTTAGTGTTTATGTATCTAAAAAGGAGCGGAACAATGAAGCAGACAAAAAATATTGCTGTGAAAACAAGGGCTTTAGCAGAGATGTTTCGGTGTAATGAGATGTTACTAGATGTATTGGAAAGGACAGATGTTGATAAGCCATTCCAGATTGTTTTGGATTACGATCCAAAACAATCCGATGCGACAGTAAAAAAATATTATTTTACAACTCAAAAAGAAAAAATGATGGAACCAGTGAAAAGTATAGCACTTCAAACGGAAATACTGGCATACGCATTGCAAAGTAACAAGATACTGTTTGATATGTTGAAGTTGTCAGACGTTGATGAGCTGTTCCAGATTGTTTTAGATTACGATCCGGAACAACTGAATGCAACAATAAAAAAATACTATCCTATGGAAGAGGTGGAAAATGATAAAAGAGAGTAATTCTTCGTTGATTACATCACGACAAATCAATGTTTTGCAGGAAATGAAAGCAAATTATTCTGAAAAGTTATGCAAGCGTATCAAGGATGATGAAATAAATACGTTTGATGTGATTGATGAAATAAAAGCCTTGTATATGTTACATAAGATGGGGAAAGATGAATTGTCTTTTGTGGCAAAAATCAGGAGAAAACGGCGATGCTGAGCTACCGGCAATACGGGCAGAAGCTCTTTTTTATAGTTGTGTCCATGTATGGTGTCAAAGCCATGCATGGGAATGGTCATGATTTGTTTGACCTCCTTAGAGCCGTTCTGTGGTGTCAAAGCTACAGGACGGATTAGGCTGAGCGTATGCAGCCAATAGCGCAATAGTGAGTGTTGTGCAATCTTTACCCACGACATACGCAGCTTACTGCGAGCTAAGAGCAGTTTAACGGCGCATCCCGCCCGGTCTATTTGGATCTCAGCTGGGCGGGATATTAAAAAGATAAGAAATCTCTGAAACAAAAAAGGCGGAACGCTGCACACGTTCCGCCGGATGTCCAAATAAATGGACAAGATGGTTATTTGAGTATACTATCATGTTTTTATTTGTTCGTCAAATCGGAGGTTTTATGGATAAGAAAGAAGAAAAAGACGTATATCGTTCCAGCGATCCGTTCTTCATCGTTGAATGTAATCAATGCGGAAGAAGCTATTGGTCTACCAGACGGATCAACAGAGTATGTGCAAAGTGTGGGGCAGAGAATCCTTATACGCACATTCCGGAACATATACAAAACGAATAGGAGGATGCGAGATGGACAAGATGGTTACGATTGCAGTGATAGGGTTAAAAGGCGGTGTTGGTAAAACAACAACCGCAACAAACATAGCATATCTGCTTGCAAAGGAGCAGGACAAGCGTGTGCTTGTGATGGATGCAGACTGCCAGGGCAATGCATCGTCTGTGTTTAATGCCTATGATCCGGAGGGGATTGGCATGGCACAGCTGATGGAGAGCGTACTGGAGCAGAAAGAGGTTGTGTTATCAGATTATGTCAAAAAGACCGGGTATGACATTGACATTATCCCAGCAAATGGATATCTGATGCGGACAAATGGTCGTTTGCTGGTGGACAGTGAGAATGATCAGATACATATACTGAGTGATGCGCTGCAGCAGTGCAATGGTGTGTATGACTACTGCATTATTGATTGTGGCTTGCAGATGGACATTACTGTCGCAAATGCTGCTTTAGCGGCAGATCTGATCATTAACCCACTGCGCCTTGGGGGATTTGAGATGTCTGCTCTTGATAATCTTTTGACGCAGACGGAAGACCTGCGCCAGTTAAAAAAAGACATCAAAGTAAAATCTTTAATTACGATGTTTCAAAACAATAAGTTTAGCCGGGGACTGGAAGAGTGGCTGCAGGGACAGAAGAGATTTGATTTCTTTGCCACACATATTAGGAACAGTGTAGTAGTCGCTAAAAACTCTTTATCAGACGGTCCGGTAACATATCATTCTAAAAATTCTAACGCATCAAAAGATTACCGTGCATTGGTGGCGGAGCTTTTGCAGGACTGGAGGTGATCAGATGGCATCGGGATATACAATATTTAATTCTTTTAACAAAAAAAGTGTCGCAAATATGGATAAGACAAGCCGTGCAAGGTTTCGCACGGAGGACATATTGGTCAGTGACATTTATTCCAATGATAAAAATTTTTATGATCAAAAGGGTATTGAAGAAAAGGCTGACGAGATATTAGCGGTCGGTCTGCTCAGTAACCTTGTGGTTTCAAAAGCACCGGCAGAGGATGGTACACCGTACAAGCTGATATCCGGCGAGAGACGATGGAGAGCATTGAATCTCCTTGTACAGCGTGGCTTTGAAGAGTTTAAAACGGTTACTTGTCAGGTGCGTAATCATGCAAATGAACACGAAGAAATGATTGAGCTGATTCTTGCTAATTCTGCGCGCGAAAAGGATGTTGCAACATTGATACGCGAGGAGCAGACCCTGAAGCAGGAGCTGCAGTATATGAGAGACAACGGCATGAAGCTGAATGGATATGATCTGCAGAATGGAAAGCTACGTGATATTGTTGCATCGATGCTGAACGTTTCCAAAACAAAGATTGCTGAGATTGATGCCGTTTCAAACAGGCTTCTTCCGGAGTTCAAAGAAGCACTGGAAACAGAAAAAATAACATTCTCAGCGGCATATCAGATTTCGAAGTTAAGCGAGACTGATCAGCTTACTTTATATGAAAAGTATGAGCGTGCCGGAAGTCTTACATATGTGGATGTGATGGCATATGCAGATGCATTTAAAAAGATGCAGGAAGAGGAACTGAAAAAAGCACAGATACCGGGACAGATCAGCATAGGAGAGGATGTGGAAGTGTCAGAATCTGACGACGAAACGGAAGCTCCGGAAAGGGAAGAGCCTGAGAAAAGTGTTGTGGAACCGGAGGAAGAGGATACAAACGAAGCTGTGCCAGAGGAAGAGCCAGTCGTACCAGAAGCGGACGAGGATGAAGCTGCAGAGCAGGCGAGGGTGGATCATAACATCATGAATTTTTATCGTATTACATTAAGCAATGAAGAAAGAGAAATGTTGCATTCTAATAACGCACCTGCGCTTAAACTAAGATTGTTAAAAAAATTTTCTCCCAGTTATGGACAGTTTAGGGATGGTTATGACTTTGAATGGAACAAAGGAAAATGCAATTTTAACACTTTAGCCCATGATAAATCTCACATTATCATAATATCATTGTCTGATGTAATCAAAAGAATTATAGAATTGCTGCGGTTACATCCTGAATGGAAGATATACTCTACACCTATAAAAAAGATAGATAAAACCGAAATTACTTCGAAGGAAAAATCAGACGCTGTATTTGAACACGCTGTGTTGGATGGTATGGACTTGCAGGATATTGTAGGTCTAACATCCGACCTGATCAAAGACAAAGAGTATTATGCCACTTTGGCTCAAAAAGAAACAGACTACATAAATAAAAAAAGAAACCAACGTCTTGCAGTTGAGATAGCTGCGCTAAAGCAGTTATCTAGATATTTGCTTTCGAAGGTGGAAGATACGAGGAGGTGAGACTATGAACAGAATAGAAGAAATGGAAATTGTACGCATGTATAAAGAGGCAAAGTACCAAAAGTTACAGGAAAGAATCCTTGCTGATATGTATTTGTGTGAGGTTGAGGACATCCGGGAGATTCTTGTGCGCAATGGAGTGTATAGTGCAAGTCCGAAGCAGAAAGCAAGTGGCCCTGGTAGGAAGAAAGGAAGTCATTTCAAGAAGAGGAAGGTGATTGCATGAATAAGGTTGTTCTTATGGGGCGTTTGACGAGTAATCCAGAAATTAGATATACTACAGGAAAAAATCCGACATCAGTTGCAAGATATACCCTTGCCGTGGATCGCAGATATAAGCGGCAGGGGGATGATCAGACAGCAGACTTTATCAACTGTGTTGTATTTGGCAGGGGAGCAGAGTTTGCGGAAAATTATTTGCATCAGGGTACAAAGATTGTAGCAGTTGGTCGCATTCAGACAGGCAGTTACACAAATAAAGATGGACAGCGTGTTTATACAACAGATGTTGTTGTGGAAGAGCAGGAGTTTGCAGAAAGTAAGGGCGCGAATAGAGAACGTGCCGCACCATCCCAGACAGGACCGGTACAGACGGCGGAAGATGGCTTCATGGATGTTCCGGAAGGGGAAAGTCTTCCGTTTCCAGTTAGGTAAGGGGGAATGAAACAGAATGAATGCTCGTAGCAGATCCGGTAAGAACAAAAAGGATCATGGATGGAATACACGAGACGAAACATCGTGGAAGCGCAGGGACAATACTATTGCGAAAATGAACCGGATGCGGTATCAGGAGTTGAAGTATTATTGTTACCAGTATCACGATTGGAAGGATGAGATCAAGGCTTTGAATAAAGATCTTGGCCCGAATGGTGTAAGTTATGATGGAATGCCTCATGTGGGAGGCACAAGCTCCGCTGTAGAGCGTAAGGCATTAAGATTATGCCTGTTACAGCAAAAGGTTGACATGGTGGATGAAGCTGCCAGAAAAGCTTCTCTGGAGCTGCAGAGATTTATCCTGGCATATTGCACCAATCCGGATATGACATTTCGGCATTTGGAAATTGTGGAGCACATACCGTGTTCTCAGGCAACGTTTTACCGTATCCGGGCAAGTTTTTTTCGAGAGCTGTCTGATATATTGGACAGTCAGATTATGTAATGTTTAGTAAAGATGGGTTCCTTTAGCGTTATGATCCGAAAGGATTGTGGTTCTTCTGGCGTTCATCGCACGGGTTCCTCTGGCGTTGCAGTTCGAAAGGACTGTGGTTCCTTTGGCGTTCGTTATATGTGTGGGTTCCTTTGGCGTTGCGTGGGCGATAGTCCTTCTGGTTCCAGCAGTGAGGCAGGTTCCTCTAGCGTTATAGTCCGAGAGGATTATGGTTCTTTAGGCGTTTGCAGCTGGTTCGTTCCGGGGATTATAAGATGCGTGGTTCCTTTGGCGTTCACACGCCTGCATATTAATAATATAAAAAAGAAAGGGTTGCAGCATGAATCAGAAAGTAGGATTAGAATACTTTCGGGTGGAGTGTGCGACTGATAATAGAGTACAGCTCGTGATAGCAGAATATGGCTTGCAGGCATTTGCCATTTACATAGGTGTGCTGAAAAAGATTTTCGGCGGTGAAGGTTATTATTGTAAATGGAACCGTGAGGTTGCTTTGTTGTTCGCTCAGGAATATTCAGCGGGTTACAATTCCGTTTCGCGGATAAACGAAATATTGCTCTGCTACATGAGACGGGGTGTTTTTTCACGTAAACAATTTGAAGAAAACGGCATCTTGACATCAGAGGAAATCCAACTGGAATTTCTCGAAGCGGTCAGCCGAAGAAAAATTGTTAAAATGAAAAAAGCATACCTCTTAGTTAAAGTCGCCCTTTTACCCGAAAATGTTGACATTATCCCTCAAAATGTAAGCATTTTGGACGAAAATGTTGACATTTTGAAACAGAGTAGAGAAGAGTATATAAATAAAAAAAATATATATGGCAAACTGCCCACGTTGGAAGAAGTGAGAGCGTACATTGACGAGAACGGAATAAAAGGAGTCAATGCAGAGCAGTTTTACTCGTATTATCAGTTGAAAGGCTGGAAAACCAATGATGGTGTACAGGTTGCAGACTGGAAGGCTGCTATTGATTATTGGAAACTGAATCATCAGCAACAAAATAGAGGCAGTAATAGCAATACACAAAAGCATCCCACGGCGCAAAGACCTAGAGCAAAAAAGAATCAGTTTAACTCTTTTGAACAAAGAGAAGCCAGTCGGGAAGATATGGATGCTTTAGAACGCAAGATGTTGGGACTTAGTTAGTGCGGTGTCGGAATCCGACACCGGGAAAGGAAGGACAAGATGGCAAATTTTGATGAAGATATCAGAAGAATTACAGAAGAAGTATTACAGGATGGAACAGTAGACCAGATTATCAGGAAGAAAATTGTAGAAGGGTTTCAATCAGCTGTGGAAAAGTCATTTCGTTATGGCAAATTGAATGATGCAATTGAAGAGAGAGTTAAGACGGTATTGGTACCGTTTATTGAAAATTATGATATGAGTGCATACATAGTAAAGCTTGATGATGTCCTGACAGAAATTGTGAATGCAACATCACTGGTTGACAATAAAATCATTTTAGAAAATTTCAAGAGTCTTATGCAGGAGCCGGAGATGAAAGAAATTACAATCTCAGAATTGTTTGAGCAGTACAAAGTGTATGTTGCAAATAACATGGAAACATATGACCGAGAAATTGATTTTGACGAAGGAGAAGCCTCATATGCTCCAATGGAAGTACGTGTGACTTTTGAAAAAGAAGATGACCGATCATGGAGCTGCTTTGATCATGCCGTGTTAGAGTTTTCAGTCATGGAAGAGGATCAGCAGGAAATATTAAATAAAACGATCAGACTTAGTCATTACAAAAAGAGCAGATATGCAGGCTATGATATATCTTCGGGGATTACACCAGATGTTTATTCGCTTCGATACCTAAATGACTTTGAATTGTTTCTCATGAAGCTTTGCCGTGCTGGAGTGCATTTGATTGCAGATAAAGAACTTATATACGATGATGTACGCAGTACAACGGAACCAGAGGCAACATTTGCATAAAAGAATGGGGGAAAAACAACATGATTGATGAAACAAAAGTAATTAAAAAGTTACAAACTCGGATAAATGAATTTGTAAAAGTACATCCGGATCAAAAGAATTGTGAGTCTGTTCGATTAATTGAAGAATTTATTGAGCTTTTAGAAAGTGAAGCGGCAGCAGAGGCGAAACGGAAAAAATTGATGTGAAGAAGATGGAAGAATATCAAATAACAACAAAACACCCGGGAATTTTGCCCGGGTGTTAAATTATGAGAAAATAGATAAGAGAGCATCTTGTAGAACTTTGGAACAGTTGATTCCGCGCTTGTCAGCAAGATTAGCCAGCCATGCGGGAAGTGATACGTTTTTGCGAACGGCTTTTGTATCGGTGGCACTGCGGTATTGAATAGTATCTGCCTGGATAACTGTGAGAATATCATTAGTGCCGTGCACAATTTCTGACTGTGGTGTTGGATGTGGTGGCTCAATATCTTCATCCTCTAATACGACCAGAGATAAGTTAAGAGCATCTGTGATAAGAGAAATTGCTTCGGATAAAGAACTGGCAGTTGTGATACATCCATTGATATCTGGAATCTTTGCGTAAAAAGTACCTTCTGATTCTGTAATCACAGCAGTATAGGTATAAAGCATAAAAAACACCTCCTTTTAGAGTGGGAATAGGTTTCCCTATTCCCGTTTGATTCCGGCTTCTTTGAAAATGTATCTCATATCGTTTTCGTTGAAATCATGACGTTTTACCGGAATAGTTTGTTTTGTTTTTGGATTAAAGTAAAGATCGTGGTTTGCACCGTGACGCTTGAACTCGAATCCATTCGCTTCCAAAGTTTTTATTGTTATCTTACGTGGTATCATATGCTCTCCTTTCTATATATTATAATACACAAAATTACACAAAAAGTCAATAGGATAATACACAATAATACACAAAAACATAATCAAGAAATAAATAAGATGAAAAAACTGGCAGCAGAATTGCATACTTGCTAAAAAACAAAATTGCTGCTCAATTTTACGCTCGAACAAGAATAAAACAAGCGATTATGTCATATAATTTTATTTTTTTTCGTTGCATTAAGGTTGTTGCAAATTACACAATAAAATATGTGCACTACATAGATTATATGCGGTGTGCCACGGAGTAATATGTAACTCTAAAGTTACACAATCATGACAAAAATAATGCAAAAAAGGATGTAATCCTCATGATACATCCTTTTTTTAGACAGAAAAAACATTGTAATAGCTTATGATATGTAACCCTGGAGTTACCAAAACAACATATTTTATAAAAATTGAGAAAAATGTAATGCAATTATGTGTTATTATAGTATCATGCAAAAAACAGAGAGGATGATGTGATGGCGTTGAAAGACGTTGTTGCAGCATCCTTTTTTGATTGAGGTGGTGGATATGAATGCGGTAGATCCTATTAAGGACAAAGGAACGATACAGGATATTGTTGAGTATCTGCAGGCGCAAAGTGAAAGAAATGCAATGCTGTTTCTTTTTGGAATATATTCTGGTCTTAGAATATCAGATATATTACCTTTGCGGGTGAGGGATGTAAGAAACAAGGAAGGAATCACGGTCAAAGAAAAAAAGACTGGAAAAGGAAAAAGGTTTCCCTTCAACAATGCTCTAAAGAGGGAACTTGTAAAGTACATCGAAGACAAGAAAGATTATGAATATCTATTCAAGTCACGCAATGGATGCAACAGGCATATATCAAGACAGCAAGCCTATAACATATTGCGGAATGTTGGCAATAAGTTTGACCTGGAGTTGATCGGTACACATACCATGAGAAAAACGTTTGGTTATCATCTGTACCAGCAGACGCATGATATTGTGTTGGTGCAAAAGTTACTTAACCATGCATCCCCAGAGATAACGCTTGCTTATATTGGTATGACACAGGAGAGGATGGATCAGGCTGTAAAGAACCTGAGATATTGAGCTCCTTTTTTTATTTGCCTTTCTTTTTGAAAAACGGCAAATGAAGAAAGCTGCAGAAATGAATTTGACATATTGAAGCAGTGTAAAGTTCATAGGAGTGTTTTTTCTCGCACTATATAGAAGAGATTGCATCTGTTTGAATTTGACAATTTATTAAGATATGACAAGTCCATGGAATGGAAGAACGTAGTTTATACTAGGGGAAATTCCCAAAATTTTTTAGGTTCTGTGAGTTCGGAGTTTCATTGCGGGTCGTTTGAACAAGCCCAAAGCAGGGCTAGTTTTTTTACAAAAAAAATTTGAAGTGCCATTTCCGAAATAAGGGGGTGATTAGGTGGCAGATAGCTCAAAAATCGAAGATATATCAATGGTAACTGTATCAGCAAAGGTGCTTGGTGAGTTAATTGGTGTAGGTGACAGACAGATTAGGAACCTTGCCGAAGAGGGAATCCTGGTCAGAAACAGCCACGGCAAGTATATATTGACCAGATCTATCAAAAATTACATAACGAATTTAAAAATCGCAAAAGCCGGACAAAATGTTGCCAGCGACTTTGATGATGGCGCGTTGGATTTAAACACCGAAAAAGCAAAGAATGAGCATTACAAAGCCATGATCTCTGAGATTAGAGTGCAGCTTATGAAAAATGAGGTGCATAAGTCGCAGGATGTCGGGGCTGTTATAACAGATATGTTCACAAAGTTCCGGTCTAAAATGATGGCAATACCACCATCATTAGCACCAAAGTTAGAACACAAAAAGAAAGAAGAGATTCAGGAACTGCTAGGTGAAAAGGTAAACGAAGCATTAAATGAGCTGGCAGACTACAATCCGGCAGATTACTATGCGGATGAATATGTGGAGTTGTCAGAGGATGAGTTTGGAGACGGGGAGGATGCAGATGAAGAGGAATAAAGAAGTAGCATATCATACGCTATCTTTTATCTGCTCTTTGACCAAAGCACTACGTCCCAAGGAAAACATCACGATCAGTGAGTGGGCAGATGCTCACATGATCCTGCCGGATGGATCGAATGAGGCGGGAAAGTTCCATACAGCGAATGTGCCATACCAAAAAGCTATCATGGATGCAATCACAGATCCATACGTGACAGATGTGTCCGTAATGTCAAGTGCACAGGTTGGTAAAACCACCATTTTGTTATGTGTAATTGGATATTACATCGAACATGAGCCTGCAACGCAGCTGTTAGTTTTGCCAACACTGCTTTTGGGAGAGCGATTTTCAAAAACACGGCTTGCTCCGATGATACGGGACATTCCGGTGTTGCGGGATAAGATAGCTCCAGCTAAGACAAAGGATTCGGATAATACAATCCTGTTCAAACAGTATGCAGGTGGTTATATCGTTGTTTCAGGTGCAAACTCTCCGGCATCGTTGTCATCAATGCCTATCAGAGTGGTATTGATGGATGAGGTAGACCGTTTTCCAGCAAGTGCTGGAGCAGAGGGCGATCCGGTAGCATTAGCAGAGACAAGATCTACTACGTTTTGGAATAAAAAACATATTAAGACATCCACTCCTACGATTGCTGGGAAGAGCAAAATCGAGGAAGAGTACAAAAATGGAACAATGGAAGAGTGGTGTGTGGAGTGTCCATGCTGTGGAGAGTGGCAGCCATATTCTTTCCGCCAACTGGTGTTTGATAATGTAACGATGAAATGCCGTAGGTGTGGCGAAGAGATGAATGAGAGAGATTGGAAGGAGTCGAGACATCGATGGATCGCAGAGCATCCGGAAAGAAAAAGACACCGCAGCTTCCATTTGAATCAGCTGGCATCACCCTGGGTAGCATGGTCTGACATCATAGAGAAATTTAAAAAGGCATATGAAAGATTGAAAACATATCATGATCCGGATCAGCTTATTGCATTTTATAACACAGTACTCGGTGAAACATGGGAAGAAAGCGAAGTTGACAATGACGCACCAGATGAAGAAACTGTCAATGAAAGGGCAGAAAGGTATGATGCAGACATTCCGGACGGAGTGCTTTTGCTTACAATGGCTGTCGATGTACAGGATGACCGCTTTGAACTAGAAGTAAGGGGATGGGCGAGGGATTATGAAACCTGGGGTATCTACAAAAAGGAGATATATGGAAATTTGGTAAAATCCGAAGTATGGGATGAACTTGAAGAGTACACGAATCAAACCTTTACTTTTGAGGACGGCAGAGAGTTAAATATTGCTGCCATCGGCATTGACACAGGTGGACATCACACAAATAAGGTGTACAAATGGGTTAAAAAAATGAAAAGAAAAGGAAAAAGAGTATATGGCTTGAAAGGATACGCACAAAAACCAAACATTCCGCTTTTATATAAACACAGTAAAGTGGAAATTAAAGAAGATATTGTGAAAAACGGCAAAAAGGTCGGAGAGCAGGTGGTTGATACCGTGTCGCTTGAGATTATTGGCGTGGATTCGGGCAAGGAAGACATTATGAATCGTCTGAAAATAGAAATACCGGGAGAAGGGTACTGCCACTTCCCGGCTGATGCTAAGAGAGGGTATGACAAAAAATACTACGAAGGTCTTGTATCAGAACACAAAATCCGTAAAAAAGTACGTGGTGTCATGAAAGATGTATGGGTTAAAAAAAGCGGTGTCAGAAATGAGCCGCTTGATCTATTTAATTATAACTATGCTGTCTGTGAATTACTGCATCCTGCCTGGGAGCAATTAGAAAGCAAGCTGGCACGTGGCATTAATTACATGACATCAATGCCTGTCAAGCGGAGACGGACAAGAAGGACGCAGAGAGGAGTGGAAATCTAATGACAGAAAGAAACCGGATTCGGTTGGAATCATTGAAGCGCAGGTTGGATGAGTATTATGAAGCAGAATCCAGTATTTTAAAGGGACAATCCTATTCGATTGGCTCCATGCAGCTGACCAGAGCAAGCTTAGGGGCGGTGCAGAGTAAAATCAGAGAGCTGGAAACACAGATCAGTCAACTGGAGAACAGGGGGACAACGAAGCGACGCTCTGTGCGGGTTATTCCGCATTAATAGTTATTAACATGTCAATGTTGAAAGCATGAGGATTATTATGAATTTTTTGGATAGAGTAGAAGCAAGAATATCACCAAATGCAGCGTTAAAGCGTGCGAAAATTAGAAATGAGATCACGAAACTGAATGCAGAATCTGATGTATGGGAAGCAGGTGGAATGATACTTGATAAGGCACTCGGAACGGATGTGACAAATAGTGGATATTCGCATGGTGGAGCATCACGCAGAAAGTCATGGGCGAAAAAGTATTATTCGCATAGTTTATCGCCAAAATCAGACATTGAAAAAAACCGCAAGCTGTTACGCGAAAGGTCGCGAGATTTGGCTATGAATGCACCACTTGCCACGGCAGCAGTAAACAGTACCCGGACAAACTGTGTTGGATCAGGTTTAGTTCCGAAGCCAAAGATCGATTATGAGTTTTTAGGCATATCACAGGAATCGGCAAGAGAGCTGGAGCGTCTGATCAAAAAAGAGTTTGCACTATGGGCAGAATCGTCACTGTGTGATAATAACGACCAAAACAATTTTTATGAGCTGCAACAGATAGCATTTACGGATTGGTTACGGAATGGCGAAGAGTTTGTTTTGATCAAGTATGGAAAGGAACAGTCCTATATGCCGTATCGCTTGCGTCTGAAACTTGTGGAAGCTGATCGAATCTGCACGGAAGGTTCGCTTGAAGGTGAATATGACGGTTACGACAAAAAAGAAAAGAACGGAAACTATATCATGAACGGTGTGGAGATCGACAAAGAAGGAAGAGTGATCGCCTACCATATTTGTTCGGAGTTTCCGGGAGAAAAGGGGATAGCAACGAAAAAATGGACAAGGGTGCTGAAAAGAGGAAACCGCACCGGAAATCCAAACATATTGCATATTTTTAATGGGGAGCGCGCTGATCAGTACAGGGGCGTTCCTTTTTTGGCTCCAGTGATTGAGTCATTGAAACAATTAACACGCTACACAGAAGCGGAGATTATGGCAGCAGTAATCAACTCTATGTTTTCCATCTTCGTAAAAACAGAAGATGCAGAGGGTGTTAGTGATTTTTCAGGGGCAGATGATGATTTAGAAGAGGAAGCAAACGGTGAAGAGGACGATGAAATTGAGATCGGCTATGGTACAGTCAATTTTCTGAAGGTTGGAGAATCTATCGAAGCGGTTGAATCGAAGCATCCTTCGGCTAATTTTGATGGATTTGTTTCGGCGGTGTCGAATCAGATCGGTGCCGCACTGGAAATATCGCCGGAGGTGCTATTAAAAAAGTTTTCCAATAATTTTAGTGCGTCAAAGGGTGCGCTGAATGAAACATGGAAAGCGTTTAAGATGCGCCGGAAATGGTTTGTGAATGATTTCTGTCAGGCGGTATATGAACTGTGGTTTTCAGAAGCAGTCAGTACCGGGAGGATTACAGCACCGGGTTATTTTAATAATCCGTTAATCAAAAAGGCATACACAAATGCTACCTGGAATGGACCGGCACAGGGACAGCTAGATCCGCTCAAAGAAGTGAATGCAACCGTGAAGCGTCTGGAACTTGGCTTGTCTACAAGAGAAGATGAGTGCGCTATGATGAACGGTAGCGATTATGAAGACAATGTACGGACATTACGGAATGAAAACGAGATGTTGAAAAAGGCAAATGAACCACTGGAAGAAGATGGAGGGAAGTCAGATGGCAGTAAAAATTAATGTAAAAGGGCCGATTGTTACAAATGATACAGCATGGGTATATCACTACTTTGGTTGGGATGCTTGTGGGCCCAATGATATATCAAAGGCATTAGATGACGCACAGGGTGAAGATGTTGTGCTGGAGATCAACTCTAATGGCGGTCTGTGTACGGCGGGATTTGAGATGTACACGGCGGTGATGCAGTATGAGGGAAATGTGACAGCACATATTATCAATGCATGCTCGGCGGCTACACTGGTTGCTTGTGCTGCAGACAAGGCACTGGTTTCTGACACCGCCATGTACATGATCCACAATACGCAGGGTTATGTTGCAGGCGATTACAGAGATATGGACACAGAGAGTGAGTGTCTGCAGGAGTTTAATGTAAGTATTATTAATGCATACGAAAAAAAGACAGGTATGGACAGAGATGTGATCCAGTCGTTGATGGATAAAGAGACATATATGTCACCACAGAAAGCAATAGAACTTGGTTTCGTGGATGGGTATATGTTTGAAAAGGATGCAGTGTCGGATTCCGACACCGGGAAAAATGGCAGTACGGTTGTGGTCAATGCAACAGAACCAATCATGTCCGATGAAAAAGCGCATGAAATCATGCAGATGCTTTTAAAAAATAGTGTTCAGAATAGCGTAGATGGTGCAGAAACGGTACCGGATAACGTTGCTGATAAAAAAGGAACTGATAACGAAGCAGAAAAGGAAGGAGAGAACAGAATGACCTTAGAAGAATTATGTGCAGCTGATGCACAGGTAAAGGCAGAGCTGGAAGCAAAGGTAACAGCGGCGAAGGAAGAGGGAAAAGCAGAAGCCGGTGCAGAAGCTAAGAAGCAGGGAGCGCAGGAGGAACGTGCAAGACTGCAGGCACTGGATGCGATTGCAAAGAGTGTGACAGCGGATGCGCTCAACAAAGCAAAGTATGGCAATGATGATGAGCGTGTAGATGCAAAGGAGCTTGCTTACCAGGCTATGCTGGCAGATGGCGAAAAGGCATCTAACTATATGGCAAGTGCGGCAGAGGATGCAAAAGAATCCGGTGCCAATGATGTAGCCGGACAGCCGTCTGATAACCGTGGTGATGATACCAAAGATGCATCCGATCAGCTGGCAGCCTATGCAAACAGCCGTAGAAACACAAAATAAAAGAAGGGAGAAAATCAGTCATGAGAATGAACAGAACAGCTTATGAGGTGGGAAATGACACGCTTTTGTATGACAATTCCCACCCATTTGATGCAAAAAATGTATCTATTACAGTACCGGAAAAGGCAGTTGGAACACTGAAAAGAGGTCAGATCATAGATATTGATGCAACCGGAAAATATGTTGTCCATGCGGCAAGCGGAACGGTCAGCGGCATTCTTGCCGAAGAGGTATCCTATGCGGCAGATGATACAGAAGTGATTGCAGCAATGTATATTTCCGGAGCATTCCGCAAAAGTACATGTGTCACTGCTGTAGATCTGACAGAGGCAGATGAGGAGGCATTACGCTCCAAAGGAATCTATTTAAAATAATCAAAGGAGGTAGAAAAGTGGTATTTGAGACATACACACTAATTAGAACAATTAAAAAAATGTACCCGGTCATCCAATTTCTGAAAGACCGTTATTTCCCAGACGGAAAGACGTTTTATTCAGAAAAGGCTCTGATCGAAACAAAAAAGAAAGGACGTATGGTAGCACCGTTTGTTGTTCCTGTCGTTGGAGGAATCCCGATGGAACGTGACGGCTATCGTGCATATGAAGTGGAGGCTCCATACATTGCACCGAAGATTCCGATCACAGCAAAGGATTTGGAGAGAAAAGCATTTGGAGAATCTCCGGAGTCGGGCAGATCTCCGGAAGAACGTGAGAACGAGCTGGAAGCAGAATGCGTTGACGATCTGCGCAATGCAATCTTGAGGCGGTTCGAAGCTATGTGTGGAGAGCTGCTTCTTTCCGGAAAAGTTTTGATGAAACACTACTCATCTGCAAATGATGCGGCAGCAGGAAAGAAGTACTCTTTAAAGTATCTGCAGTTTTACGATGGAGAGTTTAAGAACAAGTATCGTTTTACGAAAGACTTTACGGCAATGACAGCATCTGAAAAGATCATGGAGTTTTACAAAATGGCAGCAGTGCTTCGCAAGAGGGGCGTGCGTGCAACGGATATTGTAATGACGTCGGACGTATCCATGCTTTTAATGTCTGATAAGGACTTTTTGGAGTTTTACAACAAAGCCAAAGTCGAAATGGGAGACATTAAGCAGGAAGAACTTCCGGAGGGAGTTGTATGCAATGGCCGTATCAATATCAATGGCATTGTAATGACCATGTTTACCTACGATGAAGAATATGAGGATTTGGATGGAAGCATCAAGTCGGTATTCCCGAAAGGCACAATTGCCTTTTTGCATCCTGGAATGGGTGAGACTGCTTACGCACAGGTAACGCTTGTGGAGGATAAGAGACACCGGTCGTATGCAGAAAAGATTGTAGCAAGACTTGCTGCAGATGAGGGCAACAATATGGTTGAGGTACAGAGCTTTTCCCGCCCGGTACCATATCCTCTCGATTGGGATGGATGGCTTGTGGCTAACATCTATGATGCACCAGTATCGCAGGATGTCAGTGACAATAGTGTTGATACAGACGAGGCACCGACACCGGATGCTGTACTGAAAACAGAGGCAGAAATCCTTGCAATGACTAAAAAAGCGGATGTGATCGCTTACGCAGAAAGCATTGGCTTGAGTGGACTGGATGCAGATACATATAAGCTGGATGAGTTAAAGGATGCCGTGTTAAATTACCAGGACGAAACATACGGTGATTAATGCGAGAGGGGGAAGGATAGATGTATAAAGCAGTGATCAAGCTGACTGTCGGAAAAAAAACATATCACCCCGGAGAAACGATTACCGGGAAGTTGAAACAGATGGATGAAGCTTTTTTATTACGTGAAGGCTACATTGAAAAGGTGGAGGAAGCACCTGCAGGCAAAACGAAAACAGCGAAGAATGTGCCGGATGCAAAGGAGTAACCTATGGGATTGATGGATGTAATTGCAGCAGATTTGGATGCTGTTTTTTTTGACACAGATGCTTTTGCAGGCGTGCATCTGCTAGATGGCGAGGAAGTTACTGTTGTGACAGATGAGGCAGAGCTTGCGGAGATCAAGAAGAGCGGTGGAAAAGATGCAGATGGATGGATCGCAGATATTAACAAGCATTCCATCCTTTTTTATATCCGGGAAAAGGATATGAAGCGGAAACTGACAATCAATTCAAAATTGGACTTTGACGGTAAATTGTATTTCGTGAACAGCCTCCAGAAGATAGGGGGCTGTTTTAAAATACTAATCGGGAGGGAACAGGTGTGATTGATGCAATCATTACAGTAGATGAAGCTGCTATTCGGGAAAAGCTGGGTGAACTGGCGCACAAATCCGATGTGGTTATGCGCCGTGCAGCCAACAGAGCATTGACAACAGCGAATAAAACTGTAAAAAAAGAAACTGCCAAACGATACCGTATTAAGCAGTCTGATGTTAATAAAACACTGACACTGCACCGGGCGAGCGGTTCTGCACTTTATGCCAGCGTGGTTTCTAAAGGACGCCATGAGAACCTGGCACAGTTTAAGGTTTCGCCTTTGCGCCGACCGCGGAGAAAAAAGCGTGGTGGATATACACCAAATGTATATAAAGCGGCCGTGGAAAAAGGCGGTGGCTTGAAAAAGCTGGATGGCAAAGTAAAACCGTTTGTTGCGACAATGCCGAATGGTTTCACCGGAGTATTCCAGCGCAAGGTGGCAAAGCAGAAGAAAGGACTGGCAGGGCTTTTTGCGAAGGTAGTGAAGTGGAGAAGAAAACGTTCCGGTAAAAGAACAGATAATCAGATTGAAGCGGTTCAGGCTCCGGCAGTGCCGCAGATCATCAAAAACGATGCGGTCATGGTCGTTGTAACCAAAGAAGCGAATGAGATGATGCTAAAGCGTGCGGAGCATGAGATTGAACGGATATTGAAACAGTAGGAGGATTTATGACGGATCTGGATTTACAGCAGAATATTGTGGATGATCTGACAGAGTTTTTGAAAAAGGATGGCATTATGATGCCCCTGGATAAAGAATTTAAAGAACTGCATGTGTATAAGCAGGACTTACCGCTTAAAGAAGATGAAGATGCTCTGGACATGAAGAATTATATCGTTGTGATGATCGGTGATCAGAAATCAGACGATGAGGAATGGAATGTAGAGATGCATTTTTCTATTTGCATCGAAGACCGGGACGAAGACCGTTCCGGGAACACCAACATCCTGTATCTGATGAATGAAATTTACATGCATTTTATCAAAAAAGGCATCATTGGAAAGCACTGTCGGATGGAAAAGACAGCACACAAAATATTAAACCTGGAAGCAATGTACCCATATTATGAGGGTGATCTGATCACCTACTGGAAACTGCCGCTTCCAAATGAGGAAGGATTGGAGGAATACTTATGACACAGACAATGTATATCGGTCCCACGATTAGAGGACTGGCAAAAGAAAATGTGATCTACCGGGATAAGATCCCGGATGCAGTGAAGAGCCGTGCCAAAGAGGATAAAGACTTTGCGCGGCTTTTGGTGCCTATGGATGACATTATGGAAGCACGGAAGGAAATGGATATTGCCGGATCTGTGCTTACAGCAGCTTATAACAATGTGCTGGAAGCAGCACAGAACGCAGAAAAAAGAGAGGTGTAAAACAGGATGAGTAAATATAAACATGGGATTGCTACATCAAGAGAACAGACACAGGCGATTAAGCCGGATCTTTGTAAAAACCTTGTGCAGTGTGCGATTGGTACTGCACCAATCAATACATTAAAAGATCCTTATGCAGCAGTTAATGTACCAATCCTCTTGTCAGAAAAAGAAGATGTAGAGGATGCGATCGGCAGCACGGCAGATGTGGAAAAGTATACACTGATGCATTCCGTGTATGCGACATTTGAGAAGCATGCGGTATCACCGTTAGTGGTTATCAATGTTTTAGATCCAAACAATCCAAAACACGTAGAAGCTGTAGCAGACAAAGAGATTACTCTTGTGAAAAATACGGCTACAATTGAAGATGCAGGAATCCTGTTAGATAAGCTGGTTGTATCAGATGATACAAAGACATATAAAGCCGGGGATGATTATGTTGCATCCTTTGATGCGCAGGGATATGTAATCATTGCGGTAACAAAAGATGGCGAACTTGCAGGAAAAAGCACAATCAAGGCAGCTTACAGTAAACTGAATCCAGCCGGAGTAACGCAGGAGGATATTATTGGCGGTGTGGACGAAAACCATGTAAAGAGCGGCACAGAGCTTTTGGATGATGTATACCCGGTTACCGGAATGATTCCGGGAATTGTAACTGCTCCAATGTACAGCAAGTACCCTGCAGTAGCTGTCGCTCTGGAAGCAAAGGTGCAGAAGGTGTATGGAATGTTTAACGGTATCGTTTTTGTTGATTTGGATTCATCCGGCAGCGGTGCTAAAACGTTTGACAAAGCAGAAGAAACAAAGGATAAGAATGTGCCATCCTCCAGATGGATTACGGCATTTTATCCTTGTGTTAAGTCAGATGGCTATGTGTTGTCTATGTCGGCCTTTGCATCGGCTTTGTTGCAGTCTGTTACGGCAAACAATGAGGGAATCCCATCGGAATCCATTGACAACATGGACTTGAAGGTGGATGGAATCTGTACCGAAGACGGGACAGCGGTAACCATGACACAGGATGATGTCAACGATTACCTGAACCGTTGTGGTATTGTTGGAGCAATCAAACTCCCGTCATGGAAAGCGTGGGGAAATAACACGGCAGCTTACCCAAAATCTACAGATCCGATTGACCGTTGGGTTAAGGGAGTGACGATGCTCAACTATCTCGAAAATCGTTTTAAAAGCGATTATCTGTCTAAGATTGGCAGAAACGCAAGTTATAAGACGATAGAATCTATTGTCAGCGAATATAACATGACACTGAATGCTCTTTGTCCGGATTATCTTGCCGGTGCAGAAATTGTATTTGACAGAAAAGAAAACCCACTTAGTAAGCTGATGCAGGGGCATTTGGTGTTCCGGACACGATATGCAGATTACGCTCCGGCAGAATACATCGAAAACACGTTTGCATACGATACAAGCCTGTTAGAACAGGCTTTGGAAGGAGGCACTAATGAATAATATCGCAGAAAAAATCAATCGGTTTAATTGTTATCTTGGCAGTGCCGATGCAAAGGACAGGCTGATCGGCATCACAGATGAGGTTACTCTGGTAAATTTCGAAGCCATGTCAGAGACGCTTTCTCTTGCCGGAATGGCAGGAGAGATTGATTCGCCATCCACAGGACAGTTTAAGAGTGCCCAGGTAGAATTGACATTTACAAACATCTCAGAAGAATCACTCAGAGCGGCAGCAGATGACAGCAAAGCGATTATCTTACGCTCAGCGCAGGAGGTGCTTAATACAGAGACGCTTGCAAAGTCGCATGTCGGCAGAGTGACCACGATCCGGGGTATGACAAAATCTATTGATTATGGCAAATTAAAAAAGGGTGGCTATGGAAACCCGAAGATCAAAAAAGAAGTTGTTTATTACAAAGAGGAGCTGGATGGTGAGGTGATCACAGAGATTGATAAGATCAACGGAAAGTGTGTGATCAATGGAGTGGATATCGCACCTGACATTGAGAGCCTGATTTAATAAAAAATGAATACGGATAAGCAAAAGCAGTCCTTTGTGGGCTGCTTTTGTATTTGCAAAAAATGGAGGTAGAACATGAATAAAAGTGATATTGAAGTGGAGAGCGCAAGCATGGAAGATTTGGAAACACTTGCAGAGCTGGAGGCAGCAGCTGATCAGACAGCAAGCGAGGCAAGAGAAGATACAGGCATCGAAGAGGATGCACAGACACCAGATGATGCAGAGTTTTACAAGGTTACATTTGATAAAAGCTATACATTTGAGGGTAAAACATATGACTCCATTAATTTGTCCGGGTTAGAAAACCTGACAACGGTTGACGGAGAAATGTTTGACAGAGTGTTGACAACGTTACATCACACTCCGGCAAATAAGTTTACAGACACAACCTACACAAAGCATGTGGCGATGCGTGTCACAAAGCTTCCGGTAGAGTTTTTCAATATGCTCAACATCCGCGATATGCAGAAGGTTACAGCTACTGTTTATTACTATTTTTTAAGAGGATAGGTGTAGGTAACGAATGGGCAGCGAATCTCTCAAAGGTTGCCATTCGGCTTTCAATGGTTACTTACACCGGGATTGATTACTTTAAAAATATGACAATAAACGAGCTAATGAAAATAGCACAGGAAGTACGGGATGTACTGGAAGAAAGGAGTGAGCAGGAATAAATGGCTTCAAGAACAGAATACAAGTTGGAAATCCTGCTCGGTGCGAAAAAGGCAGCTGACTTTGCCAGTAACATCAATGGTGCAAAGCAGGGAATTGGCTCCATTTCGTCTGTGGCGAAGAAAGCGGCTACAGCTATTACAACAGCCTTTGCAGCTGTTAATATCAAGGACTTTGTAACAGATGCAGTAGATGTATACAGTGGTTTTGAGCAACAGCTTGCCAACTCGGCATCCATCGCAGGAGCTTCCGACACGCAATACAAACAAATGGAAAAAGCGTCTCGTGATGCCGGGAAAGCCACGATTAAAACAGCCGAAGAAAGTGCTTCTGCATTAGGCTATATGGCACTCGCCGGATGGTCTGTTGAGGATCAGACAAAAGGACTGATGCCTGTCTTAAAGTTATCAGCTGCCACAAATCTTGACCTCGCCGAGACAAGTGATCTTGTCACCGACTCTATGAGTGCCATGAATATCAAAATTAAGGATATGCCCGGATATTTGGACATGGTCACACAGGCAAACAATGCATCTAACCAGACATCGGAGCAGTTGATGCAGGCTTTTATTAAGACCGGTGGTGCAACAAGGACGTTAGGTATTGATGCACAGGATACGGCTACGGCACTTGGGATCTTAGCAAATAATGGTACAAAAGCCGAAGAGGGCGGCCGTGCTATGAACTCTATGCTTACCAGAATTGCATCAAATAAAAATGCGCTGAAGGCGATGGAGCAGCTGAAAATATCCATCTTTGATACAAATGGCAACTTTGTCGGTCTGGAGGAAGCACTGAAACGAATCAATAAAGGAATATCCGGTCTTAGTGTCGAAGATCAGGCAAAAGCACTGAAGGAAATCGCCGGAACGAACTATTACAGCAAAATGAAATATCTGCTGGAAGGTGTTAAGGACGGTGCAAATGGTGCTGAGAGTGCATGGGAGCAGTTGGAGAACAGACTGGAAGATTCGGACGGATCGCTGGAAACCATGTATGACAAGATGACCAACACCATGTCCGGAGCAAAAGAGACCATGATATCTGCACTGGATGATGCAAAGATTAGTTTTGCAGATGCATTCGATGGTGAGCTTGTTGATGTATATAAGACGTTAGGAGATGTCTTTAATGAGGCATCAGATGGCATCAGTAATTTTGCAAACGAAAATGAAGTGCAGATTAACTTGGTGTACGAGGACATCAAGGACGGTATTATGGATGCCGGAGAAGAGGTTGAGAATTTTGTCAGCGGTGTCATTAATAATTTTGGCAAAGTAAAAGCAGGTATTATGGGTGTTGGAACTGTAATGGCTGTACAAAAAGTCGGCTCCGATGTTACAAATACAATATCTGGTATTTGTGATGATGTAGGCATTATTTTAAAGGGGAGTGGCTTTGGCCTGACAGCGGGACTTACGGTGGCAGGTGTGGCAGCTCTTAGTGGTGGCATTATTGCAATCGGAAAATATGCGGCAGAGTCAAAAAAACAAATGATCAATGCCGGAATAGACGAACATCTTGGAAATATCTCATTATCACTCGAAGATCTTGATGATGTTGCACAGGATATTGTCGGCAAGCGGTCACTCACACAGATTGCTGGTATGTTAGATTCCATTGGAAAAACAGATGAATCTATCAGTAACATGAAAGAAAGTTTATCTACAGTTGATAAAATCAGCTGGAAAATCAATGCAGGCTTCAGCATTGATAAAGATGATAAGGAATCCTATGCATCTGCAGTTAAAGACTATGTAAAGTATGCTCAAGAGACGGTTGATCAGCAAGGCTATTCCGTTTCGATTGCAACGAAGCTGCTCCTAGGGAATAATTCTAAAATTGGTCAGGAAAATGATGCATTTTTCAACGGTTTGGATTCTCGACTTGGCAGTTTACAAAGACGGTTAAACAAAAAGATTAAAAAAGCTGTTGAGAATGGTGTTGACATTAATACAGACAAATCCATCCAAACACTGCTGTCAAAAGTGAGTGATATAACAAATGCGGTAACAGAAGCAGAAAATGAAGCAGATCTGCAATCCATCAATCTTAAGTATTCCGGGAAAGACTTGACAGCCGATAATATGAAACAGTTGTCAAAAGATATCAAGGAATATGAACAGAAAGTAGTGGATGGTGCAAATGAGGCATATAAAACGGATATGGCTGCTCTGAATGCCCGCTATAAAATGGGGGATTTATCTAAGAGCGAATATGCTGCAGAATCCAAACAGTTGGAAAAAGGATATTATAAGGTGCAGTCCAATGCAATGACAAAAGGGTCAGAGTATATTTTTCAGACCATTAAAGATGCATATGATATTGATGAATCTGATTTTAAACAATTTCAGGACACACTGCGAAAGAGCTTAAAGAAAAAATTAAAAAAGGGCTTTGATATCAGAGATATGGATTCTGTGGCAGAGGATGCACTGAATGAGGCTTCGGATTCTATGGGGCTGTCTAAAAGTACGCGTGAGCAAGTGTCTAAACTGATTGGTTATGGACTAGGTGATATGTTTGATGATATGCGTACATTTGCGAAACAGCAGCAAAACGCTGGATTCGAACCGTCCAAGAAAATGAAAAAGAACTTGTCTGACATGGGTGTACTGGTGGATGATTCTGCGACATTAGAAGGTGTTATCAACAGTGATGATACTTTGTCGGCAGCATTTAATGCTGGAAAAGAGGTTGGAGGCTATCTGACAGATGGTACCGGAAGTGGCATAGAAAACACAAGCAGTACGGTGGTACAGGCATCTAATAATCTTGTCAATCTGGCAAAGCGTACACTCGAATCAGGAATGAAATTTACCATTACGATGGATATGGTTGCTAATAATATGTCTTTGCCGGATGGAGCAGCATTAGAATCATCCTCTACCCGTAAAAAGAATGACAAAAAGGCAAAGAAAAGTAACAGCCTGTCCAATCTGATCAAAAAAGCATCTCCTACAATTTCTGGCGGCTCTCTCCACAGAAATGCAAAAGGTGGTATCTATACCAAACCAATCCTCACCACATTTGCTGAGGACAGACCGGAGATGGCACTGCCTTTAGACGGTTCAACGCGCGCAAAGTCACTTTGGCAGCACGCCGGGAAGCTGCTTGGCATGACACCGACAGAAGATAAAACCCTATACAGTACATTGTCAGAAAAGAGCAGAGACAAAGAGCTGGTACACGGTTTATCGGGCGGTGGAAACAGCAGTGCTACGCAGTCATCCGATGTGCATATTACATATGCGCCTGTCATCAATGTGCAAGGAAATGCGGATGAAAAGGTGATTAAAAAAGTAGTGAGAATGAGTCATGCAGAGTTTGCACAGATGATGGAGCACTATCAGTTGTCAAAGAAAAGAGTGTCTTTTAGTTAGGAGGGTTGACCATGGGTGGTTATGTTTACCGGACGAAGCAGGGAGATATGTGGGATTATATTGCTTGGCAGGTATATGGCGATGAGGATTATGTATCTGTGCTATATCGTGCTAATCCTGCCTATCTGGATGTGTATATCTTTGATGACGGATGCGAAATCTACTGTCCTGAAATTGAAAAGGCAGATGATGAGGATGAGAACGTTCCGGAGTGGCGTGATGCAGAGAATCTGGAAGAGGATTTCTACGATGATTCGGAAGGAGATGGTGATGATGAGCAGCAATAAAGCAATCAACAGTCGAAAGAGCAGCATCTTATTGAAATACAACGAAACGAATGCAACGAAGGTGATCACGGCAGATATGGAAGGTTTCTCGTGGACAGACTGTGCATCAGGTGAAGCAGATACCATCTCTCTTACACTGAACAACCGGACATTGAAATGGTTAAAAAGAAGTCGATTCCCGCAGAGTACAGATTTTATCAAAATGAGCATCCGAGTGGTGCATTGGCGGACACAGTCTGATAATCGAACAGAGTACTGTGGCAAGTTTGCTGTAGATGAAGTGGAAGCAAACGGTTTCCCGAATACGGTAGACATACGTGCCATCAGCATACCGATCCACACAGGTTTTAATGTAACACCGCGGAATAAGACCTATAAAAAGACATCTTTAAAAGCTATCCTGTCAGAGATTGCAAAGCGTGCCGGTATCTCTCTGCAGTACCTGGCATCCAATCACAGCGTGGATGAGGTGTCGCAGGACGGCAACACAGATATGGAGTTTGCATTTTCTTTGTGCAGCGACTATGACCTGAGCATAAAGATATATAATGCAAAGCTTGTGGTATATGACCAGACACGATATGAGCGCGGAAAGAAAAGTTTTACGCTTGACAGAAGTGATCTTGGCGGCAACAGTGCCTATCGCCTGACCAGAAGTGTAGGAAAAACATATGATGGGGTGAAGCTGGAATATCAGAATAAAAAGGGCAAAAAGATTATGTATCGTTATGTTATTCCCGGAAAGAAAGGGGCAAGGATGCTTTTTGTATCGGAATCTGCTGATTCAGCAGCGGACGCAGAACGGAAAGCTAAAGCAAAGCTCGCACAAAATCT
Source organism: uncultured Lachnospiraceae bacterium (assembly GCA_934317005.1). Lineage (GTDB taxonomy): Bacteria > Bacillota > Clostridia > Lachnospirales > Lachnospiraceae > Butyribacter. The sequence goes on from CAKREB010000001.1 coordinate 119,787, forward strand.
CCGAGAATCGGTAACCGGAACCTTTAAGTTGATGGGAGATCCACGCTATCAGGCGTGCAAAGTTTTTGAGCTGACGGGCTTTGGAAAATTTGACGGAAGATACTTTATCGACAAAGCAACGCATAGCAAAAACGGTGGTGCATATACAACCAGTATTGAGTGTCATCGTTGTGTTACAGCCGTGAAATGAGGAGGTACGTCATGAAAAAAGGAGTATTGCTTGGCAATATATCATCGATTAACTACGACAAAGGCTGTGCTGATGTTACATTCCCGGGCAGAGAAGAGGATATCAAAACAGATCTGCCATTTATGGCATCGGAGTACAAGATGCCGAAGGTAGGGGATATGGTAGTTGTAATTTTTCAGGAGGCGCAGGGAGTCATACTCGGATGTGTATACAACGATGATTATATGCCGGAAGTATCAGGTAAAGAGGTCTACTATAAAAAGCTCTCAGATAAGGCATATATAAAGTATGATCCGGCTACGGAGACGCTGGAGATCAAAGCACCAAAGGTTACGATTATACAGGGATAGGAGGCAGAGCATGGGACATGTAGGACATTTCGGGCAACTGAACTTTTATGTCAAAACCAAAAAAGGAAAACCTTACATACAGTCTTTTGATAATGCAAAGTGGGAAACGTCCATTAATGTGGAGGAGCATAAGCGGTATGGCCAGAAACCCTTGCTGGAAGTGATCGACCGTAACTGTGATGAATTTACGATGGACATCTACTTTTATGCCCAGCTGGGTGTCAGTCCGTGGAAAAAACTAATGCTGCTACGAGAGTATAACTTAAAAAGCAAAATCTATCCTCTTGGCATCGGAAGACATCGTATTGGCGGTTTTAAATTTTTAATCACAAAGATATCTAATGATTTAAAAACCTTTTATAAAAATGGCAAGCTGTTAGCAGTAATGGCAAGTGTCACCTTTAAAGAGTACCCGTATAAAAAAGGAAAGCGAAAAAAGAAAAAGATTGTCGCCACTGGAAGAAATAAGCCATCCAAAGTGATCCAGTCAAAGGCAAAAGGTTACACAGCATATACTACCCAGAAAGGGGATACTCTATGGACTTTAGCGGAGAAGAACTATGGGAGCGGCGCACGGTATGCCAAAATTTTTAATGCCAACAAGATCAAAACAGATGGATTTGATGCACTCTTGAATCCGCAAGATTATCTGGAGACTGGAAAAAGAATAAAGATACCTACATAATTTTGGTGTCGGAATCCGACACCGCGAAAAACGGAAAGGCTGGTGATGACTATGGTGCAATATGCTGGCACACGAAAAGATGCAAAGGATATTACAGAGTGCGTTGGAACAATACTGGCTACCCCCTATGGCTCCATGCCGTATATGCGGGATATGGGAATCACATCTGATGTAATCGGCAGAAATACGGAAGAGATAGAGGGGGAGTATTTTAACCAGGCAGTAGATCAAGTAGAAACGTGGGAAGAACGTGCACGTGTAAGTGAGGTATTGTTTGGTGCAAAAACAGAAATGACAGAACCAAAGGTGGTGATCGAAGATGGCGAATAGTATAGCAGATTTGGAAGCATTGCCGGACATTGACATGCTTGCAGAGGACGGAATCACACTTGATTCCATCCGGGAAGAAATGATAGCAGATTATCAGGAACAGTATAATAAAGAAAATGATACAGAACTTACCCTGTACCCGGCGCATCCACGTAGGTTAGAATTAAATGTGATTGCCGGGCAGATCTATCAGGCATACGAGTTTGCACAGTATCTCTTTAAACAAAATCTGATCCGTTACATGGATGATGATGTGCTATGGAACTGGGGAGCAAATCTCGGCTTTTCGGAGAGCAACTTGGCAGCGGCGAGATGCTCGCTGGAATTTTATACAAGTGAGGAATTAGCTTATCCTGTTACCATACCGGCAGGCACACGTGCAACAGCCGGTGATGATGTGTACTTTGCGGCGGATGCGGATTGTACGATAGAGGCAGGCGAAACAACAGCTACGGTCGGAGCAACGTGTACTGAAAAAGGAAGCACCGGAAATGGCTATGCTGTGGGGCAGATTGATATACTTGCTGATCCAATCCTTAATGTTGCAGGGGTTAAAAATGTAGTGGCATCTGCAGGAGGAGCAGATGAATACAGCGGAGATGATCTTAGAGAAAAGATATTCCTTTTTCCGTCTACATACTCTGTAGCCGGACCACAGGATGCGTATGAGTATTATGTGAGGGCATACAGCACTGATATTATATCCGTCAATGTCACTACAGACAAGTCTACTGCAGTTGTAAAGATTTATATTATGCTGTCGAAGGGAAACGTTCCGGATGAGCAATACTGCAAAAATGTACTGGAATATTTACAGAACCTGAAACGTTTTCCAGATACCGACAAAATAGAAATCTTATCACCAGAAGTGGTGGAATATGCACTGAAAGCATCCTATTACATCAGTACATCCAGCCGTGACACAGAATCTACAATCAAATCATCTGTAGAGAGTGCCGCAAAGTCATATATGGAATATGAGTACAGCAACCTTGGATATGACCTCAATCCGGATGTATTCCGTGAATACGCAAGGGTAGCTGGAGCAAAACGGTTAGAAATCACAGAGCCAGTATACCAGGCACTGGAAGAAAACCAGATTGCTGTGTGTACAGGAATAGAGCTTACCTATGGTGGATTGGAGGATGATTAGATGCGGTTAGGTGATGAGAGAGCCACTTTTTTATCTCTGCCTCCTAATTTTCAGACAACAGAAAACAAGGCATTAGGTTATGCGGTTGACCGGCAAATGAAAAAGTTGATGCAGTTTATCCGCAAAGTGTCTGTTTGGTCTGATTTAGATAATGTGGAGCCAAAATACTATGATTATCTGGCAGCTTCTGTCCGTGCTCCGTTCTATTCTTCGGAATATGACAATGATACGAAACTGGCCATCTTAAAAAAGGCACTGCAGACATATATGTTCGCCGGAACAATGTTGGCAGAGGAGCAAATGTTGTCAAATATCTTTTCGGATGCTAAGTTTGTGCCGTTCTGGGAGTATGGTGGCGAGCCGTATCACTTTAAGATCAAAGTGCCTTTTGAGCCATCTGAAGCAATGATTGCACAGTTTTTGACGGTTCTTAAAAGGGTAAAAAGTCAGCGGAGTATTTTGGATGGAATGGAAACAAAGGAATATGAGATTGATATTCCTGTTTATGTTGCAACAGGAGAAGTGCATTACATAAAACTGGAGGAGATTGATGACTAACTTTAAGAAAACACAGCTCACGGCATTAGGAGAAGCGTTGGTTGGAAAATCTGGAACGGATATCGTCTTTACAAAAGTAGAAGTAGGTTGCGGAACATATCTTGCCTCGGAGAGCGTGAGCGAAGCTATAGCTTTAAAAGAGCCGGTACAGACAGTAAATATCAGCAGTGTTACTCACAAATCTGATACGCTAATAAGCATGAAATTTTTGATCTCAAATAAAGAAATCAAAAAGCCGTATCTGCTGACAGAGATCGGTATTTATGCCAAAGATCCAAATGAAGGGGAAATACTATATGCTCTGTGCTACGCACTCCCACAGGATTCGCAGGAAGTGTTGGCATTTAATGGAGAATTTGTATCCAGCATTATCATGTCTGTAAATATCCAGGTGTCAGGCTCAGCTAATGTAACAATCCTGCAAAGCGCAGGGTATGCACTGCAGCAAGATCTTGATGATTTGCGAGCAGTCATTGAGGCGAATATGAAAAAGTATGTGATAGGCGAAGGGATTGAGTTGTCCGTTGATGAAAATGGGATTTTGAACGTAATATACGATGATGGAGAGGAGGGGTAACATTGAAGAAAAATACACAGATAGCAGACAAACCAACCTTGGATGAAATAAAGGCTCTGCTGGATGGCACAAATGATGCTGCCTTATTACTGCAGATCAAGCAGCTGCTCGAAGAGACAAAAAAATCTGTAGCTGATGGGAAAAGTGCTTTAGCGTCTGCCATCAGCACAAAGGGTGTTAGCGCAGCATCAGACGGCACCTTTGCGCAGCTTGCAAGTGCGATAAAAAGTATCACAACGTTGTCAGCCGGGAGTGCGGACGCTACAGCAGCAGCCGGGCAGATCTTGAAAGGTGCAACCGCTTATGTTAAGGGTAATAAAGTTACCGGTACGATCGCAAGCCAAGGAGCGCAGACGATCACTCCCGGCACGAGTAATAAGACTATCGGGAGTGGGGTTTACCTAAGCGGTGCGCAAACGATCAAGGGGGATGCCAACCTTACTGCTGCAAATATTGTCAAAGGCAAATCTATTTTTGGGGTTGTCGGATCAGCGGAAAATTTTATATTTACAGAAAAAGATGTCGGCACAGCTATGGGAACAGCTAATTATGCCACAGCGATTAAGACATGTGATTTTACACCGTATAAATTACAATACAGTACTCCTACCGGTTATGCGTATGCAGACTGTACCACGTCTTCGTGGAATCAAAATTTACCTCTATTCTGTGTACCACCAAGCGGAGTTACTATCAATTCCTTTCTCGGGGTGATAGGTGTATATCTTAAAATTACAAGTAGTACAGGAAAAATATGGGCAACGAAGCCTTTTAAGTTTACCTGGAATGATAGCAGTATTACGAGAAACATCACTGTTTATGGTGGCTCTACACAAAAAGTCGATGGCAGTGGGAAATTAGTAATGCAGCAGGGTACTAGTTCGAACGGAGAGTATGCTAATTTTGTAATAGATCATATTGTAGGACTATATATTTAGATGCAGATAAAATAATGTTGAATATTAAAGCCATTGTACGGCTTTTTTTTAATGCCAAAAAGGCAGGAAAGGAAGGTAAATTATGGACAAATTACAAATCTATGCAGCTCAGCTTGGGCTGTCAACAATGGCTGCCGCCATTGCATCGCAATGTGGACTCTTGGGATGGATGCTGGTGGCAGTAGCAGCAGCAATGGTTATTGATTTTTTTGCCGGCATGGCTGCCAGCGCAAAAGAAGCAGTGGAACATCCGGACGATAAGGCATATGGTTGGAGCAGTCGGAAAGGGATGATCGGCATCTTCAAAAAATTTGGTTATATACTTGTCATTGTGGCATCGATGATCGTGGACTTTTTGATATACAAGATGTCGGGGGTATTGTCGGTCACGCTGCCGATGACCATGTTCTTTTCTACGTTAGTAACAGCGTGGTTTATTTTAAACGAGTGCTTGTCGATCACGGAAAATGCTGGTCGGATGGGGGTCAGAGTGCCAGTCTTTTTGACTAAGGTTATTACTGTGTTAAAGGGCACAGTAGAAGATAAAGGAAATGTATTGAAGGAAGATATGGAAAGTGAGGAAACAGATTATGAAGAAAGAACATGACGTTAGAATCGACAGAACAAAGTTGCATCCGTGGCTTGACCAGAAATTGACGGTGTTGTTAAAAAAATGCGCAAAGAAAGGAATCTATCTGATCATTACAGAGGGATTCCGCAGTAAGGAATATCAAGATGCACTCTATGCAAAAGGAAGAACTGCTCCAGGTAAGATCGTAACCAATGCAAAGGGGAGTACATATTCAAGCCAGCATATGTGGGGGATTGCCTTTGACATTGCCATCAATGACAGCAAATTGCTGTACGACACAGCTACAATCAAAAAGGTAGCAAAGATCGCCAAAAAGATTGATCTTGGCTGGGGTGGAGACTGGACATCTATTGTTGATACTCCGCACTTTTATTTGCCAAAGTGGGGCAGCACCACCTCACAGTTAAAAGCTGCCTATGGTACACCAGATCGTTTTAAAAAGACGTGGACAAAAAGAGTATGGCGCAATAAAGGTTTGCTGCTTTATAAAGCAAGCACAAAGCTGACAGGATATTACGGCAGAATTGCGAATGGAAGCACAGTGGAAGTGCTGTATACTAAAGGATGGTACACAAAAGTGCGCTATCACGGTAAAACAGGATATGTAAATAAAAAGTTTGTAAAATAAGCAGAGCAGATGTAATAGAATAAGCCTACCCCTTAAAAAGAAATAGAAAACCCCAGTGTTTCGGCACTGGGGTTTTTGTTTTGAAGTTAAACTGTATAGGCATCTCATTTCTCTTTGTCTATTGACATTATAGTATATGCAAAAAAACAGAATAAATAAAAAGTAAAATACATTAAAAATACTTGACAATATACCCAAAAGGGTATATAATTAAAACATGGAAAGGAGGTAGGGCAATGGGTAAGAAAAAAGCCAAAAAGAAAAAGCCTATACAGTGGAAAGAGTTGCTAATCAATGCACTGATAGACTTAATCATAGGAACGATACTTATCTTGATTGATAAGCTGTTAAGCTAAAAGCTTAACAGCGTTAGTACCAAAGGCGGGCGATAAGCCCGCTACCTACTTGCAATATAACACAAACCCAATGCCAAGTAAAGAGTATGATATTAAAATTAGGAATTTTTTTTGTAGTTATTGGAATGATTAAATTGTGCGTATCTTTAATCATGAAATTGCGCCAACAGAAGAAAGGTAGAAAATGATACATGAAAATATCAAAGCAGCAAGGAAAGCTGCAGGAGTAACACAAAAAGATCTGGCACAGGCAATCGGAGTATATCAAAAAGACATCAGTAGATGGGAGCGTGGTGAGAGATTACCAAGTCTGGAAATGTTTGCAAAGCTTTGTAGAGCATTAGATGTATCTGCAGATACAATGCTGGAAATAAAAAAGGACGAGTGATTATAATATATCACGCTACTACTTGTTTACGGTGGCCCTGACGGCGAGCTTGGAGCCTCTTTACGTTACCTTTCCCAGAGATATTCCATGAAGGATCGTAAAGTTATCGGTGTACTTACGGATATCGGTACAGAAGAGCTTGCACATTTGGAAATGGTTGGAACAATCATTCACCAGCTCACGAAGGATCTGACACCGGAAGAAATCAAAGCATCCGGCTTTGACAAATATTATATCGATCACACACTGGCTGTATGGCCACAGGCAGCGAGCGGGGAACCGTTTAGCGCAAGTCAGTTCCAGTCTACCGGCGATACGATTACAGATCTGTATGAGAATATGGCAGCAGAGCAGAAAGCACGCCTGACCTATGACAATATCTTAAGAATTGTAAAAGAGCCGGAAATCGCAGATCCAATCCGCTTTTTAAGAGAAAGGGAAATCGTGCATTTCCAACGTTTTGGTGAGGCACTGCGAAGAGTGCAGGATGGTTTGGATTCCCGCAATTTCTATGCCTTTAACGGACAGATTGATAAAAAGATGTGCTAGTACAGCGAATGATGAATGACTGATATATTATAGATCGGTATGCACTTACAGACAGCCCACATTAAAAAATGACGTAACCTTATCCTATAGTCGGATCGATTCAGAACTTTCTGACTATAGGATAATTTGCTGTTATAGTAGTGGGAATCAGCACTGTCGGTGTTCTTTTTGGCATCGACAAAAAAGAAAACATCTTGTATATTTAAAAGGAATAATATGTATCATAAGTTCATACAAATGATACCAGTACCATGAGGATGTAACTATTGTATGATGCAAGGGTCAAAAGCAGATTGCAATGGAGCAATCCGTAGCATTAATTGGGAGCAAAACAGCTTTTGAACCCAATATCATTGCATAGAAAAAATCACAAAGAAGCTCTGTGGCAGCAGAGAAGAAAGGGTGTGCAGGATTGGAGCAGAACTTTAGAAATCGGGATTTTTATCAGGAGAAGGCGAAGAAAAAGCCGAGGATCATTTCGTATCTGGCGTTGATTGTCTGCGTGTTTGCGCTGATCGGAATGTATGCGTATCAGAAAGAGATCGGGCCTTTTGCACAGAGCACGCTTGCACATCCGAAGGTGTCGGATTCCCGTAGCAAAAAAGAGGCACAGCGAGATTTTGACCAGTTGTTGGATCAGATTTTTAAAGAAGAGATTACGGATAACACGATTACGTTAAATTATACCTTGAAAAATAAAAGCTCCTATGGGATTGATTCCGACAAGGTAACTTTGGGAGAATATTCGCTGGATGAGATGAAAAACAGTCTGCTGGTTTCGGAAAATCGCGTGGCAACATTGGAAACCTTTGACTATGACAAGCTGTCAAAAGAGCAGAAGCTGATCTATGATATTATTTATCTGATGTCCAAGCAGAACTTAGAGGCCGCTGATTTTTTGGAATATGGGGAAAGTCTGGGGCCTACGACGGGGATTCAGGCGCAGCTTCCTATCTTTTTTGCAGAATATAATTTTTATGGGAAAAAGGATGTAGACCAGTATATTGCTTTGATGGGGTTAGTACCGGAATATTTTGAACAGATTATAGATTTTGAAAAAATGAAGTCAAAAAAGGGACTTTTCATGAGTGATACCACAGCGCAGGCGATTATAGAACAGTGTTCTGACTTTGTAAAAGAGCCGGAGTCAAACTATCTGATAACGGTATTTGAGAAAAAACTGGATTCCATAAAAGGACTCTCGTCTGAGGAAAGAAAAGAATACATTCGTCAAAATAAGGACGCCGTGCTTAAAAAAATGGTTCCGGCGTATCAGACATTGATCGAAGGCTTGAAGGAATTAAAGGGAACCGGAAAAAATGAAAATGGCTTGTGCCATTTTAAAAAGGGAAAAGAATATTATACCTATCTGGTAAAGGCAAAGACGGGATCGGAGCGTACACCGAATGAAATCAATAAGCTTTTAGATGACAGGATATCGGAATTAAAAAAAGAGATGGCGCAGATTCTGGCAGATTCACCGGATGTATATTATGATGCGCAGGATGTGACCTATCCGTATGCAACACCTAAAAAGGCGATGCAGCATTTGAAAAAGGCGATTCAAAATGATTTCCCATTGTTAGAGGATGGGATCACCTGTCAGATCAAGGCTGTTGATCCATCACTGGAGGAGAGTATGAGTCCGGCGTTTTATCTGACTCCGGCGATTGATGATTACAAGGAAAATGTAGTTTATATAAATGAAAATAAAAAATATGATCTGTCGAAGGCATTTACGACAATCGGTCATGAAAGCTATCCGGGACATCTGTATCAGAATTGTTATTTTCAATCCACGAACCCGGCACCGATCCGTAGTATTATCAATGTTGGCGGTTATACCGAGGGATGGGGCACATATGCAGAGCTGTACAGCTATGATCTCGCAGGACTGGATAAAAAGGTGGCAGAGCTTTTGAAGAAAAATACGCTGACAACATTATGTATCTATGCAAAGGCAGATCTTGGCGTGAATTATCTTGGCTGGGACAGTAAGAAGCTGCAGAGTTATCTGACTGATTTTGGCTTTAGTAAAAGCAGCAGCCGTGTCATCTTTAACTCTATGGTAGCAGAGCCGGCCGGTTATATGGAGTATACATTGGGATATCTTGAGATTGAAGATCTGTTAAAGACAGCGAAGGAAAAGCTGGGAAAAAAGTTTGAACAAAAAGCCTTTCATGAGTTTTTTCTTTCTATTGGGCCGGCACCATATGTGGTGATTCAGGACCGTTTAAATGACTGGATTCATAAACAGCAAAACCGTTAGCATGTTTTTGGAACCCCCTGCATAGAATAAAAGGAATGGTAACGGAGATGATACATTTCTCAAGGGGGTTGTAAGATGGAGGAAAAAATAGAAGATGTAGTGAAGCAGTATCCGGTTCAATTAATTGGGAAAAGGAGAATCCGCGGTGCAATCCTTTTGGAAACAAAGGAGGGGCTGTTTACACTGGTTCGCTATAAAGAAAGTGTGCGCAGGCTTGCTTTTCAGGAACAGATTAAGCAGACACTGACAGATCAGGGTTATCCCTATGTAGATAAAGTGATGATGAATCGGGAGCAGGAACTTGTGACAAAGGATAATCTGGGGAATGGATGGCTGCTAAAAAGATGGTATACAGGAAGAGAATGTAACCTTCGGGATGAGGAAGAAATCTGCAAAGCAACCAGACATCTGGCGACACTGCATCAGAAAATGATATGTCCTGAAAATAGTACAGATGAGTGGTGTGATGAGGAGATAACATCCGAAAAAGATCTGCAGATCTTATTGGAACGTCATACCAGAGAAATGAAACGGGTGTACAATTATATTCGTTCCAAAAAGAAGAAAAATGAAATGGAAATCTGCATTTTGAATCTGTTTCAAAGATTTTATGATCAGGCAGGCTTTGCCAATGTATATATATCAGAAATAGACTATCATAGTCTGCTTTCAGAGTGTATTCATAAACGCAAGGTGTATCATGGAAGCTATAATTATCATAATATTCTATTTCAGGAAAGGCAGATTGTTACAACGAATTTTGACAAAGCGGATGTTGGAATACAGATCGTTGATTTTTATGATTTTTTGAGAAAAATATTAGAAAAAAACAGTTGGAATATCAGACAGGGGCTTAAACTGATGGAACAATACCAGACGGTGCGCCCGTTAGAAAAAAGAGAAGCAAAGTTACTGTATATTTTATTGTTATTTCCGGAAAAATTCTGGAAGCAGATTAATTTTTACTACAATGGGAAAAAATCGTGGATGTCTGTAAAAAATTATGACAAATTGCTTAAAATTGCCAATCAGGAGGAGGCAAGAAGAAATTTTCTCAAGGAAGCAAAAAGTCTTTTATTTTAGAAGCGTGTATGATAAAATAAATAAGTGTGTGCACATTTTTAGAAGAAACGATTGATAAGCGTTAGGAAAAACGGGGGGATAACAGTTTTGAAGAAAAGACATGGCATTTGGCAGGTTTTAGCATGCCTTCTGGTATCTGTATTTTTGGTCACGGAGCTTTCAGCCTGCAGTTCCATCCGGCGGACTACAATGGGAGGAAAAGCGGTGGCATCTCCTGAGGCAGATACACAGACAGTAACAGGTGTCGTGATAAAGAATGAAACAGACGTACAGCAGATTCAGCTGCAGGAGTTGGATTCCGATGTGATCGACACATTGACGTATGGCGCATCCTCAGATATTCAGAATCAATATCAGGAAGCAATAGACGGGGAAAAGATTGAAACAGGTCAGATTCTGGAAGTGAATTACCGTAGAAGTGATGCAAGACTGGTGTCAGCAGCGGTTCCGGAGAATGTTTGGGAATATCAGGATGTTCACAAGTTTTCTTTCTCCAGTGACGATAGCATGATGCAGGTTGCCGGAGAAAAGTATCAGTATTCGAGCATGACATATTTTGGCGCAGACGGCATGGCAGCAGAACCGATGGAGTTCAATGATCAGGATGTTTTGACGGTTCGTGGCATTGGAATCTATGTATATTCTGTTGTTCAGACAGCCGGACACGGATATATCCGTCTGGCAAATTATCAGGATTTTATTGGTGGAATTGCAGAAGTAACCGATGACATGATGGTGCCGATTTCGGAAAATATGCTGATAACAGTGGCGGAGGGAACATATCGGCTGACACTGTGCAAGAATGGAGCAGCTACGACAAAGACAGTTACGGTAAAGGAAAACGAAGAAGTGATCGCTGACTTTAGCGGGTACAAAGCTACTGCGTCAAATGTCGGTGAGGTGACTTTTAACATAGAGCCGGATGGTGCGGCTTTATATCTGAATGGCACTGCAGTAAAGTACGATAAGCCGATTTCGCTGCGATATGGAAAATATAAAGTTGTTGTCAGTCTTACCGGTTATGAAACATATTCCGGTATTTTGGAAGTGGCAGAAGCATCGAAAACCGTACATATTGATCTGACAGAAGCACAGTCGGATACATCAAGTGCTACGGCAACGCCATCTGCAGCAACGCCAACTCCGTCACCGGCGGCTTCATGCAACAACTCTTCGAGTGACAGCACGGTGACAAAGAAGATAGACAGCAAGCATACGATTACGGTAACTGCACCGGAAGGCGCAGAGGTATATCTGGACAATGTCTATAAGGGTATGGCACCGTGTACTTTTACAAAGGTTATCGGTTCCCAGACGATTACACTGAGTGATACCGGATATGTGACAAAAAGCTATTCGGTTGATATATTAGATGACAATAAAAATGTAAAATATTCTTTTGCCGATCTGGTAAAAGACAGCACTGGTACAAGCAGTAGTACTGACAGCAGTACAAGTGACAGTACAACGAGCAAGTAACAGATTGTTTGTTCCGTGTGTGACCGTTATTTGGGACACTCACGTTAGAAAGTAAACTATAGATAGACAAATACAAGGAGGAATTTTATCATGAATTACAAAGAGACTTATGATGCATGGCTTGCAAACCCGTATTTCGATGAGGAAACAAAGAAAGAACTGCAGTCTATCGCACAGGATGACAACGAGATCAAGGAACGTTTTTACACGGATCTTGAGTTTGGTACAGCAGGTCTTCGTGGTATTATCGGAGCAGGTACGAACAGAATGAACATTTATACGGTTCGTAAGGCAACACAGGGATTGGCTAACTACATTATCAAAGCAGGGAAAACCAGCCAGGGTGTAGCTATCGCATTTGATTCCAGAAGAATGTCACCGGAATTTGCTGATGAAGCAGCCCTTTGTCTTGCAGCAAATGGTATTAAGGCATATGTATTTGAGTCTCTTCGTCCGACTCCGGAATTATCTTTTGCGGTACGTGAGTTAAAGTGTGTTGCCGGTATTAACATCACAGCAAGCCATAATCCACCGGAATATAATGGTTACAAAGTATATTGGGAGGATGGTGCGCAGATTACACCGCCTCATGACACAGGTATTATGGCAGAGGTAAAAGCAGTTACAGATTATGCTACTGTTAAAACAATGGATAAGGCAGATGCAGTCGCAAAGGGATTGTACGAGCAGATTGGTGCAGCCATTGACGATAAGTATATTGAGGAATTAAAGAAGCAGGTTATTCATTGGGATAGCATTAAGGAAGTTGGCAAGGACTTAAAGATTGTCTATACACCACTTCATGGTACAGGTAATATTCCGGCAAGACGTGTGCTGAAAGAGATTGGCTTTGAAAATGTTTATGTTGTACCTGAGCAGGAGCTTCCTGATGGAGATTTCCCTACGGTAAGTTATCCAAACCCAGAGGCTGCTGAGGCATTTGAGTTAGCATTAAAGCTTGCAAAAGAAAAGGATGCAGATCTGGTACTTGCTACTGATCCGGATGCCGATAGACTTGGTGTCTATGTGAAGGATACTAAGAGCGGAGAGTACATTACTCTGACAGGAAATATGTCAGGATGCCTTCTTGCAGATTATGAGATCTCCCAGAAGAAGGAAACACAGGGACTTCCGGCTGATGGCAAGCTGATTAAAACAATCGTTACATCTAACCTTGCAGATGCGATTGCAAAATACTATGGTGTTGATCTGATTGAAGTATTGACAGGCTTTAAGTTTATCGGTCAGCAGATTCTTGGATTCGAAACAACAGGAAAGGGAACATATCTCTTTGGATTTGAAGAGAGCTATGGCTGCCTGATTGGTACACATGCCCGTGATAAGGATGCCATTGTTGCTACAATGGCACTTTGTGAAGCAGCAGCATACTATAAGACAAAGAATATGACACTGTGGGATGCTATGATTGCTATGTATGAAAGATATGGATACTACAAGGATGGTGTTCAGGCAATTACAATGAAGGGAATCGAAGGACTGGAGAAGATTCAGCAGATCATGACAACACTTCGTCAGAACCCACCAAAAGAGATTGCCGGTTATCAGGTAACATCATTCCGTGATTATCAGGCAGATACTGTTACGGATCTTGCTACAGGAGCAGTGACACCAACAGGACTTCCAAAGTCAAATGTACTTTACTTTGACATGCCGGATGGTGTGTGGATGTGTGTAAGACCTTCCGGAACAGAGCCTAAGATTAAGTTCTACTATGGTGTTGTAGGAACTTCTCTGGAAGATGCACAGACAAAGTCAGATGCTATGGCTGATGCAGTACAGAAGATGGTAGATGCACTGTAAGAGATGTCTGTAATACTGATAAATGTCAGCAAGTGGCATGTTATGCCGGATGATTTATCATAGAAATATATAGAAATAAAGAGAATAAGAATTGCCGGTAAGTGCTAAAAACACCTGCCGGCAATTCTTTTGATTTGACAAAATACATATGATGCAATGGAGCAATCCGTAGCATTAATTGGGGTCAAAACAGCTTTTGACCCCAGTATCATACATATTTTATCTTTGCTTTCTTATTTGGAATAGAAAATTATTATTAATCATTACTTTGCCTTTATTTTTCGCTGAAGCAATAATCCTAAGAGAAGCAGGATAGGAAAGACAATGCCACATAAGATGCCCATGTGCAGATTGTCGTGGAAAGCACTTGCCGCGAAACCGACTACCGTAGGGCCACCGCTACAGCCTAAGTCACCGGCTAGAGCAAGCAGTGCAAAGAGAGCGGTGCCACCCTTTGGAATCGCAGCACTTGCGATACTAAAGCTTCCCGGCCACATAATACCAACGGAAAGTCCGCAGAAGCCACAACCTAGCAGACTTAATACCGGACTTGGTGAAAGTGATATGGTCAGGTAGCAGATGATACAGAGGATGCAGCTTGCAATCATGAATTTGCGAAGGTCGATGCGATGTCCGAACTTTCCGTAGATGGCGCGCGAAGTTCCCATCATAATTGCAAAAAACATAGGGCCTGCAAGATCACCGATGGTTTTAGACACAGAGAGTCCTTTTTCGGCAAAGGTAGAAGCCCACTGGCTGACACCCTGTTCGCTTGCTCCTGAGCAGACCATAAAGAGCAGGAGAAGCCAGAAAACCCGATTACTTAACAGCTCTTTGATGCTAAGTCCTGTGTCATCCTCGTCGATCAATGGTGCAATCGGTACTTTTGTAAAGACGAACATGTTGCAGAGCGGAACAACTGCCCAGATCACAGCCATGATTTTCCAGTTTGCGATTCCGAACACTGCAAAAAAGGCAGTGGATAACAGAACAACAGCGACATGTCCCCAACAGTAAAAGGAATGCAGCAGACTCATGGCTTTTTCTTTGTTGTCAGTAGGGCATGCTTCCACAATAGGACTAACTAAAACTTCAAGGAGTCCGCCGCCGATAGCATAGAGCATAACGGCAAGAAGAATGCCGGCAAAGGGATCCGGTGTCAGCTCCGGGAGAACGGTCAAAAGTATCAATCCGGCAGCGGCGCATAGGTGTGCAATGATCATGGAAGCACGATAGCCTATGCGGTCGACGAAGGAAATAGATACCAGATCGACACATAACTGTAGTACAAAATTGATCGTAACTAAAAGTGTAATCTGTGACAAAGGGATGTGATAGGTATTCTGAAATGTCAGAAAAAGAAGCGGGACAAAGTTGTTGACGATTGCCTGCACAATATATCCGACAAAGCAGGCGTATAGTGTTTTATTATACTTGTTTTTCATTTGTATCCTCCTTTCAAATTGTTTGAACTGTTGTATATCGTAGCATACATTTTAAAAAAATAATGTAAAAATCCTTTGAAAATATAACACTATTTTGATGTGTTGGAGGAAAAAACGTGTGCCTTTGAAAGTGTTGCTGCGAGAAAATATGAATAATAAAAATGAAGAAAATAGGATATGAAAGATGAAATCAGGAGAGCGTAGATTTTGTATAAAATGAATATGATAAAGAATGGAACAGTCCCCTTGCATGCTGTAATGTTGGGCGGTAAAGTGTGTAAAACAGTGATAAAATTGTCAGATTTGCATAAAAAAGAAGCGGCGTTTCATTGACTTCTAGGTAATGTTGACGTATAATAAAAACACATGCAAAATTATTGTGATCGCCTTCTATGCAAGCTGTGTAGGAGGCTTTTATGTTTTAAAAAAATGATATTCGCAGTAAAAAGTGAAGTTGTTTTGTAAAAAGTGCTTTTACTTGCGGGAGAATACAATAATGGGGGTAAGTAGTGTGAAGAATAAAATTTTTCACACGCGGGATTTGTGTCTGCGCGCACTTGACACAAACTCGTTATGGGCAAAAAAATGTGTGCAGAAATGAGGATTTATATGCAGGAAAAATTAGATCAGTGGATTAACTGGGTGGAATATGATGAGCTGTTAGCAGGTCATCATAATGCCCCACATAATCTGCTAGGGTTACATACGTTCGGAAAAGGACAGGTTTTTACCGTATATCGTCCGGAGGCTCAGCGTGTTTTTGTGACAGATAAAAAGGGAGAGAATCAGATTGAGTTAGAGGAAGTGGAGGCAGGCAGTGGCTTTTTCGGATTATATGTAGAGGGTAAAAAGTATCAGAGCGATTATCAGTTACATGTCCAGTATGGAGAAAATGATATCGTTGTTACCGCTGATCCATATGCTTTTGAGCCACAGCTTAGCAGTGATGACCTGTATCTTTTTGCCGAGGGAAAGCATTATCAGATTTATGATAAGCTCGGAGCGCATCCGATGACGATCAATGGGATCAAGGGTACTTATTTCGCTGTATGGGCACCACATGCAAGAGCAGTCAGTGTAGTTGGTGATTTTAATATGTGGGATGGCAGACTGCACCCTATGCGTACTTTGGAAGTATCCGGTGTATATGAACTTTTTATACCGGGTGTAGAGGCTGGTGCTATTTACAAATATCAGATTCTGACACGGACGGATGAGATTTTGATGAAGTCAGATCCATATGCGAACTGTGGGGAGCTTCGTCCGAAGAATGCTTCTGTTGTTGCGGATCTTCGCGATTTTAACTGGACAGATAAAAAGTGGATGGCAGACCGTGCACGTGAAACGAGGGTTTCTATCCGCAAAAAGCCGATGGCGATTTACGAGATGCATCTTGGTTCGTGGAAGAAGAAGGATGATGGCACAGAGGATGGATTTTATACTTATCGGGAACTGGCGCCTATGATTGCAGAGTATGTTCTGGATATGGGATATACGCATATAGAGTTGATGGGTATTGCAGAGCATCCGTTTGATGGTTCCTGGGGATATCAGGTGACAGGATATTATGCACCGACAAGACGTTATGGGGAGCCACAGGATTTTATGTACTTTGTGGATTATATGCATAGCAAAGGAATCTATGTTATTTTGGACTGGGTACCGGCACATTTTCCAAAGGATGGTTATGCACTCGGAAGATTCGATGGACAGCCACTATATGAGCATCCGGACAGCCGTCGTGGGGAGCATCCGCACTGGGGAACTTATATTTTTAACTATAGCAAACGCGAGGTGGAAAACTTCCTTTTGGCGAATGGTTTATTCTGGCTGAAGAAGTTCCATATTGATGGACTTCGTGTAGATGCAGTGGCATCTATGCTGTATCTTGACTATGGCAAGGATGATGGGGAGTGGCTTCCGAATAAGGATGGTGGCAAGGAAAATTATGATGCGATCGATCTGTTCCATCATATGAATGAGCAGTTTGAACGTCTTGCGCCGGGCACGATGATCATTGCGGAAGAGTCAACATCGTGGGCAGGCGTGACATCTCCTGTTTCGATGCATGGACTTGGTTTTCTGTTTAAGTGGAACATGGGATGGATGAATGACTTTCTGGAATATATGCATATGGACCCGTATTTCCGTTCCAACAATCATAATCTGCTGACATTTAGCATGCAGTATGCGTATAGTGAAAACTTTATTCAGGTATTATCCCATGACGAGGTGGTGCATGGAAAAGGTTCTATGATCAATAAAATGCCGGGCGAACTGGAAGACAAGTTTGCGAATCTTCGTACAGCGTATGGCTTTATGTATGGTCATCCGGGCAAAAAGCTTCTGTTTATGGGACAGGAGTTTGCACAGTACCGTGAGTGGAGCGAGAAGCGCAGTCTTGACTGGAACCTGTTAGATGAGTCATATAACAAGCAGATGCAGCGCTTTGTAAAGCAACTCAATACACTGTACAGCAAGTACGATGCATTTTATTTTAATGACAGTGATACGATGGGCTTTGAGTGGATGAGCTGTAATAATGCACAGATGAGCACGGTAAGCTTTGTACGAAGAGGATCGACAAGAAGAGATCAGTTATTGTTTATCTGTAACTTTACACCGGTACAGTATGATGAATACCGCACAGGTGTCCCTTGTGCAGGTACTTATACAGAGCTTCTTACCTCTGATGATGTTCAGTATGGAGGAACCGGTGTTAAGAATAAGAAGTGCATTAAAGCTGAGCAGATAGAGTGTGAAGGAAAGCCATATTCTTTGCAAATGCATCTGCCACCGCTTTCTGTTACAATCTATAAGTTTGATTATAAGAATTAAAGCGTTTATAAGATAATGTAAATAACGAATTTCAAAAAAGAGAATGCGCAGTGTACCACCCCAAAAAGTTAGACCTAAAAGTCTAACGATTAGAGGTTGTCACACTGCGCATTCTCTTTTTTGTTTTATAGGAAATTGCTCGTACAGTAGTGGTACACCAACAAGAATTTCTCCGAAATTCTTGCTAGGGCACCAGCGCTGGCGGTGCCCTTTTTTACATTGATAGAATTCGGGTGTCAAAAGGTACTTTCTTTATGGGAAATGCTTAAAATGTTAGCTTTGTACTGCTTTTGATATATCCCTCGTATGTTTTACTGCTTTTAGTGTATTTGATGTGGTATACGCTTTTGCCGGAAGTAACATAGGTACGGCCAACGTATGTGATTGCAGCACCTTTGGGAATCGTAACGAGTGCAGTACCGGTTAAGCCGGAAGCTTCGTATAGCTTAGTGTCTGCTGAAATCTTAGCCTTCTTTCCGCCCGGCAGTGTGGCAGCAGTCAGGTAAGTGTATGCACTATAGTAATTTGTGCCATTTACTTTTGTATAAGCGCGGATGCGGTAAAAGTATTCACGGTTCTCTTTTAGGCTGCTCTGTTTCCAAGTGGTAGTGGCATTGAAAGTGATCGTTTTTACCTTCTTGTATGTGCCGTTTAGTGTGTCCGTTTGATAAATCTGATATCCGGTAGCAAGTGAGTTCTTTGCCCAGGATAAGGTGATCTGTTTGGAAGCAGCTTTCATCTTAAAAGAAGTTACTGTTTTTGGACGAATTTTAAAGGTGGTACTCTTCGTGCCCTTATAGTCACCCATGCCGGTTGCAGTGATTGTTGCCGTGCCGACGGATTTGTTATTTTGATATGTCAGACGATAGTCGACATCTTTTTTGAGTTTTTTGCCATTATAGGTAAGCTTTGGCTCCGGAGTGATGCCGCTTCCGGTATAGGTTCGGACGGCAACGGATGGAAAGACAGCATTTTTAAGATCAACAGCATTGGAATTATCTGTAATCTTTGAATCGCTATACCAGTAGTTACAATCTACTTTTCCGGAGATTCCGTTAATCTTACCGGAACTTGAGTACTGCCAATATTCGTAAGTGCCGGAATAGGTCGTTTTTGCAGTATAATTTGCCAGCCAGATCTTGTAGGACTTTGCGAGGGTGGCACCGTTGATCAATGTAGACAGATCACTCTTATTTGCATAGACCATCGGAGTATAGCCCGCTTTTTGAATCGTATCGCAAAAAGCCTGACAGTTTTTAGTGGCAGCAGTTTTGCTTAGCTTTGCGTTGTATTTTCGTCCGGTTTTAACACCACCGACAACGGTCGTTTCGTAATCATATACGATAGGAAGTGTGATATTGTAATCTTTTGCTTTGTCAATGCAGTACTGTGCTTCCTCGATGGCTTCCTCTGTGTTGACGGCTTCCGTGTAATAATATAGTCCGACTTTCAGTCCTGCATCCAGCGCACCGGTTACGTGCTTTTCAAAGCAGGTGTCAGCGGCGAGTGTACCGGAAACACCGTATCCGCGATAACCTACACGGATAAATACAAATTCTATGCCGTCTGCTTTAACCTTATTCCAGTCGATGGTAGGCTGGTATTTGGACACATCAATTCCGTTATAAATATTTTTTCCATCAAAGGCATCTGCATGGGTATAGGTGATTCCTGTGTATGGATTTTCGGACTGGCTGAATTTCTTGCTTCGGCGGTTCGCATTCCAAAGAGTATCGGTAATCGCATCGTTATTTTGATCGATATGGCGGGATGCTTCGGGATCACCGCTTGTTGAAATAGTGGTTTCTGTAGTGTCAAGTGCCGTAGCCCTCATGTCCGGTGTCAGTATAAGACTCATGGTCAATGCGGTAGATAATAATATTGTTTTTAAGTTCTGCTTCATGTGTTTATCCTCGTTCAAAATTATGTTTTATTAATGTATGATTGCAATCAAAATTATCTGATGCTGTCAGTATAAAAAGAATAATTGACGTAATTATGGCAATCATAATGTTTCCTTGCCTGTTTTGTGTTGTCATGCTGCAGCCACAAAACGTAAAACAGGGAATATATACAGCTTTGGTAAGTGCATCAGGTACATTGTACCATAAAGCGGGGGCGAGTTGGAGAAAAGTTGTTGACGCACAATTTTTGAGGTTATATACTAGGAATGCGTACAAGTGTATATCGGATGTTAAAGTACACTTTAAGTTTGTGAAAATGGGATTTTTATGTTTACGGAGGGAGGAAATCTATGGTATATACAGTAGGTGAAATAGCAAAGGTATTGGGTGTTCCGGCATCAACGCTCCGCTATTATGATAAGGAGGGACTTCTTCCTTTTGTAGAGCGTTCATCGGGAGGTGTGCGTCTGTTTCAGGAAAAGGACTTTGAATGGCTGCGGATGATCGGGTGTCTTAAAAAAGCAGGAATGTCTTTGAAAAACATTCGCGAATATATTAAATTAATGCTGCAGGGAGATGATACGATTGATGAAAGGCTGGCATTGTTTCAGAAGCAGAAGAAGGTTTTGCAGGCGCAGATGGAAGAGCTGCAGTTGACAATGGATACGCTGGACTTTAAATGCTGGTATTATGAAACGGCGAAAAAGGCTGGTACGGTAGAAGTGATGCAGGATGTAACGATGGAGGATGTGCCGGCAGAGTTGCAGCCGACATGGTTAAGACTGCATGATGTGCCGGGGACAGAAGAGGCAGAAGCGCAGAAATTATCACAGGCAGTATAGGATACAGAGATAAGGATTACTACGACAAAATGGAGGAATGACGGTTATGTATCAGGCGGTTATATTTGACTTGGATGGAACATTGTTATATACATTGGAGGATTTAAAGGATGGTGTCAATCATGTAATGCGAAACTGGAACTATCCGGAGAGAACATTGGACGAGGTAAGACGTTTCGTTGGTAATGGGATTCACAAACTGATCGAGCGGGCGGTGCCGGAAGGTCTGGAGGATGAGAAGGTAGAGCAGGTCTTTGAGGAGTTTAAGACATACTATACGGCACACTGCGAGATCAAAACCCGTCCGTATGACGGCATTATGGAATTGTTAGCACAGCTTAAAGAAAAGGGAATTAAGTTAGCGATTGTTTCCAATAAAAATGATGCTGCCGTAAAGGAGCTTGCCAGAGATTATTTTGCAGATTACATTGAAAAAAAGGTCGCCATTGGTGAACGTGAGGGAATTCGTAAGAAACCGGCACCGGACTCTGTCTTTGAGGCAATGCGTATCTTAGGCGTGGACAAGAAGGATACCGTGTATGTGGGGGATTCGGATGTTGATCGTGCAACGGCAAAAAATGCCGGTTTGGACTGCATTTCCGTTACATGGGGATTTCGCGATGAAGCATTGTTAAAATCGTTGGAGCCGGAATACCTGATCGCAGAGCCTGAAGAGATTTTGGATATTGTGTAAAAACGTGCAGGATTTGTGTGGAGTGATATAGTGGCGGAATGGAGAGTTCGATGCAAAAGATATTAATTGTAGATGATGAAAAGGATATTGCAGATCTGGTACAGATTTATCTGGAAAATGACGGATACGAGGTGCGCAAGTTCTATAATGGCAAGGATGCTCTGGCGTGTGCTATGTCCGAAAAGTTGGACATGGCAATCCTGGATGTTATGCTGCCTGACATAGACGGATTTTCTCTTTGTAAAAAAATACGGGAGGAGCACTTTTTTCCGATTATCATGCTGACAGCGAAGGTGGAAGATGTGGACAAGATCACCGGTCTGACGATGGGGGCAGATGACTATATTACCAAGCCCTTTAATCCATTGGAATTAGTGGCAAGAGTGCGTACACAGCTTCGCCGTTATACCAGATACAACAGGGCAGAGAAGAATCTGGAAGAAGAGGAAGAAAAGAACATAAGAGGACTATATATTTCTAAGAGCAGTCACAAGTGTCTGCTGAATGGAAAGGAAGTCACACTGACACCGATGGAGTTTGATATTTTGTGGTATTTGTGCGAGCATTGTGGAAAGGTGGTGTCGTCAGAGGAGTTGTTTGAAGCCGTGTGGAAAGAGAAGTATATGGATAGTAATAATACCGTGATGACACATATTGCCCGGATTCGTGAGAAGATGGGAGAGCCGGCAAGAAAGCCAAAGTATATCAAAACAGTCTGGGGCGTCGGATATACGATAGAAGTGTAGAATGGAGAGATAAGTGAAAAAAAGTAAGAGAAAGATTTTAGGCAGAAAATATATATTGACGCTGCTTGGCATGATGTTTTTTATTTTTTGCAGCTTCAATATACTTGCGGCATTTTGTGCAAGCAGAATCTGGTATCCGGATGATCCGGTATATATTGTCCTAAAAGGACTTGCGGACAATGGGCTGATGCTTGCCATCCTTTTGTTCGTGGTTGGCTGGATGGCTGTCACATGGTTTTTTGTACGCTGTCTGATCAGAGATATGATGCAGGAGGTGCTGGAAGCAACAGGAAAAGTGGCTGCTTTGTCGGAAGAGCCCATTGTACTTTCCGGTGATATGAAAAATATTCAGGATGAGTTAAATGCCGTTCGGGAAAGTGCAGTACATAATGCAAGGGCAGCAAAGGAAGCAGAACAGCGGAAAAATGACTTGATCATTTATCTGGCACATGATCTGAAAACTCCTCTGACAAGTGTGATCGGATACCTGACTCTGTTAGAGAATGAACCGCAGATATCCACGCAGCTTCGTGCGAAATATACGGGAATTGCCTTGCAGAAGGCGGAACGTCTGGAGGAGCTTATCAATGAGTTTTTTGACATTACCAGATTTAACCTGACAAATATTGAGCTGGAACTGGAAAAAATCAACCTTAGCCGGATGTTAGAGCAGATCTGCAGTGAGTTTATGCCTATCTTGTCAGAGCGGGGACTTACGTGGGAGCTTCAGATTGAACCGGATATTGAACTGGTATGTGATACAGATAAATTGTCACGGGTATTTGACAACCTGGCTAGAAATGCAGTGAACTACAGTTATCCGAATACGGCGATTCAGTGTATGCTTACGCAGAAGGAAGAAGAGATTATCGTGCGCTTTAAGAATCGTGGAAAGACAATCTCACAGGAAAAGCTGGCAAGGATATTTGAACAATTTTTCCGATTAGATGCCTCCAGAGCATCCTCAACGGGTGGTGCCGGACTGGGACTTGCGATTGCAAAGGAGATTGTAGAGCTTCATGGGGGTAGGATTGAGGCGGAGAGTGCAGAAGAAAGTGTCAGCTTTACGGTGCATTTGCGTGCACTGACATAAGTGGTGTTATGAAAATTGTAAGAATTTCCACATCCTTTTGTATGATATGAGATAGAAAAAAAGAAAAGAAAGATTTCTCCAAAGGTTTAGAATGTTTCTTAGAAAACATCAATGAGGGAGCAGTAGATGTATGGTGACAAGGTTACATTCGCCAGACAAGGACTGCTGTGATGAAAACCGGAGGAGGAATTTTTTATGCAACAGAGGAAAAGAAGAAAAAGAAAGCTTCGTAAAAGAGGCTATGTTGTGCTCGCTCTTATGGGAGTTATGATGTTTTGGGGAGCCTGCAGGTTTGTAGGTGCAGTTTCCGGGATTTTATGGGATGCAGGTGTCATTTCGGCGGAAACGATTGGAAGTTCAAAGTATGAGATAGGAGCGCCACAGGTGTTAAATGAAAGTCAGGTGACGAAAAAACTATATGCACTTTCTCAAAAATATCCAGAGATGAAAAGTGTGTACGAAAAGAGGGAGAAATATCCAAAGAAGTTATTAGCTGCACTTTGTAATAACCCTGATATGATTGATTTCGTGAAAGGATATCTGTCATCCGGAAGTAAAGTTTCCGACCATCTGACTGCAAAGGAATGCGCTGGTGGTGTCCCACTTTTGATACAGTGGGACAAACGGTGGGGATATGCATCATATGGTGATAATGATATTGCTTTATCCGGTTGTGCGCCGACATGCTTGTCTATGGTTATCGTGGGACTGACGGGCAACCGAAAGGCGACGCCATATCAGGTAGCACGCTTTGCAGAGGAGAATGGGTATTACGTTGAGGGAACAGGAACGGCATGGAGTATCATGACGGAGGGAGCAGCATCGTATGGGATTCGTGGAAAAGAGATTCCGCTAAGTGAATCAAAGGTTGTTTCAGAACTGGAAAGTGGTCATCCGATCATTTGCAGCATGAAGGCAGGGGACTTTACTACGACAGGTCATTTTATCGTGCTGACAGGAACAAAGGATGGAAAGATTAAGGTGAATGATCCGAACAGTCCTGCAAGAAGCTGTCTCTGGGACTATGGAACGCTGGAAGGACAGATTCGAAATCTGTGGGCATTTTGTTAAGGGATAAAGGTGATGCTAGATTGTGCTTTTGAGTCACTTACGCTATAATCAAGTAGGAGGATGCTTCGTGTATTGTTTGGAGGTGAAGTGATATGATGCGAGCGTATTCGGATGCATATTTAGGGGATGTGGTTGAAAATCAAGGAAAACTATTTGATTATATTGCGCAATCTTTTCCGGACAAAGATACAGAAGAATTTATTAACGTTTATATGTCAAGTAAAACGAGAAAAAGCATAGATGAATCGCAAGCATATGTTAATACGATGGATGCGCAGGAGTTATGGCGATATTTTTCGGATACGGAAAATTATTCCTTAAAGTCCGGCAAGGCGCTTGGCGGATTTATGTCAAGTTGGATTGGGGAATTTTATGCATACTATCAATGGTATTATAATATACCGAGTGCAGAAATAGTTAAAAAGATTCCGGTAGCTTTTTTGGAAAAGGCATATTATGGCTTGCATGACCTTGAGTTAAGTCTGGCAGTGCAAAAGGTGGGGATGGTATAGTGCAGATTATTTGTTTTCATAATCCAACAGAAGCAAACGCATAATCATGTTCGTGATATAGTGAATAAACTATCAGATGATGATATTGTACATCAATTAAGGGTGGCATCTGTTAATCATTGTTTGTCAATGGAGCAAATTTGTGATGAATGGATAGAAGATTATAATATATCTGAGGGAAGTTTTGATAATGTATCTTCCTGCCGCTATGCAGTACCATCGGTAACGGCGATTGGAAGAGTGTATCAAAGACTTATATTGGATGTTATGAAAGAAAATGTGATAGAAACGTTGAGAAAAGTATATAATTCTTTTATTAGTGATGAAATATCAGATTATAATTCAAGTTTCTATTATAGCAATCCGGATTATTTGAAATGTTCTTATGAAGCTGGCTATGTCTTAAATTAGATTGGTTTTTGGGGGAGTTAAAGTTTGAGAAGTGCACAAAGATTTAAAAGTGAAAATCCTTTGAAAAATAGGTAAAAATGGAGAGTGTTATAATGAGTGAACAAAAAAAAGAGATTGCTTTTGCTGTTGCATGTGTAAATGATTTTGCGAGTAAGTACAATCTTAGTGTAAAAGAAGCGTTTCAATACTTATTTCGATATAAAGGGGTAAAATTCTTGAAAGAAAATTATGAAATTGAACATACATTATCGTGGGAGGTGATAATGTATGATTTGCAGGTGCTTTGTCGCAAAAATGGAGGAATGATATGAAGTTATATCATGGTAGCAATATAGATATTGATAGTATAAATTTGGCAATGTGTAGACCATATAAAGATTTTGGCAGAGGATTTTATATGACAGATATCCGAGAGCAGGCGGAGAAAATGGCGGTTCGTGTTTCGAGAATATATGGTGGCTCTCCGATAGTAAATGAGTTTGTTATTAGAGATGATTTTAGAGAAATATCTGATATAAATATAAAAGACTTTGGAGAACAAACAACAGATGAATGGGCAAAATTTGTGATAAATAACAGAAAAAAGGGATTTTGGGATATTCATTGTGAGTTGTGCAATATTGATAATAAATATGATATTGTTATTGGACCAGTTGCAGATGATAATATGGCACTGTTGTTTAGACAATATGAAAATGAGATTATTGATTTTGAAACTTTATTAAAAGGAATGATTTACAAAAAAACATCATCCAAGTACTCATTTCATACGGAAAAGAGTATAAGCTTGTTAAGAAAGGTAAATTAATGGTATGAGTAAGGTAGAGCAATTGATAGAATATGCTATTGCTGACATTGTTGATATGATAGCAGTGGAGCAGTTGATAGAGTATGATGAAGCCATGAACAAGTTTTATAATTCAAAGGTTTTTGATAAGCTTCAAGATATAGAAACGGGGCTATATTTGGAGAGTCCGGCTTATATTTATGATCTTTTTAAAGATGAAATGAATTTTGGTAAGATTATACAGGCAGAAATATAACTATTGTTTGGGAAAGTTGATAGCATCCCATGCCACAAAAATAGTTGTAAATAAAAGTTGAATATGTTACTATGGGAAAAGTTTCATAGAGAAGATAATTGGTGCCGGCCGTTTTCTGGCAGAGGAAATGTTTTGCTCTGCTTAGGATTCAGACAGGTTAAAAGGGAAACAGGTGCGATTCCTGTACGATCTCGTCACTGTGATTAGGGAGTACGGATTCCATAAATGTCACTGATGCAAAGCATTGGGAAGGCGGAATCCGTGTGATGATCTTTCAGCCAGGAAACCTGCCAGTTATCTGGTACAGGGAAGAATCCCGGATCACGAGGAATTGGTCGTACCGTTTACGCAAAACTGTTCTTTTGGTTCAGTTTTATTTGTGTATGCATCATTTACTCCATCTGATAATTCTGATGGAGTTTTCTTTTTGTGGCATAAAAAGTTGCTGCAAATGTGGTGGTTGTCAACAAGAATTTCTATAGCAGACTTGTTTGCTATAGAAATTCTTGCTAGGGCACCAGCGCTGGCGGTGCCCTTTTTTGTGGAATAAAAAGGTGTTCTACTCTGTATTATTGCTATGAAAAAGACTATTAAGCTACTGTGAAGTGCGAAAAATCAAGAAAATATAGCACTTTGCAGAGAGTCAACACATTTTACAGAAAAAGGAGAACCGACAAAATGATCAAGAAAACATTGGCATTACTCTTGGCAGGTACATTGGCGATGAGTATGCTCACCGGATGTGGCAGCAAGGACACAAAGGACACGAAAAAGACAACGGAAGCAACTAAGGCAGACGATAAGGCAGCAGCAGATAAGGTTGCAAAGCTGATCGATGCAATCTATGTGCAGGAAAGAACAGATAAGACAGATGAGCAGTGTGCGGCAGCAAAGGAAGCATGGGACAAGCTGACAGATGCACAGAAAGAGCTTGTAGAAGGTGAAAATGCAGATCCGGACTACTTTGGAAGAGATACAGGAGATGCATCAAAGGATGATCCGCTTAACGGGGATGAGATTGGAGAAAATGAGCTTCTTGTTGTAAGCTTCGGTACTTCCTTCAATGACAGCCGTGTAGCAGACATTGGTGGTGTGGAAAAGGCATTGCAGAAGGCAAACCCGGACTGGTCTGTCAGAAGAGCATTTACCGCTCAGATTATCATCAATCATGTACAGGCAAGAGATGATGAAAAGATTGACAATGTCGATCAGGCGCTTCAGAGAGCAGTAGATAACGGCGTGAAAAATCTCGTAGTACAGCCAACACACCTGATGCATGGTGCAGAGTATGACGAGTTAGTAGAAGGCTTAGATAAGTATAAGGATAAATTTGAGAAAGTCGTAGTAGCAGAGCCGTTGCTTGGTGAAGTTGGTTCAGACGCAACTGTGATCAATGCAGATAAGAAAAAGGTAGCGGAGGATATTACAGCAGAGGCTGTTAAGACAGCAGGCTTTGATTCATTAGATGCCGCTAAGAAGGACAATACAGCATTTGTATTTATGGGACATGGTACTTCTCATGCAGCAAAGATCAGTTACAGCCAGATGGCATCACAGATGGATAAGCTAGGTTATGATAATGTATTTATTGGAACTGTTGAGGGTGAACCGGAAGAAACCTCTTGCGAAAATGTGATTAAGGCTGTTAAGGATGCCGGTTATAAAAAGGTTGTTCTCAGACCTCTGATGGTTGTAGCGGGAGATCATGCCAACAATGATATGGCCGGAGATGACGATGATTCATGGAAGAGCCAGTTTACAGCCAGCGGTGCATTTGACAGTGTGGACACACAGATTGCGGGACTTGGCGAGATCGCAGGTGTTCAGGATATTTATGTAGAGCATACACAGGATGCAATCAAATCACTCGGCGGAAATTTTAAGAAAGCTACTTCTGGAAAAGCAGATATTGCCTTAAAGGATGGCACATATTCTGTAAAGTTTACGACAGACAGCAGCATGTTTCATGTAAACGAAGCTAAGAACGGACGCGGAACATTAACAATAAAAGACGGAAAGATGACACTTCATATCAGTCTGGTATCCAAAAAGATTGTGAATCTTTTTGTTGGTACAGCCAAGGATGCTGCCAAAGATGGAGCACAGGTGTTAGATCCTACAACGGACAAAGTCAAATATGATGATGGAACAACGGAAGAAGTATATGGCTTTGATGTTCCGGTAGAAGATTTGGATGAGGAGTTTGATCTTGCTGTTTTAGGAACAAAAGGAAAATGGTATGATCATAAGGTAAGCATTTCGGATGCAAAAAAAGTGAAGTAAGAGTTATGAGCCAGACAAGGCAGAAAAACATAAGAAAGAGTTATTTCTGACGGTTGGCAGATAATACGATAGGATATATGACATGAGGGTGAATATGACAAAGAAAAAACTAACAGCAGTTATACTGGTAATGGTTATGTGTGTACAGCTTCTTTCCGGCTGCGGCATACAAAAAGATGCTTCACAGGGCAAGAAAGCTACAGAGGATGAGGAGACGCTTGCCGATGGAGAATATTCCGTTGAGGTTACACTGGAGGGGGGTACAGGGAGAGCAAAGGTTGATTCTCCGGCTAAAGTGAAGGTGGAAGATGGAAAAGCGTATGCCACAATCGTATGGAGCAGCACGCATTATGATTACATGCTGGTAGATGGCAAAAAGTATCTGAATGAAAATGAGGGTGGCAACTCTACCTTTACTTTTCCGATTGATGGGATTCCATGCAAAATGAATGTCGTAGGGGATACTACTGCCATGAGTGTTCCTCATGAAATTGATTATACCCTAAAGTTCGCGTTTCAAAAAAATGTCAGCTTTAAGGATTTGAACTGTACAGGGCGTATGAAGTTAGCATACGCCCGACAGTTTCAGATAGAAGAATATGGAAATTATAAAATGATTACGATTGTGGATAACGGTCGTTTTTTTCTTGTACCAAAGGGGGCAGCGGTGCCAAAGGGACTTCCAAAGGATGTTGTCGTATTGCAGCAGCCTTTAAAGAATGTGTATCTGGTTTCAAGTGCCGTGATGGATCTTGTCTGTCAGACGGGGGGACTTTCTAATGTATCTTATACGGCATTAAAGCAAAATGACTGGTATGTACCAAAAGCAGTACAGGCGATGAAAAAAGGGACACTTTTGTATGCGGGAAAATATAGTGCGCCGGATTATGAACAGCTATTAAGCGGGGGATGTAACTTTGCGATTGAAAATACAATGATCACGCATAATCCGGAAGTGAAGGAAAAGCTTAATGAACTTGGCATAAAGGTAATGGTAGAACGTTCCAGCTACGAGAAGCATCCTCTGGGCAGATTAGAATGGATTAAATTATTTGGTGTGCTGTTTGGAAAAAGCGCGACAGCCAAAGATTATTTTGCAACACAGGTCAAACGGATCAGACCAATCATAAAAAAGAAAAATACCGGACAGACAGTGGCTTTTTTTGCAGTATCTTCCGACGGAACGATTACCGTTCGCAAGCAGAATGACTATGTTTCTTCTATGATAGAGCTTGCAGGCGGAACGTATTCCCTGAATGGATATGTTGAGGAGGAAAAGAATGCGCTTTCGACGATGAAGATGCAGATGGAAGATTTCTATGCAGCAGAAAAAGACGCAGATGTTTTGATATATAATGGTACCATAGAGGGAGAATTGACTTCTGTGGCAGAACTTATCGGAAAAAATAAGCTTTTTGCAGATTTTAAAGCGGTAAAATCCGGTCAGGTATATACGACAGGAAGTAACTTTTATCAGCAGTCTACGGGGACATGCGATTTTATTGAGGATTTGAATCACATTCTGACAGGCAAAAAGAATGTTAAGTGCCGTTTTTTGAAAAAGTTAGAGAACTGATCCAAAACAGAGATTGTTTTGGTGGAAGGTTGGCAGAAATGAGGATAGATTATGAAAAAAAGATACATGATTTCCTTTATCATATGTATTATTTTGCTTGCGGTGTTGTTTATATGGAATGCCGGCGTGGGAAGCGTAGAGTTGTCTTTGGCAGATTTTTGGAAAATAATGTGTGGCAGCCAAAAGGGGACTACGAGCTATCAGATTATTTGGAAAATACGCTTACCTAGAATTGTGGCGGCTGTTTTGTTAGGTGGGGCACTTTCCGTATCCGGCTTTTTGCTGCAGAGCTTTTTTCAAAATCCGATTGCAGGGCCGTATGTGCTTGGAATCTCCTCAGGTGCAAAGCTTGTCGTGGCATTGACCATGATCTTTTTGCTGGAGCATGACATCATGATCAGTTCTTTTGGAATGGTGGTGGCAGCTTTTGCAGGTTCGCTTCTGGCGATGGGATTTGTTCTTGCAATCTCCTTTCGGATATCACGTATGTCACTTCTTGTTGTGTGTGGCATTATGATTGGTTATATCTGCTCAGCGATTACAGATTTTTGCGTTACCTTTGCAGATGATTCAAATATCGTCAATCTTCATAACTGGTCGATGGGAAGTTTTTCAGGCATGAGCTGGGAGCATGTCAGGATGATTGCCGTGCTTGTGGGTGTGACGATGTTGATCACATTTTGTCTGGCAAAACCAATCGGTGCTTATCAGATGGGAGAGGGATATGCCAAAAATATGGGGGTGAACGTAACGGCACTACGGGTAGGGCTTATTCTGCTTTCAAGCCTTTTATCTGCCTGCGTGACAGCGTTTGCCGGCCCTATTTCTTTTGTGGGAATTGCTGTGCCACACTTGATAAAAATAATGACAAAAACGGCGAAGCCTTTGGTATTGATACCGGGGTGTTTTCTGGGAGGGGCGGTGATCACGCTTTTTTGTGATGGGATTGCACGAACAGTATTCGCGCCAACAGAGATAAGCATCAGTTCGGTGACGGCGGTATTTCTGGTGCCGGTAGTGCTTGCTGCGATGCTTGGAAAGCAGCGGATGTAAAAGCAGGCAGGAGAGGAAGGTGCGCGATGGAAAGAAAGCAAAGAGAGAAGCAGATGACAGAGGGGCTTCGGACAGAAAAACTGGCGGTAGGTTATGATAAGATTCCTTTGATACGGGACATTAATCTTAGCGTCAGACCGGGAGAAATTCTGACATTGATCGGGCCAAATGGTTCGGGAAAGTCAACGATTTTAAAAACGATCGTAAAGCAGCTAAAAAGTCTTGGAGGAAAGGTATCAATAGGTCAGGAAGCTATGGAGAGCATGTCGGATGGCAGGATTGCCCGAAAACTTTCGATGGTCATGACAGAGCGTGTGCGGACGGAACTGCAGACCGGAAAAGAAGTGGTAGCATCCGGCAGATATCCATATACAGGACATTTTGGTATCCTATCAAAAGAGGACTGGAAAAAAGTAGATGAAGCCATCGGACTGGTTCATGCCAGAGAGGTGCAGGATCAGGACTTTATGAAAATCAGTGATGGTCAAAGACAGCGCCTGATGTTAGCAAGAGCAATCTGTCAGGACACGGAAATCCTGATTTTGGATGAACCGACCTCATATCTGGACATGGGGTTTAAGCTAGACATCCTTTCTACAATCCGTATGCTTGCAAGAACGAAGCGGATAGCGGTGATACTGTCGCTTCATGAGCTGGATCTGGCGCAGAAAATATCGGATTATATTGTTTGTGTAAAAGGAGATACGATCGCTTGTATGGGGACGCCTGAAGAAATTTTTAGTGGAGATCATATACAAAGACTGTATGGCGTGAAGCTGCAGAGCTTTGATCCGCTGACAGGACAAATGTTTTTAGAAGCGGTGAGCGGAATACCGAAGCTTTTTGTGATCAGTGGCGCAGGTAAGGGAATTGCGATGTATCATCGCCTGCAGAGAGAGCATATACCGTTTGTGGCAGGAATCTTACAGGAAAATGATATGGAATTTGCAGCAGCGCGGGCACTGGCTGTTTCTGTAGT
The DNA here is from genome assembly GCA_934317005.1 of uncultured Lachnospiraceae bacterium. GTDB lineage: Bacteria > Bacillota > Clostridia > Lachnospirales > Lachnospiraceae > Butyribacter. Next base: position 152,223 of record CAKREB010000001.1, read on the forward strand.
TGCACAGAAAGCATTTTATCCGATTGGAAAAGAGGAGCTTGAACAGGCAAAGCAGTGGATCGACCGATGTGAAAAATGTGTCTGTACATTAGAAACATTTGGCCCGCAAAATGATGCGAACCGAATGTTGAAAGAATATGCGAAGGAACAGGGAAAGTTAATACAACATTAGTTTACCCGTATTTCCGGATATTTCCATTCGTCCTTTAGCAGCTTTTCTGTCGGAAGATAGAAGCGTAACACGATTGCTTCGTCAATGTCGTGCGTGACCATTACCATTCTGAGCCTGTTTTGTTTCGCCCATGTGGTCATCCCTCCTTTTGTCCGGACACTTGCAAGCATGGAAAAAAGTCAGTATGTTTCTGTGGTTGTCTGCTTTGTTGCGTTTCTTGCCAATGATATTTATGGATTTATCAATTGGCAGAGGATGAAAGAAAGACAGCAAACAACAGTCAATGTGGAAAAAACTGATTTTGCCGGTTGACGAAAGGGAAAAAGCATAGTAGAATAAAACAAACACATGTTCGATTCGAGGTGAGGGGATACTATGGTTTTTCAAGAAAATGCGACGATCAAGCAGAAGCTGGAGATACTTTCTGATGCCGCGAAGTATGATGTTGCCTGTACTTCCAGCGGTGTGTCACGAAAGGGGAAGAAGGGGCAGATCGGGAGTACATCTGCCTGCGGAATCTGCCATGCGTTCAGTGCGGATGGTAGATGTATTTCACTTTTAAAGATTCTTTTTACAAATGAATGTATTTATAATTGTAAGTACTGTATCAATCGTTGTACGAATGATGTGCCGCGTGCTACATTTACGCCGGAGGAAGTGTGCTCTCTGACGATAGAGTTTTATCGCAGAAACTATATTGAGGGATTGTTTTTAAGTTCAGGGATCGTGCAGTCACCGGATTATACGATGGAGCTGATATGTAAGACGCTTCATGATCTGCGCACAGTGCATCGTTTTAATGGATATATTCACTGCAAGGCGATTCCGGGGGCTTCGCCGGAGCTAGTGGAGGCTGCAGGCTGGTATGCGGATCGCATGAGTGTCAATCTGGAACTGCCGACGGCACGCGGATTACAGGAGCTTGCACCGAATAAGACGCGAAAGACCATTCTGACGCCGATGCGCCAGATTCAAAGTGGAATGGCAGAAAGCAGGGAAGCGCTTGGCATGAAGGGTGGAAATCAGAGCGCTTACTGGTATACACAAAAGCGCATGGGAAGGTCACTTCCCGGAGCGGATGTGGCAAAGCTGGAGCAAAAGCAGCAGAAGCATTCTGGTCGGCTGTCAGACGGAAAGCTTATTGTACCATCGGAGGCAACCGGTCTGACACAGTGGAATAAGAGAGATGTCAGCCGCGGTTTTGTGCCAAGTGGACAGAGTACCCAGATGATCATAGGGGCAACCGGTGAGAGCGATTATGAGATCATGGCAGTGACGGAAGCACTGTATCAAAAGTTTGATCTTAAGAGAGTGTTTTATTCCGCTTTCATCAATGTAAATCAGGATAGTACGATGCCGGCAGTGGACGGACAGCCACCGCTTCGAAGAGAGCACCGCTTGTATCAGGCAGATTTTTTGCTGCGCTATTATGGATTTCAGGCGGGAGAACTGTTATCGGAGAAGCGACCTTTTTTCAACACGTATCTAGATCCAAAATGTGATTGGGCATTGGGGCATCTGGAACAATTTCCGGTAGAGGTAAGTACAGCTAGTCTGGATACCCTGCTGCGCGTGCCGGGAATTGGAGTGAAGTCGGCACGCAGGATTGTAGCTGCCCGTCGTACCGGTGGTCTGGATTATGCATCGCTGAAGGCGATGGGAGTTGTTATGAAGCGGGCAATTTATTTTATTACCTGCCATGGAAAGATGATGTATTCGTTTTTGAAGCTCGATGAAGACTATATTACCAGAAATCTTTTACAAAATGACAAGGATGTCATGAAGGGGTTTGGTGAGAAGGTTACTTATAAGCAGTTGTCACTGTTTGATGAGGTGACAGACTGGAAATTATCGAATTAAATCAGGAATTGCTGTATGAAAAACAGGATTTTTATGAAAGGAAACTGTATTTGCAGTTTGTGCTGTGTAAGCTTTTGGAAAGGCATGGGTTAGCGGTATGGACAAACCAACCAGAATTTATCAATGTGAAAATACGGTAAATGGTATACTTAGTGCGGTATATGATGCCGGAATATCGGGATATGGTCATCGATATATCCGTATTCAACCGCTCAGGGATGAACAGATGCAGACTCTGGAACTTTTCTCAGAATATATTTCGGTAGAAACGAGTGAAGAAAAGGCAGAGAGCGTTGTGCGTGCCGTGCGTGCTAAGATTTCAGAGAAAGCATATAGCTTTATGATGTACGCGGCAGCATCCGATTATGAAGACCGTGGAGATGCAATCTATCAGTTTGTGACATATGGATTTTCGATGGGGGCTTCTGTGTGCAACGCTATACAGATTCCTTGTGTCAAGCGTATTTTTGAAATCAGGAGGGCAGTGGGAAACGAGGCTCATTACCTTCGGGAATTTATTCGGTTTCAGGAGGTACAGAGGAATCCTTCTCTGCTTCTGGCTACTATAGAGCCAAAGCATCGGATCATACCGATGGTAACGGAACATTTTGCAGACCGTTTTATGGAAGAGTGGTTTGTTATCTATGATAAAACGCATCAGGAAGCATCTTTTCATCAAAAGGACGGATCTTGGGAGATACGACTTCTGACGGATGAGGAGGCAGAGTGGCTCGAAGGATTAACAGAACAGGGCAGAGATTATGTAGATTTGTGGAAAACTTTCTTCAAAAGCATTGCGATTGTGGAAAGGACGAATGAAAAGCTGCAGAGGAATATGCTGCCGTTACATTATCGCAAGCATATGACAGAGTTTATGGATGAGCCATGATAGGGAAAGAAAATAATAGGGGCCAGAGGCTGTTATATTGACTTTTTCAGGGTATTCAGTAAAATGAAAGCAGATTTGCAGTTGCTACGGTTGCAGGCTCTTCTTATAGGGAGTGCAGGCGTATGAAGGTGCAGGTTTAACAGTTAAAAAACGGGGAGGCATGTTTACATGGGTTTTGAACACCTGGAAAAGAATTTGATCGATATTATCAAGGAGGAGCAGGCAAAGCTCGGATACCGCAAAGAAAGTATTCGGTTATATTATCCTCTATCGTCCCTGAACCACTTTTTTGACAGTCAGGATACATCAGAGGAGATGCTTCAGCGATTAGAGAAGATGCCGGCTTCTGTGACAGATAAGCTTGGCAGGATCGAAGCATCTTATAAAGGAGAACGCTTCTGTTTTGACATACCGGAACAGGGCAGCGAGTATGTGCATGAACATTTAGAAAAGAACGAATTTATTACAGAATTGATTACATTACTGCAAAAGCATGGATGTACTATGAAAGAGGTCATAGAGTTGTTTCACAGATATTCGGAGCAGGTGGTATATGAAGATGTGGACAATGGAGAATTTGATTGCCGGCTGCGTTTTGAGGATAAACCGGACGATCCTTATTATTACTGCTTTAAGGATGAGGGATGTCATATTATCTATCATCGTTTTTTACCAGCAGATTATGAGGACTTTGAATTTTAAGGAAACATGACTGATCACGACTTTGTGATTATGATGATGTGAGGGAGAGTGATTATGAAAAAGGCAGTTTTAAGAATTTTTCCGGAAAAGAAGATCAGCCGGATCGCACCGGAAATTTATGGACAGTTTTCGGAACATTTAGGACGTTGTATCTATGATGGAGTGTATGTGGGTGAGGATTCGGATATCCCTAATACAAATGGAATGCGCAAGGATGTGGTGGACGCACTTCGCAATGTGAAGCTTCCTGTGCTGCGTTGGCCGGGCGGCTGTTTTGCGGATGAGTATCATTGGAAGGATGGAATCGGTCCAAAGGAAAAGCGTCGTAAGATGGTCAACACAAACTGGGGTGGCACGGTAGAGGACAATAGCTTTGGTACACATGAGTTTATGGAACTGTGTGAACAGATTGGCTGTGAGCCGTACATTGCAGTAAATCTGGGAAGCGGAACAGTGCAGGAGGCAGCAGAGTGGGTGGAATATATGACAGCAGAGTCGGATTCAACCTTTGCTGAATTGCGCAAAAAGAATGGACGCAAAGAACCTTGGAAAGTAAAGTATCTCGGAATCGGAAATGAAAGCTGGGGCTGTGGCGGAAGCATGACAGCGGACTATTATGCCAATGAATATAAGCGATATCAGCAGTTCTGCAAGGAATACTCCGGAAACACATTGTATAAGATTGCCTGTGGGCCAAACGGCGATGACTATAATTGGACGAGAGAGCTGTTAAGCCGTATCGATCATTGGCATGCAAAGGGAATCAGTCTGCACTACTATACGGTGCCCGGTGACTGGGAGCACAAAGGAAGTGCCACACAGTTTACGGATCAGGAGTATTACACTACGATTGCAAAGACCTTAGAGATAGAAAAGATCATAGAGGGACACTTAAAGGTGATGGATGAGTGTGATCCAAAGCATGACATTGATTTGATCGTTGATGAATGGGGTACGTGGTATGATGTGGAGCCTGGAACCAATCCGGGATTCTTATATCAGCAGAATACGATGCGCGATGCCATTGTTGCTGCGTTGAATCTGAATATCTTTAATAAGCATAGTGATCGTATCGCTATGGCGAATATCGCACAGGTAGTTAATGTGCTGCAGGCTATGATTCTGACAGAAGGAAGTAAGATTGTAAAAACACCAACCTATGAGGTGTTTGATCTGTTTAAGGAGCATCAGGGGGCAGAACTGGTGGAGAGCCAGATCAACTCGTTGACATTTGGGCAAAATGGAGTTGTGATTCCGATGTTATCAGAATCGGTATCTGTGACAGAGGATGAGCAGACAGCAAAGGGAAATAAAAGGGTGACGATTACATTGGCAAATACTTCTCTGGCAGATGAGATCAGGGTAGCGTGCCGCTTACCGGAAGGAATCCGCTACTGTGGAATGGCAGAGATATCTATGTTGCATGAAGAGGTACATGCCTGCAATACATTTGATGAACCGGAGAAGGTAAAAGCGCATACGACGCAGGAAGAGTGGACAGGTACAGAGTGTGAGGTTACATTGCCACCGTGTAGTGTCTGCCGGATTAATTGCTATGTGGAAGAATAGCAGGATTCCCTGTATTCGCTGTCTGTTACGTGAAATGAATGAAGCAAAGGCATATCGGCAGGTGCAGGAGTATCAAAGCAGTGTGTCCGAGTCAGAGAGAACAGCAAAAGAACAATACGAAAGCAGACTTGCCATCTGCAAGGAGTGCAAGTGGTTAAATCAGGGAACTTGCCGGAAATGTGGTGCGTATGTGGAAGCGAGGGCGTATCGCAAAGACGCACATTGCCCTCTGGGAGAGAAGATGTGGTGAATGCTTATGTCAATCAGACAGTATGCTGTAGAGAGTTAAGAAACGAGTGGGATTGCTTTTTTTCGATAGAAATGATATTATGACGAAAGTTTAAGACAAAAAGGTGCCTAAGCCGGTCTTGAAAAAGGACGGTGGTTAGGATAATAGGGAATCGGGTGAGAATCCCGAACGGTCCCGCCGCTGTGTTATGCAGAACGTTTTGTTGCTGAAAGGCAGTCACTATGTAAATGGGAAGACAAAAGACGTAGCTGTCTACATAAAAATGGTGTATACGCAATTGTTGCGTGTGTAGATTTAAAAATACTGCAAAAGTCAGAAGACCTGCCTTTTTGTTCGGAATTATAAGATTTGCGATGTACAGATTCTTATAAAGAAACCCTGTTCGGAAGTTGGAGTGCATGGAACAGATGGCTTTTGCAGTAAATAGGTAAAAAGACGAAATGTATAGTGTCTATCGGAACATTTCTAAAGCTGTAAAAGAAATAGTCTGAAAAATGCAGTTTGGAAAACAGGTTTCTTTTTGGTGGAATGAAAACTGTTTCTGCAGCATAGAGGATATAACAGAAGCAATAGGAAAATAATACTTTTGTGTGTTTAAAAGTAGTGTAAAAGTCCATTTGTCATTGCAAAAATTGTAATGGCAGATGGACTTTTTGTTTCTTTACTTTACAGAAAACGGTTCGTTTCCCATAAAGTAAAAATGCTTCGTAAGGATATAGTCACTGCGCAGAAAAGATTGTTTAAAACGTCAAAGAATTGAGGATTATCATGAAAAATTATAGAAAGTATCTGGTGTCGGTCGTAGTGATCATACTTGCAGTGGCAGGTGTATCACAGCTTCGCATTCAGTCGGTATCACAGCACAATAAAGAGCAATATCAGATGGCATCTGATCAGAGCAAATTAGCGCTTTCGGAAACAGACAGGGTAGCACAAACCGCTGTGCCGGAAGACAAGGAAGCAAGTAAAAAGGATGCTAAGACGAAAGTGTCAAAGGCGAAAGCAGATAAAACAAAGATAGGAGATCAGAAAAAGGACAACGTATCTAAGAAAAAAAAGGCAGAAGATAAGTCAGATACCACTACATCAGCGGCAAACAGGAAAGATACCAGTTCTTCCAGATCCGTTCAAAAAGCATCAAAAAATAAGAAAAACAGTGCTTCTATTTCTGATTCTAAGAGTAGTAAAAGTAAGAAGGATAAAGAGCAAAATAACAGAAACACAGATAATAAGACACAAAACAGTACAGCTTCTTCGGAGGAAAAAGAAGATGACAGTGCTTATATCCGCTGTGAAGTAACGATTGATTGCAGTGTTCTGCTTTCGAATATGGATGCTTTGCAAAAAAATGTCAGAAAATATGTTCCGAAGGATGGAATGCTGCTACAAAAGCTTTCGGTGAAAGTAAAAGAAGGGGCATCAGCATATGATGCCTTAGTGACAGCATGTAAGGCGAAAAAAATTGCATATGATGCAGAGTATTCTAAGATGTACAACGGAGTTTACGTCAAGGGAATTGGTTATCTGTATGAAAAGATGGCAGGGGATATGAGCGGATGGCTATATCAGGTAGATGGAAAGTTACCTAATGTAGGAGCTTCCCGTTATATCATGCGGGATGGTGATACGTTGAACTGGACATATACATGTAGCGGAAGGGTAGGAAGCTGATGAGGGAAGGAACAAGAGAGAGTATTTTAAAAAGCCTGCATCCGGCGGTGAGTGTCATTTATTTCATATATATACTATGTATTACTATGTTTTCACTGCATCCGGTCATTCTGCTGTTGTCTTTGGGCATGGCGATAGTTTCCGTGGTGCGGCTTTGTGGGAGCAGGAGGCTTGGTCAGCTGTTTTGGATCGCTGTGCCGATGCTTTTCTTTTCTATTGTGCTGTTACCACTATTTAATCACAATGGCGTGACACCGCTTTTTTATATAAATGATATGGCAGTTACTTTGGAGAATGTAATATACGGATGCTTTATGACAGTCATGGTAGTGGCAGTTACAGCTTGGTTTTTCGTGGCGGCAAGTGTGATCGATTCTGAAAAAATGCTGTATGTTTTTGGAAAACTTTCGCCAAAGATCGCATTGATCATCTCTATGGTACTGCGGTTTGTTCCGATGTTTGTACAACGTTTTCGGGAGATTCATGAGGCGCAGACAGGTATGCTGTATACAGAGGAAAAGGGGATGCCTGCAAAGGTAAAGCAGTTTACAAAGGAGCTCTCTATTCTGATTTCATGGTGTCTGGAAAATTCTATTGATACATCCATATCAATGGAATCGAGAGGATATGGTATAGGAAGACGGAGCAGCTATCACCGGTTTAAAATGAAAAAAAGGGATAGTATGTTTTTGCTTAGCTTTCTTGTCTTAGGGAGCATTACGCTTGCGGTGATTGCAGGTGGCTGTATGGAAGTATACTATTTTCCGGCATTTTCATTGGAAGGATGGAATGTATTTGCGGTGATGGCGCTAAGCTGTCAGTTTTTACTGATGACGGCAGCGTTGCTATAAAAAGCTTTCATAGATGGTGCATGGTAAGAAGTGGCAGTAAGAAAGAAATGCCATGTTATATATGGCGAAACGAACCATGATGGTTTGCAGACAGGAAAAGAGGAAACAAGATGCTTAGATTTGAAAATGTCTCCTTTCGTTATCCGGGGCAGGAAAGGGATGCGATACAGGATATATCATTTGAGATAAAGTCCGGAGAGTTTGTGCTGCTATGCGGGGAATCCGGCTGCGGCAAGACAACACTGCTTCGTCACACCAAAAAGAACCAGATTCCAACAGGAAAAGGCAGTGGAAAAATGTATTTTTGCGGAAAAGATCTGGAACAGTTGGATGATGTGGTAAGTGTGTCGGAAATAGGATATGTCGGACAAAGTCCGGATGGACAGATTGTGACAGATAAGGTGTGGCATGAGCTGGCATTTGGTCTGGAAAGCATGGGAGTCAGTCAGGAAAAGATGCACCGGCAGATTGCAGAAATGTCAGAATATTTTGGAATCGGCAGCTGGTATGATAAAAAGACGAGCGAGCTGTCAGGTGGACAAAAGCAGATTTTAAATCTTGCTTCCGTCATGGTAATGCATCCAAAGCTATTGATCTTAGATGAGCCAACCTCGCAGTTAGATCCTATTGCGTCGGAAAAGTTTTTGCAAAATATCTATAAGCTTAACCGGGATTTTGGCGTAACGATTCTGATCTGTGAACAGAGAGTTCATGAAGTGATCGCAATGGTAGACAGGGTAATGTTAATGCAGGATGGAAAAATCATCTCCTTTGCGGATGTGGAACAGTCTGTAGTGAAGATGAAGCAGATGGGAAGCAAAGTGTACGAGGCACTGCCGGGCTTTATGAAGCTTTGGTGTGAACAGGCAGGCAGGGCAGATGGAACATGTCCGATGAATATTCGGGATGCTAAGATATGGCTGGAACAGGTGGCAGAGGGAAAAAGAAATCTGTATGGCATAAAAGAGCAGGAAAAAGGGCGGGATGCAGAACCGGTGTCAGAAAAAGAGAAAAGCAGAATGGACATGTCCCGAAAAACGGACACGGGAACTTTGCTGCGGGCACATGAGGTGGTGTTTTCATATGAAACAGGTAAACGTTTACGAGGGCACAATGCACAGAAAGTAAGTAAGGTACTAAAGGATTTTTCCATTGATATAGAGCGTGGATATCTGTATGCGATCATGGGGGGGAATGGTTCGGGCAAAACGACAGCACTAAAGCTTTTGGCGGGAATCTATCAGCCACAGCAGGGCAGTGTGGAAAAGACAGGAAAGGTTGTCTATCTTCCGCAAAATCCACAGACGGTCTTTACAGAGATTACGGTTAATGATGAGCTGCAGGAGGTCTTTACCGGACACAAAGCATATGCACAGAGCTTATCTAAGGAAGAGATGCAAGGGAGAATACAGCATATAGTAGAGAAAATGGAACTGTCAGCTTTGACAGAGAAGCATCCGTTTGACTTAAGTGTCGGGCAGCAGCAACGGCTGGCATTGGCAAAGGTACTTCTTTTGGAGCCGGAGGTTTTGCTGCTTGACGAGCCGACGAAAGGATTAGATGGTACATTTAAAAAGAAGCTTGCCGGATATCTGAAAGAATTTGTAAAAGAGGGACTTGCAATCGTGATGGTATCCCATGATATTGCCTTTTGTGCAGAATATGCCGACTGGTGCAGTCTGCTTTTTGACGGGGAGCTGACAAAAATGCAGATGGCAGATGAGTTTTTCAGGCAGAATTACTTTTATACCACAGATATCTGCCGCATGTTTTCAAAAAGTCTGTCAGATGATAACCAAAATGTGCCGGTGCGGTATGCGCAGGCAAAGAAAATACTGGAAAGCAGTATAGCTTTGGAGCAATAGTGAAAAGCAGAAAAGATAGAGAAAAAGGATAGTAAAAGAAGAACAAGAAGGAAGGTGAGTCATGTGAAAAAGAAATATGAAAATCGAAGAAATTTTGATGAAGCATTGTTTCGCAAAAATCTTTTACAAAGAAAGATTGCTATTTGGCTCGCTATTTTAGTTGCGATTCCTTTCTTATTATTTGTATCCGGTTTTATTCTGCATCAAAGGCATTATCTTATTATCAGTCTTTTCGTGATCATTGTTACGATGGTGCCGTTTTTTGTAAGCTTTGAGTATCGGGCACTGCGGGCGCGGGAGATCGTTTTGCTGGCGATGATGGTTTCCTTTTGTGTGGCAGTTAACCTTTTGTGCAGTCATACAATCCCCCTGCATGGAGGAAGTGCAATGGTGGTGCTTACAGGGATCGCACTTGGGCCGGAGGCAGGTTTTCTGACAGGGGCTTTGGGAAGGTTTTTGTGCAACTTCTTTGATGGGCAGGGACCATGGACGCCTTGGCAGATGGCAAGCTGGGGGTTGATCGGTTTTGTGAGTGGCGCTGTCTTTGTGCGCTATCGTTCCGAAGAAAATAAAACAGCAAAGAAAGGCTCGTATCTGATTCTGTTTGCAGCAGTGCTTGTGTGCGAGGTGACAGGATATTTATGGCTGCTTTTACAGGGAGGAAACTTTGGTGACATGAAAGGCTGGATGCTCTATGCGTTTGGCATGGCTGGCCTGGTTTTAGGTGGTATTCTGCAGAGAAAACGGTTGCCGACAGATACATTGGTGATGACGGTATTTACTTTTCTGATCATTTTTATTCTGTACGGCGGAATCATGAACTTTGCAACAATGGTATTGCAGACGGCATATACGACAGGCGAAAAGATGAGTCTGCATGCACTCAAAGCCTTATATATTACAGGCGTTCCCTATGATACCATGCATGGGGCAGGGGCAGCGCTATGTGTCTTTTTGATGGGAGAGCCTTTTTTAAAAAAGCTGGAAAGAGTTCAGATAAAGTACGGAATATACCGCCTATAGGCGATGAAAATGGGCTTGCGGCTTTTGCTGCTTGTCGTGAGCCGTAAGATGCTTAGAGCAGCAGGAAAAGCAGAAGAGGATACTTCTGTAGTATGTCTGTGTCGGCACTGTGGCACAGAACATAGAAAAATGAGTAACGCAGTGTAGAAAAGAGGTAAAACATGAGAAACAAAAGAGTGGCAACAAGAGTAGTAAGTGTTATGCTGTCAGCAGCCTTAGCATTTACCACTGCATTTGGTCTGTCAGGAGTGACAAAGGCAAGTGCAGCAGACAAGGAAAAGATTGTCGTGTATGTAGCGGCTGAGGGAGAAGATGGAGTCGAGGCAGATAAGGTATCTGTCAAAAAGACAGCTGTCATGTTAGACGAGGATGCCGTTGCAGAAGATGCGATCAAGGCAGCACTGGACAGCTCTGAATTCAAAGGAAACTATGTGATCAAGGCAAGTGACTGGGGTGACAGTCTGGATTCTATCGGAAAGCTTGCACAGTACAATGTAGGCTCTGACTGGTATTACTGGGGATTCTATGTCAATGGTCAGTATGCATCGAATGGAATTGGCAGCCAGACATTAAGTGATCAGGATCAGATCAGCCTGATCTATAACTATAACAATACAAATATGCAGGCATCCGATTATGTGGATGATGCAGCAAAAAATCCGGAGAATGGTTATGCACAGTACTCCGAAAATGCTAAAAAGGCGCAGGAGGTTTTAGCGCAGAAGATTTATGAAACAACCTTCCAGAATGGAAAATATGTTCCGGGTATCGAGGACAGCGCAGGACTCTATGCCGTATTTTCTCTGGCAAGAGCTGACTTTAAGGCAGATAAGTTTTATGACAATGTTTATGCAAAAATCAAGGCGCAGCTTGGTGCGATCAAGACAAGCTATGGCAGCTTTTATGATGACAAGAGCAAAAAAGAAGTTTCACAGGAAACAATTTTAAAAGACGGATATGCCAGCCAGACATATGCAAAAATTGCTCTTTGCGTGACAGCACTTGGAAAAGATGCTTCAAACGTAAATGGATTTAACGTAATCGAGAAATTAGCAGATAAGACTGTTTACAATGCATCCAGCATTTATAACAAAGAAACAACTATTTTGCTGGCAATCGACACTAAGGACTATGAACTTCCGGTTGGAGAAAATTATCTGACAAGAGCCGATCTGATCAATTTTGTGACAGCAGATATCGAGAATCAGATTCAGGTATCCATTGACTGGAAGAGCATTGACAGTGCAGCCATGACACTTCAGCCACTTGCTGCATACCGCACAAAGACAGTTGAAGGAGTAGATAGCGCAAAAGTTAAGAAAGCATGCGATAAGGCATGGAAATTCATTTATAACATGCAGGCAGAAGATGGAACATACAGTGTATATGGTGCAAGTAATGCATGGACTACAGCACAGGTGATGATCGCAGCAGGTTTATTTAATATTGATGTAGCAACAGAGCAGGATGGAACAGACCTGATCAAAAACGGTGTGACATTGTATGATGATGCACTTAGCTTTGTTGACGTAGCGACAGGAAAAGTAGACGATGGACTTATGGGCTTCCAGCCGGATCAGCTTTTAAGAGGTATCAATGCGTGTGTACGTGCTTCCGAAAAAGGAGAGAAGCTTCTGCCGGTAGAAAGCGCTTCTTATCAGGCATCAGAGGATGCAGTATATACACTTCCTACAAAACCGGCAACTCCATCTACACCTGTAGTAAAGCTTGGAAAGGCTAAAATCTCTAAGCTGACAGCAGGAAAGAAGCAGCTTACGGTAACATATGCAAAGGTTTCCAATGCAAAGAAGTATAAAGTACAGGTCTCTACAGACAAGAAGTTTAAGAAAAATGTTATCACAAAGACAACAACAGCACAGAAACTGACAGTCAAGAAGTTAAAGACAAAGAAAGTATATTATGTAAGAGTACAGGCAGTGTCAGGCAAAAAGACAGGTGCATACAGTGCTGTTAAGAAAGTGAAAGTAAAATAAGTAACAGATTATTTTGTGGTGGATGACAGATATCATATTTAGAGATTATCTGCTTACCAAGACAGGAAAACGACTGCTGCATGTTATTTGGAAATTTGACGGATGAAGGGAGTCAATTGGAAGAAAATATGATAGTAGTCGTTTTCTATCATCTGATAAGGTTAGAGCAGATAGAAAAGAGGAAACGGAATGGACAGAGAAAGTGCCGCAAAAAGGGCAAAGCAGCGTTGGGATCACATTGCAAAGCCGATAGACAGTCTGGGGCTTTTGGAAGATATGGTAGTGAAGCTGTGCGATATCAGTGGCAATGCCGATGAGGTTGACATTACCAAACGTGCGCTTATCGTGATGTGTGCCGATCATGGTGTGGTGGAAGAAGGGGTAACGCAGACCGGGCATGAAGTGACAAAAGTGGTAAGTGAGAACTTTGCAAAAGGTTGTTCTACCGTAAACTATATGGCAAAGGAAGCGAAGGTAGATGTATATACGGTAGACATCGGTATGGATACAGAACGGTATCCGGAAAAAAATCTGGTGACAGGTGCCGTGATTGACCGGAAGGTTGCACGGGGAAGTAAAAACATTGCAAAAGAACCGGCAATGACCTTAGAACAATGTAAAAAGGCGGTTCAAACAGGAAAAGAGCTTGTCTTACAGCTTAAAGAAAAAGAATATCAGATTATTGCTACCGGAGAAATGGGAATTGGTAACACAACACCAACCAGCGTACTGGCAGCGATATTTCTGGAACGGTCAGCCGGAGAAGTAACGGGAAAAGGAGCCGGTCTTTCGGCAGAGATGCTAAAAAAGAAGACGGCAGTGATAGAGCAGATTATAGCAAGAGTCCGAAAAAAGGGACTGTTAGACGAAGAAAAAGAAAAACATACATTAGAAATTTTGGCAGAAACGGGTGGATATGAAATAGCTGCTATGGTAGGAATATATCTGGGCGGCGCAGCATATCACGTACCGATTGTAATAGATGGTGCCATCTCTGCGGTTGCAGCGATGGTTGCAGCATATTTGGATCAGCGTGTCCCAAAAGTTGTACTGGCTTCCCATGTATCGGAGGAACAGACCGGACGGCTGGCACTGGAAGCACTGGGCGTGGAGGCGATGATTCACGGGAGAATGTGTCTGGGAGAAGGAACGGGAGCTATGACGCTCTTTCCGCTTCTTGATATGGCAGTGTCCGTATATCGGAACATGGGAACCTTTGGAGAGTATGACATAGACGCTTATGAGCGTTTTGAGTGAGAAAGTGTCGGAGGAAAATGAAGATAAGATGTTATATTTGGTGACAGGGGGAAGTGGCAGCGGAAAGTCAGAGTATGCTGAGAAGCTTGCACAGAAGATAAGAAAAGGGCAGAAGGAAAAAGGCAGGTTTTATTATATTGCTACGATGTATCCTTATGATCAGGAGTGTCTGGAAAGGATCAAAAAGCACCGGAATATGCGCGCAGACAAGGGCTTTGAAACGATAGAATGTTATACGCAGTTAGAAAAAATCTCTGTGAAAAAAACGGATGTCGTGTTGTTGGAATGCATGTCAAATCTGCTTGCCAATGAAATGTATCAGCCCGACGGACGCATTAGGCTGCGTGGAACACAGGCAGATGCACAGTTATATGCTGCAATCATAAGACCACTATTACAAATGGCAGAAAATGCCGGTGGAGTGGTGGTCGTGAGCAATGAAGTATTTTCTGATGGAGGAAGCTATGACGGGGAAACAAAAGAATATGTCCGTCTGCTCGGAACGGTCAATACGCAGCTTGCAGCATCGGCAGACGGTGTTGTAGAGGCTGTCTGTGGAATACCGGTGATAGTTAAGAAGGGGGAAAAAGAATGTTTCATTCCATGATAATTGCATTTTCAACCTATTCGAGAATACCGATGCCAAGAGTGGAGTGGTCTGAAAAGAGTATGAGGTACAGTATGTGCTTTTTTCCGTTGGTGGGAGCCGTGATCGGACTTTGCAGCTACGGATGCTTTTGGGGCTTTACGCAGGCAGGCTTTGGGAAAATATGGATAGCGGCAGTGCTTACCATACTTCCGTTACTGCTGACGGGTGGAATCCATATGGACGGTTTTTTGGACACCATGGATGCAAAGCATTCGTATCGTTCCATGGAAGAAAAGCTGCAGATTTTAAAAGATCCTCACGTGGGAGCATTTGCAGTGATCTATGGGATGATCTACCCTTTGCTTGTGCTTGGATGCTTTAGCGAAATGAATCAAAAAACAATGGTGTTTGTAGGGATTGGATATGTGTATTCCAGAATTTTAAGCGGGCTTTCGGTAGTGACATTTCGTAAGGCGAAAAAGGATGGCATGTTAGCTGCTTCTGCGGATGCAGCACAAAAAAATGTTAAGTGGATATTGATAGGAGAGGGGATAATTTGCGCAATTGTATTACTCTTTCTGGATCCTTTGTATGGAGGAGTCTGTGTGGCAGCAGGACTTTTGACATTTGCCTATTATCGTTATATAGCGTACCGTGTTTTTGGAGGAACGACAGGAGATTTAGCAGGATATTTTTTGCAGGTATGCGAGCTGGTGATTCTGGCAGGCATGGTAGTTACGAAACTTTTACGATGATCTTAAAAGCAGTGAATAAAGAGCAGAGGGAGGAAAGAGATGATACTATTGATCGGTGGTGCTTATCAGGGCAAGTATGCATATGCGAAGGAGCATTATGCGAAAGATCATGTGATCTATAACCGCTATCATGAGATGGTGCGGCAGCAGCTGCAGGCTGGGGAAGACCCGTTAGAACAGGCAAGACTGCTTATTGAAAAAGAAGAAAATCAAGTTATTATCAGTGATGAAGTGGGATATGGTCTGGTACCGATTGATGCTTTTGAAAGGGAATACAGGGAGAAGGTAGGAAGAGTAAACTGTTTTCTGGCAAAGGAAGCAGAACGGGTGATACGCATCGTCTGTGGGATGCCGTTACAGATTAAATAAGACAGAAAGAAAAGAGGAAGTGTATGCACTATATACATGGTGGGGATATTTATCATCAGAAAGAAAATATATTATATGATTTTTCGATTAATATCAATCCGCTTGGAATGCCGGAAAGGAGCCGACAGGCGGCAATGCGTGGAATAGAGTTGTCAGAGGGAAGATATCCGGACCCGGATGGAAAAAAGCTTTGTACCGGTCTTGCGCAAAAGAAAAATATAGATGCTTCGCAGATTATTTTGGGAAATGGTGCGGCAGAGTTAATCTATGCACTGTGTCAGGCGCTTCGTCCACCGAAGGGATGTATTCTGGCACCGGGTTTTCAGGAATACGAAGCCGGGTTAAAAAGTGTGAATGCAAAGCTTCAGATATGGGATCTGCAGGAAAAAGAGACATTTTGCCTGACAAGGAATTTTCTATCGTATCTTGAAAAGAATGCAGGGAAAAATGAGATTCTTTTTGTGTGCAATCCGAATAATCCGACAGGGAGCATGGTCTCGCAGGAGATGTTACGGCAGATCGCAGCCATCTGTGAAAAAGCAGGATGCTTTCTCTGTGTCGATGAATGCTTTCTGCCATTTCTGGAAAACGAAAAAGAGTTTACGATGCTTCCCTTCCTGCAGGAATATCCGCATCTGATCGTGTTACGCGCATTTACCAAAATATATGGGATGCCGGGACTGCGTATCGGATATGCCTGTACAGCCAATCAGAAGCTGTTAGAAAAAATGCATTCTGTACTACAGCCGTGGAACACTTCTGTTCCGGCTCAGATGGCAGCGCAGGCAGCATTGGAGGAAGGAGCATATTTGCAAAACACGATTCGGCTTTTAGAGAGGGAGAGAGTATATCTTGTAGAAGAACTTTCCGGAAAGAGTGGTACCGTACTGGCTGACCGGGTGTACCCATCTGCGGCAAACTATATTTTCTTTCACAGTCGTAGGGATTTAAAGGAACGCCTTTTAGAAAATGGCATTCTGATACGTTCCTGCGCCAACTATCGAAATCTGTCGGAAGGGTACTTTCGGATTGCAATCCGAACACATGAAGAAAATGCAGCGTTAGTGGATGCGTGGAAAGGCGGGTGTGGCAGATGGAGCAGTATGTGATGAAAGACCAGAAAAAGCTTCGCTGTGGAATTACAACCGGAACCTGTGCCAGTGCTGCTGCGAAGGCGGCTGCTGCGTTTCTGCTATTGGGAATAAAAAAGACAGAGGAAATGATACATACACCGAAGGGCGTTACCGTACAGGTGCCGGTATTTTTAAAGGAGCATGGTGAAAACTACGCAGTATGTTATGTGATCAAGGACAGTGGAGATGATCCGGATGTAACGAATCAGGCGGAAATTTATGTGCGGGTAGAAAGATGGTTAGATGCCGGCAGGCAGAAAGCAGATGCCTTTTTCTCTGATCAATATCCGAACCTGATCTTAGACGGAGGGCAGGGAGTAGGCAGAGTGGCTCGCGAGGGGTTAGAACAGAGGGTAGGACAGGCAGCAATCAACACCGTGCCACGAAGTATGGTTTTTGATGCGGTACATGAGATCTGTGAACTGGCAGAATACCGGAATAAGCTTTTGATCACAATTTTTGTGCCGGCAGGAGAAGAACTGGCAAAAAAGACATTTAATCCCAGACTGGGAATCGAGAGTGGAATCTCTATTTTGGGAACGAGTGGCATCTTAGAGCCGATGAGTGAAAAGGCAATCGTTGACACGATAGAAACAGAAATCCGTCAGCAGAGCTGTATCGGCAAAGAAAATCTGTTGGTCATGCCGGGAAATTATGGACAGAGTTATGCATCAGAGTATTTGAAGCTTTCTTTAGAAGGAAGCGTAAAGTGCAGTAATTATATTGGAGAAACGATCGATCTTGCAGTCAGTTATGGGATGAAACGGTTTCTTTTGGTGGGGAATATCGGAAAGCTTGTCAAGCTGGCAGCGGGGATTATGAATACACATTCGAAAGTGGCAGATGGAAGAAGTGAAATCTTTGCTGTGCATGCTGTACTATGCGGAGGTGACCAAAAACTGGTACAGGAGATTATGGCATGCATCAACACAGAGCAGATGCTTGCCCTTTTGGAAGAACAGGGAATCCGACAGGCAGTATGTGACAGTATCTGCCATAGGATAGAAGAATACATGGGACATAGGATCGGTGAAGTGATGCAGTATGGTGTGATCCTCTTTTCGGAGCATTTTGGATGGTTAGGACAGACCGAAGGCGCTGAGGAGATACTTGCTAAGCTTCGGATGCAGCAGGAGAAGGAATCAAATCAAAGGAGATAGAGAGAATGGTATATTTTGTAGGAGCAGGGCCGGGAGCCGCTGATCTGATCACAGTGAGGGGGTTACGCTATCTGCAGCAGGCAGATGTGATCATTTATGCAGGTTCTTTGGTAAGCAGGGAACATTTAGAAGAGGCAAAAGAAGGGTGCGTAATATATAACAGTGCCTATATGACTTTGGATGAAGTGGTTGACGTGATGGAAGAGGCAGAAAAAAAGGGGCTTGTCACAGTGCGTCTGCATACCGGAGATCCCTCTATTTATGGAGCAATCAGAGAGCAGATGGACATTTTACGGGAAAGAAAGATTCCTTTTTCAGTGTGTCCGGGAGTCAGTTCCATGTTTGGGGCAGCGGCGGCTTTACAGGTTGAGTATACTTTGCCGGAAGTATCGCAGAGTGTGATCATTTCAAGGGCGGCAGGAAGGACACCGGTACCGGAGAGAGAAAGCATCCGTGCGCTCGCTTCTCATCAGGCAACGATGGTGTTGTTCTTATCATCAGGACTGGCACAGAGCGTCAAGGAAGAACTGCTTGCCGGGGGATATGCAAAGGATACGCCGGTGGCAGTGGTTTATAAGGCTACCTGGCCGGATGAAAAGAAGCTTTATACAACCATAGAAGAGCTTCCGCAAAGGATGGAGCAGGAAGAGATTCACAAAACAGCTCTGATCATTGTGGGAAATGTATTGGGGGAGGGATATGCGCGATCAAAGCTTTATGATCGTTCTTTCACGACAGAGTATCGGAAAGGAATACAGGAATGACGATAGGGATATTTGCATGTAGTCAGAAGGCATATGAGTTGATGCAGAGAATACGGCAGAAGCTGGAAAGTGATCGGTCTGTACGCGATTTGGGACAGATAGAAGTCATAGAACATGTAAAGTGCAGTCAGCTTCCGGAGCTTTCCCGAAAGGAAAGCCTGTCTGAATGTGTAGGAAATCTGTTTGGAAAGGCGGACGTGCTTATCTTTGTCTGCGCAGCAGGAATTGCGGTTCGAAGCATAGCACCTTATATCGGACACAAGTCAGAAGATCCGGCGGTAATCGTACTGGATGAGCTTGGTACATTTTGCATTTCTCTCCTGTCGGGGCATGCCGGTGGCGCAAATGAATGGACAGAACGCATTGCCGATATGATTGGTGCGGTTCCGGTCATTACAACAGCGACAGATCGGGAGAAGAGGTTTTCCGTGGATGATTTTGCCAGAAAAAATCATCTGCTTGTTACAGACTGGACTTTGGCAAAAGAGATTTCCGTAGATGTTCTTGCCGACAAAAGGATCATCATTTACACGGAGCTTCCGATAGAAGGTATGGTGCCACGGGAATGTGAAGTCAACGTTTTGAAAAAAGCAGATGATATGGCAGAAGATATAGGGAAAAAAGCTTTGCAGCAGGAGTGTTGTGCGCAGAACAGGAAAAAGAGCACGGTTATCATCTCTTCCAAAGAGGTGGGCGGTCATGCGCTGCAGCTGATTCCGAAAAATATTGTGATCGGTATAGGATGCCGCAAGGAAACATCGGAAGAAAAGATTGCATCGGCAGTAAAACAGTATCTTAAACAGGAGCAGATAGATATTCGTGCTGTCGCAGCGGTGGCAAGCATTGATCTGAAAAAAGAAGAAAAAGGATTGGTGGATTTTTGTAAGAGGCTTGCTGTACCATTTTTGACATATACGGCAGAAGAGTTAAGGAAGGCAGAGGGAGGCTTTGCGGTATCTGCGTTCGTAGAAAAAGTAACGGGAGTATCATGTGTCTGCGAAAGAAGTGCTGTCGTTGCAGCAAAGGGCAGTCTGCTTTGTCACAAAAAAGTATTTGACGGGGTGACGGTTGCGGTTGCCAGAAAGAATCAGATAATTACTTTTAATAGGTCAAAATAAATACTAACAGATAGGAAAGAGGGAAACCATGAAAAGATTATATGTAGTTGGAATCGGGCCGGGGGATGTCAGACAGATGACCTTTGAGGCAAGGGAGTGCTTAGAGCAGAGTGATGTGATCGTGGGATATACGGTATATGCTAATCTGGTAAAGGAAGCGTTTCCGGACAAGGAATATATTGTGACCGGTATGGGAAGTGAAGAGAAACGATGCCTGCTTGCGTTAGAGGAAGCGCAAAAGGGAAGCAGGGTGAGTGTGGTGTGCAGTGGAGATGCCGGAGTATATGGGATGGCAGGACTTTTGATGGAACTGGCAGAAAATACGGATGTTGAAATCTGTGTTATCGCAGGGATTACAGCGGCATTGTCGGGAGCTGCCGTGTTAGGAGCACCGCTCGGACATGACTTTGCAGTAATCAGTCTTAGTGACTGGCTGATCACATGGGAGCGGATTGAGGAACGGCTTCGTGCGGCAGCGCAGGCAGATTTTTGTATCTGCATTTACAACCCTTCCAGTAAGAAAAGACCGGATTACCTCAAGCGTGCCTGCGATATTTTACTGGAGCAGAAGGAAGGAAAGACAGTCTGTGGATATGTACAGAATATTGGACGCGAAGGGGAGAAAGCAAAGATTCTTAGCTTAGCGGAACTGTGCATGGAAAAGGTAGATATGTTTACGACTGTTTTTATCGGTAATTCGCAGACAAAGCAGATTGGTGATCAGATGGTAACACCGAGAGGATATCAGGTGAGATAGCCTGCGAAAAGCTCAGGTCATGTCTGTTGTCAAAAGCAGGGTGTCTGGCAAAAAACAGCCGTTGGAAAGGAGAAAAAGTGTGAATACAAATATTGTAGTGTTCGGAGGAACAGCAGAGGGACGCTTGTTAGCAGAAGCTTTTCAAAATACAGACCTGATACTGCATCTTTCTGTTGCAACAGAATACGGGGCATCTCTGTTGCCAAAATGTTCTAATATTAAAGTGTCCTTTGGACGGATGGATAAAAAGCAGATGAAAGACTTTTTGTTTGCATCGAATGCAGCTTATTGTCTGGATGCGACACATCCTTATGCAACAGAGGTGACAAGAAACATTTATGAAGCCTGTCATGACATGAGTGTTTCCTATATCCGGGTGCTGCGAAAAGAAGGAGAACTTTTTGCAGACAGCAAACAGAAAACGCTGCCTGAGGAAACAGGAAGGGTGCATATGACAGCGTCAGTAAAAGAAGCAGTGGAATATTTGGAACATACGACAGGAACGATTTTTCTGACCACAGGAAGTAAGGAGCTGGAAGCTTTTACCTATCTGTCCAATTATCAGGACAGATGCGTGGCGAGAGTGCTTCCGACGGTGTCGGTATTGGAAAAATGTAAGGAGCTGGGATTTGAAGGAAAAAATCTGATTGCCATGCAGGGGCCATTTAGCGAAGAGTTGAATTATCAGATGTTCAGACAGACGAACACAGCCTTTGTGGTGACAAAAAATTCGGGAGCGGCAGGAGGCTATCAGGAAAAGTGTGAGGCGGCGCTGCGTGCCGGCGCAGATATTGTTGTGATAGAAAGAGAACAGGAACTGATAGAAAGTGGCATACAGACGGAAGTATACTCTTTAGAAGAGGCAATAACATTTTTGCGGGAAGCGTATCATATTGCAGACAGACAAAAGATATATCTGGTCGGAATGGGAACCGGAGGCAGACAGCAGCTGACACGGGAGGCAGAGGAAGCAATACAGGCAAGTGACATTCTTATCGGGGCAAAGCGCATGTTAGACATTTGTAGAAAAATCGCAGATAAGCCGATGTATGCCAGTTATCAGAAGGAAGCTATTGTAGAGTATATCAAAGAGCATCAGGAATACAGAACGATTGCCTTAGTATATTCCGGCGATATTGGATTTTATTCCGGTGCATATGGGATGCAGGATTGGTTAAAAGAGTTTGACGTGCATCCGATTTCTGGGATATCTTCTGTGCTATACTTTTTGAACCGTTTGGGGATTCCGTGGGCAGACACAAGACTGGTAAGCTGTCATGGGCAGGAGATTTCGCTGCTTTCTGAGATTATTTCCGAAAAAAGAGTATGTGCTCTGCTTGGGGCAAAAGACAGCGTGAAGCGCATTTCCAAAAAACTTCTTGCCTTTGGGATGGATCAGGTGAAGATAACAGTAGGAGAAAGGCTGTCTTATCCGGAGGAACATATTTTTAGCGGAACGGCAAAGGATTTTTTGGAGGAGGAGGTAGATACTTTAGCGGTTGCCCTTTTTGAAAATCCAAAGACAGATAAGTACAGGCAAAGCATAGGCATTTCGGATGAGAGCTTTGTGCGTGGCAAAGTACCTATGACAAAGGAGGAAATCCGCACGATATCCCTTGCAAAGCTTTGTCTTACAGAGGATGCCGTGGTGTACGATGTAGGTGCAGGAAGTGGCTCGGTATCAGTTGAGGCAGCACGTTTTTGCCGCAATGGAAAGGTTTATGCGATTGAGCGAAAGGACGAGGCAGTGAGCCTGATCAGGGAAAATCAGACAAAATTCCGGGTAGAAAATCTGGAGGTCGTATATGGTGAGGCGTTAGATTGCATCAGAGATCTTCCGTCACCGACACATGTCTTTATAGGTGGAAGTGGTGGAAATCTGTTAGAAATTATTCGCATGATACGGCAAAAAAACAGTAAGGTGCGCTTTGTGATCAATGCAGTGACCTTAGAAACGGTTGCAGAGCTTGCAAAGATACGCGAAGCTTTTCCGGAATATGATACGATGGAAATAGTACAGATTGCTGTTTCAAAAGGCAGGGAGCTGGGAGCGTATCATCTGATGACAGCACAAAATCCTGTGTGGATTGCAAGCTTTGGTGGAAATGAGAACGATTAAAACTGTGTTGTCCTAAGAAGGCTGTTTATGGACTGTCGGAGAGCAGTTTTTGGAAAGGTATGGTTATGTATATGAAAAAGACAATGCCCAGAGTGCTTTTTGCAGCACCAAAGAGTGGAAGTGGTAAAACTATGCTTGTGTGTGGCATGATAGAGGTCTGGAAGAGAAAGGGATATCGAGTGGCATCCTTTAAGTGCGGGCCGGATTATATTGATCCGATGTTTCACAGAAGAGTACTTGGAATTTCATCCGGAAACTTAGATACCTTTTTTACGGATGATGATACGACAAGATATATTTTAGAGGACAAGGCAAAGCATGCAGATATTACCGTGCTCGAAGGGGTTATGGGATATTACGATGGTCTGGGTGGTCAAAGCGAGCGTGCAAGCTCTTATGATGTTGCCGTTATCACAAAGACGCCGGTTGTGCTTGTCGTGGATGGCAAGGGGGCAAGCGTGTCCCTGGCAGCCCTGATCAATGGTCTGGTGACGTTTCGCCGTAACAGTCAGATATGTGGTGTGATTCTAAACCGTGTGTCATCGGGATATTATGATAGGTTAAAAAGGGTGATTGAGAGGGAATGTCACATAGAAGTCTTAGGTTTTTTACCGGAATTAAAAGATTTAAAAGTACCTTCCCGGCATTTAGGTCTGGTTTCGCCGCAGGAAATAGAGCAGTTTGAGCAGTGGACAGGTCAGATTGCGGATGCAATAGAGCAATATGTTGCGACAGACAGAATATATGAGATTGCAGGCGGGGCAGCTTATTGTGAAGGAAAGAGCCCTAAGATACCGCAGCTTCCGCGGAGGGTGCGGATCGGGGTTGCAAGGGATGAGGCATTTTCGTTTTATTACACGGAAAATCTGGAACTGTTGGAAAAGATGGGGGCAGAAGTCATGACGTTTTCACCACTTCATGATCACAAGCTTCCCGATAAGTTAGACGGTATTGTGCTTGGTGGCGGGTATCCGGAGTGCTATGCGCGACAGCTGGAACAGAATCGGGAGATGAGAGATGACATACGCAGCGTCTGTGAGAAGAAGCTGCCGTGTCTGGCAGAATGTGGTGGTTTTCTGTATCTGCAGCAGGAGTTAGAGGGGGAAGACGGATATAAAGCGAACATGGCAGGTGTCTTATCAGGAAAGGGGTTTCGCACAGAGCGTCTTTGCCGGTTTGGATATGTCACATTGGAAAATCAGACGGAAGGAATGTTTGGAAAGACAGGACAAACGATACGCGGTCATGAGTTTCATTATTGGGACTGTACGGAAAATGGTACAGACTTTGAGGCAGGAAAACCACTAAGTCAGATAGAATATCCGGTTATGGTTCATACACCTTCGATGGTAGCAGGGTTTCCACATTTGTATTATTATAGTAATGTTAATATGATCTATCACTTTATGCTGACATGCAGCCGGTATCAGGCAATGCGGGAGAAAAGAGAGGCAGAGGTGTAGGAAAGAGGAGCGGTATGAAAGTATATTTTATCCGTCACGGAGCAACGAAAGGCAACAGGGAGCACCGATATGTAGGACGGACAGACGAAGGCTTGCTGCCTGATGTTGTGGAGTATCTGAGAAAAAAGCAGATAACACCCGTGCGCAGGGTTTATGTCAGTCCGAGAAAGCGATGCATAGAAACAGCGGAATGCCTGTACCCAAAGCAGGAAAAATGCGTTGTGGATGCGTTGGCAGAGTGTGACTTCGGGGTGTTTGAGTATCATAACTATGAAGAGTTAAATGGAAGAGAGGACTACCAGAGATTCATTGACACGATGGGAGAAAGCGGTTTTCCGGATGGGGAGGACAAAAAGACCTTTCAAAAGCGCTGCGTCAAAGGATTTCGGGAGATTTTACAACGGGAAAAGGCACAGATATCTCTGTCAAAAGAGAGTGAGGATGAAGGAATTGCCCTTGTAGTACATGGTGGTACGATCATGTCCGTATTAGATGCATTTTCCATGCCGCATCGGGATTATTATGACTGGCAGGTGAAAAATGGAGAGGGATTTTGCACAGAGGTTTCGTGGAATGAGGAAACGGATCAGATTGTGATAAAGGTGTTGGAGAAAATATGAGAGGAAGTATGAGAAAGATATGATAGAAAGAATAGCTATGGTAAGCATTGCCATGCTTTTGGATCTCTTGTTTGGTGATCCGTACTGGCTGTATCATCCGGTACGTGCAATCGGTGCCCTGATTACTTTTGTAGAAAAGATACTGCGAAGGCTGTTTCACATTTCTGATCAGCGGGAAGAAGATATATGGAAAAAAAGGTTTGCAGGAGGATGTCTTGTGCTCATCGTTCTGAGTGTGTCTGTGGCAGTGCCGATGGCTATTCTGCAGGCAGCAGACCGGATTAACAGATATGTGCGCTTTGCACTTATGTGCTTTATGTGCTATCAGATGTTGGCTATGAAGTCGCTGCGCACAGAAAGTATGAAGGTCTTTCGGGCTTTGCAGGAAAACGATATCGAGAAGGCGCGCAGGGCGGTTTCGATGATCGTGGGAAGGGATACCGACCGATTGACCGAGGAAGGTGTGACACGGGCTGCGGTAGAAACGGTTGCAGAGAATACGTCAGATGGTGTGATTGCACCGCTTTTGTTTATGATGGTGTTTGGAGTGGCAGGAGGATTCTTTTATAAGGCGGTCAATACAATGGATTCGATGCTTGGCTATAAAAATGATACATACTGTTATTTTGGAACATGTGCGGCAAAGCTTGATGATGTGATGAATTTTATTCCGGCAAGAATTTCTGCTGTAGCTATGATTTTTGTCAGTTATCTTTTGGGATGCTTTGTAAAGGTGATCGATGGGAAAAATGCGGTGCGGATTTTTAAAAGAGACCGATATAAGCATGCAAGTCCCAATTCTGCCCAGACAGAAGCAGTCTGTGCGGGAGCACTTTCGATAGAGCTTGCAGGAGATGCTTTTTATTTCGGGAAGCTGTACCAAAAACCGACCATAGGGGATGCGCTTCGCAAGATCACATCGGATGATATCCGATATGCAAACCGGCTGTTGTATGGAACCGGTTTTTTGGTGTGGGGAGCCGGAGTGCTTGTTATGTCAATGATACAATTTTTATAGAAGGAGTAATAATGGCAAAATCAATCATGATACAGGGAACGATGTCAAATGCCGGAAAAAGTCTGATCGCAGCAGGCTTGTGCCGCCTGTTTGTGCAGGATGGCTATCGGGTGGCACCGTTTAAGTCACAGAATATGGCGTTAAATTCTTATATTACAAAGGAAAATCTGGAGATGGGACGTGCTCAGGTAGTCCAGGCAGAGGCGTGCAGGATAGAACCGTCTGTGCTTATGAATCCCATTCTGCTGAAGCCGACAACGGATATGGGATCGCAGGTAATTGTCAATGGTGAAGTCATGGGAAATATGCGGGCGATGGATTATTTTCGTAAAAAGAGGGCGTATATTCCTGTGATAAAAAAGGCATATGATACATTGGCAGCTATGTACGATATTGTGGTCATCGAAGGAGCCGGAAGTCCGGCAGAGATCAATCTAAAAAAGGATGACATTGTCAATATGGGAATGGCAGAGATAGCAGATGCACCGGTTCTTCTGGTAGGGGATATTGACCGTGGCGGAGTGTTTGCACAGCTGATCGGTACCGTGATGCTTTTAGAGCCAAAAGAACAGGAAAGGATCAAAGGACTGATCATCAATAAATTCCGCGGGGACAAAAAGATTCTGGAGCCGGGACTGGATATGATCGAAGAGCGCTGTGGGAAAAAGGTACTTGGCGTAGTTCCCTATACGGAAGTAGATATCGAAGAAGAGGACTCTCTTGCGGAAAGCCTTTCATATAAGCAGAAGGGAGCAGGGATTGATCTTGCGGTGATCCGTCTGCCACGTATATCAAATTTTACGGATATGCAGGCATTTGCACTGGAACCGGATGTTACGGTGCGGTATGTCGATAAGGTGTCAGAGCTTGGCAGACCGGATGCCATCCTGCTTCCGGGAACGAAAAATACGATGAAGGACATGCGCTGGCTTCGGGAGAGTGGGTTAGAAGCTGCTATCGTTCGATGTGCAGAGCAGGGGAGTATTGTTTTTGGAATCTGTGGCGGTTATCAGATGCTGGGAAAAAAGATTACCGATGCCTGTGGTGTGGAAGATTACGGTACGATACGGGGAATCGGACTGCTTCCAATGGAAACCTGCTTTGAAGAGGAAAAGACGAGGACACGCGTAGAAGGAAAAACGAATCTTTTGACGGGAGTCTTTGCATTACTGTCCCAAAAGAAGGTCAGTGGATATGAGATACACATGGGAAGCTCTAAGACAGAAAGCGCAGGTGTGATTTTGCAGAAGGTGTCAGACATTTTTAAATCGGGATTGACGGAAGCAGACACTGACATGGAAAAGCCGGACGGCTGCTATTCCGGCAATGTGATGGGGACATATCTGCATGGGATTTTTGACGGGCAGGAGTTTAGAAGTGCATTTACAAGGCTGCTTTGTCAGAGAAAGGGAATTGACTATTGTGCCGGTCATACGATCAGCTATCAGGAGTATAAGGAAGAACAGTTTGATAAGCTTGCGCAGGTTTTGCGGGAAAATCTGGATATGGATGCCATCTATCAGGCAATGGGGCTGAGGTGACAGGATAAGAAAGTAGCCGTGTGCTGTGTGAAATGGCAATGGAAAATGTTTACAGGAAAGGGATGAGCTGATATGGGAGAATATGAAAAAGAAATGCATATTAAGTTAGAAAAGGTTCTGCCGGCAGAAATAGAAAAGCGTAGCTTTGAGATTATCACGGAGGAGCTTGGCGATACGTTTTTAGATCCAATACAGGCACCGGTAATAAAAAGAGTGATACATACTACAGCGGATTTTGAATATGTACATACTTTGTGCTTTTCAAAGGATGCAGTGGAAAAGCTGCAGAAGGCAATCCGTGAGGGAGCGTGTATTGTCACTGACACGCAGATGGCACGTTCCGGTATCAATAAGCGCCGGCTGGCGCAATATGGCGGAGAAGCTTATTGCTTTATGAGCGATGAAGATGTAGCGGCTACGGCGGGAAAAAATCATACAACGCGCGCAGTGGCAAGCATGGATAAGGCGGCTGCCTTGGGAAAGGATGTTATCTTTGCCGTAGGCAACGCACCGACAGCGTTAGTTCGTCTGTACGAACTGATGGCTGAGGGGAAGATTCATCCAAAAGGAATTATCGGAGTTCCGGTTGGCTTTGTAAATGTCGTGGAGGCGAAGGAGTTGATCTTGCAGACGGATTGTCCGCACATTGTTGCGCGGGGAAGAAAGGGCGGAAGCAATGTAGCTGCTGCAATCTGCAATGCACTATTGTATTCGATGGAGGGAAAAGATGCAGACCACTGAACTAAGCGTACATTTGAAAAAAGATGATATAGAACAGCTGATCATGCGGTATCATTTTCGTACAGATGATATTGTGCTGCTACAGTCGCTGAGTCAGGCGATGCAGCCGCTTTTGCGTGTGAAAGCATATTATGTGTGGCAAAAACAGGACAGCAGTATCGCATATGAAGATTATGCGATTGTATTTCTTACACTAGGAGAGGGAATCGACAGACTGCAGGAGCTGTATATAGATCAGAAGTGTCTTTCAGAGGCCTATATGATAGACTGTATCGCACTGGAATATCTGACAAAGGCATATGAAGAGTTTGTCAGATACATTCAGAAGGAAACAGGAAAATGGGCAGTTAAGATAGATTTTCTGGGGGACACCTATCCGGTTACCATGCTTCCGAAGCTGATACAGAAGTTTGATGATATGGACATTGGCTACAATGAAAAGTATGTTCTGACTCCATCCAAAAGTGTTGCTTTTCTGCTTCCGATGTCAAAGGCGAGAACGAAGAATCCATGTCACATTTGCGACAACTGCAGCAACGCAGAGTGTCTTTTCCGTAAGGATAGCAGAGGCAGAAAGGAAGAGAAGGGAAGAGAGGAAGGTCAGCCGGTGATGCCAAACACATATGGATATCAGCGGATTTTCGGGCAAAGCGCACGAAAAAGCCGGAAAGATCAATAGACCTCCTGCCGGTTGTAAAGGGAAGTAACCATAAAATGTTGTAATAGAAAGGAATATAGACTTGTATGAGAGGACTAATGCATATATATTGTGGCGATGGCAAAGGAAAGACAACGGCGGCAGTCGGTCTGGCAGTCAGGGCTTCCGGCACCGGGAAAAAGGTGTTGTTTGTTCAGTTCATGAAAGGTGGAAAGACCGGAGAACTACAGACTTTTCAAAAGCTTTCAGATATTACCGTGCTTCGCAGTGATAAAAAGTTTCCCTTTTATCATCAGATGACAGATGAGCAGAAAAAGGAACAGACAGCCATTCACAATGTCATCTTAGAAAAAGCAGCGCAGGCATTGGAAAAAGGGGAGTTTGAAATATTGATCTTAGATGAAGTGACATATCCGTATCAGTGGGAGATGCTAGACAGACAAAAGTTAATAGAGCTATTGGATCATGCAAAGGGGCATGCGGAGGTAATCTGCACAGGACGTAACCCGGCGCAGGAGTTACTTAGCAGGGCAGATTACATCACGGAAATGAAGTGCATGCGCCATCCTTATGAAAAGGGGATTGCAGCAAGAGAAGGGATAGAGTATTAGGGAAACTATTTTTTTCGGATATGGACTTCCGGAATAGCCACGCTGTCATATGTGACAGTTGGCTGCTCCTCTGTGTCGGAAGTATCTTTTGGCTGGGTTTCATCGTGTGTGTGGACTTCCGGGATGGCAAGGTTGTCGTAAGTCAGATCATATTCATGCTTTTCTTCTTTTTCTTCTTTTTTTCTTTTTTTCCAAAACATAGTTGAAACTCCTTTACAAAATATTAATAAAGAATGTGATCGTTAAACTGTTGATAAAATCTGCAAATAAGCTTCCAATCAAAGGGATGATCAGATATGCTTTGACGGAAGGAACATATTTGTCACAAAGTACCTGCATATTTGCCATAGCATTTGGCGTGGCTCCCATACCGAAACCACAGGTTCCGGCTGCGAGAATAGCTGCATCGTAATCTCTTCCCATGACACGGAATATGACAAAATTTGTAAAAAAGCAGATCAGAATAACCTGCACAGCTAAAAGGATGATCAAAGGGAGAGCCAGTGATGCAAGCTGCCATAGCTTTAATGTGATCATTGCCATTCCTAAAAAGAGGGAAAGGCAGATACCACCCAGATCATTGATCTCACCCATATGGATCTTAAACTTGCCGGAGTATTCACCGATATTTCGGAAAAGTGCAGCAGCGATCATAGCACCGATATAAATCGGGAATGTCATACCGGTCTGTGTCAGAAGCCATGAAAAGATCGTTCCAAGACCGATTGCAAGGATTAACTGAAATACGGCAGCGGCATACATGTTCGTATGGCGTTCATGCTTCTTTTCTTCTTCGACTAAAAGGCTGTCATCCTCTGTCACAACCGTAGACATCAGATTCTTTTTCTCAATCAGTCTTTTGCCGATCGGGCCGCCGACCAGACTACCTGCAATCAGACCGAAGGTTGCGGCTGCGGTACAGATTGTTGTGGCACCATGAATGTTAAAGTCTTCCAGTACCGGACCGAAGGCACCGGCTGTTCCGTGTCCGCCGACCATGGGGATAGAGCCGGTACACATACCGATCAGTGGGTTTAATCCTAGTACCTTTGACATGCCCACAGCCAGAAGATTTTGGGAAATGATCAGAGTCAGCACCAGTCCTAAAAAGATAGCGAGGGATTTTCCACCGCTTTTTAACACTTTAAGATTTGCCTGAAATCCTACAGATGTAAAGAAAAATACCATACAGACTTCTTTTAATATATCATCAAAGGAGAACTCTGCAATTCCGGTTGCATAACAGATACAGGTAAAGATTGCAAAAAGCAAACCACCGACAACCGGTGCCGGAATACAAAATTTCTCCAAAAAATTAATTTTACGTCGCAAAAAACTTCCAAGCATCAGAACCAGAACAGAAACTGCCAGAGTCTGATACATATCTAATTGAATTTTCATAATTGTCCTTTCTTGTACGTTATTCTGAAGTGACTTTCACATTGTGCCTGCTATAGTAGGCAGCAGCACCGGGATGAAAAGGAATTGTGATTCCCTTGACAGCCTGCCTGACATCAAGCGAAACATTTAGAGAATTGCTAAGCTGGATATCCTGCGCGTGTTCAAAGAGCATAGCTGTTAGCTTTTGCACCTTTTCTTTGGAAAGTCTGTCGTTAGCTAAAAGGACGGACTGTACACAAAGTGTATTTACGTCTTCGGTCTGTCCCTGATAGGTACCGGCCGGAATCGTGTATTCAGAATAAAATGGATACGCTGTGATCATTTTATTGCGATACTTGTCATCCATGCTTAGAAGGCGTATGTCATTTTCTTTGGACAGTTCTTCGATTACAGTGGTTTTGACACCGGCGGTACAGAACATGGCATCAATTTTGCCGGCAACAAGTTCTTTGGCGGCATCGGTATAATCTAAGTTTACGGTGTTTATAAGCTTTGCGTTTAGTCCACTGATTTCAAGCATCTGGGTAGCGTTGCGCTCAGTACCGGATTCTTCCTCACCGATGCTGACGGTCTTTCCCTGTAAGTCGTCCAGTGTCTGAATATCGGATTCATTCCGCACGACAATCTGACAAGCCTCCGGATAGAGGTTGGCGATAGCTTTGTAGCCGGTCAGCTTGTTGTCTTTAAAAAGTCCCGTTCCGCTGTAAGCGTCTGTTATCATATCGGACTGCGCAATGCCAAGATCGATATAATTGTCGGATAAAAGACGAAGATTGGCAGCGGAACCGGCGGTACTTTTGACTTCGAATGTATCGTCAGAATCCTGTTCTGCAAGTCCCGCAAAGGTATTGGCAAAAGAATAGTACATGCCTCCAATGCCTGCAGCACCAAAACGGATTGTTTCAGACTGTATACCACAGCCGGCCAGCAAAAGAATGGACAGGCTGATAAGAATATATAATTTTTTCTTCAAAATATTGCTCCTTTCAAAGAGATTTTTAAGGCAATAAATGCGAAAATCGGATTTACAGCCAAAGGGTATTTTACAATAATTTTAAGAAAAATAAAAGTAGTCATTGCTACATATGTGGTTATAACAACGTACAGAAAATAGGGCGTATATTAGAATAAGCTTATCAACGATACAAGAAAATATGCAAATAAGCACGTAGATATGGTGATATCGGATGTGCGGAAATGAGGATAACATGATTCGTAAGATTATTCATATTGATGAAGAAAAATGTAATGGATGTGGTGCTTGTGCAGCGGCATGTCATGAGGGTGCGATTGACATGGTCAATGGAAAAGCACATTTGATGAGAGAGGATTATTGTGATGGATTGGGGGATTGCCTGCCGGCCTGTCCGGTAGATGCGATTTCTTTTGAAGAAAGAGAAGCACTTGCCTATGATGAAGCGGCAGTGTTAAAGGCGAAGGAGCAGAAGGAAAAAGAAACGGCAAAGCCTGCTTTTACTTGTCCGGGGATGCGTTCTAAGAAAATCGTGCATGAAAGTAGAGAAGTGGCAGCAGACAACACGGTTATTACAAGTAAGCTTTCACAATGGCCGGTTCAGATTAAACTGGTTCCAACAAAGGCACCATATTTTGATGGAGCAAATCTGCTTATTGCAGCTGATTGTACAGCATATGCTTACGGCAATTTTCATAATGAGTTTATCCGTAACCGTATCACTTTGATCGGATGTCCAAAGTTAGACGACATAGATTATAGCGAGAAGCTGACAGCCATTATTGCCGACAATGATATAAAGAGTGTTACGGTTGTGCGCATGGAAGTTCCGTGCTGTGGCGGCTTGGAGCATGCGGCAAAGACAGCACTGCAGGCAAGTGGCAAATTCATTCCATGGCAGGTGGTTACAATCTCAACAGACGGAAGAATACTGGAATAGGAAACTACGCAAAGTGTGGTGGTAGAAAGAGAGAATGCGCTGGCATTCTCTATATATGGATTAGAAAAAAGCAACAAAAATAGTGGGCATCAACAAGAATCGCAAAGCGATTCTTGCAGAGAGAATGCGCTGGCATTCTCTCTTTTTATGCAATGATAATATTTGCGCAGTTAAGATCATTTGCCAGATCATATACTTGTCCGGTGGATAGGCTTACAACGGTAGGACGAAGTACAGAGCCGGGATTGTTTTTGACAACGCGGGCGGTTTCGCCATTGCTTAGTTCTACATTGCTGTCAACCGGATAAAGAATTACACTGTCAAAAAAGCTTCGCATTGCCTCGATATCCAGTTCACCGGTCATAGACATGATGATTTCGATGGCGGTACGCTGCGATAATGATTTTTTATATGGACGCTCTGTAACAAGAGCATCGTAAACATCAGCTACTGATAAGATCTTTGCATACGGACTGATCTTATCGGCGTTGACACCTAAAGGATAGCCGGAGCCATCCATTTTTTCATGGTGCTGCAGCACGGCAAGCGAGATCGCAGTAGAAAATTCATTCTTTTCTTTTAAAATCTCATATCCGAGGATAGAGTGCTTTTTCATAACAGAGAACTCTTCGTCGTTTAGCCGGGCCGGTTTATTTAAGATTTCAGACGGAATTTTAGACTTGCCCATGTCGTGAAGCAGTCCTGCGATTCCGATATTGTAAATATCCTGTTTGCTCATACCTAATTTTTTTGCAATGATCATAGACATCGTTGCCACATCAACACTGTGCTTGAAGGTATATTCATCACTTGTTTTTAATGCATTGATATCAACGGCAATAGCATCATTATCGTGGATAGCCTTCATCAGTTCGTTGGTGATCGTCGTGGATGTCTGGGCAAATTGCTCTGAATCGGAATGGTTGTACAAATATTGTATTCCCTCTGAAACTCTCTTTTTTACACTTTCACGTAATTCGACTTTACATGGGTCCGGTTCATGATATTTTGCAATGTTGTTTCGCGCCATAGCACAGACAGGTGGTTCAGGCTTGTCTGTCTTTGGTATGAGATCTTCCTCACCCTCCTGCACATACACGCCATTAATCTGAAGTTTTTTTAAAGAATCGATCAGATAAGCGTTGAGCGGAGTGCCACGTGCGATTAAGACACGATCCATGCGGTCTTTAATATTTTGACTGATGATCATTCCTTTTTCTAAAGAACAAGTTCTTACAAAGTAGCGAGTTATCATAGTCATCCCCCTTTCTACCCTTTTATCATACCATATATATCGTAATAAAAATGATAAAATGTTACAAAATGCGTGAAAAAAGAAGATTTCCTTCTATATTGTCAGAAAAAAATCTTCTTTTTGGGGATCAATATCGTGCTTTACCTACATATCATATGTATCATTGTAAATGATCTTTTCTAAAATGGTATCGGCAGTCTTTTTGTCTGTGAAACGTTCGATGATTGCGGCTGCAAACTCAATCGTTGTGCCGGCACCGCGCGAGGTGGTGAAAATATCGTCAACAACCACAGGTTTCTTTACATAAGTTGCATCTTCTAATGTGGTTGCAAAGTCAGGATAGCAGGTTGCCTGATGTCCGTGATACAGACCAAGACGATCGTAGATGGTCGGAGCAGCGCAGATGGCAGAAAGCCATTTTCCCTGTGTAGCGAACTCTTTAATCTTATCTGTCAGGGCATCGCATGCCAGAAGATTTGGAGTGCCCGGAATACCACCCGGTAAAATGATCATCTGTGCGCTGTCAAAATCAGCATCCTTTAACAGAACATCTGCCTGAATAGTTACATTATGTGAACTTGTTACAGCTAAGGAATCTGTAATAGAAACCATGTCAATGCTGATCTTGCTGCGGCGAAGCAGATCAACAACCGTAAGCATTTCTACCTCTTCATATCCCGGTGCTAAAAAAATAAGTGCCTGTGCCATGTTTTGAATCCTCCAATCTAAGATAATAGCTCTTTTTGGCTATCATTCTATCGCTTTTTTGCGGACTGGTCAATGCTTTGGAAGCATTGACCATGGGTGGCTGGAGGAAATCTTATGAATATGCTATACTGATAACCAAGTTGAGCAGACCGGGTGCAGATGAACCTGACGTAAAGGGTTTGTATCGTTATCAACAGAAAGAAGGAAAAAAGATGTATCATACAGTAGATGAATTAGAAACATTTGACTTTTCGCAGGCACAGATATTTGAAATACGCGAGTATCGTGACCAGATTATTTTTGAATTGGGCTATGTGACGATTCATGGCACGAACAGTTGTAACAGAGATATTCGCGATATGGGAACAAATGCATTGCAGCTAAAGCTGACGGGAGTAGGTGAAAGGACATTGACATTGGAGGGCTATCGTTTGTTTGATGCAGACGGTAATCCAAAGGGTGGCTGCGAAGACGAGGTGATCGCAGAGGAAAATCTAAAGAAAGCATATCAGAATCTGCAGGAGAGCACTATTTATAGTTTAGAAAAGAAGGATGGAGTATATTCTTTCTATCTTGATACGGAAGAGAGAACATATTCCTTTGTGATCAAAGCAGAACATGACGCGCAGGAATGGGAGCGTTTTATGAATAAGACACCAACGTATTAGGAGAAGCTTTGCTGCCTTTGTTTTGTGCAATTGGATGAAGCCGGCCATATAAAGAAAGTACCTTTCGCCGCGCTATTCCTATAAAACAAAAGAAAAAATCCCAAAGCCAAATGGAATACATCTGACTTTGGGATTCGCCCCTGCCAAGGTTTTGTGACCACGTCTTATGAAACCTTGAAATCGGCGTGACAAGATTCGAACTTGCGGCCTCGTCGTCCCGAACGACGCGCTCTACCAAACTGAGCCACACGCCGACGTGCATCTATTATGCTATCACTGTCTGGCAAAAAATTCAATAGGCAAGTTGAAAAAAATGAGTAGAGATTATCGTTTGACAGAAATAAAGTCATACAGATATATGCTTTCTACGACATGTGTGCTGAAAAAGGTCTGATCATATGGCAGGATCTGAGGTATGCGTGTGGATTATATTAAACTGTTTGAAGATGTTTTGCCGAAGGCCGTAGAGGAAGCAGATGGAGAAACATTTTACTGGAGATCTTCGCCTTCTTCCGATGGATGCTTTGCGGATGCAGAGGATATGAAAAAACGACTTCAGTTGATTTCATTAAAAGCTTAGAGAGTCAAAGAAAAGTAACATTTTTCAATGCCGTCATATACTAAAGATGTGACATAGTGCCGGTGGGGGAGGCACTATGTTTAGAAAGTGGCATTGGAAAGGAGGGATAAAGTGATGGAGCAATATAAGTACATTGCTGAAATTAATTTAGCGTTGCTTGGAATGTCGCTGTTGATCACTGCCGTACTGATCATATGTAAATATGGTTTTTTTCAAGCGGGAAATGAGCTGGAAACAAAGTATCTAAAGTCAGCACTTTGGACAAAGGTTTGTTCGGATGTTGCGCTTGGATTAGCATTTGTGTTTCCTGATATGGAAGATGTAGTCTGGTTTGGCAGTATTTTAGGGTGTGTGGCATATCTTTTGGACTTTTTGTTTGCTGTACTGGTCATCTTCTATATGATCTATTGTGTGGAAGACCAGACAAAGGTAACGGGCAGAAAAATACTGATCCTTCTGACAGGCGGGGTGACTTTGATAAACACAGTGCTGGCTGTATGTTCCATCTGGACGGGGTGGCTCTATCGTATCGTGGATGGACAGTATGTCAGAGGCTCTCTTTATGGGATATGTATCTTTTTAAATGCTGTGATCACCCTTTTACTTTGCATTCTTTGTATCAGATATAAGTCAAAAATCTGGGCGGGAGATTTTTTTACGGGAATGAGTTGCGGCTTTTTCTCCCTGTTTGCAACGGTTTTAGACGGACATCAGGGTGTATACTTTTTGGGCGCAGCACAGACAATCTGCCTGCTGATGCTATATATTCTTCCGCATTTTCAACAGATACAGGGACTGCGTGAGCGTGCGGCACAGCAGAAGATGGAAATGAAGCTTGCGGTAAAGCGCAAGGAACAGGAAGCAAAAGAAAAGTATCTGGAACAGCTTGAGCAGGCAAATGAAGAGTTAAAGATTATTTCTGCCTTAAGTAAGGATTATGCGTCTATTTATTATGTGGATTATATAAATGACACATACGTGGTGCAGCGTATGACCGGACGTTTACGTGAAGAAGTAGCTGCGATGGCAAAAAAATCTAACAAATATTCTGCAGCAATGCACCAGTACGTTGAGATGTTTGTGTATGAGGGAGATAAAAAGGATGTAGAGGAGCAGCTTGCAAAGGAAAATGTTTTGAAGCGGTTAAGGGAAGAGGCAGAATTTACAATCCGTTATCAGGTAAAGCCGAATCCACAGGGACAGGACTTCTTTGAAATGCATTTTGTGGATGTGAGCGAGTCAGAAAATGAGTGCAGGGTCGTGGTGGGATTCCGTTGTGTAGATGAGATCGCACACAAGGAGATTGCGTACCGCCGCAAAATCGAGCAGGCAATGCATGATGGTCTTACTGATGTAAAGAACAGACTTGCCTATCAGCAGGCAGAACTAAACATTAACAAGGCAATTTCGGATGGAAATTCTGACTATGGCGTGGTTGTGTTTGACGTGAATGGTCTGAAGTTTGTCAATGATCATTTTGGACATGAAGCGGGAGATATGCTGTTAAAGGATGTATGTCAAGGCATCTGTGAGGTGTTTGTACACAGTCCGATCTATAGAATTGGCGGCGATGAGTTTGTAGCGGTAGTACGCAATGCTTCTTCCGTGAAGATAGAAACGTACTTTACAGAGTTAGAGGAGAGGCTGCGAAGGAAGAATGCAGAGGGTGTACGGAAATATCAGATATCGGTTGCGTGGGGATATGCAGCATTTTGTATGGATTCTGTGAAGGAGTGGTCGGATCTGTTTAATCTTGCAGATGAACGGATGTACCGTCGGAAGGAGGAGCTTAAGAAGCTGCCGGAAAATGCGTGGATGATCCGATGAAAAAGGAGGTTGATTATTTTCTATCTATATCAAAATGTTATGGATGGAATCAGAATAATTGATTAAACAGATGATAAAAAGTGTGCTATGATGTATCTGTTAAAAAAGTTAGTATAAACTATTAGGAGGTCACATATGTCAGAGAATACTTGTCTTGAAAAACAGCCATTATCTCAGGAAATGCTCGATAAAATGGACGCATATTGGCGTGCAGCAAACTATTTATCAGCAGGTCAGCTTTATCTTTTAGATAATCCGCTTTTAAAGAAGCCGTTGACCATGGATAATATCAAAAAGAAAATCGTAGGTCACTGGGGAACAGTACCTGGTCAGAACTTTGTATATGTTCATTGTAACCGTGTGATCAAGCGTTATGACTTGGATATGATCCTGTTATCAGGTCCGGGACATGGCGGAAACTTTATGATTGCAAATACTTATCTGGAAGGCTCTTACAGCGAGATTTATCCAAACATCAGTCAGGATGAAGAGGGTATGCAGAAGATGTTTAAGCAGTTCTCATTCCCTTGCGGAGTTCCAAGTCACTGTGCACCGGAAACACCGGGTTCTATCAACGAAGGTGGTGAGCTTGGTTATTCTATCGCACATGCATTTGGTGCTGTATTTGATAATCCGGATCTGATCGCAACGGTTATCGTTGGTGATGGTGAGGCTGAGACAGGTCCTTTGGCTACTTCTTGGCAGTCAAATAAATTCTTAAATCCAATTACGGATGGTGCAGTTTTACCTGTATTAAACCTGAACGGATATAAAATCAGTAACCCAACAATCTTTTCACGTATTCCTCATGAGGAGATTGAAAGCTTCTTCGTAGGCTGTGGCTGGGAGCCAATCTTCGTAGAGGGCGATGATCCGATGACTATGCATAAGTTAATGGCAGAGGCTATGGATCAGGCTATCGAAAAGATTAAGGCAATTCAGAAAAATGCACGTGAGAACAATGATCCGGAGCGTCCAAAGTGGCCAATGATCGTTCTTCGTACGCCAAAGGGCTGGACAGGTCCAAAGGTTGTTGACGGACAGCAGATCGAAGGCTCATTCCGTGCGCATCAGGTACCGATCACAATGGAAAATCCTGAGGAACATCTTCCATTGTTAAAGGAATGGTTAGAAAGCTATCATCCTGAGGAACTCTTCGACGAGAAGGGATGTCTGATTCCAGAGCTTGCAGAGCTCGCACCAAAGGGAGATGCACGTATGGGTGCTAACCCTCATGCAAATGGTGGTCTTTTGATGAAGGATTTAAGACTTCCTGATTTCCGTGAGTATGGTATCGAAGTAGATCCCGGAAAGACAAAAGCACAGGATATGATCGAGCTTGGTGGATATATCCGTGACATTTTCAAGTTAAATGAAGAGAGCAAGAACTTCCGTATCTTTGGACCGGACGAGAGTATGTCAAACCGTCTGTACAAGGTATTTGAAGCAGAAAACAGAGATTGGAATGCAGAGCTTCTTGATACAGATGATTGCCTTTCAAGAGGTGGTCGTATCATGGATGGTATGTTAAGTGAGCATATGTGCGAAGGATGGTTAGAGGGATATCTTTTAACAGGTCGTCATGGTTTCTTCGCAAGCTACGAAGCATTCATCAGAGTTGTAGATTCTATGGCTGCACAGCATGCAAAATGGCTGAAGGTTTGTAATCAGTTGACATGGAGACGTCCAATCGCATCCTTGAACTTTATCCTTACATCCAATGTATGGCAGCAGGATCACAACGGATTTACACATCAGGATCCTGGTTTCTTAGATCATATTGCAAACAAGAAAGCAGACGTTGTCCGTATGTATCTCCCACCAGATACAAACTGCTTACTTTCCTGCTTCGATCACTGTGTAAAGAGCAAGAACTATGTCAATGCAATTGTTGCTTCTAAGCATCCAAGCTATCAGTGGTTAAGCATGGAACAGGCTGTTAAGCACTGCACACAGGGTGTAGGCATCTGGGAATGGGCAAGTAATGATTGTGGCGAAGAGCCTGATATCGTTATGGCTTGCTGTGGTGATACACCAACACTTGAAACAATGGCAGCAGTTACAATTTTACGTGATGAGCTTCCAGAGTTAAAGATCCGTGTTGTCAATGTAGTTGACTTGTTCAAGTTAGAGTCAAATCACAAGCATCCTCATGGATTAAGTGATACAGAGTACAATGCAATCTTTACAACAGATAAGCCGGTTATCTTTGCATTCCACGGATATCCAACACTGATTCATGAGTTGACATATCGTCGTGACAATCAGAATGTATCTGTTCATGGATATCAGGAGGAAGGTACGATCACAACTCCATTTGATATGAGAGTGCAGAATGAGATTGACCGTTTCAACCTTGTAAAAGATGCAATCATGCACTTACCACAGTTAGGCAACCGTGGTTCTTACCTTGTTCAGAAGATGAACGATAAGCTTGTTGAGCATAAGCAGTACATCGCTGAGTACGGACAGGATCTGGAAGAGATCCGCGACTGGGAATGGCATACACCAGAGAAATAAATTGTTGACGCATAGTGATATGTGATTATGACAAATGCCAATAGATGGGAATAAATGGAACATAGAGAAAGCCCCTGCAGGGCGAAGGAAACTTCGCTTTGCAGGGGCTTTTGGCGTGATATTTTAGGAAATTGCTTAACAGCAGTGGTTTTGTTATGTGGATGACAAAATAGGATGACAAAGCTTTGGAATGATGATATTATAGTAAGAACTAATATGACATAATATATAAGCGCTAAATAGGGCTATTGGGTGACGAATAGAACGAAAGAAGGGAGGTTGGAGGTCAAAAGAATTAAAAAAGGATAGTAGCTGATATAGTTTTATTAATAGAGAGAGGAATCTGTAATGGATTAAGCAGGTACTTTTTCTATGGAAGAAATGGGAGGAAAGCGAATGAAGCAGATTAGTAAGAAAATGGTGACATGTGCATTGATCATGGCTTTGGGATGCTCATTGATACCGGTATCCCTGGTTTCAGCATCAAAGGGAACACATGATGGTTCTAATATTGAACTGAATGATCCTGAAAAAGATTCCTGGAACAGTATTTATAATACCTGGGATAATGAATTTTCTAAAGTGTCAGGGGTTAGCTATGACAAAAAGACAAATACGCTCACATTGAGCAAGTATGTCAATGCGAATGCAGAACTGCGGATCAATGAAATGGGAGATGATTTTAAAATCAAAGTTTCCGGAGCGAATGAGCTTAAGTCTATTAATGCAGAGGGTGATGTCTGGGGTTGTAGTCTGGAAGTATCAGGAAGAGGAACTCTGACAGTCAACAAGAATCGCAAAGCAGAAAATGCTATACATGTATATGGAAAATGTATTTCCAACATGTTAAAGGTGAAAGAGGGGGTTACTCTTACAGCATATAAGAGAAATGACGATACTCCATCCATTTATGTAGAGGGAAAAAATAGAAATAGTATTTCTATCTTTGGTGTTTCCGGTTCGGCATATGCGGCAGAAGGTCCTTATCAGCAGCATGAAAATGTTCCGGTAGTGACTCTGGCAACCTGTATGGAAAGCACATATACTGATTTTGATGGAGACACGGCGCAATATGCAGTGGTAAAAAGTGGTGATGGTTATGATCTTTTCCGTAAGACACAGGAAACAGTGCAGGGATACCCTATTTACGAAAATGCATATATATGGCGTGAGTCTTCAGAAATTGCAGGTGTTGTAAATGAGGATGCAGTGATTGAAGCAGTTTTGCTGGATTATAACCAAAGGGATGCGGATCTTTTTGCAAAGGCAGGAGATAGTGGTTATGATGGGTTGTACTATAATTGGGACAGTAATTATTTTGCATATTGTAAATTGACAGAACTTCCTAATTCTGGTGTCTATTTTGCTAGTGATTTGGAACAGATAGAGAATCCGGATGTACTGCCGGGCGGATGGGAGTTCAAGGTAGTAGGAGATAATTATGTTACCCAATACTGGGGTGATCTGACTATGCTTGGCAAAGCTTCCATTTCTAAAAAGACAGCGAAAAAGGGCGGCCTTACAGTTAAGTGGGGAATCGTAGCAGGAGCACAGGGTTATCAGGTGCGTTACTCTGCAAGTCAAAAGATGACAGATGCATGGTATCAGGATCTTTCTTCTTCTAAAAAGTCTGTTACCATTGGAAACCTGAAGTCTAAGACAACGATATATGTTCAGGTACGTGCAGTATCAACAGATGCTAGAGGTGGAAAGCTTTATGGTGGCTGGTCGACAACGGTTAATATAAAAATAAAATAGGAATTAGCAGGATGAAGATATTGGTGGCTGTTGCAGAATGCGGCAGCCACTTTTATATGTTAATAGGAAATATTTGTTTGTGATATTCCTGTTATCTGGACTACAACGTAAATGTATCTGTAATAAACTTACGAAATGCAGTGGATGCGGTACTTTGCGGATACTCTGTATCATGCACCATAGAAATCCTGCGGTGTGGCATGTTATCCGGAAAGTGAATCTGAAAGACACTTCCGGTATCCAGAGCACCTTTTACAAATTCCGGTGGCAGAAAACCGATGCCGAGGTTGTGCTCAATGGCAGGCAGGATCAGATCGGTAGTTGCAAGCTCGATTGCCGGAGCGAAGGGAAGCCCGCGTTCTGCAAAGTATGTGTTCAAAAAGTTACGCGTTACCGTACCGGAGGTCAGGCTCACCCAGGGATATTGGCATAATTCGGTAAGAGAAGTTGTCTTTCCCTTCAGGTGGCTGTATTTGCGTCCTCCTATCAGGATATCCGTGTAGGAGTGGATCGTCTGTACGATCAGAGGATTTTCCATGGCAAATGGGATGGAGGAAATCATAGCCATATCGACCTGCCCCTGACGCAGTACCGTGATGGATTCGCGTGAGCTGTTATTTAGGATCTTAAACTTTACATTTGGATGTATCCTTGTAAAAGCTTCGATTGCCTGTAACAGGCAGCAGTGAAGCGCAGTTTCCGTAGCGCTGATCGTAATCGTTCCTTCGTCCAGAGTCAGAAGGTTGGTGATCTTTTGCTCGCCCTTAAAGAACTGGGCGCAGCCGGCGGAGATATATTCGTAAAAGGTGCGTCCCTCGGCTGTAAGCTCCATACCTGTCTTGCTACGGATAAAAAGGCGGCAGCCCAGAGAATCTTCCAGCTTGTGAATGGTTCTGGTTACGGCAGGCTGGCTTGTCTGTAAAGCAGTAGCGGCTTTTGTCAGGTTGCCGTACTTGGCAACGTAATAGAAGATTTTGTAGTATTCAAAATTTGAGTTCATGATTTTCCTCATTTCCTGCGTGGAGTGTGTCACAATCCAAATGTGATAATAACAACT
The DNA here is from genome assembly GCA_934317005.1 of uncultured Lachnospiraceae bacterium. Classification (GTDB taxonomy): domain Bacteria; phylum Bacillota; class Clostridia; order Lachnospirales; family Lachnospiraceae; genus Butyribacter. Next base: position 195,429 of record CAKREB010000001.1, read on the forward strand.
TTTTTCTTTTTATAATTATTTGTTCTCATGATGTAGTTATGACTATGAACATTATAGCATATAGCGCAGGAAACATTCCACAATAGAGGAATGTTTAGTAAGTTTCTAAAAGTTTATTTATAGGAATTTCTTCAAGAACGCGGATTTTCTCTTGAAAACACAAAGAAGCCATGTCGTTATGGTGGCATCCAATATAATTTTATCATGAATATTTTCTTTTTTAATTTATTCCGACATAAGAACAGTTTTCAGCGAGGGGGATTTTGGCGCTTTTTACAGTCCTATATTTTTGTAGTATATGTTATACCCTTTATGCTATACTAAATGAAAAGAAATAGGGTACATTGATTGAGTAATCAATTAAGATATTATGTTTAGAAATGAGGAGAATTATGTCAGAAGAAATAAAACCACATGTTGTGAAGTTACATGACATTAAACTGGATTCTGATTATGTAAACTGGGTTCATGATGTGAAGCAGCGTTATATATCCGCACAGATAAAATCGGCTGTCAAAGTCAATACAGAGCAGCTTTTCTTTAACTGGCAGTTGGGACGGGATTTGGTTGAGAGAAAAGCGGAAGAAAAATGGGGAAAAGGAATTGTGGAGCAGCTTAGTTTTGATCTGCAAAATGAATTTCCAAAAGCGAAAGGATTTTCAGCAAGAAATCTTTGGAATATGAAAAAATGGTATTTATTTTATTCTAAGAATGAAATCTTTTCAAAACTTGTCCAACATATGGAAGAAAAACTTGATTTGCAAAGCTTAAAATTTCAGCAGATTGGTGCTGAATTAAGCCAAAATGAAAAACTGCACCAGTTTGGTGCAGAAATAGAATTTCCAGCTATATTTGGATTTGTGCCGTGGCGGCATCATGTGGAGATAGTGACAAAATGTAAAACGATTGAAGAAGCATTATTTTATGTAGGGAAAACCATAGAAGAAGGCTGGAGTAGAAGTGCTTTGATTGATAATATAAAGGCACAGTTATATCGATCATCAGAAAATGCACTTACAAATTTTGCTGAAAAACTTCCGGCAATACAAGGAAAATTGGCACAGGAGATTGTAAAGGACACATACGATTTTGGCTTTGTATCATTACCGGCTGGGTATGATGAAAGAGAATTAGAAGATGCTTTAGAACAGAATATAACAAGATTTTTACTGGAATTAGGCTCTGGTTTTGCTTTTATAGGACGACAGAAAGAAATTATTGTGGCTGGCAAAACTAGAAAGATAGATATGCTTTTTTATCATATAAAGCTACGTTGCTATATTGTAGTCGAGTTGAAAGCTGTTTCTTTTGAACCAGAATTTGCCGGCAAATTGAATTTTTATGTTAATGCTGTGAATCAATTGATGAAAACAGATGAAGATAATCCGACGATAGGTTTATTGATTTGCAAGGACAAAGATCAGACGGAAGTTCAATGGGCTTTTCAGGGGATTGAAACACCGATGGGTGTTGCAACTTATGATAATATTCAATTGAAAGAGATAAAATCACAATTGCCGTCCGAGAAAGCGATTCAGGAGCGCTTGCAACAGGCGGAAGAAGAATATATACTGAAATTGCAAGAAAAAAATAAAAATGTTTAACAATAAGAAAGTTGACAAACACCATATATTTCTTTATAATCAGCATGAAAATTAGGAGTGGATTTTTCCGGATTTTAAAACTAATTATCATCTTTTCGCCACACCACTATGACATATAATGTTTTGGTGGTGTGGTGTTTTGTTTTTTTTAAAACTTTTTTGGAAATGGAGAATTGCTATGAACCGTGATACTTTTATGAAAGAAAAACCGGTATTGCCTTTACTGTTATCTATGGCTCTTCCGATGGTGTTGTCAATGTTAGTAAACTCTCTGTACAATATTGTGGACAGCTTTTTTGTTGCAAAAATTAGTGAAGATGCAATGACAGCACTTTCGCTGGTTTATCCGGTGCAGAACTTTATTAATGCTGTCGGAATCGGTTTTGGTGTGGGAATGAATGCAGTAATTACATACCACCTGGGTGCAGAGGAGTACGAAAAAGCAGATCAGGCTACGACACAGGGCTTTTTGCTGTCGGTATTTCACAGTGTTTTGATGATGGGAATCGGACTGGCAATCATGCCATCCTTTTTAGGTTTTTTTACATCATCGCAAAATGTAATTGATTTGGGACTGCAATATTCTACAATTACTTTTTCCTGTGCATGGGCAATTATTTTGGGCGTAACATTTGAAAAAATATTTCAGGCAGTTGGTCAGATGAAGCTTACCATGATTAGTCTGACGGGTGGCTGCGTTGCTAATATTTTGCTGGATCCTGTCCTGATTTTTGGACTGGGACCATTCCCTAAGCTGGGCATACGTGGCGCAGCAATTGCGACTGTGATGGGGCAGGTTCTATCGCTTGCTATTTATCTGGTGGTATATTTTGCACGTCCGATTCGCATTCATATTCGAAAAAGTTATTTTCATCTGGATAAGGAAATGGTTGTAAGACTTTATGCCATCGGCATTCCGGCAACGCTGAATCTGGCATTGCCATCCTTTTTGGTATCTGCCTTAAATGCCATTCTGGCAGCGTATTCTGAAGCGTATATTCTGGTGTTGGGAATTTATTATAAATTACAGACATTCCTGTATCTGCCTGCGAATGGAATCATTCAGGGAATGCGCCCAATCATAGGATATAACTATGGGGCAAAGGAACATAAGCGTGTCAAACAGATTTATTATCTGGTTCTTGCCATGAATGCCGGCATTATGTTGGTGGGCACAATTATCTGTCTGTTGATACCGGATCAGTTGATGCGGATGTTTACCGGAACGGCAGAAACGATACGTGTTGGTGAAATGGCATTGCGTATTATCTGCGCCGGTTTTATTGTATCAGCGGTGTCGATTACGGCATGCGGTGCGCTGGAAGGACTGGGGAAAGGCATGGCATCTTTGATCATTTCTCTGTGCCGTTATGTTATTTTGATCATACCGGTTGCATTTTTTCTGAATCTTCTAATGGGGGCAACGGGAGTTTGGCATGCATTTTGGATCGCAGAGGGAGCTACAGCCGTGATTGCGGCAGTAGTGTATCGAAAGTCTGTGACACGGTGATTTACAAGTTTTATATAAAAATCGCTAAAGCAAACATAAGCTTTAGCGATTTGGTGTTACGTGTTTTTCTTTTCTATTGCATTTTTTTCGATTTCTTTTGCAATGTTTAATAAACGAAGCATTTGTTTCTGAGTGAATTCAGAAGATTCATAAAATAATTCATTGATTTGTACATTGATTTTTTGTGTGGGAAATGTATTTTTAGGTAGTGTACCTTTTAAAATATAATCTAAGCTGACATTCATAATTTCACTAATTTGTATAAAGTTCTTAATAGATAATCCAGTAATTCCACGTTCTACCTCGCTATAATGTTTTTGTGAAATTCCAAGTGCCTCGGATAGTTTTTCTTGCGTCATATTTCGTTCTTTTCGAATCTGTCTTAAACGCAATCCAATTTCATATTTGTAATCATTATCCATTATGTCCTCAACTTTCTTAGATAGCATTATCCCGTTAATGCCTTTTATAAAATGCTATTTTGATGAAAAAGTTTCCTGTAATCGGCCTTTTGCTACCTATAAGGTATATTATATATAACTAAAAGGTATAAAATGATAACTTAACGGGTTGAAAAAAGTAAAAATATCAATTAATATATACCTATAAGGTATAAAATGTGCATGGGTAACTACCGATATACTTTATGGGTTTGAAAATGTTATGGAGGATATAGACAGTACAAGGAGGTACATGAAATGATTATTCAGCACAATTTGGCTGCGCTCAATACGCAGAACAAGTTAAAACTTGTAGGAAAAGGTAAAATATCGGCTATGGAAAAACTTTCATCCGGGTATCGTGTTAATCGAGCGGCAGATGACTCGGCTGGTTTAGCGATTTCTGAGAAAATGCGCGGGCAGATACGAGGGCTTGATAGAGCTGCGCTAAATACAGAAGAGGGACTTTCACTTGTAAATGTTGCTGATGGTGGACTTTGTGAAGTGCATGCTATTATACAGCGCCAGCGAGAGCTTATGGTACAGGCGGCAAACGATACGAACACAGATGTAGATCGTCAGGCTATTGAGGAAGAAGTTACTGCATTAGGAGCAGAACTGGATCGCTTATTTGGACAGACGGAATATAATACAATTAGTATTTTTAAGGGACATGATGATATTAAAACCGGAGGATATACATTCCCGGCAAATGCTGCATATCCTGTGGGGTATACTGTGCCAGATCCAAATCCTGCTTATGTAAAATCAACTACGATTACAGATAATCTGAGTGGAGTTACAAGTAGTAGTACTTCCCGTAAAAAGTATATGGAAAATAGTAATAGTGTTCATCTGAATGTCGACAAAGATCCTACATTGGTCAAAAAGGTAATTGGTGATACAACAATTAAACAAAAGGATAAAACTGGGCCAGAAACATATGATCATGTCAATACTTTTCCAAGTGGTGGACCAGGTGATTTAGCAATCTGGGATGGTATTGTGCCGAATACGTTAGATGATGGTACTGTGATTGAGGCATCCTATAGTACAAAAACAAGGTATACTTCTTCTTACCAAGAATCGGAAACTGTAGTGTATACGGATGATTCAAAACATGATACATACTTAGGTTCAGAAATATATACGGAAACAGAAACGGAAACCAGACAGCATGAACTTAAAGTAATAAAATCAAAATATTTAGATGGATTTAACTATGATGACTATACGCAGGTTCCAGATGTCAGTGCAAATATGATTGGTGCTGATGGCAGAATTCATATTCAAAATAAATCGGGAGAATATAGTTATCCAGATAATGTTAGCGTTTCAAAATTGTGTATAGTAGTAGATGGTAGGAAACTTTCAGATATTCACAATTGGGCTTCTATTACAACATCTTCTGATGGTTCTAAGACAACATTTATTACAACTGCTACCAATGCAAACGGAAATACATATCAAATTAGGGTGACTAGAAATTTATCTAAAGGTGTAGCACAAAATATTTATCGTGAAACCTATACGATCGAAGATAATGATACCGTTGATGGAAGTTTTGCTCAAAATAGTTTGCATACATATGCATATGATTATAACTACAGTACTTTTGTTTCGTCCTACAATGAATATAACGAAGTGTCAGGTGATTTATATACAAATATTCGTTCAAATGGCAATGGTTCATTAAATGTGTCTTACGTATTACAGGTGCTTTCTATTCCATATGAAGAAACTACTACTACGTATATTAGAACGGAAACCTACAAAAAAGATTACAATGATCAAACAAATACTGTGTTCACACCTCAATATCTTGATATTCAGGTTGGGGCAAATTCCAGTCAAAATATTCCGATTCGTCTTTGGGATTTATCTTCTGAAAAAATCAAGGGAAAGGTGCCAAATAACATATCTGCATTTAATGCAAATGATTCTTTAGTTCACTTAGATAGAATACTTGGAAAAATTTCAAGCATTCGTTCTTATTATGGGGCACAGTCGAACCGACTGGAACATTCTTATGCAAATGACACTAATGAGTCTGAAAATCTTCAGACATCAGAAAGCAAGATTCGTGATGCTGATATGGCAGAAGAAATGGTTAAATTTGCTAAAAATAATATTTTAGAGCAGGCAGGTCAGGCGATGCTTACGCAAGCTAACAACATTAATCAGGGGATTTTACAACTGCTTCGTTAGCAGTTTGATGTGAAATTTGTTCTATAATCTTCGTGGGTAATATGGTTGAAAAGAGAGGACTGCTGTATATACATGATTGCAAAGAAAAAGGAACAACTTTTTGCGGATAATCTACTGCTTTCATACGATTATCCACATAGCTTAATGATGCATATCGTATCAATCAAAAAAGATATAGAGTTGCCGATTGAGGATCTTTTCTATGATGAATTTTTTTTAGGAGAATTTGAAAAAAGGTATGCATCTTTTTCTAATGAAATTTGTGAAATTGATTTGGCTTTAAAGAATAAGGTAGTGGATGGCTTTCTTGAAAATGACGGGTCAGAAGAGTGGGAAAAAAGAGTTTTCCTGACACTTTCATTAACACAGCTATTAAAGAAAGTGAGGGAGTATGAAGCAGTTGAGTTATTAGAAAGTCTTATGTATTTGTTTCAATGGAAAATGGAATTCGAGGTGAAAAGAACCTGGGAAGTATCAGATGAAGAAAGAGCCTGGTTTCATTGTCCTGTGAAAGTAGGAAAATTATATAAAGATTCTTTTGATTTGCAGGCAAAAAAATATATTGAAAAACAAAAATTAGTTAGATCGCAATTTACGCAGGAAAAGATATTTCGGCCCCAAAGACCTCAAAATAATCTATCTATAGCAAAAGATTCTTCGGAAACTCTAATATATATCGATTCTTTAACTGATTTCGACACTTCTTCTGCTGAAAAGAAACAGCAGAAGTCGATACAAACGAGAAATATTGTTGACTCTTCGGAAAATGAATCATCTGGCATCTCTATTTATCAAAATAGCATAAGAATCCAAGAACTCTCAGAGGAAAGTTATAAGCAGGAAATACAACAAATCCATATAAAACATGAAAATCTTATGAGCCTTTCTTTGCGCAGGGAAATCAAACGAGCGAGAAGGGGAAATAATATTGCACAAATGCATTTAGCTGAATTTTATGCAGAAGCTAATACAAAACATACTGATTATGTTGAAGCAATAAGATGGTATTCTTATGCTTCCAGAAAGGGAAATATGAGAGCAAAATATGAAATCGGGTGTATATTTGACAATGAAAAAATTAATGGAATACGATTGAGGGAATTTGGAGTTCATTGTTTTATGGAATTGGCTCAAGAGGGGTATCCGACAGCACAATATATTTTAGGAATGAAATATTATCTGGGGGATAGTCTGGTTAAGGATACTGATCAAGCAATTGTTTGGCTGAAAAAGGCTGCATTGCAAGGGATTGTTGAAGCACAAAAACAACTTGGAAATATTTATTTTGATTATGATCGTGCAGAGGCTAAAAAATGGTATTATAAGGCAAGTGCGTCAGGAGATTTAGAGGCGATGCAGCGACTTAAAAGGTTCTAAAGTTTGCCATAAAAGTCTATGTTGTTAGTTAGTATAAATGTATTCTGCGAATAATCTGAAAATAATTGACAAAATTAGTTGACGAAAAGTATAATTATTACATCTAAATACTGCAAAGTAGTCGAAAGAGTGTGACAGACGTGGGCTATTTACAAAGATGCAAAAAAGCCTAAAGACGGAAGAAACACAAGCGGACACTTAAAAAATAGGGAAGGGAACTAGAGTGCCCTTATTTGTCCGGCTAGTATAGTAGAATTGGATTTGGTATATGCTTTGTTGAGTAAATTAATAGGTATTTCTGCTGGATTTTGTTTGGTGTTATCTACCATTGTAAATGCATTCTTCGTTTTTGCTTTTATGATGCAGACAACAGACAGTAGTTCATCAAATGGCTAATATATTTGTTTGAACAGTCATGGAAAGCAATAAAAGAGATTTTACAGATAAATGGATTTTCAGAGGGGCAGACAGGTTCACCGCGGCAAATATTAAAGACAGCATATGAGGCAGGAATGATAAAGGATGAGAAGGTGTGGCTTGCGGCATTGGCACCTGGAAATAATGTTGCACATGCTTACAACAAGGATGTTGCGTTGGATATTATTAATCAAACGAAAAACATTTATTATAACATGTTTGCGGATTTAAAGAATGTGATAGAAAGCGAATGGCTGTAATAAATTATTGTAGCAGGAGAGAAAAAATGTCAAATATCATAGAAATTACAGACTTTCAAGCACCAGAGCTTGATATATATGCGCGTCTTAGTGAGGGGCAGCTTTTAAACCGTCATGAGCCGGAAAAAGGAATTTTTATTGCGGAAAGCCCTAAGGTGATAGAGCGTGCGTTAGATGCCGGATGTATACCGATTTCTTTGCTGATGGAAAAAAGGCATATCGAAACACAGGGCAGGGAGATTATACAACGATGTAAGGATATTCCGGTGTATGTTGCCGAGTTTGATGTTTTGACACAATTAACTGGATTCAAGCTGACCAGAGGAATGCTGTGTGCCATGCACAGACCGGCACTTCCGAGTGTAGAAGAAGTTTGCAAAGAGGCACGTCGTATTGTGATATTGGAAAACGTTATGAATCCGACAAACGTAGGAGCAATCTTTCGAAGTGCTGCTGCGCTAAATATGGATGCAGTTTTGCTGACGGCAGGGTGCAGTAATCCGCTATATCGTCGTGCAATCCGCGTAAGCATGGGAACAGTGTTTCAGATTCCGTGGACATTTTTTGATGAGCAGGAAGCGTGGAACGTGCAGGGAATAAGCCGTTTAAAAGATATGGGATTTAAGACAGTGGCAATGGCACTGCGGGATGACTCTGTTCGCATTGATGATAAGGAGCTGTTGCAGGAAGAAAAGCTTGCAATCATTCTGGGAACAGAGGGTGATGGTCTGGCAGCAGAAACCATAGAAGGGTGCGATTATACGGTTCGGATTCCGATGGCGCATGGGGTGGATTCGCTGAATGTGGCAGCAGCCAGTGCGGTTGCTTTTTATGTGATAGGAAACAGTTCACGCTAGATTTTTCTGCGTAATAAGCTTAGGGCATCAAAAGAGGAAAAGATATATAGATTTCATCAAATTGCACAAAAAGAGGAGATTTATGAAATATTGTCTTTCGTTAAAATTTTGACAAATCATTCTATATTTTATTTTTGCGTTGTACTCTACTAATTTTATTGCAGGTGCAAGTTTTATCGTTTTTTCTTGCCATAACTACGCCTTTTGGAAGAACTAGTGTTTTGCAGTCTTGATGTTTGATTTGTGCGCTCTTTCGCAAACTTATACCATGCGGCAATATTTTCAGATTTTTCGTAGAGGCACTTGCGAATCGCCGATACTTACAAAGCGTTTTTGGCTTTGTTATGTATCGTGGCGTTATGAGCGGTAGCGAAAGCGTGCCTCCTAGAAAAATGCTGAAATATTGCGCATGCTATTCAGACAGTGCTACAGAGCGCACATTCATCAAGACTTTGCAAAACAGAGTTCTTCTCAAAAGTCTATATGCTCAAGAAAAAACGATAAAATACATCTGCAATAAATTTACTATATCTTGATCGCAAAAATAAAATATATATGCGCTTACAAAATTTTAACGAAAGACAATGCTTTTACGATATCCTTCATTTTGTGCAATTTGACAAAGATATATAAAGAAAGTCCCTTTGATGTTCTAAGCTTAATAATATTGGTATGTTTTTCTCTGGTTGATGAAAAACAGGATTGTAATGCACAGGGTACACAGCTCAGCGACCGTTACCGATAGCCAGATTCCGCTGATGCCTAGAAGCATAGGCAAGAGCAGCACAGAGGTAATCTGAAAGACGAGTGTGCGCAGGAAAGAGATGACAGCGGACACCAGACCATTGTTAAGCGCAGTAAAGAACGATGAACCCCAGATGTTAAATCCATTGACCAGGTATACGATACTGTAAAGGCGAAAGCCTTGTACGGTCATAGCAAGAAGTTCTTTGTCGTATCCTACAAAAATGCGGGAAAGAGGGTATGCCAAAAGCTGCGCCAGAACAGCTAAAAGGATGCAGCAGATGCTGATCAGTCCCAAACTCTTTTTGTAAAGATTTTTTAGCTCATCGTGATTGCATGCACCGTAGTGGTAACTGATGATCGGTGCACTGCCGATGGAGTATCCCAGAAAGATTGCAACGAAAATGAAGCTGACATACATAATGGTTCCATAGGCGGCAACTCCGTTTTCGCCGGCAATCTTCATGAGCTGAACGTTGTACAGAGAGGTTACAATGGAGCTGGAGAGATTGGTCATAAGCTCGGAAGAACCATTGGTACATGTTTTTAACAATACTTTTCCGTGAAGATGCGTCTTGCCCAGTCGAAGCTTGCTGGAGTTTTTTCGCACGAAAAAGAAAATCGGGAATAATCCACCGATGAATTCACCGCAGACTGTTGCAAAAGCGGCACCGGCAAGTCCGAAGCCGAAAACACCGATAAAAAGAAAGTCGAGCACCATATTGGTAACACCGGCAGAAACGATCACGGCAAGTCCAAGCTTTGGCTTTTCTGCGGTGACAAAAAAGCTCTGAAATACATTTTGCAACATAAAAGCAGGCATGGAAATGAATCCAATCCGTCCATATAAAAGGCAGTTGTTCAAAAGCTCACCGGATGCACCAAGCAGTTGTGCTAAAAACGGCAGCAGAAAGAAGCCGATAACAGATAAGACAATGCCACCGGCAACGGTGATATAGACTAGCATAGAAAAGTATTCATTTGCCAGCTTGTCCTTCTTTTCGCCGAGTGTCTTGGCTACCACAGCGCTGCCACCGGTACCGACCATAAAGCCAAGTGCAGCGATTGCCATAAAGATTGGAAATACCAGATTGACCGCTGCCAGCGCTGTCTTTCCAACATAATTCGATACAAAGAGTCCGTCTATTACGCTGTAGATGGAAGTGAAAACCATCATGATCACGGATGGGGTGACGAACCGCAGTAGTTTTTTATAAGTAAAATGTTCTGATAATTGAATATTCATAAATGTCCTCATTTCTAAGCAATCTATTGCGAATAGATGAAAAAAATCGCATAAGCGATTGTTATTCTTTTGAAAGTTATCTGTTAGTAAGTGAAGGCAAATCGTTTAGTAAACAGTATTTACCATTTTTCGATTTCTTTGCGCAGGGAATCTAAATGTTTGGCTTCCAGTATCAGCAATTGCTCCCGCTCTTTTTTTGTCATGCAGGAAAAAGCAGCTTCCTCGCTCTGTATCAAAGGGTAAATGGTATTTTATAACAGAGTCTGTCCGGTGGCAGTTACCTGAATGTGCATGCTGCGTCCTTTGCCGGGAACTAAGAGCAGATAGCCGTCCTTTACCAGCTTTTGGATGGAAGAATGGACAGTTTGCTTTGGAAGATAGGTGATCTCACAGATATCACGCTGCAGACAGCCATCTCCCAGCTCAACGATGCTGTATAAAATTTCCAATGCGCTGTCAGAAAGTTTCAGCTTTAGCGCAGCGGTATGATAGATGTCATTGCTTTCTTTAAAAAGATGATTAAATTCCCGAAGAGTGCTACTCATATCGGGAGGCTGTGTGTTGTTATTTGTTTTCATAGAAATCCTCATTTCTCAATGCCTGATTCTTGTCAATGCAACAGACTAAGTGAAAAGCTGTCTGTATCCGGTGGTTGTGTGTATACAATACAAATCATGTGGTATTTTGCAAATAAGTCTGAAATCGTACTTACGATAGATGATTATAGTCTGATTTCGGACTTGTGTCAAGGAGAAGGAAATATATTTATCAAAAAGTATCTTTGATTGGTACGGCAATTTGTGTAATATAATCACTGCTGTTTTTTCCGCGGCTTGGTGGTCCTTCAAGATAGATGTTGCGATAATGTCCCGTTGTTTCAATCTGGTTCTTTTGGACATATTCACTTAAAATGGCAATAGCAGTGCCGATGTTCTCATATGGGCCGCGGTAGTAGATGCATAGTGCAGGTGTTTCGGCAAACTCTTTCCGCTCGGCACCGTCAAATTTTTCATGGACAGGAATGCAGCACATGAGATCCAGCTCATTGTTTTCCTCTCTCATGCGCATAGTAAACATTTGACTAGTCATAGACATCATACCCGTTCTTGTTGCTGCAATATAGGTGTCGCGCAGTTTGTTGGCGGCATCAGCAGTATCTTTGCACGAATATCTGCGGCTAAAGCATACCTGCTGTGGAAGACGCACCCGATGTACACGAAAACCTTCCTCGTTTGCAGAACGAACCTGCAGCAGCTTGATATTATAATCCAATGCGGCACGCAGTTCCATCAATCTTTCGAGGTGATGATCTAGATTTTTTGTATCATAATAGTATTCTGCTATTTCTGCAAGCGACAGGCCTAGTGTCTGCAGGGAGCGAATGGAACGGATATGTGTCATGTTGTCTGCACTGTAATATCGGTAACCGCTCTGTTCGTCTTTAACAGCGGGCGTTAATAATCCCATATTTTCATAACCAAGGATGGTTTTTCGGGTTATACCGAGAATCTTTGTGACCTCGCCTATTTTAAATAAATTATCATAGTTTTTTTTCATGCTGCACCTCGTTTCTGTGTATGTTTTTCACATTATACTCTGTGCCAACTTGTGATTTGCTTGACTCGTCCCTTAGGGTACGACATATAATAGTTTAACAAGATCATGAAAACTTTGCAAGGAAAGATACGGAATCATAGTCTGTTTCTACGAAGAAGAGTAGTGCGAAAAATTTTCACGTATGAGCCAGTATAAAGGGAAAACCACGACGATGAAGAAGGGAGATGGCAGCATTGACGGATTCGCGGATCGAAAGTACCCATAGCGGTTGGGACATCATGACTACCAAACCGAACAAAGTGGATGCCTACGGTTAAATTGAAAAAAGACTAGAAAGAGGCTGTGAAAAAATGAGAATTTTTCTGTTTTTTCACAGCCTTTTTTCGTTTGATAAGAAATTTTTCTGGTACCGGAAAATCTGTTATAAATTCTTTACTGCCGTTTTATATTGTTATCTATTTCAGGAAACACATTTGACAAAATGAGCATAGCAGTTTAGAATGTAAGAAATATGGAAATGCTGTGAAAAGAAGAGTACATGACAGGAAGCTTTACAGAGAACCCGGTAGCTGAGAAAGGGCATGACAGAATGTGATGGAAGATGGTCTTGGAGCTGCGCACCGATACATAACGTTTTGTTATGCGTAGGCTGCGACGGGTGCACCCGTTATAGTGTCTTACTATAGTCAGCAGGATGTAGTAGAAGAGGTTTCTGTCGCGAGGCAGAAATGAATTAAAGTGGTAACACGAGTAATCGTCTTTAAGAGCATTTCGTTCTTAAAGATTTTTTTAGTTTATGGAGGTAATTATGGCAGAGAAAAAAACATTTTATTTGACAACAGCGATTGCGTACACTTCCGGCAAGCCACATATCGGTAATACCTATGAGGCTGTACTTGCCGACAGTATTGTGCGTTTTAAGAGAATGCAGGGATATGATGTGCGTTTTCAGACCGGTACAGATGAGCATGGTCAGAAGATTGAGTTAAAGGCGCAGGAAGCAGGCGTGACACCGAAGCAGTTTGTAGATGATGTTTCCGGACAGATTAAGACCATCTGGGATCTGATGAATACATCATATGATAAATTTATCCGTACAACAGATGATTATCATGAGAAGCAGGTACAGAAAATCTTTAAGAAGTTATATGAGCAGGGAGATATTTACAAGGGACATTATGAAGGAATGTATTGTACGCCATGTGAGTCCTTCTTTACACCATCTCAGTTAGTTGATGGCAAGTGTCCGGACTGCGGCAGAGAGTGTCAGCCGGCGAAGGAAGAGGCATATTTCTTAAAATTAAGTAAGTACGCAGACCGTCTGATTGAGCATATCAATACGCATCCGGAATTTATCCAGCCGGAATCCCGTAAGAATGAGATGATGAATAACTTCCTTCTTCCGGGTCTGCAGGATCTTTGCGTATCCCGTACTTCCTTCAAATGGGGTATTCCGGTTGATTTTGATCCGGGACACGTTGTGTATGTATGGATTGATGCATTGAGCAACTATATCACAGGTCTTGGCTTTGATCTGGATGGAAATGATACATTGGATGCTGATGGAACAGATTTATATAAGAAGTTCTGGCCGGCAGACCTTCATCTGATTGGTAAAGACATTCTTCGTTTCCATACGATTTACTGGCCAATCATGCTGATGGCACTGGATATTCCGCTTCCAAAGCAGGTGTTTGGTCATCCGTGGCTGTTGCAGGGTGATGGCAAGATGAGTAAGTCAAAGGGAAATGTTATTTATGCAGATGATCTTGTAGACATTTTCGGCGTAGATGCTGTCCGTTATTTCGTACTCCATGAGATGCCATTTGAAAATGACGGTGTGATCAGCTGGGATCTGATGGTAGAGAGAATGAACTCTGACCTTGCCAATGTACTTGGAAATCTGGTGAATCGTACCATTTCCATGACAAACAAGTATCTGGGCGGTGTCGTAGAAGATAAAGGCGTGACAGAAGCAGTAGACGATGATCTGAAGGCAAAGGTTCTGGAAGTGCCTAAGAAAGCAGTAGAGAAGATGGATAAGCTGCGTGTGGCAGATGCGATTACAGAAATCTTTACATTGTTTAAGCGCTGCAACAAATATATCGATGAAACAGAACCGTGGGTACTTGGAAAGGATGAGGCAAAGAAGGATCGTCTTTCTACGGTACTGTATAATCTGGTTGAAAGTATCACGATCGGTGCCAGTCTGTTAGAGGCATTTATGCCGGACACAACAGCTAAGATCTTAGAGCAGTTGAATACAACAAAGAGAAGCATCGACGAGATGGATACATTTGGAAAATACGTTTCCGGTACAAAGGTGACAGATAAGCCGGAGATTCTCTTTATGCGTCTTGATCCAAAGGAGGTGCTTGCAAAGGCTGAGGAAATCAAACAGGCACAGATGGCAGAAGCAAAGGCAGAGACCGGGGAAGAGGATGAAGATGTAATTGACATTGAGGCAAAGCCGGAGATTACATTTGATGACTTCATGAAGATGCAGTTTCAGGTTGGTGAGATTATTGCCTGTGAAGAGGTAAAGAAGTCAAAGAAGCTTTTGTGCTCACAGGTTAAGATTGGAAGCGAAGTAAAGCAGATCGTATCCGGTATCAAGCAGCACTATTCAGCAGAGGAGATGGTCGGCAAGAAGGTTATGGTTCTTGTAAACTTAAAGCCGGCTAAGTTAGCAGGTGTACTTTCAGAAGGTATGCTTCTGTGTGCAGAGGATGCAGAGGGAAATCTTGCTCTGATGACACCGGAAAAGAAGATGCCTGCCGGTGCTGAAATTTGTTAAGCGATTGCTTTTGCAAGCTTCTATGTGAAATGATGACTTTTTAAACATGATTTATAAAGAACTCCAAAATCCAGATGTTTTGCATCTGGATTTTGTGCGTGAAAGGTCATTTGGATAAATTTGACAGCAGAAAGTAAATTTTTTAATGCTGAAAATTTATATTAAGCCGGAAAATGCCGATATACTATGTAACTAATTACCTTTGAACACGGCAAATGGATTTGCGGACAATGTGAAATGGAATGGAGGGGTAATCTACATGGCAGTTAATAAGATGACAGATTACGCGGCACAGCAGGCAGACAGGACGAAGAGTACAAGGTCTGCCGAAGAACCGAATCGCAGAAAGAACAAGGGGATATCAGCAGAGCAGATGCCGGCTGCCGATACAGCGGATGGGGAAGTACGGTATGATGTTACAGACCGCACAAACGAAGTGGCTGCGTGGTATCAGGAATATGTAAGGCAGGAGCAGGAAGATATACTGCATATGCTTTTGGGACAGGACGATCAGACTGCAAAGAAGCAGACAGATCAGTCAAAGACAAATGCCAATCTGACGGCACAGCTTCTGGGTGAATCCGATGAAACAGATGGCAGCAGTGACAAGGAAACGGCTAAGAGCACGTATGAAAAGAAGTTAGACGAACAGGAACAGCTTTTAGAATCCTTAAAGCGGATGGTAGAGAGGATGCGCGAGCAGCGCGAAAAGCAGAGTAAGGAAAAGAAGACGCAGCAAAAGAAGCTTTCGTACAGTTATCGAAAAGTATCTTCTTCAATCAGTTCGGCAAAAACATCACAGCAGGCTTCCAATGCGCTGAGTTCTGCAACTGCCAACTTAAGCTCTCTGAAACGTAAGGCAGCGAGTGGACAGTATAAAGATTCTGAGGTAGAGATTGCACTACAGCATGCACAGCGCATGGTGCGCACGGCACGAAAAAAGGTCAACAATATCAAGGCAGAGGAACGGAAAAAGGCTTTGCATACATCGACGGAGAATCAGGCAGAGCAGCAGAAGAAGGTTGTACATAGAACACCGGACAGACATAAAGTCAATGCTGAGATAGAGCGCCTGAAAAAAGAGATGCGTCAGGAAGAAAAGCGTCAGAAGCATGCCAATCGTGGACAGGAAGATCTGGAACTGATGCAGGCAGATATGACATATTTGAAAAGAAAAATTGATCTGCTTAAGCAGGAAGGGGCTTCTTTGTATTCTTCCAATAGTGCATTCAGCTCAGACGAAGCACTGGCAGCGGCATTTGGAATAACAGATGTACAGAATAAGGCAGATGCCATGCAGGCACAGGAGAATGGAAGCCAGTCTGCTGCTTCGGCAGAGGGAGCAGCTGCAATCACCGGAGCGGTATCTGCCGGCTTTGACGTTTCGGTATAAGAAAGTGATGGCAAAAAGCCGGCAGCGGTTATATGGATAACTCGTACAGATAGGAATTTCCGGCTTTGCCGATGCGTTTGACAGCCTTGATATAATACAGGATATTCAGAGCAGTCTGCGCTGTTTTTGCCGGAACCTTTGCCAGTCTTGCAAAATCCTTTGAAGTAAAGGGAGTTGGCAATCCTTCCGGAATCATGCATCCGTATTCGCTGGGACTACCGATGTAGAACTCATCGACAAGCCTGACCGGTATCCGGTCATAACGGGTAGAGCCTTTTTTGCGGTCGTGGCTCCAGCCGTTTAACAGGCGGTATTCTTCTACGTCTAACAGAATCAGGCACAGATGGAGATTCGGGTGTGTCAGGTAAGATTTGATCTTATATAATTCATAGTAGGCATCATATGTTTTGCCGGTACGGGGAGATTTCCTTTTTTTGGAAACCTCCCCTGTTTTTTCGTCAATCCAAAACAGCCATTTGTTATGTACGATAGGATAAACAATAGTGACCGGATATTCTTCTAAAAACAGATCTAATTTTCGTCGCATCGTGTTAAAATTTCTTGTTTGGATCTCTATAATCTCTTCTCCGCGAAAAATATCGGCGACAAAATTTCCGATACGGATTTCCTGATGACCGGTATCCGGTTCGTAGAAGCGTTTTAGGACGGCATGAAGTGTTTTTTCCTGTAATGTGCCGATACCGTTTTTTTCGCGGTCAACATGGATGATCTCATCGCATGCTTTTTGAAAAAGTTCTTCATCAAAAGGGCTGACAGACATAACGATTCTCCTTCGTAGGCGGTGTTCCTTTACTTTCAAAAAACTTCATTTGGAAATCTTACGAAAGGAAGGGAAAGCCGATGAATATTGTTGATAATATATCATGTTTTCTTTTTGACTACAAGGCTGCCTAAGCTTTATTGCCGCGAAAACAGTGAAGTCGTGCGCTGTTTGCGACAGGGTATCAGACTTTATGTGTCAGACAAAAAATGGAATAGAAAGAACTGCTTTTGCACATACTCAGTATGTCTATAAAAGACGATGTTTCTACGCGAACGCTCATTTTGTACAATTTGGCAGAGTTATGCATAAGTACAATTTGGCGCCTTAATCAGAATAGAAAAGAGGAAAATTATGAAACAGAAGGATAGAAAGAGTGTCTTGCCGAAAGAGCAGGGGCAGCCGGATATTTTTGCGGGCGGGTATGATGAGCGGTTGGAGGCAACCCGCAGCCTGCTTCATATGGACAAGAATTTTGATATTTTATACCGGGAGTTATCGGTCGGTGGGCGGCGTGTCAGCCTGTTTTCGATTGATGGTTTCTTGACCGGAACAGTGTCAGAAAAGGTTTTGGAGTTCTTTTATTCCATCGAGGAAAAGGACATGCCACAGGAGTTTGAAGGGTTTATGGCGCGTTTTGCGCCGTATGGGGACATTACGGCAATTGATACGCAGGAAGACTTTGTGCAGCTTCTGTTAGCGGGGCTGACCTGCTTTTTGATAGAAGGGTATCAAAAGGTTATTGCATTTGACTTCCGTGAATATCCGAGCAGGAGTGTGGATGAACCGGAGAAGGATAAGGTGTTAAGAGGTTCAAGGGATGGCTTTATTGAAGCGCTGGTGCCAAACGCTGCGCTGGTACGACGCAGGATACGTGATACAGAGCTGATCTTTCAGATAGAACAGGTGGGGCGCAGCTCCAAGACAGATGTAGCGATCGTTTATATGAAAGACCGCGTCAAGCAGAATGTATTGGATGAAGTGCTGCGAAGGATTCAAAAGATTAATGTGGATTCTCTGACGATGAATAAGGAAAGCCTTGCAGAAGAAATGTTTCCGCGAAGCTGGTATAATCCTTTCCCGAGATTTAAATATACAGAAAGACCGGATACCACAGCGGCATGTCTTTTGGAGGGAAGTGTGGTGGTGATGGTAGACAACTCTCCGGCGGCTATGATTATTCCGACTTCCCTATTTAGCATTTTGGAGGATGCCAATGAATACTATTTTCCACCAATTACGGGAACGTATCTGCGCCTTACCAGAATGGCAACAAGTGTGATCGCTGTATATATCACGCCGATTTTGTTGCTGCTTTTGCAAAATCCGCAATGGGTTCCGCAAAGTCTTTCCTTTATTCAGATACATGACCCGATCAATGTTCCGGTTATCATTCAGTTACTGATCTTAGAGTTTGCGATTGACGGACTGAAAATGGCATCGATCAATACGCCGAATATGCTGACGACGCCGCTTAGCATCGTGGCAGGTATCGTGTTTGGAGATTATACGGTAAGTTCTGGCTGGTTTAACGCAGAAATCATGCTTTATATGTCCTTTGTGGCGGTTGCCAACTATACGCAGAGCAATATGGAGCTTGGCTATGCATTGAAATTTTTCCGTATCATGCTTTTGATCTTAACGGCATGGTTTGATCTGGCCGGCTTCGTAATCGGAAGCACGATTCTGATCCTTGCATTGCTTTTCAATCCGGTGCTGGAAGGAAAAGGGTATCTGTATCCACTGGTTCCGTTTAACGGGCCTTTACTGTTGAAACATTTCTTCAGAGTGAGCCTTCCGTATAGTGAAAAACAGCAGAAACGCAACGGATAATATATGATTTTTCACTTGTCCTTTACAGTAAATTGTGCTATGATACGTCTGACATTTGGAAAAATGTTTCTTTTTTGGTTGCCATCTTTTCTATATGTATAGTTAAGACTGGTAGAATCACAATTTTTCGACAACAGAAAAATTGGAACATAGGAGGCGTTATTTAATTATGAAGAAGCTACAAAAACTGGTATGGACGCTGGGAATGCTTTTGTGTGCAATCGTGATGCATCCATCCGTCGCAATGGCTGCTGAGAAGGGACAGGATATTGGTAAGACGTTGCCAATCTGGTTCTGCCTTCCGTTTGCAGGTATGTTACTTTGCATCGCAATATGCCCGTTAGTGGCAGGTATGTGGTGGGAGAAGAATAAGCCGTATGTCGTAATCTTCTGGTCATTGGCATTTTTACTTCCATTTACAATGTATGCCGGCTGGCAGATGGCAGCAGATCAGGTATTAGAAGTCATCTTTGGAGATTACATTACCTTTATCGTATTGTTGTTTGGTTTGTTCTGCGTGGCAGGTAACATTTGTCTGGAAGGTGATCTGGTAGGTACACCGAAGTTAAATGTGCTGCTTTTGCTGATCGGTACATTGCTTTCAAGCTGGATCGGTACGACCGGTGCCAGTATGGTAATGATTCGTCCATTGATCCGTGCAAATAAATGGCGTAACAGAAAAGTACAGGTTATCGTATTTTTCATTTTCTTAGTATCAAATATTGGTGGTTGTCTGACACCGGTTGGTGATCCTCCACTGTTGATGGGATTTACGAACGGAGTTGATTTCTTCTGGAGTATGAAGCTTCTTCCGGTTCTGATCCTGAACGTAATTTTACTTTTGGCAATTTTCTTTGTTTTGGATACACGTGCTTATAAGAAGGATCTTGCAGAGGGTGCAAAGCCTGAACCGACAGAGGATAAGACTCCTCTTCGTCTGCGTGGTGCTCATAACCTGATCTTTTTAGTAATGATCGTTGGTGCTGTTATTTTGAGTGGTGTGCTTCCAAAGGTTGTCCCATTCTTTGCCAACAATATTCACATTTATGGTGATGTGTCTATGGGCGATGCTTCTATCTTTGAAGTTGTATTGATTCTTTTAGCAGCGTTTCTTTCTTTCAAGACAACGAAGAAGGAAGTACGCGAGGAAAACAACTTTACATGGGATGCGATCGAAGAGGTTGCTGTACTGTTCATCGGAATCTTTATTACGATGATCCCTGCTCTTTTGATCTTAAAGGCACAGGGTGCATCTCTCGGAATTGAGAAGCCGTGGCAGTTCTTCTGGATCACAGGATGCTTATCAAGCTTCCTCGACAATACACCAACGTATCTGGTGTTCTTTACGACAGCAGCATCGCTTGGTTTTACAGAGGGTATCAAGACAGCCTTAGGCTACATCGATCAGATCGTTCTGATGGCGATTTCCTGTGGTGCGGTATTTATGGGTGCTATTACTTATATTGGAAATGCACCAAACTTTATGGTACGTTCGATCGCAGAGGAAAATGGAATCAAGATGCCATCGTTCTTTAGCTACATGGCATGGTCACTGAGTTGTCTGATTCCTGTGTTCTTAATTGATATGATCGTATTCTTCCTGTAAAAAGGATATGTGCGCCAGAGGGTGCAAAGAAGATTGAAATGATGTATAATAGTCCAGATGGATTTTCGGAAGTATTTGGAAAATTCATCTGGATTTTTGCTTTTTTGATATTGTGATTGAAATGGAGATAAAAATGATTTTTGATACACATGTACATTATGATGATGAGGCTTTTGATCAGGATAGGGAAGCCGTTTTACAAAAAATCCGTGAGGATGGAGTTGGAATGATTGCGGATATAGGAGCTGATATTGCATCCAGTAAAAAGGCGATGGAGCTAAGCGAGCGATATGATTTTATCTATGCCGTGGTTGGCGTGCATCCTTCGGAGGTAGAACCGATGCAGCCATCAGACATTGCCTGGCTGCGGGAGATGGCAAAGAAGCCAAAGGTAGTGGCGATTGGAGAAATTGGACTGGATTATCACTACGAAGAGCCGGAAAGAGAGCTTCAGAAAAAGTGGTTTA
The DNA here is from genome assembly GCA_934317005.1 of uncultured Lachnospiraceae bacterium. Classification (GTDB taxonomy): domain Bacteria; phylum Bacillota; class Clostridia; order Lachnospirales; family Lachnospiraceae; genus Butyribacter. The sequence continues at coordinate 216,526 of CAKREB010000001.1, forward strand.
AAGCGCAGTTAGAGCTTGCCAAAGAAGTGAAGCTTCCGGTGAGTATTCACAGCAGAGAGGCAGCGCAGGATACGCTTACGATCATGCAGCAGATGGATATGCAGGAAACCGGTGGTGTGATCCATTGCTTTTCCTATGGCTGGGAGATGGCAAAGATATATCTTGACATGGGCTTCTATCTGGGAATAGGCGGTGTTGTGACATTTAAAAATGCAAAGAAGTTAAAAGAGGTTGTACAAAAGGCACCGTTAGAGCGCATCGTTCTGGAAACAGATGGCCCTTATCTGGCACCGGAGCCGTTTCGTGGGAAGAGAAACATGTCATCTTATCTGACGTATGTTGCGGAAAAGATAGCAGAGTTGAAGGAAATCACACCGGAAGAGGTGATACAGATTACAGAGCAGAATGCAAAGGGGCTGTATCACATTTCGTAAAGAGGATGAAACTGATATAGTGAAAAAGCAGATACCGGAAAGGAACAGGATAGCTTATGGCAACACTTGGAATACCACAAAATACCATTGATATATTACAGAAATATGATTTTCACTTTCAGAAGAAGTTTGGACAGAACTTTCTGATCGATACGCATGTACTGGAAAAGATCATTGATTCTGCGGGGGTTACACAGGATGATTTTGTACTGGAGATCGGGCCGGGAATCGGAACGATGACGCAGTATCTTTGCGAGCGTGCAAGACAGGTCATGGCGGTGGAGATTGATCAGAATCTGATCCCTATTTTGAAAGAAACGCTTTCTGCCTATGATAATGTTACGGTGGTAAATGAGGACGTTTTGAAACTGGATATTGCGAAGGTGGCAGAGGAATATAACGGTGGAAAACCGATTAAGGTTGTGGCAAATCTGCCATATTATATTACAACACCAATCATTATGGGATTGTTTGAAAGTCATGTGCCACTGGAGAGTGTGACGGTCATGGTACAAAAGGAAGTGGCAGACAGGATGCAGTCTGGTCCCGGTACAAAGGAATATGGTGCGTTATCTTTGGCAGTGCAGTACTATGCAGAGGCAGAGATTGTGGCAAATGTACCGCCGAATTGCTTTATGCCGCGTCCAAAGGTTGGTTCTGCTGTGATACGTCTGACATGTCACAAGGAAAATCCGGTAAAAGTGCAGGATGAGACGTTTATGTTCCGGGTAATCAGGGCATCCTTTAATCAGAGAAGAAAAACATTGCAAAACGGACTGGGAAATGATGCCGGTCTGCCGGTGACAAAGGAGATGACAGCGAAAGCACTCGAACAGATGGAACTGTCACCGACAATCCGTGGAGAGCGGTTATCACTTCAGGAGTTTGCAACATTAAGTGATCTGTTATTGCAGATGCCAAGAGATTAGAGAGAGGAAGGGTAAGAATGGGAATACCAGAAAGACTATGTAAGTTGCGTGCCAAAATGCAGGAAAAGGGAATTGACATGTACTATATTCCGACCAATGATTTTCATGGTTCAGAGTATGTCAGTGATTATTTTAAGACGAGAGAATTCATTTCCGGATTTGACGGTTCTGCGGGAAATGTTGTAGTCACGCAGGACAAAGCAGGTCTTTGGACGGATGGCAGATATTTTCTGCAGGCGGAAAGGCAGCTTGACGGTACCGGATTTACGCTGTACCGGTCCGGTCAGGAGGGCGTGCCAAATGTCAGCCAATATATTGCAGCAAACCTTCCTAAGGATGGTGTGCTTGGCATGGACGGCGGTATGGTATCAGAGGCATGGGCAGACGGAATGCGTCGTCTGATTGCCGGAAAGAAGGGAAAGCTTGTACTGAGTGAAGATCTTGTGGGACAGATCTGGACAGACAGACCGCCGCTTAAGCATGAAAAAGCATGGCTTTTAGATGTAAAGTATGCCGGCGAAAGCAGAGAAGAACGACTGAAAAGATTACGTGAAGAGATGAAAAAAAGAAAGGCAGCTTATTTGATCCTGACTTCGCTAGATGACATCGCATGGCTTTTGAATATTCGCGGAAATGACATTCCGTGCAATCCTGTGGTACTTTCATATCTGATCGTGGAAGAAACATGTTGCCGCTTCTTTGCAGGACAGGATATTTTTAGTGAAAAGGATCAAAAAGAGCTTTCCGAAGCAGGGGTTGTGTTCTATCCTTATGAGGAAATTTACACATATGTACAAAATCTTTCTGCAAATGGACGTGTTCTTGTGGATAAGCGGACAGTGAATGCTGTTATTGTGGAAAACCTTCCGAAAAATATAAAAATTGTGGATTGCATCAGTCCGATCGTTGGTTGGAAGGCGGTAAAGAATAAGACAGAAGTAGCAAATGAAAAAGAGGCACATATCCGTGATGGAGTGGCAGTTACAAAGTTTATCCACTGGCTGAAGCATAATGTTTCCGTGATGCCTCTGACAGAGATTTCTGCGGCAGCGAAGCTGGAAGAGTTTCGAAAGCAGCAGGCAGATTATCTTGGCCCCAGCTTTGATCCAATCGCAGGCTATGCAGAGCATGGTGCGATCGTGCACTATAGTGCGACAGAGGAAACAGATATCAGCCTGCATCCAGACAACTTCTTACTTTTGGATACGGGAGGACAATATCTGCAGGGAACGACAGATATTACGCGGACAATCCTGCTTGGTGATAAGGCGACAGAGGAGCAGAAGAAATATTATACAGCCGTGTTGCGTGGCAATCTGAATCTCGCGGCTGCAAAGTTTATTTATGGTTGTTCAGGGGTTGCACTAGACTATGCGGCAAGACAGCCGTTGTGGGAGATGGGATGTGACTTTAATCACGGCACCGGTCATGGTGTCGGTTATCTTCTCAATGTGCATGAAGCACCAAATGCTTTCCGATACAAGATACTTCGCGGGCCGGGACAAAATGCTGTGCTGGAGGAAGGGATGATTACTTCGGATGAGCCGGGAATCTATCTGGAAGGAAAGTTTGGAATCCGTCTGGAAAATCTCATCCTTTGTGTAAAGAGAGAAAAGAATGAATATGGACAGTTTATGGGATTTGAACCACTGACTCTGGTTCCGTTTGATCGTGATGCGATTGACATAGAGCAGATGAGTGTAAAAGAAAGAGAACTGTTAAATGCATATCACGAGAAAGTATTAGAAGTGATCGGGCCACATCTTGACCGACAGGAACAGGAATGGCTTTCCGATGCCTGCGCACCGATCTGATCAGACCGGTGCTGCCTTCGGGCTAGTGCAGACTGTGTCTTTTCTGACGAAGATACGGAATCAGCTTGTATACCAGTGCCGAATAGAACAAATACAGGAGTAGTCCGGTAATCACGTCTAAGAAAGAGTGCTGCTTTAAGAACATGGTAGACAGACAGATAAGCGAGCACAGCAAAAGCGATGCGATGCGCCAGCCGTGTCTGTTCCGGAAGGAGTGGCTGGTAGCAAAGGCAATGTGAATCGCAATCGAGTTATAGACATGTATGCTTGGCAGCACATTTGTCTTGGTGTCCGATGCATAAATAAATGAAACAATATCTGTCAGCAGATTGGGATGAGCAAAAGAAGCCGGTCTTAGATTCTGCTCGTTTGGGAACAGATAGTAGATGAGAAGACAGGTGCTCATACCTAAGATCAATGTAATGACACAGTGATAGTAGTCCTCTAAATGATCTTTTTGAAAATATAAATAAACAATCACAACAAGTACATAGAGAAACCAGATGCCATATGGAATGACAAATAGTTCACAAAATGGAATCCAGTCATCTACAGCACAATGAATGTCACGAAATGGGACATTATCTCTGGCTTCCAGCCAGTTAAAGCAGTAAAGATAGATTGGCAGATATATAATGAATAAAGCGTGTTTGTTATTTTGTAGAAATTTCTTCCAGTTCATAAAAAATCCTTTCTGGAATTACCACTTTGGTGAATGCTTCCAGTCAATATTTTTTCGTATATAGTCAAAAGTTGCATCCTCTCCCTGTTTGGCAAGCATATGCAGTAATTTTTCCAACAGCTCTTTGGTGTCCTTGTGAAGGATATAGTGCTGCTTGTTCTTCTCGTAATATGCCAGGGCAAAGGTATCATCATAATCGTTTCGGTTGTAGTTTTTACTCGCTGCTACACGATCACAGAACATCTCCAGCACATAGCGGGTAGGCATAGGCATACCTTGCAGGCCTTCGCTTGGATCAAGCGTAAAATCGATCCAGTATTCATAGTGATGCCGGTTTCTTCCTTTATGGTGAAGCCATGCAGAGGAGTAACCCTTTGTCTTTTTTTCGCCGAAGTTCGGGCTTTTTTTGCCACCCTGATAGTTTTTTACACCATTTATAAATTCTACAGGAGAATATTTTGACCAGTCATGCATGATTCCCTGCTTGTACAATCCGGCACGAAAGCAGTAATGCCGCACCAGCTTTTTGTGATGCAGGATCGTTTTAAGATGTCCCCAAAAGTTATGCCAAAGACTCATGGACTCACTTCCTTTTTAGTTAGTATAGGAAATTGTTTATACAATAGTGCGCAGAGCAAATGCATTGACATTCGCCCTTTTTGAATATCTTGTACGCATCTATCTAATATAACATAACTTGTTCCAAAATCATAGTGTTGTCATCGAAAGTTAAGCTTTTCTTTAGTAATAGCGGTTTTCCTTCCGCCATTGCTTTGGTGTGGTTCCTTTATGCTTTTTGAAGGTGCGGATCAGGTGACTGCAATCAGCAAATCCGGTTTCCTGACTGATATAAGTCAGATCAAGATCAGTAAAGCGCAACAGATCCATAACCTTGTTGATGCGGATAAATTCGATATATTCTTTGCAGGACTGGTTATAGGTCTGGCGAAAGAGCTTTGCAAAGTAAGAGTAGCTCATGTTGCAGTGGGCAGCGAGATCCTGCACCTGAAGAGCCTCATTGCAATGGTGATCGATATACTGGGTGATCTCTTCAAAGGCGCGGCTTCCGACGGCAAGCTGATGTGCCGTGTCATTTGGCTTGACACCGTTTTGCAGCCAGATGCGCATCAGTGTGGTCAGAAGCATGGAAGTGACAGAACCGGCAGCAATGTCATATCCATACTGCTGTGTGCTCATCTCATCGATGCAGGATGCCGTCCAGTCTGCAATCGGGTATTGCTGCAAAGCATCTGCAGAAAAGTAGATATTTCCCGGATCTGTTTCAAAGGCTCGTACCAGTGTCTTGGAAAAATTTGTTTTGAAACGGTTATTGGCATTGAGAAAGTTAAGATCAAACTTTAACACCTCGTAGCGGATATTTCCGGACACCGTAGTTTCCGTGTTAGAGATAGGATAGATAGCGTTATGCTGTGCATTGATCTTCGGGACGGGTGCATCCTCATACAGACGGCACTGGGATGCAGTCTTTTGTGGGTTTAAGCCATAGGATATAGTGGGGTCATAGAGGATATCTAAAGCATGTACCTTCTGTGGGCAGAAGATGATCAGATCACCGGTATGCAGTCCGTAGACAGCATCTGCACAGGTTGCCTCGATGGAGCCTTCCAGCATATAGATGATTTCGATAAAGTAGTGCCAGTGTGGCAGGATTGGGAAGTTACCGGGGCATAGTACATGGTGAAAGGCTTCCATAGGATGATTTAGCCCGTCGGTGTATTCAAATAGATTTTGCATATTTTTCTCCTTTGGATTTATTATCATAAGAAATATGTTTGACTTTTCAAATTGTATTTAGCATAACAGAGAAAAAGTAAAAAATCCACAATTTTTTTCTATTTTTAAAATGTCTGTTACATATCCAAAAAGTACCGTAAAATAATGCAAAAAATGCGGTATACTTAATTAGGGGAAAGTGTTAATGTTCTATTTTTGTTAGAGATATGGCAGATTGACACAGAAAACAGGGTGAAAAAAAGTGCGAAAAGGGAGGAGTTGGAAAAAATATATAAGAGAATAGATTTGTTCAATTTATAGTTTGGTATGTTCTATGAATTACGGTGTCATCTTTCTAAAATGAAACGCATTGAAAGAAATGTGCAGATTCGGTCTGGATAAAGCTGGATGGCATAGAAGAGGATATTTTCAAAGAAATAAAAATGAAAGATAAGAAAAGGGGGTTACATGTTATGACACCAATGAAGTGGTTTTATTCTTTCTTAGCAAAATATAAGTGGCGCATGATCATCGGAATGGTGCTTGTGACGATTTTGTCTGCGGCATCTTTAGCAAGTCCGTACATATCAAAGGTGATCGTTGATAATGTCATTCAGGGACAGGATCAGAATCTTTTGATGCCGATGATCGCTGTGCTGATAGGACTTGTGGTTGTAAAGGGCGTATGCCGTGTGACATCGCAGGTATTGTTTGAAACAAGTTCGCAGGGAGTACTGTTTGCGATGCGTGATAAGGTGTACCGGAAGCTGTTGCAGGAGGATTTCGCATTTTACAACAAGAACCGTACCGGTGATCTGATGAGCCGGCAGACAGGTGATATGGATGCGATTCGTCACTTTGTAGCATATGTAATCTATACGGTATATGAAAACGTTTTGTACTTTGTGCTGTCCTTAGTTATGATCTTTCATACCAACGTACCGCTTGCGCTTTGTATGGTAGTTGTGCTGCCGCTTGCTGCGCTGACTACCTATATGCAGTCAAAAAGTGTTAAGCCGGCATTTAAGAAGTGCCGTGACGCATTTTCCAGTCTGAATGCATTTGTACAGGAAAATATCAGTGGAAACCGTGTGGTAAAGGCTTTTGCCAAAGAAGATTATGAGATGGAAAAGTTTGCGGTAGAAAATGATAAGTACCGTGAAGCAGAGTTTGGGGCAGCTTCTATCTGGAAAAAGTATGTACCGATTTTTGAGTTTCTGGCATATGCACTTACGATTATTCTGATGCTGGTTGGCGGTATCATGGTAGTGGGAAAGCAGATGACTATGGGTGATCTGGTTGCTGTAAATGGTTATTTGTGGATGCTTACGACACCTCTTCGTATGGCAGGCTGGTGGGTAAATGATATCCAGAGATTTACTACATCTGTAGAGAAAATATATGATACCTATTCCGCAGATCCAGATGTGAAATATCCGAGGCAGCCGGTCAAAAGAAAGCATCTGGAGGGAAATATTGAGTTTCGTGATGTTTCCTATCGCGCAGATGATGAAGATATTTTGCAGGATGTCAGCTTTAAGGTAAAGAAGGATCAGACAATCGGCATCATCGGAACGACGGGTGCCGGAAAGTCAACATTGATCAATCTGCTGTGCCGCTTCTTTGATGTGACAGACGGTGAGATCTTAGTAGACGGTGTCAACGTTAAGGATATGGATCTGTATGATCTGCGTGATAACATTGGTATTGCCATGCAGGATGTGTTCCTTTTTTCGGACACGATTGAGGGAAATATTGCTTATGGTAAGCCGGACTGCAGCTTTGAAAGAGTGAAGGAGGCTGCAAAGATGGCAGATGCGAATCTGTTTATCCAGAATCTGCCGGAAGGCTATGATACGATGGTTGGTGAGCGTGGCGTAGGCTTGTCCGGTGGTCAGAAGCAGAGAATCTCGCTGGCGAGAGCGCTTCTAAAGGATCCGGCAATCCTTGTGCTAGATGATACGACATCTGCCGTAGATATGGAAACAGAGAGCTATATTCAAAAACAGTTAGAAAATATTAATCATTCCTGCACGATCTTTATTATTGCATATCGTATTTCTTCTATTATGAATGCGGATCAGATTTTTGTGCTGGATCAGGGCAGGATCATTGAACGTGGAACACATGAGGAGCTTTTGAAGCAGGGTGGCTATTATGCTACTGTTTACAAGCATCAGTTTCCGATGAAGGAAGGGGAGTGAGAAGATTATGGCAAGAAACCGTTATGATATGGACGAAGTGCTGGAAGAAAAGTTTGATATCAATCAGGTTAGACGTCTGGGCAAATATATCATTCCGCATAAGAAAAAAATGTTAATGGCATTGTTTTTGATGTTGTCATCCTCTTTTCTGGCAACCTTTATTCCGAAGTTTGTGCAGATAGAGATGGATGACTATATTCCGAATGGAGATATCCAAAAGATTGTCGGTCTGTCAATCCTGACTGCAGTAATCTGTATCTATCTGGTGGTCTGCATCCGTTTGAAGATTAATCTGACGATGCAGGTCGGACAGGACATTATTCACCAGCTGCGCGAGGATATTTTCTCTCATTTGCAGGAACTGCCTTTCAGCTATTATGATGAGCGTCCGCATGGAAAGATTCAGGTGCGGGTGGTCAATTATGTCAACAATCTGAGTGATATTTTGTCCAATGGAATTTTGCAGACGATCACGGATCTGTTTAATCTGTTCTTTATTATCGGATTTATGTTCAGCATGAGTGTGCGACTGACCTTGATCTGTCTGTGCGGTCTGCCGGTACTGATTCTTTTTGTGGTATTTATTAAGAAAAAGCAGCATTATGCATGGCAGGTACAGAGTAACAAGCAGTCCAATCTGAATGCGTACATTTCTGAGAGTATTAACGGAATCCGTGTGACGCAGGCATTTGTCAGAGAGCGGGAAAACACAGATATCTTCAATCAGTTAAGCCAGAAGTACAGGGAATCATGGTTACGTGCTACCTACTATAGCTTTGCGATGGGACCGATGGTCGATCTGATTTCGACGATCACAACAGCGTTTGTCTATGTCCTCGGTGTTTCCTATATCGCAGGCGGTGGCAGATATGGTGTTACAGTCGGTGTGCTGATCGCATTTACATCATATATCAGTCGTTTCTGGACACCGATCAATACGATTGCAAGCTTTTATAACAGCGTGGTCACAGCCGTTTCTTATCTGGAAAGAATTTTTGAAACGATTGATGAACCGGTAGAAGTAAAGGATGCGCCGGATGCGATTGAAATGCCAGCGATTCACGGTGAGGTTGCATTTGATCATGTCAATTTCAGCTATGAGGATGATGTGCCAATCTTAAAGGATGTAAGCTTTGAGGTAAAGAAGGGAGAAACGATTGCGTTTGTAGGACCTACGGGTGCCGGAAAGAGTACGATCGTTAATCTGCTCAGCCGCTTCTACAATGTAGATTCCGGAAGAGTGCTGATTGACGGGGTAGACATTTCGAAGGTTACGTTACATTCCCTTAGACAGCAGATGGGTGTCATGATGCAGGATAGCTTTATCTTTAGCGGAACGATCATGGATAATATCCGCTATGGAAATAAAGAAGCAACGGATGAAGAAGTCATTCGTGCCGCAAAGACGGTTTGTGCACATGATTTTATCATGCAGATGGAGGATGGCTATCAGACACAGGTAAATGAGCGCGGAAGCCGTTTGTCGGTAGGACAGCGTCAGTTGATCTCCTTTGCAAGAGCCTTGCTTGCTGATCCGGCAATCCTGATCTTAGATGAAGCAACGTCCAGCATTGATACGGAAACGGAGATTGTGCTTCAGAAGGGACTGAACCGGCTGCTTGAGGGAAGAACTTCCTTTATCATTGCGCATCGCCTGTCTACGATCCAGAGTGCAGACTGCATTATGTACATCAGTGATGGCGGGATTGCAGAAAAGGGAACGCATGAGGAGCTTCTGGCACAAAAGGGAAAATACTATGAGCTGTGTATGGCGCAGGCGAGATAGTCTGCTTCCTGCCACAGGAAATATAAAAGAATATATAGCAAATTTGTATGCTCTGTTCTGCCGGCAAGTGGGACAGAGCATTTTTAAGTTTAAGTTGTGTCTGACCGGAAGTTTTGCTATGATATAAGTTGAGCGTTTCTTCGCATTCGGAGAAAGAGAAGAATCTTAAAAAAGAATGCAGACGCGGGGGAAATTTGTCGGGTTTTGTAATACAGAAAGGAAGTCAAAAAATGTATACTTTTGACAGTAGAGTACGTTATAGTGAAACAGCAGAGGATGGCAGAATCAGTCTGAACGCCATTATAGATTATATGCAGGATTGTACTAATTTCCAATCAGAGGATCTTGGAGTTGGTCTGGAGTTTCATGCAAAGCATGGTCTGATGTGGGTGCTAAACTCATGGCAGATTATCGTGGAACAGTACCCGAAGATGGGGGAAATGATCACGGTGGGAACACAATCTACCGGATATGAGAAGATGTTTGGGTATCGTAACTTTTTGATTACGGATGCGCAGGGCGCGTGTGTGGCTAAGGCGAATTCAAACTGGGTTTTGATGGATCTGAAAAAGGGACGTCCGATGATCGTAACACCGGAAATCGGTGATGTGTATGGTAAGGCAGAGCCTTTAGAGATGGAATATGCGCCACGCAAGATTAAGCTGCCGGAGGGCGGTACAGCGCAGGAAGAGATTGTTGTACATGAATATCATCTGGATACCAACCATCATGTGAACAATCGTCAGTATGTGCAGATGGCAATGGAGTTTTTAGATCAGGGTACGAGGGTAAAAGAGCTTCGTGTAGAATACAAGAAGCAGGCGGTCTTAGGAGACCGGATCACACCGGTTGTATATGATGTCAGTGATGCCGAGCGTATCATCTCTCTCAATGCAGACGATGGAAAGCCTTTTGCGGTGGTACAGTTTTTTTGGTAAAGTAACATCGGTCGTTTTTGGGGTATAACATTTTGGTGAGGTAGGTTTTCGTGCCGTCGGGCAAAGATGGCAGAGCGGAGGGGATATGGTTATTAGTATATGTAGTATTATGCTTGGGATTATCAGCATAATATATTTTATCGGTTACGTTGTCTGGGCAGGGATCAACTCTTCCTTTTTATATATCTGGGCGGTTCTTGGAGTGGTACTGATCGCATATGGTGTAGGATATCATTATATTGATCAGGCAGGGCTTGTCTTATGGAAGCGTGTCGCGCATGGAGTAGGAGTAGCTTTTTTGCTGTGCATAGTTGGAGGCTTGTGCATGGTCGGAAAACTTGTCTGGGAAGGAAATGCTGCACCGGATGCCAATGCAGATTATATGATCGTGCTTGGCGGGCATGTATATGGAGAACGGATGAGTCAGAACCTATGGTATCGTGTGGATGCTGCCTATCAGTATCTGCAGGGCAATCCAAACACAAAGGCAGTGCTTTCCGGTGGAAAAGGACAGGGGGAGAGCATCACAGAAGCGGAAGCGATGTATCGGTATCTGGTAAAGCATGGGATTGCTAAGGATCGTCTTTTGCGGGAGGAAACCTCTGTGAATACCGATGAAAATATTAGAAACAGTATCAAACTGATAGGAAGCAAGACAAAGAAAGTGATCATTGTCAGCAACGATTATCATATTTATCGGGCAAAGAGGATTGCGCGAAAGCAGGGTTGCAGCAATGTGGAAGCAATCGGTTCTAAGACACATGCCTACACGGCACCGAATGCTTATGTGCGTGAGGTGATCGCTGTGATCAAATATAAGCTCTGTGGACAGATTTAATAAAGATAAGGTTAGATGAGGTAAATTATGGCAAAAGAGAAGAAAATGAAGATCAAACAAAAGCTTACAAAAGTTAAAAATCAGGAAAAGAAACAAAGCAGTGATAAGAAAAAGCAGGATACGGTAAAAAAGGAAGCAGAAAAAAGTACGGAAAGACCAGCCAGAGCAAAGGTTGATGTGCGAACGGTCTTACTCGGTGTGTTTGGGATTTTTATTGCATTTGTCATGGGATGGGGTGTTTGCCAGACGGTGCGCAGCATTAACACAGCAGGTCAGATGAATGTGGTTACGGCAGAACCGATTAAAAAGATAGAAGATAATTCAAGAAACGAAGGAAAGAAGATAGATGTGGATGCTTTGGTCGAGAAGGTGTTAGATCAGGTCGCCTTTGACGCAGAGTTAAATAAATTGGATGATTCTGTTGCAGAGGGCATGATTGAAACAACGGAGGGAACCAAGCTTCAGATTTATATGGGAAATGGTACATATGCAGATGAACTTTTGGTCATGACAGCAAAGAGTGAGGCGGATGCCAAAAAGAATCAGGAATATGCAGCGGCACATCTGCAGGAGGCCAAGTCAACCTTCCGTGATTATATTCCGAAAGAGGCAAAGAAGGTGGAAAACGCACTTAATATACGTTGTGGCTGCTATGTGATCGTGTGCGTTACATCAGATTATGAAACGGCAGAGCAGGTCATTAATTCGGTGATTAAAAAATAGCTAAGGATGGAGAATCTATGAAACGAAAAGCAATATATGCAGTGGTGGGAGCTATCGTAATTGCAGTCATAGGTGGAACAAGATTATACCGTAGTCAACTGACAAAGCAGGATGGATATTTGGGAAAAGAGGTTGTATATTATCAGGATTCTAGCGAACCGATTGCAGAGGAGGAAGTGGTGACAGCTGCGCCAGACGTGACGGCAAGCCCGGCTGTCAGCGAACAGACAGCTTCTCCGTCACCTACACAAGCCGTGCAGGACACTCCTGTGGCAACGGTGATGCCTTCTCCGACAGCAGCCGGAAAGTATGAAAAGATTCTGGCAAAGGAAAAGGTTCAGGTCTATGAGAGTAGTGGAACCGCAGTGGTAGGCAATGCCGGCTATGAGTTGTATAACTATGTCAACAGCGCAGCAAGCCGCTATGCAAAGGCGGTTAACAAACTAACAAAATTGGTAGATGAAAGTGTTAAGGTGTACGACTTGATCGTACCAACCAGCATGGGGATTACTTTTCCGGATAATAGAAAGAAAAAGGTCAACTCTTCTTCACAGAAAGAGGCATTGGCAAGTATCGAAGAGATGCTTTCCGGACGGGAAACCTTTGTGCCGCTTTATGATAAGCTGATGCGGCATCGTACAGAGGATATTTATTTTAGAACGGATCATCACTGGACTTCGCTGGGTGCGTATTATGCATATCAGGCATTTTGTGAGGCGAAGGGAATACAGCCAAATGAATTATCGGCTTATCACAAGCAGAAGATTAAAGGCTTTGAGGGCTCTTTTTATCGTGAAACAAAGAATAAGAATCTGACACCGGATACGATGGAGGTGTTATATCCGTTAAGCAATAAAAAGCTATCGATGAAGTATACAACTACAGAAGGGCAGAAAATCAGTGCGCCGGTAATTGCAGATGCAACAAAGTATGGAAAAGGAATGAAATATAGTGCTTATATTGCAGGAGATAATCCATATACGATCATTCATAATGCACAGATAGAGGATAAATCTTCCTGCGTTGTGATCAAAGAGTCGTTTGGCAATGCCTTTGTTCCGTTTTTGACGGATCATTACCACACGGTGTATGTGATCGATTATCGTTACTGGGAAGGCAGACTGGCTGATTTTTTAACCAAAAAGAAGATACGGGAAGTGCTTTTGGTCAATAATGTTTCGATGACAAGAAATTCTTATCTGCTAGGAAAGTTTATGTCCTGTCTTAACGGGGCAAAGTAACAGGCAGTTGACTGATTGAAAACGTGAAGGCTTGACAGTATCAGGAAAGAGGAAAGAATGGTTTTTAGTAGTTTGGTGTTTTTATGCGTGTTTTTACCGGTTGTGCTGGTTCTATATATGATATGTCCGGTGAAATGCAGAAATTTATTGCTGGCGGTGGTCAGTCTTGTGTTCTATGCATGGGGAGAACCACGCTATATACTTGTGATGCTGTTTTCTATTGTTTTTGATTACAGTATTGGCAGAGGAATGGAATGTTTTGCACAGAAGCAGAAGGACAAATGCCATAAGGCTATGTTAGTTCTTTCTGTCGTGGGAAATCTGGGGATTCTGGTGTTTTTTAAATATACGGATATGTTGATCAAATCGTGGAATCAGCTTACGGCATCACATGTTGGTGTTTTAAAGATTGCACTTCCGATCGGAATTTCCTTTTATACCTTTCAGGCATTGTCCTATACGATTGATGTGTATTTAGGAAAGGTTCAGGCACAGCATAATCTGATCTCGTTTGCGATGTATGTCAGCATGTTTCCACAGTTAATTGCCGGCCCGATCGTGCGTTACCAGAGTATTGAGCATGAGATCACAACGCGAACGGTTTCGCAGGAGCGCTGGGTAAAGGGAATGCAGCGTTTTCTGATTGGCTTGGGCAAGAAGGTGATTTTGGCAAACCAGATTGGTCTGCTGTGGGATGAAATCTCCCAGACGGGAATCAATTCCCTGAGTATGGCGGGGGCATGGATCGGTGCGCTTGCGTATACGTTTCAGATTTATTTTGATTTTTCGGGCTATTCTGATATGGCAATCGGTTTGGGGCATATGTTTGGATTTACCTTTCCGGAAAACTTTAAGCATCCATATGAATCGCAGAATATTACAGAGTTCTGGCGCCGCTGGCATATAACGTTAAGCTCATGGTTTCGGGAATATGTATATATTCCGCTCGGAGGAAACCGCAAAGGAATCATGCGCCAGATCGTCAATCTTTTTGTCGTGTGGTTTTTGACGGGCTTGTGGCATGGTGCCAGTTGGAATTTTGTCGTGTGGGGATTATACTTTTTTGTTATCCTTTTGCTGGAAAAGGTCTTTTTGTTAAAGGAGATGCAGCGCTGGCCACAGGTATTGCGGCATGTTTATGCTTTGTTTCTGATTATCGTAGGCTGGGTGCTTTTTGCCATAGAGGATTTTGGCAAGATGGGAAAGTATTTACAGATCATGTTTGGCATGAAAAATACATTTGTGAATGAAACTGCACTCTATCAGCTTCAGACTTATGGAGCGTTTTTTGTTGTGCTTGCGATCGCAGCAAGCTGTATCCCGATGCGCCTGCTTCGCAGACTGCGTCGATACATGCTCTCTGTAGAAACAGAGTTTGCCATTACAAAAGGAAAGAATGTTGAGTTTATAGCATATAGCGTGTATACCGTGGTAATCCTTTTTGTTAGTCTGAGTCTTTTGATCAGTGGCTCGTATAATCCGTTTTTATATTTTCGATTTTAGTCTGAAAAATACTAAAACGTCTGCGAAATAGGAAATCGTATAAAAGCATGTCCGGAAATGAGGAATTTTATGAAAAAAAATTATCAGATTTATAGCATTATTGTGTTTGGAATATTGGCACTGTTTGGGGCATTTACATTTTTAAGACCACAGAAATCCTATTCTGAAAACGAAAACCGTTATTTGGAACAGCTGCCGAAGGTGACAGTGGATAGTTTGCTAAATGGTGAGTTTGAAAGTGAATTTGAAACAGCATTTAGCGATCAGTTTCCGGGCAGAGATGCATGGATGAAGGGAGCGACCGTTGTTAAGCAGGCAATGGGGTTTCGGGATGTGGGAGATGTCTACCTCGGAAAGGATGGCTATCTTCTTGCCAAGACGACACAGAGTGACATTGATCAGAAGCAGTATCTGAGAAATCTGCGTTATGTGGAGTACTTTGGTGATTGTATGGGCGGACAGGCAAGTACGATACTGGTTCCTTCCCCGGCGACTATTTTACAGTCTAAGCTGCCACTCAATGCCCCTTATTATGATGCGGAGGCAATGTATCGGGAAGCGGAGGCTATGTTGAAAAAGGCAGACCATGTGGATGTCCGTCCGGAGCTAAAGGAATATGCCAAGCAGAATCAGGTTTATTATCATACGGATCATCATTGGACACTTTTAGGTGCCTATGCAGCATATAGTGCGTATAGTGAGGCGACGCAGTTGGAGAAGCACACATATGGCTATTTTGTACCTAAAAAGATAACGGAAGATTTTCAGGGAACGATGTATTCTAAGGTGATGCCGCTGGCTGCCAAAAGTGATATGATGTATGCAGCAACGAATATTCCAAAAGCCAGTGTGTTCTATGATGGGGAGGAAAGCAGTGCCATTTATGACGTAGAAAAGCTGACGCAGAAGGATAAGTATGGCTATTACTTTGGTGGAAATTATGGACAGGTTGTCATACGGATGAAGGAAAATCCGGAGAAAAAGCTTTTGGTAATAAAGGATTCCTTTGCAAACTGTTTTGTTCCTTTTCTGATGGAAAACTATGACGAGATCACGATGATCGACCTGCGTTATTATAGAAAATCTGTACGAAAGCTGTTGAAGGAAAATCAATTTGACCGCGCATTGGTACTGTATGAAATGAGTAATTTTGCGCAGGACACTAATATATATAAGCTGGTGCATTAAAAGATAGGATACACGCGCAAAAACGTGCGCAGAAAAGAGGTTCATATGAAAGAATATCGTGTTGGAATTATGGGAGCCGGTGGAATTGCCCATACTATGGCAAACACATTGGCGGGCATGAAAAATGTTGTATGTGGTGCGGTTGCATCAAGAACTTTAGAAAAAGCACAAAAGTTTGCTAAAGAATTTGGAATCGGGCAAGCGTATGGTTCCTATGAGGAACTGGCAGCAGATGATACGATCGATCTGGTCTATATTGCAACACCACATTCAGAGCATTTGTCAAATGCAAGACTATGTATTTCGCATCATAAACCGGTCCTGGTAGAAAAAGCATTTACGGCAAATACTGCTCAGGCAGAAGAGCTTCTTGCGTATGCTAAGCAGGAAAATGTATTTGTGACGGAAGCAATCTGGGTGCGTTATATGCCATTTCTTGCTAAGATGAAGGAAGTGCTTGCAAGCGGTGTGATTGGCAGACCGACGATGCTGACCGCAAATCTTGGCTATGATATTGATCAGAATGCAAGACTGACAGATCCGATGTTAGCAGGAGGTGCTTTGTTAGATGTTGGAATCTATGCTTTGACCTTTGCATGTATGATGTTTGGAACGGACTATGACAAGGTTTCTTCTGTCTGTACATATTGTTCTACAGGAGTAGATGAACAGGATAGCATAACGTTGATTTATCCGGATGGAAAGATGGCGGTACTGAACGCTTCTATGCTGTCTGTGAGTGATCGAAAGGGAATCATTCATGGGGACAAGGGATTTATTATTATAGAAAATATCAATAATTTTGAAAGTATGTCTGTATATAATGAAGCTTATGAACGTGTGGCGTATTATGAGAGAGAACCACAGATCACAGGCTATGAGTATGAAGTGCAAAAGGCTTTAGAAGCGATTGCAAATGGGGAAATGTCCTGCACTGACATGCCTCATGAGGAAACGATACGCATGATGAAGCTTATGGATGAGCTTCGCAATCAGTGGGGAATTGTATATCCGTTTGAAAAATAAGAAATCAAACGGTTGCCTTAGTTATAACATTGTTTTGGATATTTTTGGCAAAACTCTTTCTTCATAAAGTTCACAAATTCTTTCGAATTGCCCAGGTTGCTTTTTTAGTTGCTTAGTTTTATACTTATTAAAAGTTGGACGAATTGTGATAAATGTCTAAATTTTGAGAATAGATAAAAGATAGAAGGGCTTTAAGGAGGGCGTGCGTTGGATAAGAACAATCGAAATCAGGACAAAAAGAACAATCGAACAGGCATTATTATCTGTCTGTTGGTAGCATTAGGAACTTTTTTGGTGTTTTCTTTCATGAACAGTCAGGTAAAGAATGCGACGAATAAGGAGATTAGTTACGACCAGTTTTTACAGATGTTAGAGGATGGCAATGTAAAGTCTGTAACGATCACTTCAAATGAGTTGGAGATCGTACCGCAGACACAGCAGAACTCGCTGTATCAGATGACATATTATACAGGACTGATCACAATGGATACGCAGTTGGTAGACCGACTGGACAAGGCCGGTGTAAAGTTTAGCCGGGATACTTCGGACAGTACATCGGGCATTGGCTATATGTTACTTACAACCCTGCTTCCTATCCTGCTTTTGTGGGGTGGTTTATTCTTCCTATTCCGTACTATGTCAAAGAGCTCAGGCGGCATGATGGGCGTTGGCAAAAGTACAGCGAAGATGTATGTGCAGAAAGAAACCGGCGTGCTGTTTAAGGATGTTGCCGGTCAGGAGGAGGCGATGGATTCGCTCAACGAATTGGTTGACTTCCTTCACAATCCACAGAAGTATGCGGCGATCGGAGCGAAGTTACCAAAGGGAGCACTTTTGGTGGGACCTCCGGGAACCGGTAAAACGTTGCTTGCCAAGGCGGTTGCCGGAGAAGCAGGAGTTCCGTTTTTCTCATTGTCAGGTTCTGACTTTGTGGAAATGTTTGTTGGTGTGGGTGCATCACGTGTGCGTGATTTGTTTAAACAGGCACAGCAGATGGCACCATGTATTATTTTTATCGATGAGATCGATGCGATCGGAAAGAGCCGTGACAGTCGCTATGGCGGTGGAAATGATGAGCGTGAGCAGACTTTGAACCAGCTGCTTTCTGAGATGGATGGTTTTGACAGTTCGAAAGGATTAGTCATTCTGGGTGCTACAAACCGTCCGGAGGTACTTGATAAGGCGCTTCTTCGTCCGGGACGTTTTGACCGTAGGATCATTGTGGAAAAGCCGGATCTGAAGGGACGTGTTGATATTTTAAAGGTTCATGCCAAAGATGTTATGATGGATGAA
Organism: uncultured Lachnospiraceae bacterium; assembly: GCA_934317005.1. Classification (GTDB taxonomy): domain Bacteria; phylum Bacillota; class Clostridia; order Lachnospirales; family Lachnospiraceae; genus Butyribacter. The sequence continues at coordinate 234,859 of CAKREB010000001.1, forward strand.
TCTGTTGACTTTGATGCAATTGCGCTGGCAACCAGTGGAGCGGTTGGTGCAGATCTTGCCAATATGATCAACGAAGCAGCAATCATGGCAGTCCGCAGTGGTAGAAAGGCAGTCAGTCAGCGTGATCTGTTTGAGGCGGTAGAAGTGGTTATTGCCGGTAAGGAGAAGAAAGATCGTATCTTAGGAAAAGAAGAGAAACGAATCGTTGCCTATCACGAGGTTGGTCATGCACTGGTTACGGCATTACAGAAAAATGCAGAACCGGTACAAAAGATTACGATCGTACCGAGAACAATGGGTTCTCTGGGTTATGTGATGCAGGTGCCGGAGGAAGAAAAATATCTGATGAGCAAGGAAGAGATCCTGACACGGATCGTTACCCTTTTTGGTGGACGTGCCGCAGAGGAATTAGTCTTTGGCTCGATTACAACGGGTGCATCGAATGATATTGAAAAAGCGACTTCTTTGGCACGTTCGATGGTAACACAGTATGGTATGTCTGAGAAGTTTGGACTGATCGGTCTGGAATCTGTAGAAAATAAATATCTGGATGGCCGTACCGTTATGAACTGTGGAGATGCCACAGAGGCAGAGGTTGATCAGGAGGTTATGCGCATCCTGAAGGAATGTTACAAAAAGGCTGTCGAGTATCTTTCCGGAAATCGGGAAGCATTGGATAAGCTGGCAGCTTACCTGATCGAGCATGAAACGATTACAGGCAAGGAATTTATGAAGATTTACCGTAAGGTAAAAGGAATGGAAGAACCGGAAGGTGATTTCTATGATGCTATCGTTCTTGATGTAGATGGCACATTGGTCAACTCTAAGAGAGAGATTACAGAAGTGACGCGGATGGCTTTGATTGATGCGCAGAAGCGTGGCAAGATTGTTGCGATTGCGTCCGGCCGTTCGATTTCCGGTATCCGTAAGACGGCATCGAAGATTTCTCTGGAGGAGTTCGGAGGATATGTGATCGCATACAACGGTACAACTGTTTTGAACTGTAAGACAGGTGAGTGCATTTGTAACCAGACGATTCCGTCAGAGCTGATCGCACCGGTCTATGAGGCGGCAAAAGAGGCAAATGTCGGCATTCTGGCATATCATGATGCCGAGAAGGAATTATTATCCGGAAATGGCATCAATCAGTATGTGGAAGCGGATGCGAAAGCATGTGAGGTAACAATCCGCGAAACAGATAAGTTTATAAAAGAGATCAACTTCCCGGTTAATAAGCTGTTTATGACAGGGGAACCAACCTATATGAAGGAAGTAGAAAAGGTTATGCAGCAGAAGTTTGGTGACAGACTGAATGTGTTCCGTTCCGATCCTTACTATGTAGAGCTTCTTCCGAAGTTTGTAGATAAGGGTGTGGCAGTTTCTAAGCTGATGACGCATCTGGACATCAAAAAGGACAAGGTTATCTGCGTTGGTGACAGCTATAATGACTTGTCGATGCTTCGCTGTGCCGGTCTTGGCGTTGCGATGGGAAATGCACAGAAGGAAGTGCAGGAGGCAGCAGATTATATTACAGCCGGCAACGATGAAGACGGTGTGGCAAAGGTTGTAGAGCGGTTTATGACAGCGAAAAAGGACGATGCAGAAAAGGAAATAGAAGAATAGAATATATTTTCAAGTGTGCGGAAAGGAGAGACGAATGGCTTTAGAAAATAAGTTTAATATTACAGATTCCGCAGAACTTGCAAGGATGGAAGAAAAGATAAGTAAGAAAAAAGCAGCTGCCTTATTTGAAAATGGATACTTAGACACTTATAAAGCGGGAACATTTAAGATGCTTGCGGCAATTCATAAGTATCTGTTTGGCGAAATTTACGATTTTGCAGGACAGCTACGCACAGTAAATCTTGCAAAGGGAAATTTTCGGTTTGCGCCGGTGATGTATTTGCAGAACGCAATTGAGAATGTTGAAAAGATGCCACAGTCTACCTTTGACGAGATTATTGAAAAATATGTAGAGATGAATATAGCACATCCATTTCGAGAGGGAAACGGTCGGAGTACCAGAATATGGCTTGATTTGATTTTGAAAAGGGAATTGAAAAAAGTCATTAATTGGAGTTTGGTGGATAAGGAAGACTACTTACTGGCAATGGAGAGAAGTCCGATTAAGGACATCGAAATAAAGTATTTTCTGAAAAAAGCCTTAACAGATCAGGTAGATGATCGGGAAGTGTATATGAAAGGGATTGATCATAGCTATTATTATGAAGGATACATGGTATACAAAGCAAAGGATTTATAGTGGTGGGAAATAAAATATTTTAAAATACTAGTCAAGTCAAATACCCTGTGGTAAGCAATGTGGTATTTGACTTGATGTTTTTTTATGGAATAGAAAAATGCTCGTACAGTAGTGGTATACCAACACCTGCGATGCCCTTTTTATAATCTATCATCTATTGTCTGCAGTGGCAGACCGTATGTTTCGCATAGTTTTTTGGCTCTGGCAAAGACAGAGGTGTTTGTAAGCTGCTCCGGTGCATGGGCATCCACGCCAAGAATGGCACTGTTTCCGGCTTTTTGGGCAATATTTAGAAAGCGGTTGGATGGATAGTGGCGGTGTTCCCAAAAACCTAATATATTAATCTCGACAGGAATATTCTTTTCCTTTAATAAACGGCATAAGCGCAACATATGCTTTTCGTAGATTTCGTCGGAACCGGTGTAGTTGATTACATCAGGATGAGCTACATAGAGGTATCTTCCGGTTTCTACACCCTCACAGACCAGATCGACATAGCGCTTTAGAATCGTTTCGTCATTGGTAGGAGTACCGGTGTAGATTGAGTCGGACTCGGTACCGAGAAAATGCTGGCCGAGGATTAGATAATCTAGTGGATAATCAGCGAAAAGCTCTTGCTGCTTCTGGGCGAGCGCAGGATCGTATTCTGCTTCAAATCCCATAAAAATACGAATATCATTCTTATATTCTTCACGCAAGGACTCCAACGAGTGAAAATAGCCATCTATTTCGGAAGGCTTCATGCGGATGCCGGAAACGTAGCCATCCGGAAATGGCCAGGGACAGTGATCAGAAAATCCTAAAATCTGAAAACCGCTTTGAATGGCTGCTTCGACATATTCTCTATCTTCACCTTTGGCGTGCTGACAGCGTTTGGTGTGGGTATGATAATTTGCTAACATGATAATCCTCTTTTCTGCGTATATTTTTTTGTATTATGGGTTTCACTTATTAAAATCAAAACTATTATAACATTTGTCTGACCATTGGCAAGGGATTCTGTAGAATTCAAAAAATGACTGTTGAAAATTGACAAAAGCCGATTCTCCGCTTATGCTAAAAGGGATTTATCAAAGGAGCTTCCTGTATAATTAAAAATATAGAGGATTCAAAGAAAGAAGGTTGAGGAAAAAATACCTCAGTGTAAAATAAGATTACTGACTTTGCACGGTTAGTAAAAATCTTATTGAACAGAGAGGTATCTACAATGAAGTATAACACACAAAACAAGAAAATTGCATCTATAACTGAAAAAACTTTGATCATTGGAATTGATGTTGGAAGTCAGACGCATTACGCAAGGGCATTTGACTGGCGCAACTACGAATACTCCAGAAAAGCGTTTTCATTCAGCAATGATGAATCCGGCTTTTTGGCGTTTAAGGCATGGATGGATGAGATTGCTGAAAGGCATCACAAGGAGAAGGTGATCCCGGGCATGGAGCCGACAGGGCATTACTGGTTTAATCTTGGAGCGTTTCTGCAGGAACAGGGGATGCGCGTAGTGCATGTGAATCCGCATCATGTGAAAAAATCGAAGGAACTGGATGATAACAATCCGAACAAAAATGACCGCAAAGATCCTAAGACGATCGCTGCACTGGTAAATGAAGGAAGATTTTCCTATCCGTATATTCCAACCGGGATCTATGCGGAGATCAGAAATCTGTCCAACCTGAGATTTCAGACACAGGAAGAGATCACCAGGATCAAGAACCGGATCGCACGCTGGTTCAGCATTTATTTCCCGGAATATAAAGAAGTATACGGGAAACCGGATGCCATCAGCGGTATGATGGTGTTAAAGCAGGCACCGCTGCCGGAAGATATCGTACGGCTTGGTGTAAACGGCATCAATCAGATATGGCGGAATGTTAAGCTGAGAGCAGCAGGATTAAAGAGGGCAAAGACCCTGACGAGGAGCTAAGCTGACACCCTGGTTATGGATAGGCGGGACGAAGGAAGTGAGGACTCTCTGGAGAGTGAGATGATCCTGGTAGACACGGGAGGTACGTCGCCATAGAGGGAAGGGTATACACAAGGCCATTTAAGACGAGCAGTACAGACGTTTTAATTCGTGTACCCGAAAACCACTATTTTCGCACTAGATGCATAGAAATATCCATGACAATGGCTCATTTATCTGAGAAACAATTAACAAAATCCCTTATTTTAAGGGAAAAAAGACTTGACTATGTAGGGATGATAATAAATATTTTTGATGAAATGAATTGAAAGGCATAAAATGGATATGACATTAGCTTGTAGCTTTTGAGACTTTAGGATATAATATTCATATGAAAAATGATAATATAATTTTGAAAGGAGTGATCTTATGGCAACAGCAACAAGTAGCCCTGTAATTGAAAAGGAAAATACAGATGCAGCAAAGTTGGAATTGTATCGTTTGATAGGTGAGGGATACAAAGCTATGCAAGAAGGTAGGGTTAGCTCCATTGATGATGTATGTGAGCGGATAAAAAAGAGGAGAGCAGAGCGTGACTAAAGTGGTTTTTACACAACCAGCAGAATACGATTTGACAGATATTGAGTATTATATATTTTTTGAGTTGGAAAACCCACAAGCATCTGATAGAACTGTCGATGGGATTGTTGAGACGATAAAGTCTCTAACAACATTTCCTACTGGCTATCCGTTGGTACGAGATACATTGCTAAAAAATGTAGGGGTGCGGATGACATATTTTGAGAATTATAATATTTTTTATAGTTACAATGAGAGGGAAGATGTAATATATATTATTCGTATCTTATATAATCGTGCTGATTGGCAGAATATATTACATAAGTAACAATGTAACCTTAAAAATTAATACAATAGTTCTATACGGATAATGTGGCTGGAAAGTTAGAGAAAATGATGAATATTGCAAAACAGAAGATGCCGGAAAGTACTGTTTTGGATTATTTGAAAAATGTTCTTGAAAGCATGTTGAAACAGGCAGATTTTATTATGTATCAAGAGAAACAACAGTATCATCTTCAGAATGGGTGATAGCAACCACCGTACAAAGGAAGACTGTGAAAGCAACCTAGTGGTGACGCCACTAAGAATTGCATAAGCAATTCTGGCAGAGCAGGAAAGGATTACAGGAGTCATATGGAAAAAATCAATAAAGAATACCCGATTTTAAGCAATTGGAAGTTTGTGTTTAAAGAAATGTACGACCTAGACCACAAGTATCCTTGGTATATTGCAGTACGATCGGTAGCAGGATTTTTGGCGCCGTTTATTGCAGCAATCATACCAAGTGCGGCGATCAGCATGGTCGAAAAAAAGGCAGATTTTTTGACTTTTTTTGGAGTAATGCTGGCGTTTGTGCTGGGAAATATGATTATGGGGATCGTATCGACAAGGTACGATTTTTTGATTAAAAAGAAAAATTACAAGGTGCAGTTTCAGTCTGTTCAGAAGAAAGTGATCAGCAAAATTATGACAGTGGATTACCAAATTCTGGAGAGTGCAGAAGGAAAACGAGCAGCGGATGGTGCAAAATACAGTTACTCGGAGGAATGGAATGGTTGGAGCCGCATTATGGATATGTTTACGCCATTCGCATTTAATCTGTTGGGAATTATCGTATATACGATCATACTGATTCCAAAATGCCCTTGGGTACTGCCGATTTTTGCGATTATGAGCATTATGAATGTGATGATCGAGAAGAAAATTGCGCAACGAGGTTATCGGAAATATAGAGAGACAATTTGGGAGACAGATTCCAGAGTGGAGTATTTTTTTCAGAGGAGTACATCCGCTACGGACGGCAAAGACATTCGTTTGTATCGCATGGAAAAGTGGTTTGTGGATGTCATGAAAACACTGGTTCAGAGACGAATGAAAGTCTGGAAACGCGTGGAGATGTATTATTTTCTGCCGCATCTGTCGGACACGATCTGGTCGCTCGTGCGTGACATCATTGCGTATACGGTGTTGGTGAATCAGTTTTTGGCAGGAGAAATGAATGCGACCACATTTACTTTTTATTTGGGAATTATTACCGGTTTTGCAGGCTGGCTGAATGGCGGTAATATGGGAGACGGTTTTGTTCGCGCTAACAGTGAAATGATCCGTTGCAACTGGGGCATTAACGACTGCCGCAGTTTTATGGAGTTAAGAGATTCGGAGCATACAGTAGAGAAAGAGAATCCGGAAAACACTTGTGCTAAAAAGGGGACAGACAAAATGGCAAACGGTATTACGCTTGAGTTTAAGAATGTATGTTTTCGTTATCCCGGTGCAAAACAGGATGTGATACATAATCTGAATCTCAAGGTAAAGGCAGGCGAAAATATTGCGCTGGTGGGAGTAAACGGAGCTGGCAAGACCACTTTAGTGAAGTTGTTGTGCGGTTTTTATCATCCCAATGAAGGACAGATCTTGATCGATGGCAGGAAGATTTCTGATTATTCAGAGACAGAATATCGCAAATTAGTCGGAGCAGTATTTCAAGACATGATGGTGATGGCAACTTCGGTAGCAGAAAATATCGCCTGTGAAAAACAGGAAAATATTGATGAACCAAAACTGCGAACGGCAATGCAGCTTGCAGATATTGAGGATAAGGTTCTATCTTTGCCAAAGAAGGAAAAGACAGCGGTTACCAACTTTTTGGATAAGGATGGCGTGTTGTTTTCGGGCGGAGAATTGCAGCGCATATTGCTAGCGAGAGCATTATATAAGGACGCACCGCTTTTGCTGTTAGACGAGCCGACTAGTGCGCTGGATCCTTTGGCAGAGACGGCGATTTACGAACAGTATCACCGGTTATCGGAAGGGAAAACGACAATTTTTATTTCCCATCGCTTGGCGAGTACCAAATTCTGCGACCGCATCATTTATTATGAAAATGGTCAGGTGAAAGAAGACGGCACGCACGATGAATTAATGAAAAAGAATGGTGCATATGCCAAGATGTTTGAAATACAAAGTCAATACTACAATGAGAAGGGCGGTGATTCCGATGAGTAAGCATGCGATCAGCAATGAAAAAGAATCTGCAGGGGTGATCATAAAGAAATTTATGCATGTCATCGGGATCAATCATCGGCTATGCAAGTGGATCCTGCCTTGTAATCTTGGAAAAAATATTATTATGGCGGGTCTGCCTTATGTGGGCATTGTATACGGCTGCAATATCTTAAATGCATTAGTTGCACGGGAAGCGAAGGGACATATCATGAATATGGTCTACCAACTTTTGGCAATCACTTTTGCAATGACGCTTCTGTACCATATTTTGGACAAAGCGGGAAATGCGATGCGAGATAATATTCGTTACCGGATCAAGGCGGATATATCCAGTAAAGCTGCAAGCCTAGATTATCAAGATCTTGAGTCGCAGGATAGTATGCAGCTTTTGACTGCAGCGTTAGAGGGCGAAAAAGAAAGCGGTGGTATTTACTGGTTTTCGGATAAATTAGGCGTGCTGATCGGTGATGTTGCATCTATCTTTTATGCCTTTGTTGTGCTTGTTCCAATTTTGACACAGCAACAGCATTTGACCGGAAATGGTGTGATGCAGATCTTAAATTCTAAGTGGATCATATATCTTATTTTCCTGTTAAATCTGTTTTCTATGTTTCTTTTTATGTGGATATCCAAGAAGGGCAACAAAAAGCAGTATGAAATTTATGAGGAAAGTTTGGATGCGATTCGTAAGGACGATTATTTTTATCGCGAGATCCTCAGCAAATATGCGACAGGTAAGGAGATACGTCTGTATGCCTTAAAGGATTTGCTGCTGAGGGATATGACGAAAGTATGGGATGAAAAGTGCAATATTCAGGACAGGAAGCTAGACATTCAGGAAAAGATCCGAATCCGTTATTTGATCGTACAGGCGTTGCTTTTAGTGATTTCCTATACGGTGATCGGAGTCAGAGGCGTTAATGGGATGATCACGGGAGCGGAAGTGGTCAAGTATGTATCGGCACTAACGGCACTCGGAGGCGCTTGTCAATATATGGTAGATCATTTTGAAACGGTGTTGCTTAATATGCAGTATTTGCATCATTATTACGAATATCTGCAGTTGCCAAATCGCAAACAGACGGGTGGAAAACCTACGGCTGATCTACCTCCACAGGATCTGGTGATTACCTTTGAGGATGTAAGTTTTAAGTATCCCGGTGGTAAAAAGGATAGTTTAGAGCATGTTAATCTCACATTTCACTATGGAGAAAAAATTGCGCTGGTAGGTCCGAATGGTGCCGGAAAAACGACCTTGATCCTGTTACTGTGTCGACTGTATGAGCCAACACACGGGCGTATTTTGCTAAATGGGATCGATATTCGTGAATATGATTATGAAGAATATTTAGCAATGTTTGGTGTGGTATTTCAGGATTTCAAACTGTTCGCTATGACAGTAGCAGAAAATGTTGCTGCCAGTGAGGAGTACGATGAGCGGGAGATTGAAGAGGTTTTGGAGAAAGCAGGTATTTGGGAGCGTGTCCAGAAAATGGAACAGGGAATCCATAATCCATTGTATAATGTTGGTATTAAAGGTGTTGAAGTGTCCGGCGGTGAGGCACAGAAAATTGCTATTGCGCGCGCCTTATATAAGAAAGCACCTTTTATCATTTTGGACGAGCCAACCAGTGCATTAGACCCTATGGCGGAATATGAAATTTATTCAAGTTTTGACCGATTGATCCAAGATAGAATGGCGGTATACATATCCCATAGAATGTCAAGCTGTCGTTTTTGCCAACGGATTATTGTGTTAAAAGACGGACAGGTGCAGGAGCAGGGAACACACGAAGAATTGCTAGAAAAAGACGGAATTTACGCTATGATGTGGAATGCGCAGGCACAAAACTATCAATAGAATGAAAATGATAAAATAGTGTTATTTTCCATAAGGATAATGGAATCATCAGCGAGAGTGCTATGCTATAATCGGTGCAAAGAGAAACAATTTGCAACGAAGATCAGAATGTCAAACGGGAAGTGTTTCTTTCTGTTTGACATTTTGATTATATGAGGAGCTTGCTGTATAATTAAAAATACAGAGGATTCAAAGAAAGAAGGTTGAGGAAAAAATACCTCAGTGTAAAATAAGATTACTGACTTTGCACGGTTAGTAAAAATCTTATTGAACAGAGAGGTATCTACAATGAAGTATAACACACAAAACAAGAAAATTGCATCTATAACTGAAAAAACTTTGATCATTGGAATTGATGTTGGAAGTCAGACGCATTACGCAAGGGCATTTGACTGGCGCAACTACGAATACTCCAGAAAAGCGTTTTCATTCAGCAATGATGAATCCGGCTTTTTGGCGTTTAAGGCATGGATGGATGAGATTGCTGAAAGGCATCACAAGGAGAAGGTGATCCCGGGCATGGAGCCGACAGGGCATTACTGGTTTAATCTTGGAGCGTTTCTGCAGGAACAGGGGATGCGCGTAGTGCATGTGAATCCGCATCATGTGAAAAAATCGAAGGAACTGGATGATAACAATCCGAACAAAAATGACCGCAAAGATCCTAAGACGATCGCTGCACTGGTAAATGAAGGAAGATTTTCCTATCCGTATATTCCAACCGGGATCTATGCGGAGATCAGAAATCTGTCCAACCTGAGATTTCAGACACAGGAAGAGATCACCAGGATCAAGAACCGGATCGCACGCTGGTTCAGCATTTATTTCCCGGAATATAAAGAAGTATACGGGAAACCGGATGCCATCAGCGGTATGATGGTGTTAAAGCAGGCACCGCTGCCGGAAGATATCGTACGGCTTGGTGTAAACGGCATCAATCAGATATGGCGGAATGTTAAGCTGAGAGCAGCAGGATTAAAGAGGGCAAAGACCCTGACGAGGAGCTAAGCTGACACCCTGGTTATGGATAGGCGGGACGAAGGAAGTGAGGACTCTCTGGAGAGTGAGATGATCCTGGTAGACACGGGAGGTACGTCGCCATAGAGGGAAGGGTATACACAAGGCCATTTAAGACGAGCAGTACAGACGTTTTAATTCGTGTACCCGAAAACCACTATTTTCGCACTAGATGCATAGAAATATCCATGACAATGGCTCATTTATCTGAGAAACAATTAACAAAATCCCTTATTTTAAGGGAAAAAAGACTTGACTATGTAGGAAGGAAAACAGAAGTGTTTGATATAGAGGAAGAATTAAAAAAATTGCCGGCAAAGCCCGGGGTATATCTGATGCATGACAAAAAGGATGCCATTATCTATGTGGGAAAAGCAATCAGCCTAAAAAACCGCGTGCGTCAGTATTTTCAGGCGAGCCGGCGTGTGACACCAAAGATACAGCAGATGATCGCACATATCGACCATTTTGAATATATTGTGACAGATTCTGAGGTAGAGGCACTTGTGCTTGAAAATAATCTGATCAAGGAATATATGCCGCGCTACAATACAATGCTAAAGGATGACAAGACGTATCCTTTTATCCGCGCTACGGTGTATGAAGATTATCCACGCCTGATCTACTGCAGAGAGCAAAAGAGAGATCGTTCCCGTTACTTTGGGCCGTTTACCAGCCCGACTACGGCAAAGAATGCGATTGAGATGGCGCAAAAGATCTATCATGTACGTTCGTGCAGCCGTGTTCTGCCAAGAGATGAGGGAAAGGCAAGACCGTGTCTGAACTATCATATCAAGCAATGTGATGCGCCTTGTCAGGGATATATTTCAAAGGAAGCCTATCGGGAGAATTTTGAAAAGGCACTAAAGCTTCTGGAAGGGGATTATCGGGAAGTGATCGGTGTTTTGCAGGAGAAGATGGAAAGAGCCGCTGAGAATTTGGAGTTTGAAGAGGCAGCCAATTATCGTGATATGATAGAAAGCGTCAAGAAGGTGGAAATCCGTCAGAAGATTACGGATTTCGGCGGTGTTGACAGGGATATTATTGCTGTGGCAGCTACGGATCAGGAAGCGGTGGTACAGGTCTTTTTTGTGCGGGAAGGAAAACTGATCGGCAGAGATCATTTTCATCTGAATGGAATCGGAGGAGATTCGCAGGATGAGATTTTACAGTCTTTTGTGAAGCAGTTTTATGCCGGAACACCTTTTATTCCGCGCGAAGTCATGTTAGAATATGAGATACAGGATACGCATCTGATCGAAGAGTGGCTGACACAGAGAAGAGGCAGCAGAGTACATGTGCTTGTGCCGAAAAAAGGACAGAAAGAACGTCTGATGGAGCTGGCACATAAAAACGCAGCATTAGTTCTGACGCAGGATAGCGAAAAGATTAAGCGTGAAGAAGAACGTACTGCCGGCGCGATGCAGCAGATCTGTGGCTGGTTGGGACTTTCCGGCGTGAGCAGGATAGAGTCCTATGATATTTCCAATATCAATGGATTTCAGTCGGTAGGTTCGATGGTTGTCTTTGAAGATGGCAAGCCAAAGAAAAGTGATTATCGTAAGTTTCGTATTCAGACCGTTCAGGGACCGGATGATTATGCAAGCATGGACGAGGTGCTTAGCAGACGTTTCCGGCATGGATTGGAAGAGAAGAAAGAGCTGGAAGGCAAAGAGTGGAGTGAAGAATTAGGAAGCTTTACCCGTTTTCCGGATCTGATCATGATGGACGGTGGAAAGGGGCAGGTTCATATTGCGGAGCAGGTTTTAGCACGTATGGGGCTTGCGATACCGGTCTGTGGTATGGTAAAGGATGACAGGCATCGTACCAGAGGACTGTTCTTTCAGGATCGGGAGATGCCGATTCAGGTCAATAGCGAGGGCTTTCATCTGATGACAAGGATTCAGGATGAGGTTCACCGGTTTGCGATTGAATATCATCGTTCTCTGCGTAGTAAAGCACAGGTAAAATCGGTATTAGATGACATTCCGGGAATAGGACAGACAAGAAGAAAAGCATTAATGCGTTATTTTAAATCATTAGAAAAGATTCGCGAGGCGTCCGTTGAGGAGTTAAAGGAAGCAGATGCCATGAATGAGCGTGCTGCACAGAGCGTCTATGCGTTTTTTCACAAAAAGGAGGGAAATTGATGCAAAACGGAGCATATCATGTATCATTAAAGGATTTAATTGAGAATTTTCAGTTGGAAAACTGTACACCGGAGGTTGATGTAGAAAGTATTCAGATCACACAGACAGAGGTGAATCGTCCGGCGCTGCAGCTTGCCGGTTATTTTGACTATTTTGATTCCGGACGTATCCAGATCATTGGACATGTGGAGCATGCGTATATGCAGCAGAAGGGAATCGAGTATAGTGTTACGATGATGGAACGTATCATGGCAGGAAGCGAGGAAACACCAAAGCCGCCATGTATTATTTTCTGCCGTGAGATCTGGGTAGAGGATGCGTTGATCGAACTGGCAAATAAATATCATGTGCCGGTTTTAAGAAGTAAAAAAGCAACCTCTCCGTTTATGGCAGAGCTGATCCGCTGGCTCAATGCAGAGTTGGCACCAAGATGTTCCGTACACGGTGTGCTGGTTGACATCTATGGTGAAGGTGTTCTGATCATGGGTGAGAGCGGAATCGGTAAATCCGAGGTCGCTTTGGAGTTAATTCATCGTGGACATCGTCTGGTATCGGATGATGTGGTTGAGATTAAGAAGGTAAGTGATGCCTCTTTGATCGGAACAGCACCGGATATCACAAGACATTTTATTGAACTGCGTGGTATTGGCATTATTGATGCGAAGGCATTGTTTGGTGTTGAAAGCGTGAAAAATGAGCAGGAGATCGATCTGGTCATCAAGCTGGAGGAATTTAACAAGGAGCAGGAATACGATCGACTGGGACTGGAAGAGGAGCATATTGAGTTCTTAGGAAATAAGGTCGTATGTCATGCAATTCCAATCCGTCCGGGACGAAACCTTGCTGTTATCTGTGAATCTGCTGCAGTCAACCACAGACAGAAAAAGATGGGATACAATGCAGCGTTAGAGTTATACAATCGTGTGACGAGTAATCTTGCAGATAAGAGAAATAATAACAAATAATAAATCTATAAGACAAGGCAGGAGCCGTGACAGAATAGAGAAGGAGACGGAGATATGTTATTTGTGAGGTCAGAGGAACTAAAGACAGGGATGCGTCTGGCAAAGCCAATTTATAATAAAAATGGTGTGATGCTGTATGAGAGAAATTCAAAGTTGACCAATCAGGGTATTGTCAGCATTCAAAACTTTGGATTGATCGGTGTATATATTCTGGAGCCGGCAGAGCCGGTTCCGCCGATGAGTAAAGACGATATAGAGTTTGAGCGTTTTCAGACAATGTCTGTCTTTACGATTAAGGAGATTTTAGATGTTGTGTCAAAGCAGGAAGAACCAAAGGGCTTGTATGCTTTTGCCAATCAGGTGATCAAAAAGTATGGGGCGCTGCATCATAAGATCAACTTTGTACAGAATCTTCGAAGTGCCGAGGATTCTGTGTATAAGCATGCCTTAAACACAGCTATTTTGTGTGCCATGATGTCATACCGCATGAAGTTAGAGTTTAAGAAGCAGTTGGAGGTAGTAGTAGCAGCCATTTTATATGATGTGGGCAGTCTTTTGGTGCCGGTATCCATGCGCAGGGAAAATGTGGATGATATGAGCGAGGAAGATAAGAGTAAGCTCTACACATATCATTATGCAGGGTATCAGCTTCTGAATAAAGCCTATGACTTAGATCCGGGCGCACGCAGAACGGCAGTGCTTGCCTGTCGTGAGTTATATCAGCTTCATGGGGAAGAGGAAAAGACAGTACCTGAGATTGATGAAGTAGATATTTTAAAAACAGCCGCTGTCTTTGATCAGATGACAGCTATGAAGTATGGGGAAGAGCCGCTTTCAGAGATTACGGCACTTCGTCATCTGCAGCAGGAGGAGAATGGATATCGCAAGGACGTGGTTCAGGCATTGGTTGACAGCATTAATATTTTGCAGCCGGGTGTCTGCGTAGAGTTAAGCAATGGCGACAGAGGTCTGGTTATTGCAGAAGGTCCGGTCAATGTACTGGAGCCGTTCGTGCTGTCATTCCGTGACAATCAGGTGTTAAATCTTTCTGATCCGCATATCGCCAGAGAAGTGCAGATAGTGGATATTATGAAGACGATGGATAACCGTCATGTGGTTGACAAAGATATGTTACAAAATTATCTTGGACAGAAGGTACATATGGGAGAAGGACTCAGGAAGCATCATTATTGATTCAAGGGATGATGAGTACCTTTGCCTGATGCCGTCTTTGAGGGCAATACGATTTGTGCTGTCGAAGGACAGCGGAATGGAGCGTTATATGTATATAATCGTTGGTTTGGGAAATCCGGAACAGAAATATGCCGGAACCAGACATAATATTGGCTTTTCTGCCATCACAGCATTGGCAGATGCCAATCATATTTCAGTAGATACTAAAAAACACAAGGCGATGATCGGAAAAGGTGTGATCGCAGGGCAGAAGGTAATCTTAGCCGAGCCGCTTACTTATATGAATCTTAGCGGAGAGAGTGTCCGGGAGCTGGTAGACTATTATAAGATCGATCCGGCGCAGGAGCTTATCGTTATCTATGATGATATTAACCTTGCACCGGGAAAGCTGCGCATTCGTGCCAAAGGAAGCGCAGGCGGTCATAATGGAATCAAAAATATCATTGCACATTTGGGCAGTCAGGAATTTGCAAGAATACGGATCGGTGTCGGGGAAAAGCCAGCCGGCTGGGATCTGGCAGACTACGTTCTTGGCAGATTTCCAAAGGAAGAGGAACCGGTGATCCGCGAGGCGTTAGAAAAGACGACCGAGGCATGTGAAGTGATCATGACGCAGGATATCAATGCTGCGATGAATCGCTTTAATTAGTATTGACCAAAAGGTTGAGGGAGAGAAAGAAAAGGATATAAAAAATGGAAACATTGTTAGCACCATTGCAGTCTATCAATGCATACAACAGTGCAAGAGAATGCATCGAACGCAAGAAGCTGCCGCTTCACATTTCCGGTTGTATGGATTCCCAGAGGACACATTTTATATATGGGCTGTCCCAGGGGACTGCATGGAAGGTGATCGTCACACAAAATGAGATAAAAGCCAGAGAACTGATGGAAGAGTATCGCATGTTTGACAGGGAAGTATTATATTTCCCTGCGAAGGATGTGATTTTTTATAGTGCAGATGTTCATGGAAATGCAATTACGGTAGAACGTCTGAAGGTGATAGAAGCACTGTTGACAAAAGAGAGTGGTACGATCATTACAACGATGGATGCCGGGATGGAAAAGCTTCCTGAGTTTACAACGTATCAGAGAGCGGTGACAAAGGTAACAGAGGGGGCGGTAGTCGATCTCGAACAGATGAGTATTCATTTGACGGATATGGGATATCAGCGTCAGACACAGGTTAGTGCACCGGGAGATTTTTCTATCCGTGGCGGAATCCTTGATCTGTTTCCGATTACGGCAGACTGTCCTTATCGAATTGAGCTTTGGGGTGACGAGATTGACACGATTCGTTCCTTTGATGTGGAGAGCCAGCGTTCCATTGAGCGTATGGAAGAGCTTCGGATTTTTCCGGCTTCCGAGTTTATTGCGACGAAAAAGGAGATTCAGGATGCTTTTGCAGCGATGCAGGCAGATCAAAAGAAGCTTTTGGCGCAGTTTCGGAAGGATAAGAATCATGATGGCACAAACCGTCTGAATGAAACGATAAAACAGCTAAAGGAAGAGTTTGAGCTGTACGGAAACCGCATGGGAATGGAAGCGTATCTGCCATATTTTGAGGTAAAGCGTGATTCTCTCTTTAATTATTTTGATGTTCAAAATACTTTGTTTCTGATCGATGAGCCGGTCCGCTGTATCGAAAAGATGGAATCGGTTCAGACAGAGTTTCGGGAGAGTATGCAGGGCAGACTGGAAAAAGGATATCTTTTGCCAAAGCAAATGGAAATCTTAGCTTCTGCCGAGGAAGTTAATGCACTGCTGCAGACAAAGCAGTCGATCTATCTGACTATGTTAGATGCACTGCCAAAGCAGATTTCCGTAAAAGAAGCATACAATCTGCAGATTCAGCCGGTAGGCTCTTACAATAAGCATTTTGAACTGTTAGTAGAGGATATTAAAAAATGGAAAAAAGAGGGATTTCGTGTACTTCTGCTTTCGGGTTCGCGGACAAGAGCGGAGCGTTTGAGCAAGGATCTGAATGAATATGAGATTCCAGCATTTTATCGGGAAAAACCGGATATTGCACTGGAAGAGGGACAGATCATGGTGTCCTATGGATTTCTTCATAAGGGATTTGCCTATGCGACTGCAAAGTTTGTTGTGGTTACGGAGGGCGATATCTTTGGAGCAAAGGCGCGGGCACGACGCAGCAGACAGAAAAAATATTCCGGTAAGTCGATTCAGAGCTTTAATGAGTTAAACATAGGAGATTATGTAGTTCATGAAGAGCATGGACTTGGAATCTACCGTGGTATCGAAAAGATACAGGTAGACCGTGTTACAAAGGATTATATTAAGATTGAATATGGTGATGGTGGAAATCTTTATGTGCCGGCATCCGGTCTGGATGTGCTTCAGAAATATGCCGGACAGGAAGCAAAGAAGCCACGTTTGAATAAATTAAATTCTGCCGAATGGAAAAAGACGAAGTCGCGCGTGCGGGGAGCTGTACAGGAAATTGCAAAGGAACTGGTGCTTTTGTACGCAAAGCGTCAGCAGATGCAGGGACATTCCTTCGGGGCAGATACGGTATGGCAGCAGGAGTTTGAAGAGCTGTTTCCGTATGAAGAAACACAGGATCAGCTAAAGGCAATTGAAGATACCAAGCGTGATATGGAAAGCACGAAGATCATGGATCGTCTGATCTGTGGAGATGTGGGCTACGGCAAGACAGAGATTGCGATCCGTGCGGCATTTAAGGCAGTAAATGATGGCATGCAGGTTGCCTTTCTGGTGCCGACTACGATTCTGGCACAGCAGCACTATAACACACTTGTAGAACGATTGGGCGATTTTCCGGTAAAAGTGGAGATGCTTTCGCGCTTTCGTACATCTGCGCAGCAGAAGAAAACAATCGAGCTTCTGAAAAAAGGGCAGGTGGATATTGTCGTGGGAACACACCGTCTGCTTTCAAAGGATATTGCATTTAAAAATCTGGGGCTTTTGATCGTAGATGAGGAGCAGCGCTTTGGAGTTACCCACAAAGAGAAGATTAAGCAGATGAAGGGGAATGTAGATGTACTGACGCTAAGTGCCACACCGATTCCGCGAACACTGCATATGAGTCTGGTTGGAATCCGTGACATGAGTGTGTTAGAAGAGCCGCCGATCGACCGATTACCGATTCAGACCTTTGTGATGGAGCATAATAGCGAAATCATCCGTGAAGCGGTGAATCGTGAGCTTGCAAGAGGCGGTCAGGTGTATTATGTTTACAATAGAGTTAAAAATATTGATGAGGTTGCGCTGGAGCTTTCTAACATGGTGCCGGATGCCAATGTGGCATATGCGCATGGTCAGATGAGTGAGCGCGAACTGGAAAATATCATGATGGCATTTATCAGCGGAGAGATTGACGTGCTGGTGGCAACGACGATCATAGAAACCGGCTTAGATATTTCCAATGTTAATACGATCATTATAGACAATGCGGATCAGATGGGCTTGTCACAGCTATACCAGCTGCGTGGAAGAGTTGGTCGTTCGAACCGTACCTCCTTTGCGTTTTTGATGTATAAGAGAAACAAGATGCTAAAGGAAGTTGCAGAGAAGCGTCTGGCGGCGATCCGCGAATACACAGAGCTTGGTTCCGGTATTAAGGTGGCAATGCGTGATCTGGAGATCCGCGGAGCAGGTAATCTGTTAGGAGCGGCACAGTCCGGTCATATGGAAGCGGTTGGGTACGATCTGTATTGCAAGATGTTAAATGATGCTGTCAGACGATTAAAAGGGGATACAACTGTAGAAGAAGAGTTTGAAACGGCGATTGATCTGCAGGTGGATGCCTATATTCCGGCAACGTATATTTCCAGTGAGTTCCAAAAGCTGGATATGTATAAGAGAATTGCCGGTATTGAAAAAGTAGAAGAATACAGAGATCTGCAGGAGGAGCTGACAGACCGTTTTGGAGATATTCCGGTGCCGGCAGAAAACTTACTGCGGGTGGCACTGCTAAGGGCAGATGCGCATCGGGCAAGGATGACACAGGTGGTACAAAAGGCAGATGGCATACGGTTCTATCTGTATGAAGGTGTTATGATCGATGGAGAAAAGGCAGCACAGATGCTAGAACGTTATCAGGGCAGGATGAAATATGTGCAGGAGGAGCAGCCGTATTTTTGCTATATCATGAAGGAAGTAAAAAAGACACAGCGCTCCAATGTTACAAATTACCGGGCAGCTTCAAAGGTAACGAAGCCTTCAAAGGCAGAGAGGACAGAGGAAATATTTTTTATCGTTTCCAGTGCGATAAAAGAGATAGGAGGATTGTATGAAGAGAAGTAGAAGGGGAATGAGAGGAGTATTGTTGGTAGCAGCCGTTACAATGAGCATGCTTACAGGATGTGGCGGTGGAAATGGAATCACCTCCAGCGTAAAGCTTGAAACAGGGGATATACAGGATACCTCTGTTGTCATCAAGGTAGGAGATGCCGGAGTTAAGTATAGTGAAGTGCGAAACTATTGCTATATGTTAAAGGAACAGTATGAGGGAAACTTTGGAAGTAAACTATGGAACTATTCCTTAGATAAGGAAACGACGATTGGTGACGAGGCGAAGGAAGAGATATTAAACATGATCACGCAGCTTAAGGTGATCAGTGCGACAGCTACGTCACAAAAGGTTTCTCTGACAAATGACGAGAAGGATGAGGCGATTCAGCGAGCAGAAGAGCTTATGGACAGTGCATCAGAGACAGACAAGAAGAAATACAGCCTGTCTGTGGCAAGTCTGCAAAAGATATATGAGGAAAATGCGCTTGCCAACAAGATGTTCTATATTGCTACGGATGCGGCAGACACAGAAGTGACGGATGCCGAAGCAAAGCAGATAAAGATTGCGTATATTTTAGTGAAAAATTCCGGTGAAGCAGGAAAAGCCGAAAAGAGTCGGACATTGACACGGGCGCAGGAAATGTTAGATAATGCAAAGAAGTCGGAAGACTTTGTAGAGTTTGCCAAGACAAATACAGAAGCTGACAGCGTAGAACTGACGATAGGACAAGACAGCAAAGAGATGGATGCAGAAGCTATTACAGCAGCGTTCGCACTGAAAAAGGGAGAGGTCAGTTCAGTAGTACAGGGAACGAGTGGATGTTATATTATTTACTGCATCAATGACAACGATGAGGACGCTACCTATGCAAGAAAAGAGCAGATCATTGCACAGCGTCAGACAAGTATGTTTAAGAAAAAATATGCGAAGTGGATGGGAGATTACAGCGTGGATATCAGCAAATCATTTTGGAGGATTTTTACGATTTAACAGAATGGAGATTCGCGTGGTTTAAACTTTACAGCAACTGTTTATTTTGTTATACTACTATAAGTGCGTCGGTGGGAGATGTAGGCAATCGGTGCATCATATTTACACAAGAGAAAATGAAGCACTTAGTGGTGTATCCTGGGAAGGGAAGGTGATTTTGTGAAAGCGGAGCATATCAATCCGTTTATTATCTCTGTCTGTAAGATTATGAAAGATATGTGCATGTTAGATCTGAAGATAGGGAAACCCTCTATGACAAATGGTGTATATCCAGGTGATACTTCGATCATCCGATTAGGTCTTTTAGGAAATCTGACGGGCGAAGTTGTTTTAAATATTGCGCATCCGATGGCGTTAGAGGTTGTGTCAAAGATGGTTATGATGCCGGTTGATACGATTGATGACATGGGCAAGAGTGCAATATCTGAATTAGGAAACATGATCGCAGGAAATGCGGCTACTGTTTTTTCTAATGGAAATATACTCATTGACATTACACCGCCGAGTTATTTTGAAGGTTCGCAGTATAAGCCTGATGTGGCAGAGATGTTTCGTGTGCCATTTACATGTGAGGCAGGAGAGTTATCCATTGATATTTATGTAAATGAATAGAAGGCAGAGAAAGACGGACAATTTGTTATAAGTACATACAGCATAACAGATGCGTAGAATCTATGTATAAAAGGTAAGTGAGGGATGTATATATATCCCTCATTTTTAATAGAACGGGAAACTGCTAAAAAGGTAGTGGAGTGTCAACAGGAATTGCAACTAAGATAACTATGACAACCAAGATAAGAAAGGAAGCAGATTATGGCAACATATAAGCGGTATCGCAAGGAAGATACAGTATCATATTCTTTGGGAATTACCCTGACATTTGAGTTATTAAAGTTTAAGACAGAGTATGTCAATCGTGTTTTTGTGCATTCCGGCATGAAGCAGGGAGAAACCTTAGACAAGCTGGTATATCTTTGTAAAGAAGCCGGAATCGAAATGGTTTATACGGACAAAATATTTCATGTGCTTTCACAGAAAGAAAACTGTTATGTGATTGGAGAGTTTCGCAAGTTTTCGGGAACACTGTCAGAGGAAGCTTCCCACATTGTTCTGGTCAATCCTTCCAATGCCGGAAATATGGGAACCATCATGAGAAGCGCACTGGGCTTTGGACTGAATCAGATGGCGATTATCCGTCCGGCAGTGGATGCATTTGATCCAAAGGTTGTCAGAGCATCAATGGGAGCTATTTTTTCCACGGATTTTGTTTATTATGACAGCTTTGAAGAGTATACTAAACAGTACGGAGAGAGAGAACTGTATCCTTTTATGCTGGATGCGAAGGTAAAGCTGCATGATATTCATGCCGGAGAGAGGTTTTCTTTGATCTTTGGAAATGAAGCAACAGGACTTCCGGCATCCTTTGCACAGGTGGGAACAAGTGTGATCATTCCTCATTCTAACCGTATTGACAGTCTGAATCTTCCGATTGCAGCAAGCATTGCGATGTATGAGGCAACGAAGGGCAGAATATAGTTGGCTTGAGTCGGCTCTGCAGTCAGTAGCTTTGACTGTAGTTGAGAATAAATCTATAATAGGAATCATCATGAAATTTGACAAGTGTGCTATACTATAAAGTAGGAAAGCAGGCAGACGGATCGTTGATTTTTGTCTGCTTGTTTCTGTAATGTTTGTATTATGGAAATATTTATATAGAAAATAGAAAGGAAGTAGACAGAGATGGCAAAAATTGATATTATTTCAGGTTTTTTAGGTGCAGGAAAGACAACATTGATCAAAAAGCTGATTGCAGAAGCATTTGAGGGTGAGAAGCTTGTATTGATTGAAAATGAATTTGGTGAGATCGGTATTGATGGAGGCTTCTTAAAGGAAGCGGGCATCCAGATCACAGAGATGAACTCTGGATGTATCTGCTGCTCTTTAGTAGGAGATTTTGGAGAGGCATTGAAGGAAGTATTAGAAAAATATACACCGGATCGTGTCATTATTGAGCCATCCGGTGTTGGCAAATTATCAGATGTCATCAAGGCAGTGAAGAACATCGGAGATTCTGTTGTGATCAACAGCACGGCAACTGTAGTAGATGCATCAAAGTGCAAAATGTATATGAAGAATTATGGTGAGTTTTACAATAACCAGATTGAGTATGCAGGAACGGTTATTTTGAGCCGTACACAGAACATTTCAGCAGAGAAGCTGGATACCTGCCTGAAGATGATCCGCGAGAAGAATGACGAGGCATCTGTCATTACAACTCCGTGGGATGATATCAATGGAAAGAATATTCTGGAAGCAATGGAAAAGGTTAATTCTTTAGAGAAGGAACTGTTAGAAGAACATCATCACCATCATCATGATGGAGAATGCTGCTGTGGACACCACCACGATGAACATGAGCACGAACATCACCATGAACACCATCACGAGCACGAACACGAGCACGAACATCACCATGACCATGAGCATCATCACGATCACGATGGAAAATGCTGCTGTGGACACGACCATCACGAGCATGAGCATGGACACCATCATGCAGATGATGTATTTACGAGCATGGGCATTGAGACAGCGCATAAATTTACAGAGGACGAGTTGAAAGATATCATCGACAAGCTTGCGAACAGCAAGGAATACGGCGAAGTTCTTCGTGCCAAGGGAATTGTAGCGGCAGCAGAGGGTGAATGGTTCCACTTTGACCTTGTTCCGGAAGAAACAGAGATCAGACGTGGCCCGGCTGACTTCACAGGCCGTATCTGTGTTATTGGCTCTGCATTGAACGAAGACAAGGTAAAAGAATTGTTTCATGTAGCATAATAAGAAAACCGATCAGGAAATCAAAACGGGCTTTTGACGTCTTGATCAGAACAGAAATGAGGATGTTATGTTTGGAAGAAAAAAACAAGAAATGATGGTATATGTCATCATGGGATTTCTGGAGGCAGGAAAGACAAGCCTGATCAGAGATCTTTTGCAGGATGAATTGTTTGATGACAATGCAAAGACATTGATCCTTGCCTGCGAAGAGGGAGAGGAAGAGTATGAGCAGGACGTACTTACAAAGACGGGAGCAGCCTGCGAATATATTGAAGATGAAGAGTCATTTAATGGAAAGATCATTGAGAAGTTTTTGAAGAAGCATCGTCCGGACAGGATCATCATTGAATACAATGGAATGTGGCCAACCAGTCACATTCCGGAATTGTATGATGATCTGGAGGAAATCTGCTTTGACAGAGAAGTAATCTTTCAGACGATTGATGTGGTCAATGACGAAACATTTTCTCTGTACATGAAGAACATGCCATCTATGATGGTAGATCAGTTCCGTGTGTCCGAAATGATCATTGTAAACCGTTGTACGCTTCAGACAAGTAAGGCTTCTATCAGGGGAAGCGTAAAGGCAGTCAATCCAAGAGCCCAGATTGTATACGAATCAGAGGATGACGCATTTTATGAGATGAAGGAAGAGATGCCTTTTGATGTCAATGCAGATATCATCGAAATATCAGATGATGACTTTGGCATGTGGTATATTGATATGTTAGATCATCCGGAAACTTATACCGGTAAGACGCTTCGTGTGGCAGGACTGATCCAGAAGCCGCCGGGACTTCCGGCAGGCTTTGCTGTATTTGGCCGTTTTGCGATGACCTGCTGTGCAGATGACGTACAGTACATGGGATTTTTGTGTAAGGCAGATGACTGGTCACAGTATAAAAATAAACAGTACGTCAAAGTGACAGCACGTTTAGAGTACAAGTTCATGAAAGAATATGGAGAGGAAGGGCCGGTATTCTATGCGGAAGAGTTGGAACCGGCTGAAAAGCCAAAGGAAGAACTGGTATATTTCAATTAGGTGAAATAGGGTGATGAACGGGAGATTTGTTGCGACGTTCATAACTTTTGTGAAAAACGTTTACAATTTCTTCATATGTCCATCACCCACCGTTCATAATTGGTGGATATAATAAGACTATCAAATGAAGAAAAACATTTGATAAGTGCTTAAAATTTTTTCATACCTTCTCCTTATAAGGGACTGCTACATGGAAGCAGTCCTTTGTTTTTGATATAATAAACTAATTCTTTCATGCAATAAAAACGTTCCGTGAGAAGGCACAGATGTTATTTCTTTTTAACATTTGTATAAATTTCCATCTTTCGTACAAGATATAGGATAGGATATCGCGGCGAAAGGAGAATACCGGCTTATGAATACATCGTCACTTGCATACAGATTTTTTCGGGTATTGGTTGTTTCAGGCGGTGTGTATCTTTTTTTTCGTTATGGCTTCTTCTTGCTCTTTCCCTTTCTGGCAGCCTATGTTTTGATGAGATGGCTTTATCCGGCAATGCAGTTTTTACAGCAACGTTGGCATTGGCCGCATTTTTTGTCTCATTATGGAACATTGGCTGTTTTTTTAACGGCAATGGCAGGGGCATCAGGATATATTATCTGGAAGATCTGTAGTCAGTGTTGTCTGTTTTTTCAGAATTTTCCGGTCTATCGCCAGATAATCGAACAGTCCTTTGAACGGCAGGCAACACGGTTGTGCCATGGCATCGATTATTATTTCTGCTTGGAAAATGGAACCGTTTATACATTTGTTGAGGAAAAACTCTGCACATTGGATGAAAACAGTATTCGTCAGATCGTAGGAAATACCGGAAAGATGCTGATAAACTGCCTGTCCGGTTCGTTTCAGATTTTTGCGGGTGGAGCGATGTTACTCATGTCTATGGTCATTTTGGTTAAAGAAATGCAGCCGATTCGGGAATTATATCATAAAAGTTCTTTTTATATACCATTGCATCGTATTTTTGTCTGTCTAAAAGAGAGTGGTTTGACGTATCTAAAGGTGGAATTTATGATTTTAGGAATCAATGGGCTTGTATGCGTTGCAGGACTTTTTTTGATTGGAAATCCGTATTTCTTACTGCTCGGCATGACAATTGCCGTGTTGGACGCTTTTCCGGTTTTGGGGAGCGGTTTTCTCTTTGTGCCGTGGGGAATCTGGCAATTTTTTGAACAGAATTATTATACCGCAGCGATGCTTATGACAACATATCTGATCACCTTATTTGTGCGGGAATATCTTGAAGCAAAGCTTTTGGGAAAGGGGATGGGAATGAATCCTTTTTTTATGTTGGCGGCCATCTTTGTTGGAGTTAAGCTGTTTGGTGTGACAGGAATCTTTTTGGGACCGCTTGCCATCGTGCTGATACAAGTTATCTTATCGGTTGATTGGAGTTGAAAAAAAGTGTGCAAATTGATAAGATACGAATAACAGGCAGTTGATTGAGGATATGCACATTCATCAGAGTGTTCGTATAGAAAAAGCTGCGTTTATGTTTGGTAAGGATGAAAAAAGGAAGGAGAAACGAATGAAAAGAATCTGTGTGATAGCGGCGGTGGTATTTTTGTTCTCAGGGGTCATTTTGACAGTACTTGACCGACGAGACAATCAGGTAATCGTTGACGAGATTAAAGCATATCCGGTTATTTCTGTTGAGGATTTGAACGAATATCAGCAAAAGAGCAAGAAGCAGGAGGTTGTGGTAAAAGACATTACACTGCAGGGGAATGTGTACCAGGAACCGGACGGTTACGTGGAGGGAGAATTTTTCTATCTGGAATTGGATGCGTATAACTATAAGCGGAAGGATTCCGATAAAACATGGGTGTATGATAATGTAAGCAGTTTTGTGTTAGGGGACGATGATCTGTCGACATCTGTCGATTCAAAACAGGAAATTAGTACAGATTCGGTGTATGACATGCCGTTTATCGATACCTATTATCCATATGGAGAAAAGGGAGGCGTGCGCTACGACTATTATGGACTTGAAGAAGGAGATACATTGACAGCGATTATGACCGTAGGAGAAGGTTCTGCTGTGCTGCATTCCCTACTGAAAGAACGGAAGCAGGAGTTTTATGTCTATGGGGATGAGACAGCATTGTATGATTATATGGAAAACTTTGTGCTGGATAAAAGTTATCTGTTTTTATTGGTGGGAGCTGTGCTTGCCGGATTTTTGCTATATGCGGCATATAAGCTGCGGGACTAGTCGCTGTATTAGAAGCCGGGACGGTCTATTCTATCCGAAAATAAAACTTAGATATGACATACAATATTCATAATAAATTCGTGCTCCGTATGGTGAAACTGTGCGGAGCCATTGTATTTTTCCGCAGTAGTAGCAATCGAGGACAAACCAATACCGGAACCGCCTCTGGTGGTTGAATGATAGATGCCGTCCTTTATATTGACTTTTCCGCTGAAGCTATTTGTAGAAACGATATAAAGCAGATTATCATTTTTTACATAAATCATAAAGTTGTGATAGCGTTTGGAGTCTTCTAGAGTTTGACAGCCATGATAGACATTTTCCAAAATATTTCCGATTAGTGTGCACAATGCAATGTCATTCATGGCAATGTCATTGGGAAGAGAAATGTTCCAATTTCGGGAAATATGGCTCTCATCCATTTGGGTTGCGTAGTAATTTAACAGTGCATTGGCAGCAATATTGTGACAGTATGCGGTGACTTCGTTGGTTGGCAAGGCATTGATATAACTCTTGATATATGTTTTGAGGGAGTCGAAATCTTCATTGTCTGCCATTGTCTCCATTGCAATAATGGATTGGCGGAAGTCATGGCGCAGCCGGGCATTTTGTGTAATATATTCCTGCTGTTTCTGATGCTGGCTGTCCTGCATTTCCAAAAGGCGGATGCGGATTTTGCTTTCGGCACCTTCGATCAGTTCGGTTGCGACAAGATAAAAAAGCGCATAGAACAGGATGAGCATCAATAACGCAACGGCTAGGAGGAAAAGGTATACTTCGAATACACGGTTAATATAAAGTGTTGCATAATATTTTGGCTGCATTTCTATATTGATCGTAATAATGATGATTGGGATCAGCAGTGCGAGATACCAGATCTTAGACTGTTGCAGGGAGTCGACCAGTTTGCTGATATAGCGGTAAAATGGAAGGCTGAAGGCAAGCGCAAACACACAGCTGAGTGCAAACTGGCAGGCAGAATTTAACAGACAGCTTTTGAAAATATTTTCGCTGGGATGGAACCATGCATCAATAGCCAATGCAAAATCTGTCGGAAAAGAAAGAATGGAAATAACAAGCAGAAAAATCGAAAGATTTTGTGCGAAAGTGCTTCGCAACAGCTTGTGGTAGCAGAAAAAGAGTAGTGCCATAGCAGGAAAAAGTAAAATATTGGCACTAACATCAAAAAGAATGGATAGGAGTGTTAGGAGTGGGATTACAATAGCATTTGTACATAATAAGATGACAGCTAATCTCTTTGGAGTAACCCGTAACTGATGTTTCATCGGTAAAAAGCAAAGAATAGATGCCGGAAGAATGGCAAAAAATTGAAAAAACTCAGATATATAGTGCATGATAGTATCCTTTCTTACAATTTGAATCAGATAGCAATATATTGTTTGCTACATTACATTTGGGGGTTGATTTGTGGTTCTACTCGAGCAATCGGTGCATTTTGGAAAAGGTATAGTTATGCCATGCCTGCTGTAATTTTTTGGCATTGCGGATTGTAATTGGAACAGTGTGCTTTTCTGTTAAGATACATGTATTTTTCGTAAATTCCACGATGTAATCCATATTACAGAGGATACCACGGCTGACTTGAAGAAAGCGTTGGTCTTCCATAAGTGGTGCAGAAAGAGAAGCATAGTATATGTAAGGCAGATATTCCCTGCCGGTTCGATCCACTACTTTAGTATAGTGATTGTCAGAAGACAGATACAAAATATCCGAATAGAGCAGCTTTGTTTCTATTCCGCTGACGGTAAAAGTCAGATAAGATTCTGATGTTGGGAGGAGCTTGATCGCATCGGAGAGACATCTATGAATGGTTTCTTCTGTAAATGGTTTGATAATATACTGGAAAGCGTGTGTACCAAATGCGTCATACATAAAGTCTGTGCTCGTAGTGAGAAAAATGATCATTGTGCGGTGATCGCTTTCCCGGATTTTTGCGGCAACCTCTGTTCCCTTCATGCCACCCATAAAAATGTCTAAAAATACGATTTGATAGGTATCTGCGGTGAATTGTGTCAAGAAGGCTTCTCCGCTGGAAAAGGAATCGGTTTCTATGAGAAGTTGCTGTTTTTTCGCAAATGTATCTAATATTGTAGTTAATTTTTCGATGGAAGACGGCATATCATCTACTATAGCAATGCGTATCATGATTCTTTTTCCTCCTGTTTTCTGTCGTTACCTGTTTTGCTATTTCTATTATACAGGAAAATGTATCAAAAGTGTAAAAAAATGTCATTTCACACTGTTTTTTGTGTTTTTACACTGTAACACTTGCGCAGTATCTGATTATAGAATACAATGAATTTGCCTTATGGATATCGAATAACAATGTATGAATAAGCGGGTATGACATATACATAGAAAGTAGATGCCAAGGGTATAGAAAAAAGGCTGATGTTAAGGGTGCCAAGGGTATGAAAAAAGGGAAACGATAGCGAAATGAACTGTAAAGCAAAGCACGGGTATGCTTTGTGAAAGGAGCAGAATTTCGCAGGCAGGGTATGCATAATGCTCTGCTGCTCCAATATAAATTCGTTTGAGTGCAGGGGATACTATGCCCTGTAGCATGCGAAAATGTGCCATTGGTGATCTTGTAACAGAGGTCGGATGGCACATTTTTTATTTTGTTACAGGAAACAAGAAGTTTCCCATAACAAAATAAATGCTCTGTGAAGATGCGATCACAGCATAAAAGAAAATGTTTGGAAGAGCAGACACAAATGCGCAAAAAGAATGGGTATGAATCGAAAGGAGAGTTTTATGAGGACAAAAAAGAAAAAATGGCTCAGCTATGTGTTATCACTGGCTGTATTGGCGACGAGTGTGCTGCCGGGAGGAGCGCAGGCTTCTGCGGCAACGCTTTCACAGAATGGCCAGACATTGACGATGGATCTGGATGAGGAGGGCCGCATGGTCTATACTCTGGAAGCGGATATGGAGAAAGGAATGGAGCTATCGCTGGAGAATGGCGAAACGGTGATCCTGGATGGAAAAGGGCATACGCTTCGTGGAGAAAAGGGAGAAGCGTCCAAAGACTATAATCAAAAGGCGAAACAGGCAGTTTCTGCGCTTTCTGTTCAGGGAGAAGGTACTGTGCTGTTAAAAAATGTTACGCTTGAGGGTGGTGCAGGTGATGGTGGTTACCAGGCGAATGCAAACTGCGGTCTCTCTGTGACAGGAGCTGTCAGTGTGATCTGTCAGGGAAATGTAAAAATTTCAGCCGGTGAATCTGCTGCTGCGCCATTGGGGAGCGAACAACCGGGAGATGATGGTTGTATGGGTATGAAGTTTGAGGGAGATAAGCTTGTGGTTGAAAAAGGGGCACATCTGGAAGTGAAAGGTGCCGATGGCGGAGCGTGTACCGCACGATCTTCCAAGGGAGGAACCGGGTTGTATTTTGCCGGAAATGCTTTGCAGGTAGAGCAGGCAGCAAGTCTGTCTGTGACAGGTGGTAGTGGTATGGATAGTGTAGATACCAAACAGTGGAAAGACAATAAAGGTGGAGATGGTGCGGCAGCTTTGCGACTGGTCCGTGGCCGTGTGGACGGCTCTCTGACCGAGCAGACAGCAGCCAGTGCAGGCAATGGAACGATTACACTGACACCGGGACAGGGTGGAAAGGCAAACAATCCATCTGCGGCTTCAGACGGTGCGATTGGTATGGCAGTTGATTACACTACGGGCTATGTTTCGGATAGAGATATGTTGGATGAAAGTGGCGAGTCGATTAAGCAGATCCATGTACAGTATTTATTAGGAAATGAGCATGAAGTGTGGTTAGATTTTTTAAAAGATCAACGTATCTATTACACAAAGAGTAACGGGATAGGAGAAATAGCAGAGCTTAAGGGCACAACGGAGAAAACAAAGAAATTTACAGCAGTAAAGATAAAAGAAACGAAATCGTTTGAAGAGATAAAAATGAATGATCCGATCACGGATAATATGGAGATTACGGTTGTCTGCAAATGCGCACATATGAGTGGGATTGATAAGGATGAGGTAGCTCCGTATGAATGTTATCGTTGCAGGCTATGTCGCTATGAGATGAAGTCATCGATTACAGACCGGGAAGGAAATACACGATATATTGCTGAAGATTATAGAGAAATTGTATCTGCGCTTATGGATCTGGCTGATGTCGGAGAAACAATCCGGCTTTTGGGTTCTAAGACCTGGTGTGGAGATAATGGTGGTAGTACAATTGGAGATAATCTGACGTGGTCTTTGGTGAAAGAAAGCAATAAGCAGATAGATTATGCAAATAAAGGAGAATTCCGTTTGGTCATTGAAGGAACCGGTGTTTTTGGAAAAAATAACTATAAGAATTGGGCATATGGCGATTTTCAGGATTCTACAAATGATTTCATCACAGGAATTGAGGTAAAAGCCGGTGTAGCAGGGATTGCAGAAGGAACCTTTTCTAATTATGGGAATCTGCAGGAGATCCGGATTGCGAATGGAACAGCTTTATCCGAAAATGCATTTCAGAATGATCCTACGCTTTTGAAAAAGGTAGAGATTACGGCAAATGATAAGGCGTCTGCTGATCTGACGAAAGAAGCATTGGTACAGGCGGGATTCCCGGAGAATGCAGCCTATTACTTCCCGGTAACCTTTGTCGGAAATAATCAGGAAGAATCAAGTGTTGTGACGTATGCTTACGGAGATACTGTGACACCGGCGGCGATCACATATAGTGGTCATACCTTCCAGGGCTGGTATCAGGACCCATCGTTCAAAAAGGGAACGGAATGGAATCTGGAAACGGATACTGTGAAGGGAGCCATGACGCTCTATGCAAAGTGGAAAACAAACAGCAGCTCCGGCAGTGGTTCCGGTAGCGGATCCGGTGTGGTGAGACCGGCTATCACACCAAGCCCAAGTCCGAGTGCTGAGCCAACTGTAACACCGAGTCCGGAACCAACGGTAGCACCAAGTGAAACACCGAGCAGTGTTCCAAGTGAGGTGCCAACCATTGCACCAAGTGTCGAACCAAGCATTCAGCCGAGCGTGGCACCGACGATAGAGCCAAGTGCGAAGCCGACAGCAAAACCAACCGTAAAGCCGAGCAGTAAACCGACAGCGAAGCCGAGCAGCAAGCCAACGGCAAAACCGGCGGCGAAGGGTAAGAAGATTAAGGACAGCAAGACAGGAGCTGTTTATAAAGTAACCAGTGCGAAGGGGAAGACACCAACTGTAAGCTATTATGCAGATCCTTCGAAAAAGAGCCAGTCAAAAAAGCTTGTCATTCCAAAGCAGGTAACGATCAAGGGAGTGACATACAAAGTAACTTCAATTGCGGCAAACGCTTGTAAAGGAAATAAAAAGCTTACGAGTGTGATCATCGGAAGCAATATAAAGAGCATTGGAAAAAATGCATTTTATGGCTGTAAGAATCTGAAAAAACTGGTAATCAATAGTAAAAAGCTGACCGCAGAATCCATTGGGAAGAACGCTTTTCAGGGGATTTCTGACAAGGCGGTTGTGCAGACTCCGAAAGAATTGGCAAAGAAATATCGTAAGCTGTTAAAGAAAAAGGGATTGCCGGCATCGGCGAAGGTACGTAAAAAGGGAAAATGATTTTGAATTGGATGAATGGAAAGGAGGGATTCGTATGAGAATAACGAAGAAATGGATGAGTTATCTATTATCTGCTGCTCTTGTGGCAACGAGTGTGTTGCCGGGAGGAGTGCAGGCATCTGCAGCTGTTCTTACACAAAATGGCCAGAGACTCAAAATGAAGCATGATGCCGAGGGGCATATGGTTTATACGCTGGAGCAGGATATTATAGAGGCCGGATTAGATGTGTGGGTGGATGCCGGTGAGACGGTAGTGATTGATGGAAATGGGTATTCCATCCGTGGAAAGATGGGAGCAGCAGCCGACAGCGAGGCTGCAGTCCAGGCGGCACAGCCGGCACTTTCTGTCGGTGGCACAGGTGGCACCGTAGTGATAAAAAATATTTCACTGTATGGTGGAAGGGCAGATAACGGTGGAAATTGTTTGGCAGATCCTGCAGCAGGCGTAGTGGTACAAAAAGGTGCCAGTCTGACCTGCGAGGGGGATGTAACGGTTGAGGCCGGCAAGGCAGCAGGAATGAGTTTGAAGCGAAAAGGTACTGTAGGCGGTACCGGAATGATCTTCCGGGGAGATCATCTGTTCATAGAAAACGGGTCACACATAATCGTAAAAGGCTCTGCCGGAACTACAGGCACTGAACGGTTAAAGGGAGGCGATGGCTTAGAGCTTGCCGGGGCATCCCTGATGGTAGCACCATCGGCAGAGTTATTCGTAGAAGGTGGGAACGGTTCTGATGGTAGCTACTCTTTTAACAGTAGTCCGGTCAGAGGAGGAAATGGCGGTACGGCACTTCGGTTAGAGAGTGGCAGAGTAGACGGCTTTTTGCCGTATCAAAAACCGGCGGCAGCCGACTGCGGAACGATCATATTGATACCGGGAGAGGGTGGAAAGTCAGCAGAGCCTTCTGTGGTTTCCGATGGTGCGATCGGTATGGAGCTTGATTATCAGGGAGGCTATGTTTCTGACCGATTGATGATCGATGTAGATAATTCTTCGGTAAAAACGATTCAGGTAAAGCATATTCAGCAGGAAGGGAAAACAGTATATGATAATGCTTTGCTGGATAAGATCCATACGTATTATACCTGCAATGATAAGATCGAGTCTGCAACCAGCTTTTGCTATGTAACGGAGCAATTACGGAAATTTACGGTAGCGGGTGCGTATGTTCGAGAATCAAGTGGATATACAGCTCTTTGGAAGAAAAACCAGATCACGAATGACATGGAGATTTTTGTTTACTGCCATTGCAGTCATGAATATGGTGTGAGCCCGAAGGATGATTCGTCGAAGGATTTCTATATATGTAATAACTGCAAGAAACGGATGGGAGCCTCGATCACGGATGAAAACGGAGAGAAGCACTATCTATCAGGTGGAGCGGATACTAAAATTGGAAAAGGGCTGTTAGATCAGGCAATGATTGGCGAAACCATACAGCTTTTGGGAAACAAAGGAACGTGTGGAGAAGGTCTGACATGGTCTGTCAAAAAGCTGCAGGATAGCAATGTCTTTCGCCTGATCATAGAAGGAGAAGGAAGTCTTACGGCAGCACAAATGTGTCCATGGATAGATGGAACAACGTCGGAGTCTGGCTATAACTATATTCAGGAAATGGAAGTAAAGGCTGGTGTTAAGAAAATCGAAAGCGGAGCCATTCCGGAACATATCAACATTAGTAAGATTGAACTTGCCAATGGAATAGAGTTGGAAAAGGATGCGTTTACGAATGCAACACCGGATATGGTGCAAGTTATGGTCAATGCTGCGGCAGATAAGGATCTGACGAAGGAAACATTGGTAGAGGCAGGGATTTGGAAAACTGCCAGCTTTGTATTCCCGGTTACCTTTAACGGAAACAATAACGAGGAAGCCAAAACGGAATATTATGATTATGGAGCCACGGTGACACCGGCAGCGATCACGTATAGTGGTCATACATTACAGGGGTGGTATCGTGACGCAGCATTCTCTGCAGAGAAAGAATGGAATACAGCAACAGACAGGGTTGAGGGAGCCATGACGCTTTATGCAAAGTGGAAGGTCAACAGCAGCTCCGGCGGCGGTTCCGGCAGTGGTTCCGGTGGCGGATCAGGTGTGGTGAGACCGGCTATCACACCAAGCCCAAGTCCGAGTGCTGAGCCAACTGTAACACCGAGTCCGGAACCAACGGTAGCACCAAGTGAAACACCGAGCAGTGTTCCAAGTGAGGTGCCAACTGTTGTTCCAAGTACAGAACCGAGCGTTCAGCCGAGCGTGGCACCGACGGTAGAACCAAGTACGAAGCCAACGGCAAAACCGACAGCGAAGCCGACGAAAAAGCCGAGTAGCAAGCCAACGGCAAAACCGGCGGCGAAGGGTAAAAAGATTAAGGACAGCAAGACAGGAGCTGTTTATAAAGTAACCAGTGCGAAGGGAAAGACACCAACCGTAAGCTATTATGCAGATCCTTCGAAAAAGAATCAGACCAGAACGATCGTGATTCCAAAGCAGGTAGCGATCAAGGGAGTGACATATCGGGTGACTTCGATCGCGGCAAATGCATGCAGAGGCAACAAAAAGCTTACGAGTCTTACGATTGGAAGCAATGTAAAAAGCATTGGAAAGAATGCATTTCGTGGATGCAAAAACCTCAGAAAAATTGTGATACAAAGCAAAAAACTAACCACAAAGTCGGTTGGAAAGAATGCCTTTCTGGGAATTTCAAAAGCTGCGGTTGTGCAGACTTCGAAAGAATTGGCAAAGAAATATCGCAAGTTGTTAAAGAAAAAGGGATTGCCGGAAACGGCGAAGGTAGTACAGCGTAAGGCGAAGAAGAAAAAATGATGGATATGTAATGCAATGGTGCGACAATTTTTAATTGCTGGAACGATCGCGTTATTAAAAAGCAGCGGGAATGCTAATCTCGCTGCTTTTTATTACATATTACTACAAAAGTGCTATACCCACTGCTCTCTACATCATACCTTAAACCGGTATCCCACACCCCAGATTGTTTCGATATATTGTGGTTTTGCAGTAGATTTCTCGATCTTTTCACGGATTTTTTTGATGTGTACGGTTACGGTCGCAATATCACCAACTGATTCCATTTCCCAGATTTCCTTAAAAAGCTCTTCCTTTGAGAAAACATGATTTGGATGCTGTGCTAAGAATGTCAGCAGATCAAATTCTTTCGTGGTAAAGGCTTTTTCTACTCCGTCTACATAAACACGGCGAGCAGTTTTATCAATTTTGAGACCGCGGATTTCGATGAGTTCATTTTCGGGCATACCAGAAGTAGTCAGGCGTTTATAGCGGGCAAGATGTGCTTTGACGCGGGCGACTAGTTCACTTGGACTGAACGGCTTCGTCATATAATCGTCTGCACCCAGACCAAGACCGCGAATCTTGTCGATATCATCCTTTTTGGCAGATACCATGATGATAGGAGTATTCTTCTTTTCGCGGACTAATTTGCAGATTTCAAATCCATCCATATTTGGAAGCATAAGATCTAAAATGATCAGATCATAGTCTTCATTTAATGCACGGGCAGCTCCGTTGCAGCCATCATTTTCAATGACAACATCAAAGTTGCTCAGTTCCAGATAATCCTTTTCTAATTCAGCAATTGCTGTTTCATCTTCAATAATCAGTATTGTGCTCATAAGTACCTCCTTCATGTGCGGTATCTTTCTTGATCGTAAAATAAAAACTGCTTCCAACGCCTTCTATGCTTTCAGCCCAGACCTTTCCACCGTGATCGGAAATGATCATCTTGACAATGGCGAGTCCTAAACCGCTTCCACGCTTTGACGAGTTGCGGGAGGCGTCTGCACGGAAGAAACGGTCAAAGATATGCGGTAAATCTTTTGCTGCGATTCCGGCACCATTATCCTCAATCTGTACCTGAATATATTCATCCGGAGCCGTGGCAGGTGCCACATCTGTTCCGTCCTCATTGATCTGGCGATAGAGTGGTGGCGTGGATGGCTGTGTGATAACATCCTCGATCCGGATGGAGATATGTCCATTCGGTTTATCATTATATTTTACCGCATTTCCTATGATGTTGTGAAGTACCCTTTTTAATTGTTCTGTATCAACTAAGATATGCGTTGCCGGATTTGTGTTATTATAGTAATCAATCGTCATATTCTCAGACTCCAGATCGAGTGATACATCCTCGATACAATCGGTAAAATAATTATTCAGATTGACGGAAACGAAATTGTAAGCCAGAGAATTGCGTTCCACCTTAGAAAAGACGGACAGCTCATCAATCAGGTATGTGATGTCATTAGCTTTGGCATAAATGGTATGTAGATATTTTTTCTGCTTTTCGGGAGTATCTGCTACACCGTCAATGATTCCCTCCGTATATCCTTTAATCGCTGTGATGGGTGTTTTTAGATCATGAGAAATACTGCTCATAATCTCCCGTGAATTTTCTTCGGATTGAATCCGTTCCTCTACCATGCTTTTTAAGCGGATGCGCATTTCCTCAAAATCACGGCAGAGTTGTCCAATCTCATCAGCAGACGTTACATGGATCGGTTCGTCAAGATTTCCGGTACCAATCTGCATAGTGGCAAGACGGAGAACATTCAGGGGACGGAGGATGCTCTGATAGATCCACATAACGAGCAGGGTTCCGGTAGTGAGAAGAATCAAAAAAATAGCGATGACGATATCACGCACTGCATGTTCCCAGCGTGGACGCATCGTTGAAAAATCTGTGATCAGAAAGACCTGTCCTAAGGTGTTATCATCAAAATAAAAGGTGCGTTCCTTGATGATGCAGGAGCTTGTCTGCTCAAGATACGTCAGATGGTTGGCACTTTCGATATAATTTCCCTGTAAAGGCAGGGTTTCCATACTGTCAAACTTCTTTTCATCCCCTACGAAAATATAATCGGCATCCTTTACCACAACAAGGAAAGAACCCCTCGCCTGCAGTTTTTTGTTTGACCGTTTTAGAAAATCCTGGTCTTCCAGTTTTTCCGGGGAGTTATTTGCCAGTCGGTTGACTGTGCGGTAATCGGCTTGTGAAATATTATAGAAAAAGGATACTGGATTTAAGATGATATCGTATTGTTTATAAGAAGATGCTTTGAGATTATAAGCGGTAGCAAAAAGATCACTTTGCTTTTCTAAAATGAACGTAACACATAAAAAGATCAATGCAATGGGAATGATCGTCATGATGAAAAAAGCAGTGATCAGCTTGCCACGGATTTTCATGAAATACCTCTCTTTCAGTACGGATTAATAAGCATTTTTATTGACATTTCTGCCAAAGAAGGTTAAGAACAGAATTTTAAAATCGAGCATCAGCGTCCAGTTTTCTACATAATACAGATCACACTGGATGCGCTTTGTGATAGAGGTATCACCGCGGTATCCGTTGACCTGTGCCCAGCCTGTCATGCCGGGACGAACCTGATGCTTGATCATGTAGCGCGGAATCTCTTCTTTAAATTGTTCTACAAAGAATGGACGCTCTGGACGTGGGCCTACCAGACTCATATCACCAATTAATACGTTAAAGATCTGTGGAAGCTCG
The DNA here is from genome assembly GCA_934317005.1 of uncultured Lachnospiraceae bacterium. Taxonomy (GTDB): domain Bacteria; phylum Bacillota; class Clostridia; order Lachnospirales; family Lachnospiraceae; genus Butyribacter. Next base: position 271,817 of record CAKREB010000001.1, read on the forward strand.
TCCAGATTTGTTTTTCGCATAAATTTACCGATAGGTGTGACACGTGGATCGTTCTGGGTTGTCCATGCTTTTTTCTCTTCCTTTTCATCCTGAACACACATGGAGCGGAATTTGTACATCTGGAACTCTCTGTTGTGCAGTCCGACACGGGTCTGCTTAAAAATAAGCGGGCCAGGTGAAGTGATCTTAATTATGCATGCCAGTATCAACATAGGAATGGCAAAAATGACCAATGCGACAAGCGAACCAAAGATGTCAACCAGACGTTTGATCGTGTTGTTAAAGGAACTGCTGAGCGGCACATGGCGCACATGGATTACAGGCAGTCCGTCTAAGTCCTCTGTATAAGGCTTTGTCGGGATAATATGGTTGTAGTCCGGGATGAATTTAGTATGCACACCACACTTTTCGCAAATGCTGACAATTTTTTCAAGCTTTGAAAACTCGTTGATACTCAGCGTAATGGCAATTTCATCATATTCATTGCTTGCAAGTAACGACTCCAGACGATCGATCTTACCAATAATGCGGATGTTGCGGTAGGTGTCATTGACAGCGTGGTTATCGTCTAAGATACCGTGTACCATATATCCCCATTCGGGATGTACACGGAGGCGGTCGATGTAGCCTTCTGCAGTCCGGCTGTAACCTACCAGCAATATATGTTTTAAGTTTTTGCCGGCGCGTCGCATCTGACGCAGAAAACGCATGACGCAAAGACGGAAGATGAAGTCAATGATCAGATTGGTAGCGGCAAAGATTACAAGAAAAAGTCGGGCAAAGTCAGGCTCTTTCAGCAAATATAGCACGGCAACGCAGTAGATCACACCGACTGCATTTGCCTTAATCAGACTCGACAGTTCCTTGCGGCGTCCTGCTGTTCGCTTGGGATCATACATACCAAACAGACGATATAAGATCAGATAACATGGAATCAGAAGGATCAGCATGGTTTCATAGTCATCCATTGGTCGGATGTAACCGATAGGTGGCTTTATCCATCCCATGCGGATCAAGGGACTCCATGTATCATCAAAACGAAGATTATATGCAAGTAAAAATGAGAATGCAATAATGATTGCATCTACAAGCATTTGTATTAAATTAAGTAATTTTTGATTTTCTTTGATCAAGGTTTTCTCCTTTTCTATCTGTATTCTATCTGTAAAATTGTAAAAGATTTGTAACATTTATGCCAGTCTATTATATAAGTTTCAGCGTTAATTCGCAACAGTATTCTTGGATTTCATAAGTTTTTCCGCGTTTTTATGAAAAACTTAAAAAAGTTTTCACAGGTTCTACACAATTCATTGATAGACTATTTGCAAATGGAAATAGGTTTTGCTTGTTTCCTGACAAGTTTTGTTTTACAATTCTTGTTAGTGTATCGCAGTGATTCTTTGCAGATGAAAGCAGAAAGGCAGAGAAGCGTTTCGGTACAAAAAGTGGTTAGCCGCACAAAGGATAGAGGCTGCAAGGAGGTTTTTGAGATGGAAGAAAACAACAATCAGGAGAAAGATAACCAGCAGACAGAAAGCACTGGTTATACAGGAGAATATGGCAATTCCGTGGAGGGAAATTATCAGGGTTATGATAATCAGTCCACCTATCGTTATTCGTATAAAAATGGGGAGGGAGAGAGCACACATTCCGGTGACTACTATGCAGGACAAAATAACAGTGCACAGCATGGCAGTACACAGCAGGACAGCGAGGGAACGGCACAGGGAAACAACGCGAATGCATGGCAGTCTGCAGGACATGAGCAAAACAGTGGCTACCAGAGTGCAGGCAGTCAGAATCAAACATATCAAAACACCGGAAATCAGAACAATACCTATCAGAATGGAAATTATTCCTATCAAAATAGCGGGTATCAGAATGGTGCTTATAATGCCTATCAGAATCCAAAGGCAAAGAAGCCGAAAAAGGAGAAAAAGCCGTTATCAACTGGAAAGAAGTTTTTGGTTACGGCAGCGTGTGCTGTGTTATTCGGTGTGATCGCAGGAGTTGTGTTTAACGGTATTAATTTTGTATCGGACAGACTGCTTGGAACTTCTGCAGAATCCGTACAGTTAGAAAAGACAACAACGACCGATCAGACAGCAAAGCAGAAAGATAGCAGTTCTACAGATAACAACACTGCTACGAAAGCAACCGGAACAACGGATGTTTCTTCTATCACAGAGCAGAGCATGCCGGCAATCGTTGCGATTACCAGTACGACACAGGGCGCTGACTACTATGATCTGTTTGGTCAGTATTATCAGGGACAGGATTCTACAAGCTGCGGCAGTGGTTTTATTGTAGGACAGAACAAAAAGGAACTACTGATCGCAACAAACAATCATGTTATTGATGGTGCGAAGACGATTTCTGTACAGTTTATTGATGGTGAGATTTATGAAGCAGAGAAAAAAGGAGCAGATTCTACAAATGATCTTGCCGTTATCGCAGTAAAGACTTCTTCTGTTAAGAAGAGTACCATGAACCAGATCAAGATTGCAGATCTTGGCGATTCGACAAAGACAAAGGTTGGCGAGATGGTCATCGCTATCGGAAATGCACTTGGTTACGGACAGTCTGTAACGGTTGGCTATATCAGTGCGAAGGATCGTGAAATCACAGAATCTTCGGAGGATGGACAGTCACAGAATAAGATCAAAGCAATTCAGACAGATGCAGCCATCAATCCCGGAAACAGTGGCGGTGCTTTGATCAACATGCAGGGACAGGTTATTGGTATTAACTCAGCAAAGATCGCTTCCTCTTCTGTAGAAGGAGTTGGCTATGCTATTCCGATTTCGGTAGCAACACCGATTATCGATGAACTGATGAACAGAGAATCTCTTAGTGACAGCGAAAAGGGATATCTTGGAATTTCCGGTAAGACAGTTACACAGGAAGCAGTTGCCTACAATGTACCATATGGTGTATATGTCAGCGAGGTCGCTAAGGACGGTGCAGCAGATAAAGCTGGTATCAAGAGTAATGATGTAATCACGGCGATCAACAAGATGGAAGTTACTACGATTGAGAGCTTGCAGGAAAAGGTAAACGGTTATCGCAAGGGAACAAAGATTGAAGTAACTCTGCAAAGAAGCAATAACGGAAAGTACGAAGAAAAGAAAGTGACTGTAACACTTCAGGGAAAAGAGTCCTTAAATGATCTTTCCAGTGGAAGCAGCTCTGACGATAGTCAGAATAATAACGATTCCAACAACAGTCAGGGCAACAACGGTTCCGACAACAATCAGGGAAATAATAATTCCGGAAATGATCAGAATCAGGGTAATAACAATTCCGGAAATAATGATTCCCAGGGAAATGATAACAGTCAGGGTTCCGGTGGACTGTGGGATTTCTTTAACAGATAATCACAGAAAGCAGTTTTTTGTATCCTCTGCGTCTATGCTTTACAGGCTGCAAGGCCTTCGTGACAGGAGGATTTAAAAAAGTACAGTGTTAATTGAAAAAAATCAATTGGCACTGTACTTTGTTGCGTTATAATAGGATTTAGACATAAAGGCTGGTCTGTGTAGGGAAAGAATATGACAGCGGTTTGGAGTATGGCTGTGTATGACTGGAAAGGGGTTTAAAATGATGGAAGAAAGCATAAGAGAAAAGGGAGAAAAGGTTTGGAAGAAAATCTGCGGCAGTATTTATTTTCAGGTATTCTTTTTCTGCCTTGTTACTTTTTTTGAATTTGTGATATTGGAACTGTTTTTTGATGTGTCTGCTTTTTCTTATACACCGGTTCTGATCTTGAAAAATGTATTGCTTTTGGCTATGGTGAATCTGTTTTTAGTGGGGATTTTTCACAGCCTGCGTCTGCCGCTTATGATCTCTGTCGTGTTTTTTTTGGTTGTTGGAATTGCAAACTATTTCGTGACGGAATTTCGCGGATACGGTATTGTATTTATGGATTTTTATGCGGTAAAGACAGCGGCGGGAGTTGCCGGAGGATACAAATATCATGTCAGTACGGTGTTTGTATCTGCGTGCGCCCTTGATCTTGCACTTCTGGCATCCTGCTTTGTGCTTCCAAAGAGGAAGCATGCGTATCGCAATATTAAATATACATTTGTATCATTGGGCGGGATGGCTGTCAGTGTCCTGTTCTGCTTCTGGATCAGTTCCGATACAATCTTTTTTAAAGATGTCAGCAGTCTGACATGGGATCACAATATCGGAATGAAAAACTATGGATATGTGTTATATTTTACTTCCAATGCGGGCAAAGCAACGGTGTCAAAACCGAATGACTATTCTGTCAAAAAGGTAGATCAGGTGCTTTCACACTATGAGAAGCAGTCAGATGATATCGGGAAAAAGCAGTCGGATGTGAAAAATCCAAACCTGATCATGATCATGAATGAATCATACGCGGACCTTAGTGTGCTCGGTAACATTCAGACGGATCAGGAAGTGATGCCATTTTATAAAAGTCTTAAGAAAAATGTGATCAAAGGATATGCAGAGTCTTCTGTCTATGGTGGCTATACTGCAAACTCTGAGTTTGAGTTTTTGACAGGCTGCACAAAGGCTTTTTTGCCGGGAAATCCATATTTACAGTATATCGACGGTTATCTGCCAACGATGATCAACACGATTAAAGAACAGACAGCGTATAAAGAAGCAATCGCTATGCATCCGTATCATCCTTCGGGTTATAATCGTAATCGTGTGTATCCTTTACTTGGCTTTGACCGCTTTCTGTCATTGGATGATTTTGACCAGAGCCATCTTGTGCGGGATTATGTGGGAGATAAGGAGGACTACCGGAAGATAGAGGAACTTTACGAAAAGAAGGAGAAGGGAACCTCTCTGTGTGTGTTTAATGTGACGATGCAGAATCACAATGCCTATGATGACAGAACATATCAGTTTGAAAATCCGGTTCGCATGACAAACTTTTCAGCATCCTTTGCTGTCAATCAATATCTTTCCCTGATTAAAATGTCAGATGATGCACTAAAGGAGCTTGTAACTTATTTTGAAAAGGTGGGTGAGCCGACGATGATCGTTTTATTTGGGGATCATCAGCCACATCTGGATGACTTATTTTATAAGACAGTCATGGGAACACTGCCATCGCTTTTTACGCAGCAGCAGGTGATGAAGGAGCACATGGTTCCTTTTATGATCTGGACGAATTATGATATTGAGGAAAAAGAAATCGATCATATTTCGCTCAATTATCTGTCAAGTCTGGTGCTGCAGACGGCAAATATTCCGATGAGTGATTATAACCGCTATCTGCTGGCGTTATCGAAAAAACTTCCTTCCATCAGTGCCAGTGGCTATTATGATGCGAAGGGAGCGTTGCATGAATATTCAGACAGTGACACGACCTACAAAAAGCTTCTCGATGAATATGAGATGGTACAGTATCATTATCTGTTTGACGAAAAAAATCGTCTGAAAAAGCATTTTTAATCTAGATGTACAAATGCTTTTCAGACGATAGCTATTCGTTTTTCATATTATGGATAAGATGACCGGTCTATTCTTCGACAGGCTCTCCTTTTTCTAAGGCTTCCTGTACCGCTGTCGCAAGCTGATCCACGCAGGAGGTTCCACGCATACCACACTGGATTCCCTTCAGACGCTTTTCTACCTCGTCCACGGTCAAACCTTCTACAAGAGCAGCAACACCTTGTGTGTTACCATTGCATCCACCGATGAATTGTACGTTTTTTACAATATTTCCATCCAATTCAAAATCAATTCTGCTAGAGCAGGTTCCCTTTGTATTATAAGAATATTTCATGCTTTTTCCTCATTTCTGCGCTGCTGTTTTGTATCATACCATCAGGTGCAGGCAGCGCACTGCCTAAGATGGACTTTTGATAAAATATTTCATCAAAAGCATATCTATTTTATTTCGCAAAGAGGAGGATGTCAAGAGAGCTGTGCTACAGCTTCCTCCATGACTTTTGCAATATCATCGTTGATCACAAGATCTGCTTTGTTGTCGGCAGGTGTGGTACTCTTGTTGATCAGCACCAGATTATTTCCGCTGAAATAGTCGATCAGTCCGGCAGCAGGATATACGACAAGTGATGTTCCGCCGATGATCAGCGTGTCTGCCTGACTGATTGCATGAATGGCACCGGAAATGATCTGATCATCCAGGCCTTCCTCATATAGCACAACATCCGGTTTTATTGTGCCACCACATTTTTCACATTTTGGCACGCCATCTGCCTGTAAGATGTATTTTTCATCGTAAAAGGTATGACATTTCATACAATAATTGCGAAGTACAGAGCCGTGCAGTTCGTAGACAACCTTTGAACCGGCTGCCTGATGCAGTCCGTCAATGTTTTGTGTCACGACTGCGGATAATTTTCCTATCTCCTCTAATTTTGCCAGTGCGATATGGCAGGCATTTGGCTTGGCATCCGGGTAGATCAGATTCTTTTTATAAAAGTCGAAAAATTCTTCCGGATGCTGCACAAAGAAGCTGTGCGACACAGCCTGTTCCGGTGTGAAGTTGCGGTTTAGCTTCTTGCTATACAGACCGGTAGAACTTCGAAAATCAGGCACTCCGCTGGAAGTGCTGACTCCTGCCCCGCCAAAAAATACAATGTTTTTGCTGTCTTTTAAAATATCAGCCAGCTGTTTGATATTCTGATTCATAAAAATCATCTCCAATCATTTTATGTGTTAGTGAAATGCTACGACGATATCATCCTCTAAAATGACCGTCTTTCCATCCGGTATCAGGTTTTCATCGCCCCGGATGATCATGGTGATCAACTCGTTGTCGGCAAGATTTAACTCTGCGATCGTCTTGTCACACCATGCGTGCCCTTTGCAGATATGGATTTCTTCTAACTGCTCCTGCTCTGCAGCCTCATATACCGGAACACTCAGGATGACCTGATCACCTGCAAGAATCTTGGTATCTCCTTTTGGAACGATGGTTTCCTGCCCGCGCTTGATCATGATTGCCAGTGAACCGGTTGGAATATTGACATCACGGATATATTTGTTGACCCAGTTATGAGAATCCGGAATATGCATCTGCATCAGAGTAATGGCGGATTCTTCCTGATAATCATTGAAGGTTTTGCGGACATCGGAGGTTTCGTCTACCATATCAAGCTTTTTGGAAACGAAAGGAAGCAGTGTTCCCTGAATGGATACAGAGAAAAATGCGACCATGAGCACGATGTGATACAGATCGTAGGACACCTCTACGCCCTGTGCGAGTGCCATAATGCTAAATACAATGGATGCAGCGCCACGAAGTCCTGCCCATGAGATTAAAAGACATTGGCGGATGCTGCACCGAAACGGTATCAGAAAGAGAAATACTGCGATCGGCCGCGCGATAAAGGTTAAGATTACGGTAATGACGACAGCCGGTAAGAGCATGGCAGGCATCTGGTGTGGAAAGGCAAGGAATCCCAAAATGAAAAATAGCAGAATCTGTGCCAGACCGGTAATTCCGTCAAAAAATGGAATTAAGATGGATTTGTTTGGAATATCACTGTTTCCGATGATGATTCCCATCAGGTAAACACCAAGATACTGATTACCGCCGATCAGTGAGCAGAGTCCGAAGCACAGTAATACCGTAGCAATCATAAAAATCGTATCTAAGCCTTCCGGAATAAGCTTCTTTTTGCTCATCAGCCACACGGATATCACGGCAAAAAGTGCTCCGAGTACGATGCCATATACTAACTGTGAAAACAAAAAGTAGGGGATATTTTTCATTCCGTCAGAGGAACTGATCAGACTGATACAGAGAACAGTCAGCATATAGGACATTGGATCGTTGCTTCCGCTTTCGATTTCTAGAAGAGAGGCGGTGCCGTTTTTCAGATTCAGCTTTTTTTGGCGTAGAATGGAAAAGACGCTGGCTGCATCCGTGGAAGATAAGACTGCGCCGATCAGAATGCTTTCTAATATCGTAAAGTGCAGCAGAACATGACAGAGCAATGCGGTGATGCCGGCAGTTATGGCAACTCCGGCTGTGGATAAGATGCCTGCTTTGACGGCAACCGTTTTCGCTGCCTGCCATTTTGTATTGAAACCGCCATAAAACATGATAAACAGCAGTGCGATCGAGCAGATGTCTTCCGCAAGCTTAAAGTCATCGAATGGGATCTTCATGATTCCGTCGCTGCCAAATAACATACCGATAAACATAAAAAGAATTAATGCCGGCATACCGAATTTTCCGGAAAATTTGTCAGCAAGGATACACAGGAAGATAACGGTGGCTACCAGTAAGATACTAAGTGTCATAAAGCGTCCTCCTATTGTGTGTGAGAATGGTTATTAGAAAGATAGACAATAGCTAATGAACCAATCTGTAAATGATTTGTTTTCCAGTATACCATTAAATAAGTAAGAAAACCACTTGAAAAAGGAAAAAACTTACAGATTTTTGAGTATATGGATAAAAATTGTGCTTAAAAGCCGCAAGGAATTACTAGAAAACAGCTCACTGTAGTGGTACAATGAAATAGGTTTGAGAAATCCGGATTAGATGGGAGGACGCCTATGACAAAAGATACAGGAACAAAAAAACAAACTACAAAAAGGAAGCATGTCACTTCGCCGGGCATGCATAAAAAATCATCAAAGGATATTTCAATTAAGGCGAAGATTATTGGAACGATTATGCCGGTTGTGGCAATATTAATCGTTATTATGATTTTGTTGTCGTATACGATTTCCAGCAAGATTATTCACAGCAATGCGACAAGCCTTCTGGAATCTTCTATCAGTTATCAGTCGGCAAGCATTGCGGCATGGCTGGATGAAAATCTGGCAGCATTTTCTACGGTGAAGCAGACGGTAGAACAGACGAATGCCAGTGGAGAAGAGCTGCAAAAGCTTCTGGACTCTTACTACAATTACAATGCAAATTATCCAAATGGTTTGTATGTAGCCGACGAAGAGGGAAATGTGATAAAAGCTGCCAAGTCAGAGCAGCAATTTAGTGATGTGAAGAATGCTACATGGTATCAGGAGGGACTTTCCCGTGTGAATATGAAGTTTGGCAGTGCTTACAAGGGTGCAGACGGAACCAGTCAGGTCAGTGCATCAGCACTGTTAAAGACAACCGGAGCTTCTGACAAAGTCCGCGTGATTTCAGCAGATGTGTCACTGGAGCGTATCGCAGTTATTGTCAACTCCTTTGTAAAGATGGATGATGCGGAAGCATTTCTGATAGATACCAGTGATGGTACAATCTTAGCACATAGAGATTCTTCCAAGGTTTCTTCTAAGCTGAGTACGACAGACAGTGATGCATTTATGAAAGCCGTTGCAAAGAAGTTAGACAAGAGAGATTATACTACCTGTGAATTAGATGGCAATCTGACAGGCTTTGAAACAGTTTCCGGTACAAACTGGGCATTGGTATCTTTCGTGCCGGACAAGATCATTTATGCAGATGTCAACAGCTTACGAACCAAGATGATCGTTATTGCGGTTGCTGCATTGATCGTGCTTGTTATTCTGATCGAACGTATTGTTCATCTTGTAGTAAGACCGGTACGCAGTCTGACAAAGACGATTACAACGATGGCAGATGGTGACTTTACGGTTGCCGTGAAGGTAAAAGGAAGAGATGAGATCGGACGCATGGGACGAAGTGTTGAGCACTTTATGGTATCGATCCGTGGTATGCTGCATGAGATTCAGGAGATTTCAGAGAAGGTATCCGGTCAGTCGGATACGACAAATGAGCTTTCTGTTGATATGCACGATGCAGCTACGGTTCAGGCACAGTCCATGCATGAGTTAAACACAACAGTAGATGAGTTGTCCGAATCCATTAGTGAGATTGCAGAAAATGCAACGACATTGGCTGTGGTTGTTTCAGATACGAAGGATACCAGCGTGCAGGTAGAAGAACGCATGCGCCAGACAGTTAGTGCATCTGAAAAAGGTAAAAATGATATGCATCAGGTCAATGATGCAATGAACAATATCAGTACGTCGATTCAGAAGCTGGATGAAGCCATTGACAAGGTTGGTAAGGCTTCCGACGAAATTACAAATATTGTGGCTGTCATCGGTAACATTGCCGAAGAAACAAATCTGTTATCCCTGAATGCATCCATTGAGGCGGCGAGAGCCGGTGAAGCAGGAAAGGGATTTGCGGTTGTGGCATCTGAGATTGGAAAGCTTGCGCAGACAAGTACGGATTCTGTAGAAAATATTGTAACTCTGATCACAGAGGTGACAAGACTGGTACAGGAAACAGTAGAGCAGGCAGAAGAAAGCATGAAGAGTATCAATGAGAGCAGTGATATGATTGATACGGCACTTCAGACCTTTGATGAAATCTTTAATGATATTCAGGCGACAGGAACCCTGATCGACCAGATGATGAAGAAGGTCGGAGAGGTAGACGAGGTTGCTACAAATGTTGCCGCTATTTCAGAGGAACAGGCAGCAAGCACACAGGAGATTCAGGCAACATCCGAAAACATGGTAACGCAGGCAAACAGCATTGCCGGCAATAGTAATACGGTGATGGAAGATGCCAAAGAACTGTCCGGAAGTGCAGAGAGCCTGAAAGAGCATATTGAACGGTTTAAGATTTAAACAGTATCATTTCATAGATTTTGTCAGCGCATGACAGAAGGCAGGCAGAATCGTTTGGAGCATAGAGATGCAGATAGAGAAAGCAAAGAAAAGAGGTTGCTTATGAAGAAGATGTGGAAGGGAATTATGTCACTGCTTTTATGCGTTTGCATGATGACCGGTTGTGCCGGTGGCAGCGGTGATGATGGGAAAGCAGACGGTGTGAAAATGTATCTGACCGTATCGACAGCCGATACATTTCGCCAGTTGATCATTGATACAGCAAAGCAGCAGGCACAAAAGATAGGGGCAGAGATAGAGGTAAAAGATGCAGAAGGATCTTTGGAAAACCAGCTGTCACATATTAAGGAGGCAGTGGATGGCGGTTACGATGTGATCCTTTGTAATCCGGTAGATGTAGATACGGCATTGCAGCTTCAGGTGGCTGCCGGTGATCTGCCGATCGCATTTTTTAACTCCTGCCCAAGTGATGAACGTTTAGAGGCAGATAAATATGTGTTTGTCGGTTCTAACGAAGAGGATGCAGGAAAGTATCAGGCAGAGTATCTTTTGGATAAGTTTTCCGGCAAGGATACGATCAATGTGGCGATTTTCCGAGGTGCGAAAACACACTCCGCTACACTGGGAAGAACAAATGCTTTAAAAGCAACGTTAAAAGCATCCGGTAAGAAAATCAACTATGTATTTGACGATAACGCGGACTGGTCTACCGAAACAGCAAAGCAGTATTTTGAGCTACTGTTAAAGACAGGTCAGCAGGTAGACGCAGTAGCATCGAACAACGATGATATGGCGCTTGGAGTTGTACAGGCATGTGAAGAAAAAGGAATCAGCTTTGATTCTCTTCCGATTGTCGGTGTAGATGCTACGGAAGGTGGCTGTCAGGCGATTGCAGATGGCAAGATGGCATTTACCGTATATCAGTCGGCAGCAGGTCAGGGTGAGTATCTTGTGAAAGCAGCAGCGCGCCTCGCACAAGGAAAAACACTTGACGGAATGAAATATTTGTCGCATGATAAGAAGTATGTATGGGTTCCATTTGAAAAAGTGGATAAGAGTAATGTATCAAAGTATCAATAAAAGGAATGTAGGACTGGTGTTTATGATTCGGGAAGGAAAGAGAGCTTCTGTTACTACGGTAAAGACAGCAAAAACGATTGCACCTGTTAAGGCAGAGACGGTAGGCACGGTGCCGGCACAGACAGAGTCGGCAGGAGAAGCTGTGGTGTTAGATGTGGTGTGCCATATGCCACAAAAGCAGGTTCCCGCTTTGCTAAAAGTAAGGGAGCTGCCGGTAAATCAGGCTGTAACCTTTCGGACAGTCCCGTGTCATGTTGAGAGTCCTTCGATGCAGCCAGCAAGCTGTGTAGAGGGTTCTGTGGAATGGAACTTAGACACATTGTTTCAGAGGGCAGGCGAAATAACTTGATAAGTTGAAAAAACAGAGAGGGAGAATGAAAAAATGGTTCAGAGTGTATCGTATTTGAACATTAAGCCGTATGAAGCTTATTCCGGTAAGAGTCATAAGACAACACTTCGACGCAGTAAGTTTGGAGATATCTTAAAAAAGGAGGAAGCAGCCAGTAAGGATGTGGTTTCTGAAGATACCGACAAGACAACGGAAAGGGCTTCGGCAGATACAGCGACAAAGTCGGCAGATGCAACGGTTGTATATAAAGATCCGCTGACAGGAAAGAATGTTGTTTATCAGGATATTTCAGAGGATGAGGAGGAAAAGACAACGTCTTCTGCCAGCAAGAGTGCGGTAAGCAGTACGACAGATACCGCACAGTCTATGAAAAAGACAAAGTATGATACATATTTTAAAGAGGCGGCTAAAAAATATAATGTTTCAGAAAGTCTGCTTAAGGCAATCGCAAAAGCTGAGTCGAACTTCAACGCAAAGGATGTATCAAGCACCGGTGCGATGGGAGTGATGCAGCTTATGCCGGAAACTGCCAAGAGTTTAGGCGTGGATAATCCATATGATCCGGAGCAGAATATCATGGGTGGAGCTAAGTGTATTTCACAGAAGCTAAAGGAATTCAATGGAGATGTAAAGCTTGCTCTGGCAGCATACAATGCCGGAAGTGGTGCAGTAAAACGAAACGGCGGCGTGCCATCTTATTGCAGATCCTATGTATCAAAGGTGTTAAGCTACAAAGCAGCATTTGAAACAGCGGCAGCTGTTGGATAATGCCGTTAGCGGTGTTGATAATAAAAAATAGCCAGTTGGGTGCGGTCGCGCAGATTCAGTTTTTCTAATATCGTACTAAGATAATTTCGAACCGTACCTTCACTAAGACAGAGTTTGGATGCAATTTCTTTGTTGCTGAGTCCGTCAGCAATCAGTTGAATGATTCCAAACTCTTTTTCGTTGATATCATAGATGCTATAGTCAAAAGATGTTTTGTGCAAAAGCAGTTCCGGTATTTTTGAAATGATTTCTGTACCAAAGACGTTCTGACCGGATGCGACTGCTTCCAGAGCGGGAAGGATTGTTTCGTAGTCCTGCTTTAGAAGGTAGCCTTTTGCACCGAGCTTTAGTGCCTGTATGATATATTCCTCGTCGGAAAATGTGGTAAGAAGAAGGATTTTAGCATCGGGAAACTCCTGACGAATCTCTTCGGTTGCTTTTAGTCCACTCTTTTCTTTCATCTGGATATCGGTCAGCACAATGTCTGGCTGGTGTCTGCGGTAAAGCGTTACGGCATCGTCACCGTCATTTCCGGTGGCAAGTACCGTTACCTTGCCGGTAGCTTCCAGGATGGTTTTTAGAGAAGCGGTAACTAAGAAATCATCATCTATAATTATTATCTTTATCATATATCCTCCATTCGGTTATGTTCTATCCTGACTGGTTACAAGGCTGTTTTGGCTTTGACCTCTGTGTTCTTTGGAATAGAAACAAAGATCTGAAATCCTTTTTTGGTAGTAATCTGTAAGATGCCATGCAGCATATGCACGCGGTCAGACATATTTGTCAGTCCGATGCCGGCTCTCGCACTGGGAAAGTCTGTAGGTGCAAAGGAAGCAGAGTTAGCAGTTGTGCCGTTATCTGCTATGATGAGCTGATACATCGCAGGGTGTTCCCGCAGAGTGACAGATACTAAGGTAGCGTTGCTGTGTTTGCTGATATTTGTCAGTGCCTCTTTCAAAATGGCAATGAAAGCATAGCGGACGGTGCTCGGAAGTTCTGTCTGTATATCATAGTCCAGCCTGGTATCACAGTAAGTAAACTGGTCGATTAGCTGGTGCACATGCTTTTCTAAATTGATCGAGTCGTCGTGCAGATTGTGAACACTGGTGCGGATGTTATCCATAGCCTGCGACAGATTGTCCTGCAGTGTAGTTATAGCATCCGTACAGTTCTTGTCCTGATTCATTGCCTTTAGTGCGCCGGTCAGGAGGATGCATCTGGACAGGATATGTCCGACATTATCGTGAATTTCTCTGGCAATACGGTTGCGTTCCTGCAAAGTGGCATTGTGAATATCATAATCCTGATTTTCCAGCAGGGTTTGATTTCTGGCCTTTAGCAGGAGATTTTTTTCGACACTGTCATCCCTTATCTGCCGGTACTTTTTGGTTAAAAGCTCATGCTGCCGGAATAAAAGAGCTAGAAGGCAGGCTAAACTGCTTCCAAATATCAGATAAAGCAGAAAAGTGATATGCTTTGGAAAGCAGAGAAGCAGAAAAACTATACCGAACAAAACAGCCGGTGGATATAGTTTACGATATCCGATTTCCCAGAAAAGAACCGGACAAAAGAGCATCATGCTTGGACAGGGTAATAGGATAATAGCGTATATGCATAAGAAAATAAGAGAAAAAGTGCGGTTTTGAAAAAAATAGAGCAGAGCACAGCCGGTAATGGCACAAAGAAAACTAAGAACAGTCTGCCAGTTAAAAGGATAGAAGGTTATTCCGTAAAAGCAATATATAAAAAGAAAGAAATACGAAACTAAAATTGTCATGCAGCCCCTCCCAAATACCTCAAATTCGTTTGTTTTACATTATTATACTTCAAAAAATGACATTTGTCATATGAAAAAAATGACGGTTGGCACTATGGTTTTGCATTTGAAATAATTACAATAGGGATAGTGAAGATAAAGTAAAAATGCAAAAAGCACACTTTATAAGTTTTGGGCAGGAAAGGGGTATATTTTATGATTCAAATTCAAAATCTGGTGAAGCGATATGGAAATCTGGTCGCTTTAGATCACTTGGAACTGGAAATTCACAAAGGAGAGATTTTTGGCCTGCTGGGGCCAAATGGCTGTGGGAAGACAACAGCCATTAGCTGTCTGCTGGCACTTTTGAAGTATGATAAAGGTCAGATAACAGTATTTGGAGAAAAGATGCAGCCTGACAGTTATGATCTGAAAAAGAGGATTGGTATTGTTCCGCAGGATGTCGCTGTCTTTCAGGAGCTTTCCGTCAGAGAAAATATTGATTACTTTTGTGGATTATATATAAAAGATAAGGCACTCCGCAAAAAATGTGTGGCAGAGGCGATACAGTTTGTTGGGTTAGAGGATTATCAGAAAATGCGTCCTAAGCAGCTTTCGGGTGGCTTGCTGCGCCGTCTAAACATTGCGTGCGGGATTGCGCACAAACCGGAGCTGATCATTATGGATGAACCGACAGTCGCAGTTGATCCGCAGAGCCGCAATCATATTTTGGAAGGAATACAGCAGCTAAATAAGGAGGGGGCTACGATTATCTATACATCTCATTATATGGAGGAGGTAGAACAGATCTGTACCAGAATCGCCATTTTGGATCACGGAAGAAATGTGGCAACAGGCACAAAGGAAGAATTAAAGCAGATGATCAAGATAGGCGAGAGGATTACGATAGAAGGGATTGCGCTGACTAAGGAACAGTTAGAGGCAATTGGTGCGCTTTCCCATGTTTATCAGACCATATATGAGAATCAAAAGCTTGTTGTATGCTGTAGCTTAGCAAAGCAGAATCTGATCCGGGTGCTTCATTATCTGGAGCAGGAAGAGATTACGTTTGGAAAGATTTTTTCAGAGCTTCCGACATTAAACGATGTATTTTTGGAGATTACCGGAAAAGAGTTGAGGGATTAAGCGTTTGGAGGAAAAATTATGTTAGAGATGATAAAATATCGTTTTTTATGTTTTTTGCGTGAAAAAACAACGATGTTTTGGGGTTTTTTGTTTCCGTTGATCCTATGCACGCTGTTTTATGTAACGTTTGGAGATATTGACAATAGCTTAGAGTGCATTCCGACGGCAGTTGTGATGCAGAGTCATTCGGAACAGGCAGATAATTTTTGTGATTTTTTGGAGCAATTACAAAAAACAGACAGTAAGTTACTTTCTGTCAAAAGGATGAGTAAGAAGCAGGCAGAAAAAAAGCTAAAGGCTGGAAAGATTACCGGTATCTTTTTGGCAGATGACAAGCCAGAGTTAAAGGTGTCGGCAAATGGAATAGAGCAGAGTGTGCTGGAATCTCTCTTGCAGGCATATATCGATAAAAGCGATATGATACAGACCGTGGCAAAGGAAAAGCCGGAGAAGCTGCAGGAAATGATTTCACAGATCAATCAAACTGCAGGCGAGGGAAACTATGTGGCAGAAACATCACTGGGTGGGAAAAAGACAGATGGAATGATTCAGTATTTCTTTTCGCTTATTGCCATGACTTGCATGTTCGGGTGCTTCTTAGGTTTTGATTCGGTGACAAAGCTGCAGGCAAACTTAAATCCGGTGGCGGCCAGACGCTGCATCGGAGCCACAAGCAAGATTACACAGCTTTTGGTTGATTTTGTGCTGGTTTGTGTGATCAACTTCGCAGAGGTACTTGTTCTGATCGCATATATGACAGGCGTGCTAAAGATTGATCTTGGCGGACAGTGGAACAAAATCCTGCTTGTTTCATTTTTAGGATGTCTGATCGGTATTACTATGGGGATTTTGGTTGGAAGCATCGGAAAGTGGAGCGAAGGAACAAAGATTGGTGTTATGCTGGCCATCAGTCTGGGAAGCAGCTTTCTGTCCGGTCTGATGCTTAGCGGAATTAAAGGCTTGATCGAGGAACATTGTCCGATCATCAACCGGATCAATCCGGCATCGCTGTTGTCCGATGCATTTTATAGTATGACAATTTATCAGGATAACGGACGCTATACAAGAGATGTGGTGACGATGGCGGCAGTATCGCTTGCGTTTTTGATCGTCAGTTATTTTGCGGTAAGGAGGGTTCGCTATGACAGTATTTAAAGGATGCATGCTGTTGATCAAGAGGAATATGGGACAGCTTTTGATGTACTTTGGAATCTTTATAGCGATTGCCTGTTTGATGAATCAGGTAAATCACAATGATGATACCAAAAAATATTCTGCAACGGAAAATGAGATTTCTATTGTAGACCTTGATAAGAGTGAGCTGTCAGAAGAACTAATATCCTATTTGTCTAAGAAGCATAATGTGACGATAGAAAAGGATGATAAATCAAAGCTTTCAGAAGAGTTATATTATGGAAAAAAGGATGCTATATTGCGGATAGAGAAAGGTTTTTCGAAGAAAGCTGTGGATGGAAGGACAGCGATCGGTCTGACACAAAGACCCGGATCTTATGCAGGAATGTATCTAAAACAGCAGATCAATCAGTTTACGGAAGATGTGATGATGTACCACAGGTTAGGTTACAGCATTCAGGAAAGCAGCAAAAAAGTGGCAAAGCAGCCGAAAGCAAAGGTGGAGCTTGAGGATCTGAATGGAAATGGTGGAAAGGCGCCGGCGTATTCGTACTTTTTTATGTATTTTCCGTATTTATTTATCTCTGCGCTCGGTATCGCTTTAGGCAAGGTCCTGGTTTCTTTCCGGAAAGAGAATGTACGTGTCCGTATGATGTCCTCGCCTGTTTCACTGATGCAGCAGAATGCAGGAACCATTCTGGCATTTATAGTAGTTGGAACACTGTTTTATGGTGTCTGCTTTCTGATCGCAGCAGCTATGTATGGAGAGAGCATGTTGGCAGCGTCTAATTTTCCCTACTATTTTCTCAACGGTTACGTCATGTTACTTGCAGCTTTGGAAATGGCGTATATTATGGGGCTTATAGCGAAAAAGGAAAATGTGCTCGATATGATCATTACACCGATTTCATTGGGACTTTGTTTCTTGTGTGGCGTGTTTGTGCCGATGTCTGTTTTGAGCGCACCAATCCGCAGAATTGCTTCCTTCTTTCCTGTGTATTGGTATGAAAAGGTCAATGGTATTTTGCAGGAGTATGCAGATATCAGTGGGGCGATTGGCAGACAGCTATGGAGAGGGATAGGCATACAGTGTATGTTTTTAGTGGCATTAGCCGGAGTAGCGATGGCAGTTGCAAAATACCAGCAGCAGAAGCGGTAGCAGTCTGAAAAAAAACAGTGGTTTTCAAATGAATCAAAATAAGCTATACTTTTATTAATGCAAAAAAAAGTGAGGATGGCACAACGGCATTTGTGCCATCCAAATTTGATTGCATATCCCTAAAAAAGAGGGACTTGACGGACATAGACGTGCAAAATGTGAATAGAAAAGCAGGGGATTTGATAAGTATGGTAAACAATAAGAATCATGAAGGTACAGAAGAGAGCTTTAAGGAGCATAGAAAAAAGGATTCGGTCACACAGAATGAGGTGTCAGACCAGAAAAACGATATTACACAAGAGCAGAACGTGGCTCAGGCAGAGTCAGACAGTGTGAAACAGGAAAAAGAGCAGGATAAGGCACAGCAGCAAAATGAAACGAAAAAGAAGATACAGTGGTTTCACATCAACCATAAGTATCTTTCCGTCTGCCGCTATGCTTTATTTGTGATTATAGCAGCGATCATAATCTATATTGTGATATCCCATTGGTCAGAAACGACAACATTTGTGGCGAACTTTATCGATGTGTTATCACCGTTTTTGATTGGCGTACTGATCGCGTATTTTCTGATACCATTAGTTGCAAGGATACAGGGCATATTGCAAAAGTATGTGACAAAGGGACGTTATGAGAAAATTACAAAAGTAGTATCCATTCTTATTTCATATGTTGTGGTGCTGGGATTTATCGCTGTGGCATTCGTGTTTGTTATCCCGCAAATGGGACAGAGTGTGCAGGAGCTGACAGAAAAGATTCCGGGGACATATAAGCAGATCATGCAGGAGTTAGACACATTACAGAAAAAATATCCGGATATTGACTTTGAACTGGTCAGTGAGCAGTTTGGGAAAGCAGTGCCAAATCTGATCAGCTACGGAACAAATCTGATGGGAAATCTGATCCCGGTTGTATATTCAGTGTCCATGTCTATTTTAAAAACGGCAATCAATATTATTCTGGGACTGATCATTTCTATCTATATGATATATAGTAAGGATAAGTTCCGCTTTCAGGCAAAACGTGTGGTCTATGCTGTTTTTTCTGAGGAAAAAGGGGATGTGCTGTGTAGTACATTGCGTGAATGCAACGATATTTTCGGTGCATTTCTGATCAGTAAAGCAATCGACTCATTGATCATCGGATGCATCTGCTGTGTTGCCATGAACATCATAGGTCTGCCGTATGCCGTGCTGTTGAGCGTTATCGTGGGAATCACGAATATGATACCATATTTTGGGCCATTTATCGGTGCTGTTCCGGGAGTACTGATCTTTCTGTGCACAGACTGGGAACTTGCGATTGTTTTCGCGATTATGATTCTGATCATCCAACAGTTTGACGGTCTGATCTTAGGGCCGCGTCTGCTGGGACAGTCAACGGGGCTTAGCCCGATCTGGGTAATCTTTGCGATTACCGTGGGAGGTGCGTATTTTGGTGTTATCGGTATGTTTATCGGGGTGCCGGTTGTAGCCGTTGTAGCATATCTGATCAACAAGCTGATTAACAGCAGACTGGCAGGAAAAGATATACAGGCACTGAAAAATGTAAAAAAATCAAATAATTCTTGAAGTTTTCGCACTTTTGCGTGATAATAACTATGGATTTTAAACAGATAAACGGAGGAAACGACAAATGGTAGCTTGGAATAATTTAGACACATTAAAGTCATTTGAAGAACTTAAGGCATCTGCCAAGGTTAATCTTGTGGATGCTATGTCAGGAGAGAATGGAGCAGCCCGTGTAAAATCATATAGTGTTCCTATGGCAGAGGGAATGGTGTATAACTATGCATCAAAGCAGGTAGATGATTCTATTTTAGATAAGCTTGCGGCTCTTGCCGATGAAGCACAGCTTGTCGACAAGTTTGAAGAGCTTTACAATGGTGCGGTTATAAATACAGGTGAGAAGCGTCTGGTGCTTCACCAGCTTACACGTGGTCAGCTTGGCAGTGATGTTATGGCAGACAGTGTGAACAAGAGAGAGTTTTATGTAGAGCAGCAGAACAGAATTGCAGACTTTGCAAAGAAGGTTCATGCAGGTGAAATTACAAATGCTGCCGGAGAGAAATTTACAACAGTTGTACAGATTGGTATCGGTGGAAGTGACCTGGGACCTCGCGCCATGTATCTTGCGCTGGAAAACTGGGCTAAGAAAAACAATACATTCTTTATGGATGCTAAATTTATCAGTAACGTTGATCCGGATGATGCATCAGCAGTTTTGGCATCAACAGATGTCGCACATGCTATTTTCGTACTTGTTTCTAAGTCAGGAACAACACTGGAAACACTTACAAACGAATCATTTGTTAAGGATGCTCTTAAGAAAGCAGGACTTGATCCGGCAAAGCATATGATCGCAGTTACAAGTGAAACTTCACCACTTGCAAAGAGTGATGATTATCTGGCTGCATTCTTCATGGATGATTACATCGGAGGACGTTTTTCATCTACATCAGCAGTAGGTGGAGCAGTTCTTTCTCTTGCGTTTGGACCGGAAGTATTTGCAAGCTTCTTAAATGGTGCAGCAGCAGAGGATGCATTATCAAAGAATAAAGATATCAAGGCTAACCCGGCATTGCTTGATGCATTGATCGGTGTATATGAGAGAAATGTACTTGGATATGAGTCAACAGCAGTACTGCCGTATTCACAGGCACTTAGCCGTTTCCCTGCTCATTTACAGCAGCTTGATATGGAGTCAAACGGTAAGTCTGTTAATAGATTTGGAGAGCCGGTAAGCTATGTTACAGGTCCAACTATCTTTGGTGAACCGGGAACAAACGGACAGCATTCTTTCTATCAGCTTCTTCATCAGGGAAAGAGCATTATTCCGCTTCAGTTCATCGGATTTAAGAACAGCCAGCTTGGCAATGATGTAGATATTCAGGGAAGCACCAGTCAGCAGAAGCTTTGTGCGAATGTTGCAGCACAGATCGTTGCATTTGCATGCGGTAAGAAAGATGATAACAGTAACAAGAACTTTGAAGGAAATCGTCCTTCCAGCATTATCGTAGGTGAGAAGCTTACACCGGAAACATTGGGTGCTCTTTTGGCACACTTTGAAAATAAGGTTATGTTCCAGGGATTTATGTGGAATATCAACAGCTTCGATCAGGAAGGCGTTCAGCTTGGCAAAGTGCTCGCAAAGAAGGTGCTTGCGCATGAAACAGATGGAGCACTTGCCGTATATAGTGATTTACTTAATATCTAATCATCTATGTGCAACAAATCGGCAGATTGGATTGCCGAGGCGATAGAATTTTTCTTCATATTCTGTCATGATATTATTGGGAGCCGGTCCGTTTTTGTGAAGGTCGAAAGATACTTCATCAGAAACCCAGCCGGCTTCTTTTAATTCTTCTAAAGAAAAGTCGAATAAAGGGCGGTTGTCGGTTTTGAACTGTAACAGTCCATTCTTTTTCAGAATCTTATCATATTTTGCTAAAAAGTTTGTAGAGGTCAGACGTCTTTTGGCATGGCGATCCTTTGGCCACGGATCAGAGAAGTTTAGGTAGATTTTTGCAACCTCGTCCGGCGCAAAATAAGAAGCAATGTCTTCTGCATCCATGCGTAAAAAGATCAGATTGTCAAGTTCTAAAGCATCCCTTTTGTCCAAAGCACGAACTAACACGCTGGAATATTTTTCAATGCCGATAAAATTAATATCCGGATTTTCGCTGGCAAGCTGTGTGATAAACTGCCCCTTACCCATGCCAATCTCAATGTGGATCGGGTGATCGTTGTGAAAAATATTCTGATGCCATAGACCGGCGTAATCTTTTCCGTCTGTGCCATCAGTCTGTATTGTATATGGATTTTCTAAAATTCGCTCCTGCGAACCCTTTACATTTCTAAGTCTCATAGGAATCCTCATTTCTGCGCACGTTTTTCGTACATAATGGGTTTGTGTCAAGTGCGCGCAGACACAAACCCTGCTATCACTATTCTGTGAATATTTTTTGCATCTACCAATTCTAACAGAGTTATGACAAAACGTAAAGCATCATTGACCAAAATCTGCCTTCGGTGTAGAATAAATGAAAAACGAATGTGCGTAGAAATGAGGATTAATATGAAGACAAAAGTATTTATTGATGGAAGTGAAGGAACAACAGGACTTAGGATTGACGAGCGTTTTCAGGGAAGAGATGACGTTGAAATCTTAAAGATTGACTCGGATAAAAGAAAAGACCCTGAGGAGAGAAAGAAACTGATCAATGCATCAGATATCACGTTTTTGTGCTTACCGGATGCCGCTGCGCGTGAGTCTGTTTCTCTGGTTGAAAATGGAAATGTATGCATTATTGATACTTCAACAGCTCACCGCACAGAGGAAGGCTGGGCATATGGATTCCCGGAGCTTTCAAAGGAGCATAAAGACAAAATTGTTCACGGAAAGCGTATTGCTGTGCCGGGATGTCATGCTACGGGATTTATCTCTGTTGTATATCCACTGGTGGCTGGGGGGATTCTGCCAAAGGATTATCCGGTGACAAGCTTTTCTCTGACCGGATACAGCGGTGGTGGCAAGAAGACGATTGCTGCCTATCAGGATGATAAGCGTCCGGTTACATTTGATGGTGCAAGAGAATATGCGCTGACACAGCAGCATAAGCACTTAAAGGAAATGCAGAAGATCACAGGTCTGTCCCGCGCGCCACTCTTTACACCGATCATTGACGACTACTATAGTGGTATGGTTGTATCAGTACAGTTATATGCAGACATGTTATCTAAGAAGGAAACCTTACAGTCACTTCAGGAATACTATGTGTCTTACTATGCAGGTCAGAAGTTTGTACAGGTTTGTGAACTGGAGGATGAAGTGATACAGAGCGGATTCCTGCCGGGAAATGGCTTGTCCGGCTGGGATGGATTAAAGATTTATGTGACAGGAAATGATGACCGTATCGTAGTATCCGCACAGTTTGATAACTTGGGAAAAGGAGCATCCGGAGCAGCGATTGAATGTATGAATCTGGTGCTCGGCTGTGAAGAAAATAAGGGACTCAATTTATAGAAATGTTAAGGTTATCTTTAAGCTTTTGGAAAGTTTCTTTGTTATAGTATAGGAGTTATGTAATGAAAATACAAAATGGAGGGGAAAATGGAAGTATTAACGACAAAGAATCTAACAAAAACGTATCGTGGCAGAAATGTTGTCAATCATATCAACATGCATGTTGAAAAAGGCGATATCTATGGTTTTATTGGCAAGAATGGAGCAGGAAAGACAACCTTAATGAAGATGATATGTGGTCTGACAACGCCATCAGAGGGAGCATTTACTTTGTTTGGCTCGGACAATTTAAGTGCAGGCAGAAAGAAGATTGGCTGCGTGATCGAGCAGCCGGCACTTTATCCGGGGATGACAGCGAGAGAAAATCTTATCTATTACAGTAAGATGCAAGGGTGCGAGAAGACAACAGATGTAGAAAATCTGTTGCAGACAGTGGGCTTGCCGGATACAGGCAGGAAAAAGGCAAAGAAGTTTTCATTGGGGATGAAGCAACGTTTGTCCATTGCAATTGCTTTGCTGGGAGATCCGGAATTTCTGGTGTTAGATGAGCCGATCAATGGCTTAGACCCTGCAGGTATTAAGGAAATCAGAGAACTTCTTTTGCATCTGAATCAGGAAAAAGGCGTCACCATTTTGATGTCCTCACATATTTTAGGCGAGCTTGGTAAGCTTGCGACAAAGTACGGAATTATCAATGCCGGTAATCTGGTTGAGGAGTTGAGTGCAGATGAACTGGAAAAACGCTCTAAGCATTATCTGCATATTATGACAGATCAGGCAGAGAAAGCGAAGCAGATTCTGGCGCAGAATTGTCATGTGGAACAATGTCAGATATTAGAAGATTCGTCTATCTGCATTTATGACAAATTTGAACAGCCGGCGCAGATTAACCGGATATTGATAGAAAACGGTGTAAATGTTTCTTATCTGGCAGTAGAGGGGCAGGATATGGAAATGTACTTTGTGGAGAAAATGGGGGGCATGTAGAGATGAAGCATATTATTAAGAGTGAGTTTTATAAAGTAAGAAAGAGCAGAGTGACATTTGTAACAGCAATCTGTCTGCTTGCAATCTGTGGATTGGAACTGGCATTTTTTATCGGCTGTAAGTTAGCAGGCGGTGATATGGCGCAGCTTGTAGAGGATACTCGTGGAATCGAACAATATGCCGGTTTTGGAACGGGAACCTTCTATCTGGTGTTTGTAGCTATTTTTATTGGAGGTATGGTATCGGGAGAGTATACCAACCGAACGGTGCGTCAGGTGGTCAGCCGCGGTGAGTCTAAGCTTGGCATTGCACTTGGACAGTATATTGCCCTGTCTACAGCAATGACTGTCATAACAATAGCAGTTTCAGCGGTTTTGGGAGTTGTCTGTGGTTTGATATGGCAGTTTGGCTCGATTTCGATTGGAAGGTTTTTTCTTCTTCTGTTAGGACAGATTGCCGGAATCTGGAGTTATTCGGCAATTTGCATGCTGCTTGCGCATATTACACGTTCCGGCGGACTTTCCATCGGGTTGAACGTCATGCTTCTGCTTGGTGGAAACACAATGACAAGTCTTTTGAGTATGTGGCTTGAAAAGGAATGGATTTCGAAATACTGGCTTCTTAATGTACAATATGAGGCGATAAATTATACAGGAAGTGTTGCAGGGCAGGGAAAAAATATTGCCATTCTGGCAGGTGTTGCGGTTGTATTTACCATATTAGGGATACTTTGTTTTCAGAAGAGAGATATAGATTAATACATAAAAATATGGTACGATGAAAATGTATGAAATTATCGAAAGCTACACGAATGTCTGGAAAGAAAAGGGATAGTGTGAAAAATATAATTTTTCACACGCGGGATTTGTGTCTGTGCGCACTTGACACAAACTTGTTATGCGTAAAATGTGTGCAGAAATGAGGATTTTATGAAAAAAGGAAAAATGAGATTTGCCCTGGTGGTGCTGCTTCTTGCATTTTTGCTTGGAGAAAATATAACAGTAGCAGCACCGGCGCAGATTGCAAAAGCGGGTGGAACACAGAAGCCTCTGGAAACAGCTTCGACAGAGAATACCGGTAAGGATCGTCTGATCCGCTGCAACGTCAATAAAAAAGAAAGTCTTTGGGACGATATTGATTTTGATGATGACTATGCTTATGTTTCGGATCTCTGGGATGAAAACTATTCCGCTACTTCATTGACTCTGTCATGGTACGGTTATGGTAAGATAGAGGGCTTTCATATTTATCGTTCCAGTGATTATGAAAAGGACTATACAAAAATTGGTTCTGTTAAGAGCAATGGTGATGGAAAGTATACATTCACTGATAAAGGTTTTAAGCGTGGTATTCGTTTTTATTATGCGGTTGTAGCATATTCTTATGACACGGATGGAAATGAGACAGAGCTTGGCTATGTAGAGGGCGGTTATCTCTTAGATCTGCCAAAGACAACATTATCTTCAGCTACCCGTTCCGGTAAGAAAGCTGTTTTAAAGTGGAAAAAGGTAAGCAGTGTCAGCGGATATGAGATTTATAAAAAGGCATCAGGCAGCACATATAAGAAGGTAAAGACAATCAATGGCAATACTACTTTAAGTACTACCCTTAGCAACCTTTCCACGAAAAAACAGTATAACTTTAAAGTACGTGCCTTTATCAAATATAAGGGAAACATGGTGTATGGTTCTTTTGGTAATGAAAAGATCATCTACGCTAAGACAGATCAGAAGCTTGCAGCAAAGTTTAAAAAATTGCAGAAAAGGTTCCCAAACGGACGTTATTGGAACCATGTAGGCAAGAAAAAGTATAACAGTAACACTATTACAAGTAAGCCTTGCCATCATGCAAGTCTGAATGATTTAAGAACATGCAATCATTATAACTGTCCAAATGGGATTCTGGGGTATCAGTGTTATGGCTTCGCATGGAAGATGAGTGATCTGCTTTACGGCAGAAGTGCCAAGATCAAGAACTTCACGGGCTTTAGCAAGTGCCGTATGGGTGATGTTGTGCGTTACAGCGGACATTCGATTATTATTGTGGAAAAGCATAGTGATTATGTGATTGCCGGTGAGTGTAATTATGGCAATACGTGTATTATCAAGTGGGGACGTGTAGTTCCTAATTTTGAACTGACAGGAGCAACCTATAGCAGACGTTATCGTTAAAAGAGGAATGCTGTCAGGATAAGAACTATAGCAGATTGGGTTATGAGAATGCCCGGATGTTTTGCAGCTTGTGTGCAATTCGTCCGGGCATTAAGAAAATGTTAAGATAGTTTGTGCTTCTTTGAAAGAATCCTATGATACAATGAAAAAGGTTGAGGGATTATCGTAAGAAATATATGCAGTGGAATGGGGATTATTATGATCAATAAAGCACAGTGGTCAGGAAGAGAACTGAAAGAACGCAGTAAACTGGTCTTGCGTCAATACTATTGGCAGATTGTACTGGTTGCTATGTTTTTGACTATTTTAATCGATTATGATCAAATGCCGACAAATGCGATCGATCATTTGATACAGGATAAGGCAGGTAGTATGGCGGACAGCCTGAGCAATGGTTTTAGTGGAATATCAATTGGGACGTTTTCCATATGGGGAACACAGGGAAACATCATTTCGGGTATCAGTACGATGGCAGCTTTCTTCCTGTTTGTGGTTACGTCTATGGGTGGTGTTTTGGTGATCACCTTTTTGACAAATCCGTTTCAGGTTGGGTGCTTTCGCTTCTTTAACCGGTGTTTTGACACAAAGCCGCAGTTTAAGGAAGTATTTTATGCGTTTGAGCATCGCTATAAAAATATTGTAAGTGTTATGTTTTTACGGGATCTGTATACGTTTTTGTGGCTGTTTGTGTTTATCGTGCCGGGAATCGTGAAAGCATATGAATATAAGATGGTGCCGTATCTTCTGGCAGAACATCCGGATATGCAGCCACGGGAGGCGTTGGAGGCAAGCAGACAGTTGATGTATGGGCAGAAGTGGCAGACGTTTTTGCTGGATCTGTCTTTTGTAGGCTGGCTGTTACTTTCAGGGATGACGTTTGGAATTTTAGGGATTCTTTTTGTAACACCTTACATGCGTCTGACCGGTGTGGCGTTGTATCGCAAGCTGCTTGGAGGAGATGCGATTCCACACAATATTTATTATGAGGGAATGGAAGAGGATCACAGCAGGGCAGGATGGCATTATTAAAGGAGGTTTTTGGGGATGAAGTATCGGATTTTAATCGCAGATGATGAGGTAGAGATCAGAGATCTGCTTCGGCTGTATCTGGAAAAAGAAGGTTACGAAGTGCTGGAAGCGGAGGACGGAGAGCAGGCATTGCAGATATTAAAAGAAAACAGTGATATTGCAATGTTACTTTTAGATGTGATGATGCCACATAAGGATGGATTTCATGTTCTGAAGGAATTGCGGGAAAACAGCAATCTGCCGGTAATTATTTTGTCAGCAAAGACAGCGGACAGTGATAAGATATTAGGATTGGATCTTGGGGCAGACGATTATATTGCTAAGCCTTTTAATCCTTTGGAAGCAGTGGCAAGGATCAACTCGAATATCCGCCGTTTCTATTCGCTTGGGGCGAATGATTCCCAGACTCCCAAAAGGATTCTTCAGGTAAAGGATCTTACACTGGATCTGGATGGCTGTATTTTGCGGCGGGGGGACGAGGTGATTGAGTTATCCTCGACAGAGTATCGCCTGATGGAATTATTTATGAGCAATCCGGGCAAGATTTTCACCAAACAGCAGATTTATGAATATGGCTGGCAGGAGGCATATTTTATCGCAGATAATAATATTATGGTGTGCATCAGCAAGCTGCGCGCTAAGCTTTCAGCAGATGACAGCAATTGCTATATCCGCACGGTTCGCGGACTGGGATACCGCTTTGAAGGAGAATAGTGTGAATGAAAGAAAAAAATGATATGCGTGGGTTTCTGGTTCGGAAGTTTTTGCAGATCATCTGTGTCATAGCACTTGGTGAGTTGTGCATTAATTTAGTATATTCGGTTGCAATATTTCCGTATCTGCGAAACCATGTAGGAGGCCCGCTTTTTGCAAAGCTTGGCAAGGTACATTACGGCTCCGGTGCACTGTATATGACGTTTTTTTGGATTGCCGTGGAAGCTGTATTGTCAATCGTACCGGATTTTATAGCGAAATCAGCACATCACTTTATAGATACATATTTCAGCGGTTCGGCATCACAGGAGCTTGGAAAGATGTTCCGGGGCAATGTGACGTCCTCTACTGATCTGTATTATCTGGGGTGTATGCTGATTTTATTTGTATTAGTTATTATAGCATTGTTACCCTATATCTTAGGGGCGATATGTTTTAGCCGGATCACACACCGCCAGATGGAACAGATCTGGGAGGAGGAGAAAAAACAGCAGCAGGATTATGACAGACGCCGAAGCCTGATGCTTTCGGATATTGCGCATGACCTAAAAACACCGATAACGACGATTAACGGGTATGCGCAGGCACTTAGGGACGATGTGGTGACGGAAGAGCAGCGGAAAAAGCAGTACCTGAATGCCATCTGCAACAAATCGCAGCGGATGGATGATCTGATCTCGCTTTTGTTTGAGTATGTAAAGATTGATAGCGAAGGCTTTTCGTTGCACCGGGAAAAAACAGATATTGTCGAGTTTGTCAGAGAAAATATTGCACTGTTTTATGCAGATTTTGAGCGGAAGGACATTGAACTTGTCATAGATCTTCCGGAGAGCTGCATCTGGTGGCAGATTGATAAGCTGCAGTTTGCACGCGCGTTAGCCAATCTTTTTAACAATGAGCTGCGTCATGTGGAAAAGGGCGGGGAAGTGTTGATACGCCTGCATTGGGATGAGGAGCTGTCCCGTGTCTATATTTTGTTTGGAGATAAGGGAAAGCAGATACCGGATGAGATTGCAAAGCATATCTTTGAACCGTTTGTGATGGGGGATGCGTCCAGAAGCACAAAGGGTGGCAGTGGACTTGGACTGAGCATTTCTTCCAAGATTGTAAAAATGCACGGGGGACGCCTGCTTTTGGATCGAAATTCTACAGAAGAATACACCAAAGCTTTTGTGATCGCATTGTGGAATTAACAAAAATTTGACATATTTATCAAACGTAGGTATAGTATCTCTGTGACACAAGTATGTTATCGAATGAAAAAACAGAAGTAGAGCGGTCTGCTTTGCGTTACTGTCGTTCGCGATAAAATATGGAGGCTGTAGATGGACGAAGAATTATTTGAAGAGAAGATTTCAAAAGAGGAACAGACTTATCAGACTGCGGTAGCTTTACAAAATGCAGTGTCCTGTGTACTACGTTTTGAACGAAAGGTGGCATCACTAAAGAGTGCCGCAAGAAAATTTGAAAAGATAGGTGCCTATAAAGATGCTCCTGAGCGCATGGAAGCATGTCGGGAAGAAGCAAAAAAGGCAGAAGAAGAGGGTTGCAAAAAGACATTTGAAGAAGCGAAAGCACGTGAGCAGAGAGCCAAAACAAAGAGCGACTATGTTGATGCAATCACAGAGTTTCGACGTGTAAAAAAGAAAGAAGCTTATGCAGAAGAGGCGAAAGAGCACATTCAGGCATGTAAAAAGCAGATTGTGCGCTTGGAAAACCGTGCGGTATGGAAGAGAAGATTTACTGTGATCGGGGTGATCGCGGTCTGTGTGCTTGTTTTTATCAACACACCGCTCTATCCGTTTGCGAAGGGATATGTGCATCAGCAGATGGGAGAATACCGTGTGGCGATTGCTAACTACGAGGAGGCATCTGCTTTGTCGTGGTCAAAGGAACTGACGGGAGCGTGCTATTATAAAATGGGAAAGCAGAAGTTAGAAGAAGGCAAAAAAGAGCATGCACTGAAGCTGTTTCGCAAGGCAAAGAAATATGGAAATATAGCAGCAAAGCAGGACTATCATAAGTTAAAGAAGGAATTACAATAGTGTAAAGAGGTAGATATTATGGCGAAGAATAAAGAATATGGTTATGAAGAAACGATGGTTACTCTGACAGACGAAGATGGAACAGACCGCGATTTTTATATTGATGAGATTTACACCGTAGGGGAGCAGCTTTATGCCGCGCTGATTCCGGGAGATGTTGAAAATGTTACGGAATACTATGTGTTCCGGTTAAAGGATCTTGGAAATGATGACTTTGAGTTAGATGATATTGACAATGAAGAGGAGTATGATGCGGCAGCAGATGCCTACGAGGAGTGTCTTGACACCAGAGCGTGGAATATGACATATGGTAAGAGTGATGACTAATTCATTTTGTCTGTATGCCTCTAAATTGCATGGTATTTTGTGGATGCAAGAGGAAATGTGATAGACAATTACCGGATAATTCTGCAAAGTTACTTGACAAATACAGTTTGGAGAGTATAATTAAAGGCAGTTGAAAAACTGAATAGCAAACCGTTGAAGTGGAGATAACGATAAAAGATGCGCTTCCAGAGAGCAGGGATTGGTGGAAACCTGTAGAGATGCAGTTTATCAAATGGACCATTGAGGGCACGGTCAAAGGGCTGAAGCAGTCTGAGTATTCCGTGACGTGCAGGCATACGTTAGTTGTCGGAAATATGTTAGTATTTCGCTAAGAGTGTGGAAAACCACAAAGCAAGGTGGCACCGCGGATAATATTTTGATTAACCGTCCTTGACTAATACATGAATTGTGTTAGTCAAGGACTTTTTTGTTTTTACAGGAAACGGTTCGTTTCCTATAAAGTAAAAAACGCTCCGTGAGGATTGCGCACATCGTAGAAAACACGAGTTTTAGCGAAGCAGGTTCTGAAAATAGGAGGCAGATAGAGGATGATAACATTACAGGAAGCAAAGGAACTGGCAAAAGGATATCATGTAGTACCGATCAGCAAAGAGATTATGGCAGACATCCGTACACCGATGCAGGTACTTCGAATCCTCAAGGGGGTGAGTCATCACTGCTATATGTTAGAAAGTGTGGAAAATCAGGAAAAATGGGGAAGATATACGTTTTTGGGATATGATCCTAAGATGGAGATTACCTGTACCAATGGAAAGATGACAATCCGCAATGGCAAGGAAGAAACAAAAGAGGTAGAGCATCCCGGAGAATGTATTAAAGAAATTTTACAGGAATACACCAGCCCCAAGGTAGAAGGGCTTCCTACTTTTACGGGAGGTCTGGTAGGATATTTTTCATATGACTACATCAAATACAGTGAACCAAAACTGAATCTGGATGCAGATGATCAGGAAGGATTTAAGGACGTTGACCTGATGCTCTTTGACAAGGTTATTGCCTTTGACAACTATCATCAGAAGATTTTTGTGATCGCCAATGCAAAGACAGATCATCTGGAAGAAGAATACAAGCGTTGCATGGACGAGATTGACAGTATCATTCAGCTGATCGTCAAAGGAACACCGATTGATGTTGTTCCGGGAAAGATTACATCAGATTTCAGACCGCTTTTTTCAGAAAAAGAGTATTGTGAGATGGTAGAAAAGGCGAAGCATTATATTTATGAGGGAGATATTTTTCAGGTAGTGCTTTCGAATCGTCTGGAAGCGGATTATGAAGGCAGTCTGCTCAATGCGTACCGTCTGCTTCGCACCATTAATCCATCCCCGTATATGTTCTACTTTAGTAGTGATGATATGGAGGTGGCGGGTGCCTCGCCGGAAACGCTTGTGAAGTTAGAGGATGGCACGCTTCATACGTTCCCACTTGCAGGAACCCGTCCAAGAGGTGCAGACAAGGAAGAGGATGAGCGTCTGGAACGGGAACTTCTGGCAGATGAGAAGGAACGTTCCGAACACAATATGTTAGTGGATCTGGGAAGAAATGATCTCGGAAAGATTAGTAAGTTTGGTTCAGTAGAAGTAGAAGATTACATGGAAATCTTAAGATATTCTCATGTAATGCATATTGGTTCCACAGTTAAAGGCGAGATACGGGAAGATAAATGCAGCCTGGATGCGGTTGATGCCGTTTTGCCGGCAGGAACTCTTTCCGGCGCTCCAAAGATCCGTGCGATGGAAATCATCAATGAACTGGAAAATAATAAGCGTGGAATTTATGGTGGTGCAATCGGATATGTAGACTTTACCGGCAACTTAGACACCTGTATTGCTATCCGCACAGCATATAAGAAAAACGGAAAGGTATTTGTACGTTCCGGTGCAGGAATTGTTGCAGACAGTATTCCGGAAAATGAATATAGAGAGTGTATCAACAAGGCAAAGGCAGTTATGAATGCTGTTACGGATGGTCAGGAGGTGATGTAAATGATACTTTTGATAGATAATTATGATAGTTTCTCTTATAACCTGTATCAGTTAGTAGGAAGTATTGATCCGGACATTAAAGTAATCCGTAATGATGAGTATACGGTACAGGAGATTGAGCAGATGAATCCTTCTCACATTTTGATCTCTCCGGGTCCCGGAAAACCATCTGACGCAGGAATGTGTGAAGATGCTATACGGTATTTTAAAGGAAAAATTCCGATTCTGGGCGTTTGTCTGGGACATCAGGCAATCTGCGAAGTGTTTGGTGCGACGGTTTCTTATGCAAAGCAGCTTATGCATGGAAAGATGTCGGTTGTTACACTGGATAATGACAGTACCATTTTTCAAGGGATGGAACCGACGGCAGAGGTGGCAAGATACCATTCGCTGAGTGCTGTCAAAGACACTATTCCGGATTGCCTGAAGGTGACAGCAACTACGGAGGACGGAGAGATTATGGCAGTACAGCATCGGGATTATGAGATATATGGACTGCAGTTTCATCCGGAGTCGATCATGACACCGCAGGGAAAAAAGATGGTAGAAAACTTTTTAAACAAATAGCATAAATTTTTAGAACAGTGAAACATATATAGACGGTAGGCAGGATGGTTTTGCAAAGAACAAGGAAGATGGAGGAAATGGATATGATTAAAGAGGCAATCAGCAGTTTGGTTAAGGGCGAGAATCTGACAGATGACGTAATGGAAGCTGTTATGAATGAAATTATGACAGGTGAGGCAACAGATGCACAGAAGGCATCTTTCTTAACAGCACTTGCGATCAAGGGAGAAACGATAGATGAGATTACATCAGCGGCAAGGGTGATGGGAAAGCATTGCACACCATTTCAGAATGAAGAGGATGCATTGGAGATTGTCGGAACCGGTGGAGATAAATCAAATACATTTAACATTTCGACATTATCTGCAATCGTTACATCGGCAGCAGGATATCGTGTTGCAAAGCATGGAAACCGTGCGGCAAGCAGTAAGTGTGGTACGGCAGACTGCTTAGAAAAGCTTGGTGTAAAGTTAGATGCCGATGTTGCAGTCAGTGAGAAGTGCCTGCGTGATAATCATCTGTGCTTCCTGTTTGCACAGAAATATCATCCGGCAATGCGCTTTGTCGGAGCGGTTCGTAAAGAAATTGGAATCCGTACAATGTTTAATATTTTAGGTCCAATCTCTAACCCTGCAAAAGCAAACCAGATGCTTCTGGGGGTATTTGACAAAAGTCTGGTCACACCACTGGCACATGTTCTTAACAACCTTGGTGTAAAACGTGCGATGGTTGTATACGGAACAGACTGTATGGATGAAATCTCTTTAAGTGCGCCAACCTTTGTATGTGAAGTGAAGGATGGTAGCTTTAAGGAATATGAGATCACACCGGAACAGTTTGGTATCAAGCGTTGCGAAAAAGCAGATTTGGTTGGTGGTGATCCGGAAGAAAATGCAAAGATTGCATTAGATATCTTATCAGGTGAGCAGGGAGCGAAATCCGATGCAGTATTAATGAATGCCGGTGCAGCTATTTACATTGCAGACGGAACGATTACAATGGAAGAAGGCATTGCAAAGGCAAAAGAGATGTTACTTAGCGGAAAGGCAAAGGAACAGCTTGAGAAGTTTGTAGCTGCCACAAATCAGTAAGAAATCGTGAGGTAAGTAATGAACATTTTAGAAGAAATCGCAGAAAAGACACGGAAGCGTGTAGCAGAGTGCAAAGAAAAAAAGTCCTTTGAACAGGTAAAAAAAGAGGCATGCGCAATGGATGCCAATACCGGATTCCCGTTTGAAAAAGCGTTGGCGCAGGATGGGGTATCCTTTATCTGTGAAGTAAAAAAGGCATCCCCTTCGAAGGGACTGATCGCACCGGATTTTCCATATGTTGAAATTGCAAAAACATATGAAAAGTCGGGGGCGCGCGCAATCTCAGTGCTTACAGAACCGTATTATTTTCAGGGGGCAGACAGATACCTTACTGAGATTAGCAGACAAGTAGGACTTCCTCTGCTGCGAAAGGATTTTACGGTAGATGAATATATGATCTATGAGGCAAAAACGCTTGGAGCATCAGCGGTGCTGCTGATCTGTTCACTGCTTTCAGAGGATACGGTAAGACGTTATATTCAGATTGCAGACAGCTTAGGGCTGACGGCACTGGTCGAAGCGCACGATGAAGAGGAAGTGGCACAGGCAGTCCGTGCCGGAGCGCGTGTGATCGGTGTAAACAATCGTGATCTTAAGACTTTTACGGTGGATATCAAAAACAGTATCCGTCTGCGGAAGCTGGTGCCGGAGGAAATCTTATTTGTATCAGAAAGTGGTATCCGTACGCCGGAAGATATCAGAGAGCTTTCGCAGAATCATGTCAATGCAGCTCTTGTCGGGGAAACGCTGATGCGCGCCGGAAATGTACCGGAAACGCTCGGAGAGCTGATTGGGGCAGGTAAGTAGAAAAATTGTCGGAATAGAATAAGTCAGGATAAAAATGAAATGGAGGCAGACAATGAGTAAAGGAAGATATGGACAACATGGTGGACAGTATATACCGGAAACCTTAATGAACGAAATACATAAGTTGGAAGATGCGTATGAGCATTATAAAAATGATCCGGAGTTTGTAAAAGAACTTGATACATTAAACCGTGAGTATGCCGGAAGACCATCTTTGCTATATTATGCAGAGAAGATGACAAAGGCACTTGGCGGTGCAAAGATTTATTTTAAGAGAGAAGATTTAAACCATACGGGTTCTCATAAGATCAACAATGTATTAGGTCAGGTTCTCCTTGCAAAGAAGATGGGCAAGACGAGAGTTATCGCAGAAACAGGTGCCGGCCAGCATGGTGTGGCAACAGCGACGGCAGCAGCACTTCTTGGTATGGAGTGCGAAATCTATATGGGAAAGGAAGATACCATCCGTCAGGCACTGAACGTATATCGTATGGAGCTGCTTGGAGCAAAGGTACATGCAGTGGAAAGTGGTACGATGACATTAAAGGATGCGGTAAATGCCTGCATGAGAGAATGGACGGCAAGAGTGGACGATACACTCTATGTATTAGGTTCTGTAATGGGCCCGCATCCGTTCCCTATGATCGTGCGTGATTTCCAAAGCGTGATCAGCAAGGAAGCGCGTGCGCAGATTTTAGAAAAAGAAGGCAGATTGCCGGATGTTGTGATGGCATGTGTCGGTGGCGGCAGCAATGCGATGGGATCATTTTATGAATTTATCAATGACAAGGATGTACGTCTGATCGGATGTGAGGCAGCAGGCCATGGTGTGGATACGGACAAGACAGCGGCAACGATGGCGGTTGGAACGGAGGGAATCTTCCACGGTATGAAGTCCTACTTCTGTCAGGATGAATATGGTCAGATCGCACCGGTATATTCGATCTCAGCAGGCTTAGATTATCCGGGAGTCGGGCCGGAGCATGCTTATCTGAAAGATATTGGAAGGGCAGAATATGTGCCGATCACAGATGAAGAGGCTGTTCAGGCATTTGAATATATTGCGAAAGAGGAAGGAATCATTGCTGCAATCGAAAGTTCACATGCAGTGGCATACCTAATGAAGCTGGCACCAACCATGCGAAAAGACCAGATTATCATTTGTACATTATCCGGCCGTGGAGACAAGGACGTAGCAGCAATTGCAAGATACAGGGGGATTGATTTACATGAGTAATATAGCAAAAGCATTTGAAAATAAAAAGGCATTTATCGGATTTCTGACAGCAGGAGATCCTACACTGGAAAAGACAGAAGAGTTTGTACTGGAAATGGAAAGAGCCGGTGCATCCTTGATCGAGCTTGGAGTACCGTTTTCTGATCCGATCGCAGACGGTCCGGTGATTCAGGAGGCGAATATCCGTTCTTTGTCAGCAGGATGCACGACAGACAAATTGTTTGACACAGTGGCATCTATCCGCAAAAAGACACAGATTCCATTGGTGTTTCTGGCATATTTAAATACACTGTATAAATATGGCTATGACAAGTTCTGCAGCCGTTGTCAGGAATGTGGGATAGACGGAGTGATTATTCCGGATCTGCCATACGAGGAGAGGAATGAACTGGTTCCAATCGCATCAAAGTATGGCGTAGATGTTATTA
Source organism: uncultured Lachnospiraceae bacterium (assembly GCA_934317005.1). Classification (GTDB taxonomy): domain Bacteria; phylum Bacillota; class Clostridia; order Lachnospirales; family Lachnospiraceae; genus Butyribacter. The sequence continues at coordinate 308,227 of CAKREB010000001.1, forward strand.
CAATGGTAGCACCGACATCGAAGGAACGAATCCGTATGGTTGTAAAGGACGCAACCGGATTTATCTATGTCGTTTCCTCTATGGGTGTAACCGGAGCGCGCAGTGAGATTACAACAGACGTCGGAGAAATTGTGGAGACAATCCGTGAAGTGACTGACACACCGACAGCAATCGGTTTTGGTATCAATACAAAAGAGCAGGTGCATAAATATTCTGCAATCGCCGATGGAGCCATTATTGGAAGTGCCATTGTGAAGATTATTGCACAGTATGGCGAGAAGGCTGCACCGGAGCTTTATAAGTATGTTTCGGAGATGGTGGACGGCTTGGCGTAATCAGTTTATATGCGGAGAAAGAAATAAAATGCGTTATCTGACAAATTTAAAACAGGTTGGATAACGCATCTTCTGTTTTCGCTGATAAAACAAACTAAAAATGGATAAAAAGAGCGTTTTTTCAAGGGGAAACCGATACAGATATGGTCAATAAGAGAAGTTTATGGTATACTAGAATCTAGTTATATTTGTACGGAAAAAAGGAGTGGAGAAGGAGTATGAGCAAAAAATATGATGTGTGCAAGAAGCGATGCGTAGTCATGCTGGGGATCTTGATACTATCTGCGATAACAATTGCTTTTGTGCACAGAGACATAAGCGGAAGTGCAACAGAAATAGCAGCGGATAATTTGCAGAATGATGCAGAAATCTTTACTGCCTATTTTGACAGTGTATTGGAAGGAAAGGTTTCACATTTGCAGCAGTTGGCAAAAGAAATCAGCACAGATATATATCAGGATTCTGAGAAAACCAGACAGAGCATTGATAATTACCGGAGCATCTTTTATTCCATATCTGTTTTGAATCAGGAGGGAAAGAGAGAATATGGAGACGAGATCAATCTGAATCTTTCGCAGGAGGAGCTGTTGGAATGCTTAATCTATGATCAGGAACCAGTGGTTTATAATGAATTGATCCGCGACCGGGCAAGCAAAAATGTTCTTGTTTTTTGTGTGCCGATTTTTTATGATTCGAGCGTGTCAGGCGTTGTTATGGGAACTGTTCCGGTGAACACAATCAGTAAGATGATGGAAACATGGGGAGATTCCCGGACAGGATGTGCTTTTTTAGTCAATACCAAAGGAAATTATCTTACAAGTGGTAAGAAATTTAACCAGATAATAGGTGGCAAGGCAAACAGTTATTTTACCTATCTTGATGACAGCAAGATAGCGGGAAAGGAATATACTACCACGGAGATTGAGAGGCGTTTTAAGAAGGGGGAGAGCGTTTCTTTTCGATATAACTATGGTGGAGATGATTATATCACGGCTCTCTTTCCGAGCACGTTCAGTAATTGGTATGTTGGTTATGCAGAAGGTGTCAGTGCATTCTATAATGATACGGTTATGCTGTCGCAGTATACCATCTTTCTGCTGTTCTTAACAGGAACACTATGGGTGGTTCTGATTGGGTTGTTTGTCTATGCAACGTATAAGAATGTGCTATATCGAGAGGAAATTGAACGCTATGAGATTATTCGTGAGCAGGAACGTTCTGTTATTTTTGAATTTCAATTTTCACCAAAACGTCTTGAATTTTTTGGGGATGTTCAAACCATGTTTAATGTAGAACCACATGTGTTGATGGGGGAGGAAGTATACGATATCTATGACTTTGTGCATAAGGATGACCGGTCACTTCGCGGTCGTATCCATCAATTTTATGACAGTATAGAAGATAACATCTTTTCGGCTGAAGTGCGTATCAAGAATGGAGAGGATAGTTATGGATGGTATCGTGTTTCAGGAATGATAGTGAAGGATCCTAAGATTGGAATTAATGCAAAATTTGTTGGAAAAGTAGAAAATGCAGATCAGCAGATTGCGGAGGAAAAGGATCTTGTACAACGTGCAGAAAATGATATGTTGACAGGCGTTTTGAATAAAAAGACGATGGAGGGGAAGGTTGTCAAAGTATTAGCAGAACCGGAAAAGGATGGAAATTGTCATTACATCTTTTTTATGGTTGACTTGGATAATTTCAAGAATGTCAATGATAAGCTGGGACATATTTATGGGGATACTGCCATTGTAGATACGGCAAACTGCTTGTCGGCTATTTTCCCAAATAACGCATATGTAGGGCGTCTCGGAGGAGATGAATTTGCGGTATGTGCAAAGTATGATGCGTTTGATAAGGAAAGTCTGATTAGTTATATCAAAAAGAAAGCGGATAAGATTTGTGAAGCAAACCGCAGAACATATGTTAATGGTGCGATATCTGTTGGGATTTCAAGCAGTGTGGGGATTGCAGTTGCACCGGATTTTGCACAGGACTTTAAAACATTGTATCAGATGGCAGATCAGGCATTATACCGTTCTAAAAATGGGGGGAAAAATTGTTATCACATCTATGGCAGAGACTAGTACATCGAATAATAAGTAACCAGCCATATGACTTGCCTGATTTTCCATCTGCGGCGTTGTCGTCAATCGACGTAGCCACCGCTACGCCTCATTCCTCCGCCTTGCAGATGAAAATTCATTCTGCGTCATATAGCCAGAAACTTATTTTTCGATGTACTAGTGTGGAAATCAAATACAGAAAGTGTGTTATCAAACTTGGAGAAGGATATGGAAATTTATATTGTTTTTGGGATCGTAACAGCGGTTATGCTAGGAATTACATTTGTATTTTTCTATTATAAAAACTGGCTGCCACTAAAAAAGAATCGTGTCTATATTGCGATGTTAATGGCATTGCTGATAGCAGTCATTGTAGATGTGTTGTTGGGATGTGCGATTCGATACTGGTCTTGGGATAAGGAGTTTGTAGAGCGTCTGTCCAGACTGGGTATGAGTATATGTACGTTATGGTTTTTTTTCTTCCTATGCCTCTATGATTTTGCAATGGTAGGAAAGGTAAGACTGGTACGAACAGTTTGGTTTCGTATATGTATGGGAGTTCTGATTGGGGCAAGTGTGTTGTTGACGGTAGGACCGGTTCAGGGGAATGAGAGATTATATCATGTGAAGGAACATGTGTATGTTCCGGAGCTGCATTTCGTACAGGTGGCTATGCTGTTTCTGTTTCTTGGAATGGGTGGAATACAGTTGATTCGACAGAAAAAAATGTTGTTGCGGCGGGAATATCGGATGATGATTGCAGCACATGGTGTACTTGTCTTTGATATTTTGATGCAGAATGTGATACGGGCAAGGAATCTAACCTCGTATCTTACCCTGGCAGAAGTGCTTATTTTTTATTATATTTTGTTACACAATCAGGATCAGTATCTGTCTCTGACAAGCCAATGCTTTAATCGGAGTGGATTTCAAAAGGTCTTAACGGAAAAGGCAAAGTATAATGAAGATTTTAGCTGCCTTGGAATCTGCATTAACAATATTGAAAGTATCACCAATTTTTGTGATGAGACAGAGATCCGTGGGCTGTTGCAGCGACTGGGATGGATTCTGAAAAGCACTTGTGGAAGACATAATGTATATCAGATTCACAGCTTTGAGTATATGATTCTTGTACAGAATGTGCTGGAAGCAGAGCGGATGCATACACAGTTAATGGAAAAGATTCCATCCTATTTCAGAATCCATGATAAAAATGTTGTATTGGTTTGTGGGTTTTACACCGTTAACTTTTTTGATGCGGTTTATGATCAGACGAATTTCAATCGGATTATTTCCAGTATGCGAAAGCTTGCAATGAATCAGACAGAGCGTGGCGATTTATTGCATTATGGTGGGGAGAACCAAAAGAAGATTCAAGAGGATTTGGATGAGATGCAACGGGTTAGTCAATGTATTGCACAACGTTCCTTTGATCTGAACCATGGGGTAATCCAGGCGCTGGATGAAAGGGAAACTGCAGAGGAGTTGATCCTTTGCAAACATACAGATGTGGATGAGATGATATCGCAAGAGCGTATTTGGAAAATTGCAACCGACACCGGTTGTCTGAGAGAAGTTGGCTATATTATGATGGAGCTTGCCTGTGAGGAAATCCTTCGACAGGATAAGCTGCAAAAGTCGCGGGGGAAAGTGCATATTAATCTGACCTCGGGACAGATTGCGAATGAAGTATTGGCACAAAAATACATAACAATTTTAAAAAATTACGGAATTGCACGTGATAGAATCTGCATTGAGGTTACATTTGACCTAACCGTAAATTATGAAGGGCTGTTAAGAGGTCTGGCAGTATTTAAGGAAAACGGAATCCGGTTACTCTTAGATCAGTTTGGTGTTACCGTATGTAATCTGAAAGATGTATTGAATATGCCGTTTGATTGTGTCAAAGTCAACAATTATATGGTACTCACCTTTTGTGAGGGAAATAGTCATCAGCTAACGTATTTGATACGAATGTTAAATAATAAAAATTGGAAGATTTATCTGGATGGAGTGGATAACCTCGCACAGGTTGATGTTTTACATGGAATGCCAATTTATGCAGTTCAGGGAATGGCGGTTACACGTCAGACTGCACAGCAGATTGCCAGTCTGATGAAGAGAACATCAGAACAGGAAGAAAAACAGGAAGGGAGATATGTAAACGCATGAAACTTGTATGGTACGAATTAGCAGTGGGTGCCTTTTTTGCACTTTTCTTTATTTCGGATTTGGTTAAAAGAATGCTTCCAACAAGAAGAACCAAGGCATTCCGAACATTGATTGCCATGCTGATGGCGGCATCCTTTATGATTGCCATACAGGCCTATGCGAGACAGAGTCATCCGTCACAGCTAATGTACGCAGTTGTTACAGCGATTGCATTGTATTTACAGCTTGGCTGCTGTATCTGTTATCATTGTTATGTTCTTGCAGTGATACATGGGTTGTATTACAAGTCGGCAGGAAAACGTTATGAAAATGTAATTTTCGTGGTGGCAACCGTTTTTATTTTGTCAACGCCATGGACAGGTTGGTTTTTTGAAATGAAAAAAACGGGTGAAATGCAGATGAAGCCGCTTTTTATGCTGCTTGCTGTATGGCTGGGGATGTATCTGCTTTATGATATCTATCTGATCTGGACAAAGTGTAGACAGTATTCCTTTCAACGGAGAGTATTGTGTGCACTTTTGGCAGTGGTGTTTATGATTGGAATCGCTGTGCAGACATTGGGGTATCCGTGTATGGAAATGGTTAGTATGATGCTTCTTTTTACAATCTATACCTTTTATCTGTCTCTGCAGAGTCCGGATTTTTATATTGACAATGCTGTGGGAGTATTTAATCGGACTGGATTTTTCGCAGTTTTAAGGGAGCGGATGGATTATCAGTTAAATACAACATGTTTTTTAGTGCGTGTGAGGAACTTTAATTCTATGGTACAGATTTATGGGGAAGGGGCTCTGAAAGAGGTTCAGTGCAGGATACGTGATGTGCTGAAAGAGGAGTGCACAGAAAATTCCATTTATCATATTGGGGCATCGACCTTTGCTGTACTGTTGAAAAACAATATCGATGTAAAAGAGCTGCATCAGAAGATGCAAAAAAAGATTTTGCCGAAATGGGATATCAATGGAGAAACGGTTTACCATGAATACAGCTATTATTATCTTAACTATCCGCAGGATTGTGAAGTTTATGAGGAGTTGATCCAAAGATTACATTATGCACGGTCTGACCATGCGGGGCACCATCGTGCCGGTGAACTGGTACAGCTTCGCCATGACACAGTGGAAGAGGCAGAGAAACGTAAAAAGGTTGCGCATCTGGTAGAAGAGGCAATCATGGACAACAGTATTGAGATTTATTTTCAGCCGATCTATTCTTTTGAAAAGGAGCGGATCACTTCTTTGGAGGTACTGTCCCGATTAAAGGATGAAAATAAAAACTATATCAATCCGGAATATTTTATTCATGTGGCAGAAGAAAATCATACCATTATTAAGTTAGGGGAGCAGATATTTCGAAAGGCATGTATCTTTGCCAGTCAGAATCATATTTTTGAACGGGGAATTGAGGATATTAATATTAATCTGTCACCGGTGCAGTGCCGTTATGAGGGATTGACGGATTCGCTGGTAGAAATCGCAGCGAAGTATCATATTCCGATGTGGAGGATGCATCTGGAGATTACAGAAAGTGAGTTTACGGATGCGGATGCCGTTGGAAGGACATTGAAAAATCTGAAAAAGACCGGAGCAAAGGTTGCGTTGGATGATTTTGGTACCGGCTTTTCTACATTGTCTAATATTTTAGAGCTTCCGGTCGACTACGTGAAGATTGATAAAAGTCTTGTATGGTCGTTTGCCGAGGGAAAAAATCAGTTTTTGAATGACCTGATGCCGATGATCAAGGCAGAGGGAAAGAAGATTATTGCGGAGGGAATCGAGACACAGGAGCATATTGATATTATTAAGCATCTGGGAGGCGATTTCCTGCAGGGATATTATTTTTCCAAACCGTTGCCCGGAACACAGTTTATGCGATTTTTGCATGACTTTGCGCTAGAGAAGGCAGAAGGATAACGTTATCAGAACAAGTATCATGAGGAGTGTGCAGATGAAGACAGAAAATGTTTTAGCGTTTGATTTGGGTGCAAGCAGCGGACGTGGGATGCTTGCACGTTTTGATGGGAAAAAGATTACACTTGCGGAGGTACATCGTTTTCCACATAATTTTAGTATTTTAAATGGTCATGCCTACTGGAACATCATTTCGCTGATGGATGAAATGAAGCGTGGCATGACTTTGTGCAAAGAAGAACTAAGTAGTGTCGGTTTTGATACCTGGGGGGTGGACTGTGGCTTTATCGACCGGGAAGGAAATCTTCTGGGATTGCCGGGCAGCTATCGGGACGCAGGACTTGATGACGTCAACCGGTTGGAGGTTTTGTCAAAAATTGGTGGGGAAAATTATGCGTTTGAGCAGACAGGAATCGCCAGTTTGGCGTATAATACGCTATATAAGCTGTATTATATGCAAAAGAATATGCCGTCCATTCTGAATGGAGCAGACAAGATGCTTCTGATGCCAAATCTGATCGAATATCTTTTTTCGGGAGAAAAGCACACAGAATATTCGATTGCTTCTACGACGCAGCTCTATGATATGAAACACAAGTGTTGGGCAAAACCACTGATTGAAAAGTTAGGTCTGCCGGATGGTTTGTTTACGGATGTGGATCTGCCGGGGAGAGATCTTGGTGTGCTGCGTCGTGATGTGGCAGACGAAGTCGGTCAGAAGAAACTGCATATTATTTCTGCACCGGGGCATGATACCGCATGTGCCGTAGCGGCGGTGCCGGCAAAGGCAGAAGAGTTTACTTTTTTGTCTAGTGGAACCTGGTCTTTGATGGGGATTTCTTCGAAGAAGATGTTAGAGGGAGATAAGATTATCCGAGACAAGATCTCCAATGAAGGAACGGCAGACGGAGGATACCGTCCAACGGTAAATATCATTGGTCTGTGGCTCAATCAAGAGCTTCGTAGGAATTTTGCAGCGCAGGGGAAAAGCTATAGCTTTGCAGAAATGACAGAGCTGGCAGCGAAGGAAAAGCCGTTGCAGAGCTTTATCTGTCCAGATGATTTTATGCAGCCGGGCGACTATACGGAGAAGATTCGGGAATACTGTAGACAGACCGGACAGCCGGTTCCGCAGACGGATGGGGCATTAGTACGTTGCGTTTTGGAGAGTCTTGCTTTAAAATATCGTCAGGTATATGAATCGTTACGACCATATATTACCTGGGAGGAGAAGCTGTACATGGTTGGCGGAGGCACACAGAATGAGCTTTTGGATCAGTTTACCGCCAATGCACTGGGAATCCCGGTTGTCACAGGAGCAAGTGAAGCGACAGCCGTAGGAAATGTAATGTCGCAGTTAAAGGCACTGGGAGCATACCAGACAGCAGAAGAAAAATGTGAGATCCTGTCAGCATCCTTTGGCTCGAAGGAATATCTTCCAAAGGACATGGAGCAGTGGCAGGAAGCCTATGAAAAATATAAAAAGATTACAAAAAGAAAGGATAATTAGAGAATGGCATCAAGTATTAAGGAGCTTTCTCAGGTGAAGATTCCTGAGACATATGAATTGGTAAATGGAGAATGGGTAGAAGAAGTCAACAGCTTTATTTTAACGCTGCGTCATAAATTAAGCCATGCAAGAGTGCTGATCTTTAGCAATGATGATGAAAATAAAGTGTTTAATATCGGATTCCGCACACCGCCAAAGGACGCAACCGGTGTACCGCACATTATTGAACATACAGTGCTTTGCGGATCAAAAAATTTCCCGGCAAAGGATCCATTTGTTGAGTTGGTAAAGGGCTCTTTGAATACGTATCTGAATGCAACAACCTATCCGGATAAGACGATGTATCCGGTGGCAAGCTGCAATGATAAGGATTTTGAAAATCTGATGCATGTCTATATGGATGCCGTATTTTATCCAAACATTTACAAATATCAGGAAATCTTCAAGCAGGAAGGCTGGCACTATGAGCTTGACAGCAAGGATGGAGAGATTACCTATAATGGTGTCGTTTACAATGAGATGAAGGGTGCGTACTCTTCTGAGGAGAGTGTACTGGAACGTTATGTGATGAACAGTCTTTTTCCTGACAATACCTATGGACAGGAGTCAGGCGGTGATCCGAAATGCATTCCGGATCTGACATATGAGGATTATCTGGATTTTCATAGAAGATATTATCATCCGGTCAACAGTTATATCTGCCTGTACGGAAATATGGACATTGAAGAACGTCTGGTATTTATGGACAAAAATTATCTGAGTGCATTTCCGGCAATTGAGCTGGATTCGGTGATTCCTTTACAGAAGCCGTTTGATCAGATGAAGGATCTGACAAAGACATATGCGGTTGCAAAAGATGCTGACTGCACCGAAAAGACATATTATGCCTATGCGGCAGCGATGGATGTTACGTTAGACCAGGAGGTTTGCCGTGCATTTGAGCTGTTGTCGTATGTATTAGTCGAGATGCCGGGCGCACCATTAAAGCAGGCACTTTTAGATGCCGGAATCGGTTCGGATATTGATGTAGATTTCTGCGATATTCTGCGCCAGAGTTACTTTGCCATTACGACAAAGAATGCAAAGCCGGGACAAAAAGAGAAGTTCTATCAGATTATCCGGGAAACATTGAAAAAATTAGTTGCAGAGGGAATTGACCGCAAGGCTTTAGAAGCTGCAATCAATGGAACGGAATTTAGAGAAAGAGAAGCAGATTTTGGCTCTTTCCCGAAGGGGTTATTATATTCCATCCGTACGTTCAAAACATGGCTCTATGATGATGAACAGCCATATGCTTCTCTTTGCTATGATAAATACTATACCTTTTTGCGTGAGCAGTTAAAGACAGATTATTATGAGAAGCTGATCCAGAAGTATCTTCTGGATAATCCGCATGCCGTTCTGATCGAAATGGCACCGGAACCGGGACTTGCTGCAAAGTCAGAGGAGGAAACGGCGCAGAAGTTAAAAGCATATAAAGAAAGTCTTTCTGAGGAAGAGGTAGAACAGCTTGTTGCAGATACAAAAGCATTAAAGAAATATCAGGAAACACCGACACCGAAGGAAATCCTCGAAAAGATTCCGATGTTAAAGCGAGAAGACATTGGTAAGAAGGTGCAGCCATTTTACAATGATGAGCGTGAGATTGCAGGAGTGAAGACGATTCACCATAATATTGAAACAAATGACATTGTATATCTCCGCCTGTTTTTTGATATGCAGAAGCTGGAGAAATATGTTCCGCAGGCAAGCTTTTTATCAACCTTGCTGGGATATATGAATACAAAGAAGCATACGTATACAGAATTTGATACAGAGACAAACTTTTATACCGGAGGGATCGCTTCAGATGTAGATATCTACTGCCAGAATCAGGAGAGTGATGTTTACCAGCTTAAATTCGAAGTGAAGACAAAGGTACTGCGCAGCCAGTTAAAGGCAGCCTTAGATTTGATGGCAGAGATGATGTTTGAAACGTTGTTTGATGATGAGAAGCATCTGCGTGAGGTTGTGGCAGAGGGACGTTCCCGCTTGAAGGTGAGACTGCTTTCTTCCGGCCATCAGGCGGCAGCAGGCAGAGCAACAGCATGCTTTTCGAAGAGCGCATGGCTGAATGACCGAAGCGTGGGAATCGGCTATTATGCGTATCTTGCACAGCTCGATGAGCATTTTGATGAGGAAAAGCAGAAGCTTGTCGATGGCTGCAAAGTGCTTTTGGCAAATATATTCCAAAAGAGCGGCATGATGATCTCCATCACAGGAAATGAAAAAGACTATGCGGCATTGGAAAAGGAACTGCCGACATTTTTAGAGAAGCTTGCTGCGTTTGAGGCAGAAGCACAGACAGATACAGGCTGTAAGGGATTGCAGGAATTTGTGCCGGAACCGGTTAGTGTGCAGGAGGCATTTACAACACCGGCAGAAATCCAGTATGTAGCAGTTGGTGGAAGCTTTGCAGATATTCCGTACAATGCCGGAGCAATTCGTGTGGCAAGACATTTGTTGAACTATGACTATTTGTGGAATGAGGTTCGTGTAAAGGGTGGTGCCTATGGTGTTGCCTGCCAGTTTAACAGGGAAAAGGAAGGCTTCTTTACCTCTTACCGTGATCCAAATCTGTCCGCTACGTTGGATGTTTATAAGGGCGCAGCGAATTATCTTGCATCCTATGATGCCGAAGAACGTGAGATTACAAAGACGATCATCGGAACGATCAGTGGCATGGATACACCACTGACTCCGAATATGAAGGGCCGTCGTTCGATGACAGCATACTTTACCGGTCTGAAGCTGGAAGAGCTGCAGAAAGAGCGTGATCAGGTATTGCAGTGCTCTTTGGAGGATATCCGCAGTCTGGCAGTGATTATGAAAGCAGTTGCCGAGAGCAACAATATCTGTGTGATCGGAAATGAACAGAAGATTGCGAAAGAAAAGGAAATCTTTTCAGAAATCCATTCTTTGTCCTAGAAAGGGGAAATACTTCATGAAAAAATTTAAATCGGGTTTTGTGACCTTGATCGGACGTCCCAATGTAGGAAAATCGACGCTGATGAATCATCTGATCGGTCAGAAGATAGCAATCACATCGAATAAACCGCAGACAACCAGAAACCGTATTCAGACAGTTTATACCAGTGAAGAAGGGCAGATTATCTTTCTGGACACACCCGGTATCCATAAGGCGAAAAATAAACTGGGAGAATATATGGTCACAGTGGCAGAACGCACGCTAAAAGAGGTTGACCTGATTCTGTGGCTGGTCGAACCAAGTACCTTTATCGGTGCAGGAGAACGTCATATCGCAGAACAGCTTCGCCAGACAGACACACCGGTTATTCTGGTCATCAATAAGATTGACACTGTCAGCAAGGCAGAAATCCTTACATTTATTGATGCGTATAAGGATATTGTGCCATTCAAGGAGATTATTCCGGTTTCTGCGCTGAAAGGGGAAAATACAGACGAACTGATCCGTGTCATGTTTGCATATCTCGAAGAGGGACCTTGCTATTATGACGAAGACACCATCACCGATCAGCCGGAACGCCAGATTGTATCAGAACTGATCCGCGAGAAGGCACTGCGTAATCTCAGTGATGAGATTCCGCATGGCATCGCTGTAGCAATCGACCAGATGAAGGAACGGAAAACGGGAAATCTGATTGATATTGATGCCACGATTGTTTGTGAGAGAGATTCCCACAAAGGGATTATTATCGGCAAACAGGGGGCGATGTTGAAAAAGATTGGCAGCCAGGCACGGCATGATATTGAAAATCTTTTAGATTGTAAAGTAAATCTGAAGCTTTGGGTTAAAGTGAAAAAGGACTGGAGAGACAGTGATTTCCTGATCAAAAACTTCGGATACCGTAAGACGGATTACGATCAGTAAAAAACACTTTTTTGTACCAAAAATTGTTACGTATATGATATGTGATCTTTAGCCATGCTACTAATACAACAAATCTGGCAAAGATTTGATATTGGTTGTACAGTACAACATTCATAGCACAGAGCACGAAAGGTTACTTTTACCCCAAGTAGAAACCGTATGCGGCAGGCGCATAGAACTATGTTTCAGGAGCAGAAAGTGATCGCGAAGAAGTTTGCATTTTCGTAGAAAGGCATGGCAGAGAGAATGGACAAAGAAGAACGCTGGAATCAGTTTGCGGCAACAGGAAAAGTGACAGACTATCTAAAGTATTGTAGCGAGAGGCAGACGGCAGATGCTTCTACCGAGGAAAGTAAGCAGTATGAGAGAAACAGTGACATTGACCGGAATGGTCATTACCGCATCACCGATGAAAGAGTACGATAGACGGATCGAACTTTTGACGCGGGAGCGGGGAAGAATATCGGCATTTGCACAGGGCGCAAGAAAGGTAAACAGCGCCCTTTCTGCATGTACGATCCCGTTTACGTTCGGACAGTTTATGTTGTACGAGGGAAGAAATTCATATAATCTGAAATCTGGTGTGATCCAGAAATTTTTTGGGGACATTGCGCAGGATTACGATATGACCTGCTATGCATCGTATTTCGCAGAGGTTGCCCAATACTTTACACGGGAAAATATGGAGGCATCGCAGGAACTTCTGCTGTTGTATATGACGCTTCTTGCAATGGCTCACAAAAAGATGCCCTTCCGGCTGATCCGTATTGTATATGAAATGAGGATCATGATGATCGAGGGACAGGGCTTGGAGCTTTTTGAATGTCTAGGCTGTCATAATGCCAATACCCGGTCGGTATATTTTGCAGCAGGTGGATTAGTGTGTCCGGAATGCGCAGCAAAGGAACAGGAACTACAGAAAGCCTATCCGTTTGAACTGAGTCAGGATGCACTCTACTCGCTGCAGTACATATTATCCGCACCGTTAGAGCGTTTATATTCTTTTGTGGTGACAGAACCTGTTTTGAAGGAACTGGAACATTTTATGCGTGGCTATCTGGGACGGTATCTGCCACATACATTTCGTTCCCTGGCATTTTTAGAGTAGTTAAACTTGCATTATGAATTAGATAATGGTATATTTTTAAAAGTATGTAGGCAAGATGTATAGCATTTGTGCCGAGAAAGATCAAAGCGTCAGCATAGATGACTGCTGCTCTGATCATATCAATGATAAGGATAGAAATGGTACCGGCATCTGGTGCAGGCTGTGAATAGATGACAGGATATGGCATCGGGATGTCTGGGTTACGGAAAGGCATGGTTACAAAATGGAAAAAACAATGGAAAAAATCGTTGCTCTTGCAAAGGCAAGAGGATTTGTATATCCGGGTTCAGAAATTTATGGTGGACTTGCAAACTCTTGGGATTATGGAAATCTTGGTGTAGAGTTAAAGAACAATATCAAAGCTGCATGGTGGCAGAAGTTCATCCGTGAGAATCCATATAATGTCGGAATTGACAGTGCAATTCTGATGAACCCACAGACATGGGTGGCTTCCGGACATCTCGGCAGTTTCTCAGATCCTCTCATGGATTGTAAGGATTGTCATGAGCGTTTCCGCGCAGATAAAGTGATTGAAGACTACATGGAAGAGAATGGTATCAAGATTGAGGGAAGCGTAGATGCATGGTCTCATGAAGAGATGGAAAATTATATCAAGGAGCATGAGATCGCATGCCCTAGCTGCGGCAAGCACAACTTTACCGATATCCGTCAGTTTAACCTGATGTTTAAGACATTCCAGGGTGTTACGGAAGATGCGAAGAACACCGTATATCTTCGTCCGGAGACAGCACAGGGTATCTTCGTAAACTTTAAAAATGTAGCACGTACTTCCCGCAAGAAGATTCCATTTGGAATTGGTCAGATCGGTAAGTCATTCCGTAATGAGATCACACCGGGTAACTTTATCTTCCGTATCCGCGAGTTTGAACAGATGGAATTGGAATTCTTCTGTGAGCCGGATACCGATTTAGAGTGGTTTGCATACTGGAAACAGTTCTGCATCGACTGGTTGAAATCTCTTGGCATCAAGGAAGATGAGATGCGTGTCCGTGATCATGAGAAAGAAGAGCTTTCTTTCTATAGTAAAGCAACAACAGATATCGAATATCTCTTCCCATTTGGCTGGGGCGAGCTCTGGGGTATCGCAGATCGTACCGATTATGACCTGACACAGCATCAGGAAGTATCTAAGGTAGATTTGAGCTATTTTGATGATACCAAGAACGAAAAGTACATTCCGTACGTTATCGAGCCATCACTCGGAGCAGATCGTGTAACACTGGCATTCTTATGCGGTGCGTATGATGAGGAAGAGATTGGCGAGGGAGATGTGCGTACCGTTATGCACTTCCATCCGGCAATCGCACCGGTTAAGATCGCTGTACTTCCACTCTCTAAGAAGCTTTCTGAGCCGGCTACAGAGATTTACACAAATCTTTGCAAGAAATATAATTGTGAATTTGATGACCGTGGAAATATCGGTAAGCGTTATCGTCGCCAGGATGAGATCGGTACACCATACTGTATCACATTTGACTTTGATTCCCTTGAGGATCAGGCAGTAACTGTCCGTGATCGTGATTCGATGGAGCAGGAACGTATTAAGATTGATGAACTTGACAAGTATTTTGAGGGCAGATTTACATTCTAGTATTAAGAATATAACAATGTAATATAGCGTATTCAAAAAGCGTACATGGAACTGTTGCAGGTTCTGGGTGCGCTTTTTGGGTTGTATAGGACATTTTTTGGATAGGATGTTGGGAATTATGTGAGGGAACAGTCTGATCTGATACATTCTACTATGGAATATCGAAAAGTTGCGGTAAAAAAGTACGAAATAGTGTGGTGTGAAACAGTTGGTGCTATATGGTATCATAAGTAGGCATGGAATATGTGAACATTCTGTGTATATTGGTTTAAGGTAGAAGAAAAAATATAAAAAGTTTCGATGTTGTGAGTGGCTATTTTGCTGAATGATATCGAAGTGGAAGGAGAAACAGTAGTATGAGAAAAGCACATGTAAAAAAGCTGTTAGCTATGGCGTTGGTTGCAGCTATGACTGTTACAGGTGTTACGGCAGGAAATCCAGACGTACATCATGCGCAGGCAGCTGCTAAGAAGGTTACATTAAAGTTTAAGAAGACATCATATTCTGTAACGGAAAAGAAAACATTGTCTTTAAAAGGACAGATTTCCAAAAAGAATATCAGCAAAGTAAAAAAGCTTACATGGTCTTCTAAGAGTACGAAGATTGCAAAGGTCTCTACAAAGGGTGTTGTAACCGGTATGAAAGCCGGAACGACTGTGGTTTCATGCAAGGTTCAGTATAAAGCAGCCGGCAAGAAAGCATATCAGACTAAAACAATCAAAACCACGGTAAAAGTAAATGCAGCAGCGGCTAAAAAGTTTACGGTAAAGTGGAATGACACAAGTAACATCGGAGATGAAAAGATTGTTTCTATCGTTGGTGGAACCTCCGATAGCATGAAAGTAAAAGATAATGGTACAATGCGAAAAGATTTATCCACACAGTATCTGATCAAAAATGAGATGGGTACCGGTATTAATCTTGGTAACACAATGGAGGCTACTAAGGCAAGTGGCGAGATTGACAACTTCAAGGAAGCAACTGATTTTGAGCAGGCATGGAGTGCACCAATCACGACACAGAAGTACATTGATAGTGTACACAGTTACGGCTTTAACACAATCCGTATTCCGGTTGCGTGGTCAAGCATGATTTCCAAAGATGGCAGCTACACGATCAATGATAAGATGCTTGGACGAGTAGAAGAGATTGTAAACTATGCCTTAAATAATGGTATGTATGTTATTATCAATGATCACTATGATTACGGCTGGTGGGGCATGTTTGGTGCTAGTGATGAGTCCCTTCGCGCCAGAGCATGGAAAAAATATGAAGCAATCTGGACACAGATTTCAGAACGTTTTAAAAACTATTCCGATCATTTGATCTTTGAATCTGCTAATGAAGAATTGACAAATCATATGAATGATTCAAACTTAGGTCTGAACACAGCAGTAAACCCTGAAACAGAGGTTTATGACAGCAACTATCCGACAGGAACACTGACATTGGATCAGTGCTATGAAACTG
The DNA here is from genome assembly GCA_934317005.1 of uncultured Lachnospiraceae bacterium. Lineage (GTDB taxonomy): Bacteria > Bacillota > Clostridia > Lachnospirales > Lachnospiraceae > Butyribacter. Next base: position 324,305 of record CAKREB010000001.1, read on the forward strand.
CAAACAAGATTAATCAGACTTTTGTAAATATTGTTAGAAAGTCCGGCGGAAACAATGAGTATCGTCATCTTTTGATTGCCGGAATCGGTACAAGTATTGATAATACCGTAAACAGCAAGTTTGTGATGCCTACAGATACAATCGAAGGAAATGGCAATACAAAGCTGAGTGTTTCCGTACATTACTATGAGCCATGGGAGTTCTGTGGCGACGGTATGAGCGGAGCAACTTATACAGATAAGGATAAAAAGCATACAGAAACCCAGTTTGCTAAGTTAAAGAGGTTTACAGATCAGGGATATGGTGTCATCGTTGGTGAGTTTGGTGTTTGTAACCCATTACAGGATGGTGTCACAGCATGGCTTAAGGATACGATGGAAATTGCAGCAAAGAATGATTGCATTCCTCTGCTTTGGGATACACCGGGTACTTACTTTGACCGTGAAGCATGCATTATGCAGTATAAGGATGTAGCAGAGCTTTATAATTCCATTACAGGTGCGCATGGAGATACTAATATTAATTCAAACTCCGGATTTGTAAAGGCAGATGTAAACTACTACACTACGATTCCGGAAAGTGCAAAGCAGGTATTCCAGTGGAAAGGTGAATGGAAGAAGAATGACGGAGGAAACATTGGTTTAGATGGAAACCTTGTTACTTCATCAGGCATTGAACAGTTTATCAAGACTGACAGCATCAGTGATAAAGAACAGGTTACATTCAATGACTGGGGTTATCAGGCATTCTTAAAGCTTGACTGGTCTAAGTTAAAGAATCCGGTTGTGTACTGTACATTTAAGGAAGATACAGAAGATGCAATCGGAACCATGAACTTTGCTTCCACTAAGAAACCAAATGGTTCTATTAAAGATACAGTGACTTTGGAATATAAGGACTGGGGTAGCAAGTATGTCACGATTCCGGGAAGTATCTTAAAGACACTGCAGACAGATCAGACACGTCAGTATATGTACTTTACATTTGGTAATGCACCGGTGGTTACAAGCATATCTGTGTACGATCTGGGAAAATAAAATGAGAAGGTATCAGACGAAAAATAGATTGGTGTATGTCAAGAGTATGTAAACTATGAGGCAGGGGAGTGGGTTGACTTTCCCCTGGTGCCTAAGTTATGGAAAAGTGACATGCTATGGAAGAGAAAATTGTGATATTTGCACAATTGGTACTTCTGTATCAATTGATTTTTCGAAAAGTATTGTGTAATTTGTTAAAGGAACGATTTTAACATGAAAAAAAATTATGCAATATTATTGAAAATGATATAAACATATGATATAATATCTTATGTTTAAAATATTTGTATATAAATAAAAGTGTGATGGGAATAAATAACGAAGTTTCCGTAAGTTAATGATAACATTTGTTTATATACAACGACTCAATAATTTTAAATGATAAGGAGGATGTTAAAATTGAGAAAAACAGTTAAAAGCGCTTTATCAGTAGTTCTTTCCGCTGCAATGGCATTGACTATGGGCGGTCTTGGAACACTGGCAGACAACACAACTGCATCAGCAGCAGACACAAAGCCAAGCTTTACAATGAAACTTGCACAGAATGGTAATCTTTGGGGATGGGGTGCAGACCCAACTGGCGATGCCATTTCCGTAGCAGTTACTGATTTCGGTACATATACTTTAAGTGCTGATGCACCAACAGATGCTGATGATATTACAGCTGTAGGTGGTGCATTGTGGGCAGATACAGGATTATCTGCAGTACCAACAGATTACGATATTGTTGCAAAGACAGTTAAAGTAAATGATACAGAATATGACTGGTCTAAGGCTCCTGCTTACCTTGATGGTGACAGTGTAAGATTAGGTCTTGTAAATCAGTGGGGCGATGAAAAAGCTAATCCACTGAAGGGCCAGACAGTTGCAGTAAAGAAAGGTGACAAGCTTACATTTACATTTGAAGTAAAAGCTAAATCAGCAGATTCAACAGCAACTCCAGATCCAACAGCTGCACCAGCAGATCCAACAGCTGCACCAGCAGATCCAACAGCTGCACCAGCAGGTGCTCCTACAGCAGCAGATCTTGTAGGTACAGCACAGCTTGATTCACAGGCAAACGGATGGTGCGGTAACGAAGATTGTGCAAATGTTAAGGCAGACATCAAGGGTGCTGGTACATACACAGTATCTTCTACATGGGAAGAAGTTCAGGAAGATCCTCAGGCTTACTGTGCATTAAGAATTGCAGATCTTGATAAGATTGCAGGATATGTTACATTCTCTGATGTTACTGTATGGGTTGATGGTAAGGTAGTAGATATGCCTGTAATCTATGGTGGTGACGGTGACTGCCGTCTCCAGTTATGGAATACATGGGGAATCCCGGATGACGGTAGCTCACCAGCAGGATGTGAAGTTCCAGCAAACTTCCCAGAGTCATTCTATGAGCTTAAGGTACAGTTCACAATTGGTGTAAGAGATACAGAAAGAGACTTTAAGTTAGAGGGACATGATCCTTCATTAATCAACATTGATACAACACAGCCAGATTATGAGCCAGAAAAGAAGCCGGCTGATATCGTTGTACCAACTCCTTCACCAGAACCAACACCTTCACCAGCTCCTTCTGTTAAGAAGAATGCTGTAAAGTCTCTTAGTGCTAAGAAGAGCGTTTCTGTAAAGAAGGGTAAGAAGGCAAACGTAACCGTTACCGTTAAGGCTGCTGATAATAAGAAGAAGACTACAGATAAGGTTACTGTTACTTCAAGCAACAAGAAGGTAGCAAAGGTAGTTAAGACTTCTGTTAAGGCTGGTAAGATTGTTGTTTCTGTAAAGGGTGTTAAGAAGGGAACGGCAAAGATTACTGTAAAGGCAGCTAAGAAGAAAGCTACAGTAACAGTTAAGGTAAAATAATAATTTGAAATTTTATATGATAAAATGAAAATTATTGAGTCAATATAAAAATCCCGCGGTGTAAAAGCACCGTGGGATTTTTTTAAGTATGCCATCTTCCTTGCCGACGCGTATACCGTCTTCTTTAATTCCCTGACTTAAATTACACATGCTTCCAACAACCTCCTTTATATTGTTTTCTGCTTTTATATCGTATTCTTGTTTCGGGAGAAAGGGAAAGAATGTGGAAAGTAACAGACATAAATAAAAAAATAACGCAATTTTCATGTAATATATAGCGCAATATTAATGCAATAAAAGATAGCAATGGTTTGGAAAATGTGCTATAATCAAGAAGTAATCGTGGATGGTTTTTGTGCAAATATACACATATAGCCAGTAAAAAATACGAGGAGGAACAAATATCATGAGAAAAATTTTTTCAAAGTTAGTATCTACAGCATTATCTGCTGCAATGGTATTAACACTCGGTGCAGGTGTTGTAGGCAACGTTGCATCTGCAGAGGATGACCAGCAGGCTGATGTATCAGGTGTTACATATGGTTATACAGCATATGTCGGATTCCAGACAGATGGACCATATGCATATCGTGATCCTGTTATGAGCAGCAATGGTTTAACAAACAAAACGTATAAGTATGAAACACAGGCTATGCTTCCAGTGGATAAGACTGCAGTAGCCGCAACAGATGTTAAGAGTACAAACCCAATCATGTCTAAAGAAGGTGAGTACACAACATCTATTTCCGGTATTGATCTTGTGAACAAGGCAAATGTTTCTAAAAAGGGTACAAAGACAAAAGCAACAACTTTTAACATGCTTTATATTACAGTTGACATTCCTTTGACAAACAAAGGCGTTAAGGTTACAGATGTTACATTAAAGATTGATGATAAGGTTGTTAAGACATTGAAAGAAGCTCCAAACAAAGCAGATGCTTCCAATGCATACCAGTTTATGATTGCTGATAACTATGCTCCAAGTGATGGGACAGATACTTCAGAAATCTATAATGAGAATAAGAAGTTAGAAGTTTTACCTACATCTAACATCGAAATCTCATATAAGATCAGTGGTGGTGACTGGTCTAAGCTTCCTTTAGCAGGAACAATGGGCATGAAGTTTACAGAAGGTGACTTCACATACGAAGTAACACAGCCTGCATCAGCTTCTGTAGCAGGTAAAGTAAAGCTTACAGGTCTTTCAGCAGAAGGAAAGAAAAAGGCAGCAATTGATGTACCTGCTACTGTAAAGGAAGCAAAGATTACAAATGCTACATATAAGGTTACAGCTCTTAAGAGTGGTGCATTTAAGGGAAGTGCTGCTAAGACAGCTACTTTAGTAAATGCAAAGAATATCAAGTCTATTCCGGGTAGTTTGTTCAAGGATTCAGCAAGCTTAACAACAGTAACACTTGGTTCTATCGTTAAGACTATTCCTTCTAACACATTTAATGGCTGCAAGAAGCTTACATCTGTTAAGATGAGCAGTGCAGTTAAGAGTGTTGGTTCTAGTGCATTTGCAGGTTGTACAAGCTTAAAGACATTTACAGCCAGCAAGTCTACAAAGACTATTGGCTCTAAGGCATTCAATGGATGCACAAGCTTACAGTCTGTTACATTAGGAAAGTCTACTACAAAGATTGGTTCCGGTGCATTTACAAATTGTAAGAAGCTTGCAAAGCTTAGTGTCAGCCAGAAGGTTAAGGTTGGCAAGAATGCATTCAAGGGTTGCAAGAAGACAATCAAAGTATCTGGTAAGTCTGCAAACAAGAAGTTCACAGTAGAGCAGATTCAGAAGTCCGGATATAAGAAGGTAAAATAAACCACTTGTAATTATTCATAGGACAAAGGTGAGTGGCGTTTTATAAAAATCGCCACTCATTTACTCTAATCATTAAAGAAAGGCAGAATATATCTATGCGAAAAAATATTAAAAAGACAGCGGTGTCTTTAGTACTTGCAGCATCGTTGGTGTTGACTGGTGTCAGCACAAATCAGAGTGCGCAGACAGCACAGGCAGCAGCAAAAAAGACTACCGTAAAGCTTAGCAAGACAAGTGCTAAGGTAAAAAGTGGAAAAACTTTGACATTAAAGGTTACAATTAAGAATGGTAAAATTAAGTCAAAGAAGTTTTCTACTTCAAACAAGCGTGTTGCTACCGTTAGCAGTAAAGGTGTTGTGAAGGGCGCATTAGAAGGAAAGGCTGTTGTAAAGTGTGTTGTTAAGTACACAGAAACAGGCAAGAAAAAAGTTAAGTCAAAGACATTAAAGTGTAATGTAACCGTTTATGATACATTATATCCTGTAAAAGAAGTAGCGCAGGAAGCAGCATATAAGACAAGTAGTGAGTCTGATGGACTGAATCATGACTCAAAAGATGTTGTCACAGGCTTTGCTAACAAGGACAATGTTACACTGCAGATGAAGTATAATGATACGTCAAACATCAGCACAAAGTCTACTACCTTCACACCAAAGGGTGGTACAAAGAAGATTACCAAAAAAGATAATGGTTCTATGAGAAGAAACCTCAGTGCCCAGTATTTACAGCAGTATGAGATGGGTACCGGTATCAATCTGGGTAATACAGAAGAAGCTATATATGGTATTGGCACTAAGTTTGATGTCATTGCCGGTAAGGATGAGACTGCTTATGATAAGGCATGGGGACAGCCGGAGATTACAGAAGAGTATTTTAAGCAGCTGCATTCTTATGGTATCAATACCGTTCGTATTCCGGTAGCATGGTCAAATGGTGACAAGGATGATGGAACATATACCATTGATTCTAAGTTGCTTGCCCGTGTAGAGCAGTTGACAAACTGGGCTTTGAATCAGGGAATGTATGTTATTATCAATGATCACTGGGATAACCAGTGGTGGGGGCAGTTTGGTGCGTCTACAAAGGATGCAGCAGGAAAGAAGATTGCTAACGCAACAGTACGTGCTAACGCTTGGAAGCGTTATGAAAGATACTGGACACAGATCGCAAACCGTTTCAAAAATTATTCTGATCATGTAATCTTAGAGAGCGCAAATGAAGAGCTCGGTGATAGATTAAATGACAAGATCAGTATTTATACCGGATATCAGAAGGCTTCTGATTCAGAGATTTCTAAGTGGTCTGGCGGAAAGATTAAAAAGGATGCCAGCCTTGCAGGTAATCTGACAGTAATGGAGCAGTATGAAACTACAAATAAGATCAACCAGAAGTTTGTTGACGTTATTCGTAAGACAGGTGGCAATAACGCTTACAGACATCTTTTGATTGCGGGTATTGATACAAATATTGTTAATACATGTAATGAAGTGAAGTATACGGAGGATAAAGATGGTGATGGAAAGAAAGAAAGCTATACGGTAGAAAATCCATTCAAGATGCCAAAAGACTTGACATGCAATGGAAAGAATCGTTTGTTTTTATCAGTACATTACTATACTCCGTGGGATTTCTGTGGGGATGGTGGCGCAGGTGACTATACCTATGAAGATCAGGCTAAGTTAAGAGATGAACTTTCACCATTGGAGAAGTTTAGCAAAGAAGGTTATGCAATCATCTTAGGTGAGTGTGGCGTTTGTAGTCCGATGACGGTTACCGGAAGCGTAAGTAAATGGTTTGAGGACACATTTACTATGTGCAGACAGTATCATATCGTTCCAGTTATGTGGGAAACAGGTCAGTTCTTTGACCGTTCCAATGGAAATCTGAAATTTAGAGATTTAGCAGAATTCTGGAATGCTACAAATGTAAACGCAGATGGTGTGTATGCAAGTGGTAATACAAATATTAATCTTATAACAGGAAAAGTTGACGTAGCCAAGGTAGTAACAGAGATACCAAGTGGTGATCCGATTTTGAGTTGGGAAGGTATCTGGTATAAGAACGGTGGCGACAGCGCAGTAGGCTCAAACCGTTACAGCGCAACTCCAACAATAGGTCAGACAAAGGATGATTTTGTACCTGCATCAAAACTGATTCCTACAGTTGCAGGAGATACAACAGAAGTTCAGTTTGATGCAACAGGATATCAGATGTTTATCAAATTGGATTATACAAAGTATAAGAATCCTTGCATGGTAGTAAAATTTGCAGATGAAACCTTGGATCCGGCAAACTTCAAGAATGAAAAAGAGGATAATGTTGGTCATATTCAGTTAGGAACAGCAGGAACTCCGTCATTTAATGATATTCTGGATATTAACCTTGATGATTTCAATGGTAAGGCAATTAAGTTGAATGATGGTGGAGTAATTGTAAATGATGCTACACCGTGGATCAGCTTAGCATTTAGTGGAAGACCTACTATTACAGGTATCTATTTCTATGATGCACCTGCAGAATAATAGATAACATAACAACAGTAGCTATCATTGGTTAAAGGGTTATTGTAAATGAAATAAGGGCTTTGGCTCTGTAGAAAGATAAAAAGTGCCATCGGATTGGATGAAATCCGGTGGCACTTTTTGCTAATAGTAAAATTCCCGTTACCACTTTTTTAGCGAAACGAGACGATATTGTGCAGGAGGTGTATTTGTGCAGGAGGTACATCAGCGCTCTCGCTCTCTTGCTTTTTTTTCTTGCTATAGTACAGAAAAGGCTGTATAATTAACTTAATAAAGGACGATAAAGACTGATAAAAAAACAGTGAAAAAAATTAAAGAAAGGAATGAGGACAATGAATACTTTTCTAATGCAAAAAGGAAAAGTGGGAGTTAGAAAATCAATGGTTATAACTCTCATCATGGCGCTGATAATTACCATGGTTCCCGTTAACGCATTTGCCTACACAGGTTATCCTTGTGAAACTGATAAGGCAGACGCAGAGCTATATCCATTTCCTCTAGAAATGGAAGTTTTCTCCCAGTACCTTTATGGCAGTAAGAATAACCTGACGGGTGAGGTAAAATGGAACTATTTTAAAAATGTGCCTAGTGAATGGTACCAACGTAAGTTACCGAAGAGCTTGAAATACTATGATATAGGCATAGCTACGGTTAATACAAGATACAGAGGTTCTAGGAGTGCGGCCCCAGTGTATTTCGAGCCAACAAATTCAAGACCTTCTAAGAACTACCACGATATTAGAATACAGGAATTAAGCAAGACCAAATATTCTTACCTAGGTCCAAATAATCCGTCAAACCAGAACATAGCATTCTATGTTGCAGAGACCACAGAATTCCATCTTTTAGGATATAATGGTGAATGGGCTGCCGTATGGGATGTGGGCGGAATTGACCAAGGCCGAGGATTAAGCTCAACTTGCGGAGGCCTTGGAAGAGAGCAGTATGCAAGCTGGAAGCCGGCCATTTACTTCATTAAGACTAAGGACATTTATGTAAGAGATATACGCAGCCTTGATAGGAATATTCCTCAGGTTACCGCATCTGGAACTGCAACTTGCGACGTTCTTCTGAAGACAACTCCTATAGCCGAAAACTATATATCAGGAGGAAAGCTAAAGCAAAATCAACTGATTCAGGTTACTAATCCTACACCAATAAATGGACATTACCAGGTTTACTTTAGAGATGGGCTGTACTACGTTAATACAAAGTGGTTGAATCTTAAGCGCTCAGATGAGAACAAACCAGCAATCCAGTATAACGCAGTAGTAAAAACCACTGATCCAGTAGAAATTAAGAGCCAGGCAAGCACATCAGCTACAGCTGTTGCATCAGCAAAAGATGGGTATAAGATTCAGGTTGTAAAGAAAAATGCGGGAAATGGCTTTTCCGAAGTATGGTTTAACTCCAAGAGATGCTATATTCCAACGAAGTCACTAACTAAATTCACTAGTAGCTGTTCCTATGATGGAGTAAAGAAGCTAGGAAAAGCGAAGGGCACAATGGTACTTAATGGACCGTGGTCTGCATATGGCGGTATGGCATACACTCCTGAAGCAATTAAGATCCTAAAGAAGTATAAAATGGATGAGGCCGCTGCTGCAAAGAAGCTTATCGCTTGTAATGGCATGATACCAATGACAGATGGCGACATTTCCATAGTGTATGGAATAAGTAAGTTTACCTACAAGCCAGAGCCTCATTATAAAGAATCGCAAACGATATATAAGGTTTTATATGACGGAAAGATTTGCTATATACCTATTCTAAGTGGCAACCTAGGACGCTATTACAACTACTATAAGGTTGGTAAGGGCAAGATAAAGGCGAAGTCTCAGTCAAAATACATTACTATGTATGGTACATCTAAAGCTTGGGGAGAAGCAAAGCTAGAAACATATAAGATTAATAAGAGATACTACTTCAAGATAGATGACATTGCAAAGCTGTCAGCGAAAACTAATAAATCCTTTAACGTCAAGTTTGAGAAGAATGCTATAGTAGTTAACAGCATGAGCCCTTGTAAGGGAACTGCACCTCTAAAAGCAGGCGATGGAAAAACTCGCTATGCGGAAGCGTCAACTAAAAGCATTATATGGGACGGACAGGTTGTAGGTCTTACATGCTATAAAATCAATGGCAAATATTATGTAAATATGGATGAAATTGCATACTTAATTGATTCACAAATTGATGAATTAAAAACAGGATTCTATATTTCAACAACATTGCCAAACGAAGTGGAAGCTTACGGCTAAAGCTATAACTAAATTATCAGACCCTGGGAAGTCATTTCCCAGGGTCTTTTCACGAGGTGCACCGTGCAAACACTAAAACTCACAGAGGGCAAAATCTTCAACAAGCTAATACTCATTGGATCAGCCACCTAACGTTATGGTGGCATCCAATGAAATTGTAACATAGCATATCGCTTTATTATTATTCGTTAAAAACTAACATAATAGAGTCCTCTATCGCTCAATATGCGAAAGATAACTTTTACTTAGAAACTTTTAATTTCTCATATCCATCAGGAACAGTGATATTTAAAGCCTTGCAGTTTTCTTCGTTGTACATCTTAGTGAATTTGTCTGCGAATTCTACATCCATATCACCAGGCTTCTTGCCATTCTTTAAGATTTCGTATGCCATTTCACCTGTCTTATAACCAAGACTATAGTAATCAATGGAAAGAGTTGCGATACCGGCAGAACAGATACCGGCTTCTCCGGCGATCATTGGAATGCCGGCAGGGATAGCAACGTTTTTAATTGTTTCTGCGCTGGAAGCCATTGTGTTATCTGTAGGAACATACAGTACATCGCATTCGTTGCAGGCAGTTGTTGTGATAGATTGAATTTCGTTTGAGTCTGCAGCAGTATATTCTTTATAAGCAATATTGTCTTCATCTAAAGCTTTTTTCATCAGATCAGACTGATAAGCTGAGTTTGGTTCAGATGAGCAGTAAAGAATACCAACTTTTTTAACATTTGGAACTAATTCTAAAATCATATCCTCCTGCTGATCGATTGGTGCAAGATCAGACGTTCCGGATACATTTGTTCCGGTTTTTCCAGACCAGTCCTTTATGTTTAATGCAGTTCCATAATCCGTTACAGATGTTCCGAGGATTGGAATATCTGCTGTTGCCTGTGTAGCAGCTTGAAGAGCACCAGTCGCATTACCGAGGATCAGATCTACATTGTTTGTAACAAAGTTATTGCAGATAGTAGAACAGTTTGTAGATTCACCCTGAGCATTCTGCTCATCAAACTCAACATTATCTTTGCCAAGCTTTTTGGTTAAAGCATCCTTAAAGCCCTTTGTTGCAGAATCTAAAGCTTCATGCTCTACAAGCTGGCAGATACCAATCGTATATTTCTTAGATGATGATCCGCTGTCAGAGCCGCAAGCAGTTAAGCTGGCAACAAGTGCAGTCACTGTAAGGATAGAAACAAGTTTTTTTGTAAGTCGCATAAACTCCTCCTTCTGTCGTATAAACTCCTTGGTAAACGGGATCAAGTAAGATTCCTGTTTACGAAAGGTTAGCCCGGAAGCACCATAGAAAATCCTGAATAGGACTTCATATTGATGCCACCAGGCTAACGACATTGTTATTCTATTTGATTGTACAGAAATATTATAGAGAATGACATTTATCGTGTCAAGGAGTATCCGAGAAAGATTATGAATCATCTATGGGAATATATGTGGGAACGTTGTTGGTTGCAGGTGGAATCATGATTCATAACGGTATGGGTGGTATTAGGAGTGAGAAGGGTGGAAATGGTTATTGAAATCAAGAGAAAATAACGATATATTATATAAATGGGAATAAATACGATATAAAAATGCGAGAGGAGAAAGCTATTTATGAAGAAAAAGGTAGATCGTGATGAAGTAGAGCGTGTGATAGAAGAAAAGAAAGTAAGTATTCGCGGAAAAATGTTAAAAGGAATCATTGGCCCTACTATTTTAATTCTTTTGGTTTTGGCTGTTGTAATTGTTTTGGTGTCATCTAAAACAGTTGGTGACATTCGTTCTAATGAATTGGAGGCGGAATCGGACGGAGCAGCGACAGCAATCAGTGAATATTTTACAAAGTATATTACAATTGCGGATCAATTGGCAGAAAATGTAGATATCGAAGCATTTTTTGAAATGGTACAGAGCGGCGGTAACGTAGAGGATGCCATGTCCTTTGATTATGTGCGCCAGGAAATTACCAATGCTACTAATCTGGATAGTAAAAATATTATTGTAACATGGCTTGCGGATGTGGATGCCAGTCAGTGTTTGGAAGATGAGAACAGTGGTGTGGTTACAAAGCCGGGCGAGTGGGACATTACAACGCGTCCATGGTATCAGGAAGTAACGAAAACCGGCAAGACAGTTGTAACAGAACCTTATAAGAGTTCTACTACAGGAGATATGGTAGCGAGTGTAGTTGCACCGGTTTATAACAATGATAAAGAAATGGTTGGAGTAGCCGGTATTGATATCTCTTTGAACGCTTTGCAAGAGATGATGAAGCAAAATAAACTGGGAAATAATGGATTCTTCGTTTTGCTGTCACCGGATAAAAACATTATGTATGCTCCGGATAAAAAGCTGATCAATACAGCATTAAAAAAATCAGGTGTCAGTCAGGCAATAATGGATATTGTTTCAGGCAATAAAGCACAAACTCTTTCATATCATCTGAATGGAAAACAATATGGTTATTATACGTTAGTTGGTGACACAAGCTGGTCGGTATTAAGTGCGATGCCTTCCAGCGAATATCATCAGTCGGTGTACTGGTTAAGTGCGATTATCGTGTTCTTTGTGATCGTAGCAGTTATTGTATTGATTCTTGTCATCCGAAAAATGGCAACAGGCATTGTCGATCCGTTAAAGAAGTTGGAAAATGTAGCAGAGCAGATCGCAGATGGCAATTTAGATATGGAATTGGATACAACAGCGAAAGATGAAATTGGAGCAGTGGCACGGGCACTGAATAAAACAGTTGTACGTTTGCAGGAATACATTGCTTATATCAATGAAATTACGGATGTATTAAATGAAGTTGCAGATGGAAATCTGTGTTTTGAACTGCAATATGAATATGTCGGAGATTTCCAAAAGGTAAAAACCGGATTGGAAAATATGGCAACGCGTTTGAAGAACACATTAAGCGCAATTGGAGAGGCTTCTCATCAGGTTTCCGGTGGAGCAGAGCAGATTGCGGGCGGTGCGCAGTCGCTGGCAGAAGGTGCAACATCACAGGCGGCATCTGTACAGGAACTTCAGGCGACGGTTACTGATATTTCAGAGCATGTAGAGAAGAATGCAAAGCATGCGGATGAGGCAAAGAAAAAGATGGTACAGATGGATGAAAAACTCCGTCTGAGCAGTGATAGTATGAATAAAGCTGTGGATGCGATGAATGAGATCAGCCATTGTGCAAGCGAAATTGAAAATATTATTACAACAATTGAGGGAATTGCCGATCAGACCACTTTATTATCGCTGAATGCATCCATTGAGGCAGCCAGAGCCGGAGAGATGGGCAAGGGATTTTCTGTTGTTGCCGGTGAAGTAGGAAGTCTGGCAGGTGAAAGTATGAATGCGGTACAGACCTCTTCTGCATTGATTGAGAATTCTTTGGCAGCAGTACGCAAGGGCATGAGCATTGTAGAAGAATCCGCAAAAGAGATGCAGGAAGTTATGGAAAATATAGGCGCATTGGAACAGGTGATCGAGGATGTGGATAAGGCTTCACAGCAGCAGAGTGAAGGAATTAAGCAGGTTCGAGCAGCTTTAGATCAGGTATCTGAGGTTATTTCCGATAATTCTGCGATGGCAGAGGAAAGTGCGGCAGCAAGTGAAGAGTTATCAGCACAGTCTGTCAGCTTGACAAATCAGATTGAGGCATTTAGACTTTAAGAGTTAATAGTTATGCATACATACTTAAGGTAAATGTTTTATCCTGATGATAGATCGGTCATGAAACGATTTACCCAAATAAGAAGATACAGAAAAGTCATTCGAAAGAGAGCACTATTTTCTTTTCAGAATGACTTTTCATTTCTATATGTATACATAGAAAAGGGAATAAGTGCATTTGATAAGTAAAAAGTGAATTCTATTTACTTTGTAAATGTTGTACTAGAGGTTACAGATTCTTGGAAAGGCATGGGGGTATTATGTCGAAAGAAAAATTACTTTTTTCTAATAAGGATTTGAGAAGTTTGATTATTCCAATGATATTGGAACAAATGTTGGCGGTATTGGTAGGACTTTCTGATACGATCATGGTTGCAAATGTAGGAGAACCGGCTGTGGCAGGAGTATCTTTAGTTGACAATGTCAATGTACTTCTGATTGGTGTGTTTTCTGCATTGGCAACAGGTGGTGCAGTTGTGGCAGGCCAATATTTGGGACACAAGGATGAGAAGAAGGCGTGTAAAGCAGGAGATCAGCTTATTTTGTTCATGACATTTTTCTCTCTTATGATTATGATACTGGTGTACTTGGCAAAGTCGTTTATTTTGCATGTGGTGTTTGGGCGGATTGAGCCGGATGTTATGGCATATTCGGATACCTATTTGATGATTGTTACCGCTTCTATTCCGTTCATTGCCTTATATAATTGTGGTGCGGCGTTGTTTCGTGTACAGGGAAATTCTTTGATTTCTATGCTGGTTTCGATTTTGATGAATACCATTAATGTTGCCGGAAATGCAATTTTAATTTTCGGGTTTCATTGCAGTGTGGAAGGGGTTGCTATTCCAACTCTTGTGTCACGTATTGTTGCAGCTTTTGTTATTCTTTTGCTGTTGCGTAAGCAATCGCTGACGCTCCATATCAGTAAGCCGTTTCGCTTTGAGGCAGACTGGGGTATGATCAAAAGAATTTTGCAGATTGGTATTCCAAATGGTGTGGAAAACAGTATGTTCCAGCTTGGAAAATTAGTGTTACTCAGTTTGATCTCAAGTTTTGGCACGGTTGCGATTACAGCGAATGCCGTTAGCAATTCGGTCGCTGCATTTGCTATTTTGCCGGGACAGGCGATTGGAATGGCATTGGTGACGGTGGTCAGTCAATGTGTTGGAGCGGGAAGCTATAAGCAGGCACGCTATTATACGAAAAAGTTACTCTACTTTACGATGGCAGCAATGACAGTCACGAATCTTATCATTATCGTTAGTCTGCCAGCGGTAATCTGGGCGTATCAGTTATCCGCTGAGACGGCGAAAGTGACAACGCAGATTCTTTTACTGCATAGCATCTGTGCGATTATTATATGGCCATTGTCCTTTACTTTGCCCAATACATTGCGTGCGGCAAGTGATGCCAAATATACGATGATCGTGAGTTTGTTGTCTATGTGGTTTTGCCGTATTGTGTTAGGATTTCTCTTAGGGAAGTATATGGGAATGGGGGTGTTTGGTACCTGGGTAGCGATGATCATTGACTGGTGTGTACGCTGTTTCTTTTTCTGTGGGCGTTATGTTCGTGGAAAATGGGAAGAACGCAAAATTGTCTTTTGACAGTGAAGTTGACTGCGTAGACATCAAATGAAAACGGTTTTTGAGCAGTGTTCTGATAACATGAAAAAGAAATAGTACAAAATAGAAAAAATAATCATATAGATGGAAGGTGAGGTTTACGGATGAAGAAAAAATATGAGGATACACCATTATGGAATAGTGGTTTGTCGGATGAGGAACGTTTGGATTATCTGTTGGAAGAGTTGACATTGGAAGAAAAATTTGAATGTTTGGGAACTGGGTGTCCGGAAATAGAGAGGCTCGGCATCCCGGCATTTTCTGTCGGGGGAGAGGGTGCACATGGAGTACAGGCACGTCATGATCAGGCAGGACAGGGTGGAAATCCTGTTTATACAACCGTGTTGCCGAACCCGATTGGAATGAGCGCAACCTGGGATCGGGAGTTGATTAAGCGTGCCGGAGCAATGACTGGAAATGAAGCGAGAGGATTGTTTCATGCCGGAAAGCATGGATGTTTGAGCTTATGGGCACCGACAATTGATATGGAGCGTGATCCGCGCTGGGGCAGAACAGAGGAAGGCTATGGGGAAGATCCGTACCTGACGGGAGAGATGGCAGGTGCTTATGTAGAGGGAATGCAGGGAGATGATTCGAGATATTTACGCTGTGCCGCTACCGTGAAGCACTATTATGCGAATAATGTGGAAGAAGGAAGAACATACTGTTCTAGTTCTATCGATCTTCGCAATAAACATGAGTATTATTTGGAACCATTCCGGCGTGTGATTGCCGAACATCATGCGGAGGGCATGATGACGGCATATAATGAGATTAATGGAATTCCGTGTATGCTGTTAAAGGATGATATTCATCTTGCCAAAAGCTGGGGACTGGGACATGTTGTGTGTGATGGAGGAGATGTCAGCCAGACGGTAGATTTTCATAAATATTTTTCGAGACATTCAGAGACGATACAGAGTGGTCTGGAAGCAGAAATCGATTGTTTTACCGATTCACCGGAACTGGTGGCAGATGCAGCCAGAGAAGCCTATGCACGTAAAATGATCACGGAAGAGCAGATAGATCGGGCTTTACGCAATCATTTTCGGGTTATGCTGCGTCTGGGGCTGTTTGACCGTGAGGGAAGAAATCCATATGCAAATATAGGATTGGATGCAGTAAATTCAAGAGAAAATCAGGAGCTTGTGCGCAAAGTAACAGCGGAATCTGTCGTATTGTTGAAAAACGATGGGATTTTGCCACTCTCTGTGGATAACATTCGCAGTGGAAAAGAGAAACTGGCGGTTATAGGCCCATTAAGCGATGTGTGGTATAAAGACTGGTACTCGGGAGTGCCGCCATATACCGTAACTCCGTCGGAAGGTGTGTGTCATGCGTTGAATGCTCCGGTGGAGCGTGTGGTGCTTGAAGAAGGAGAATGCGTAGTTAAGATTAAGTTAGCAGATGGAAAATATCTTGGGATTTTGGAGGATGGTCAGACTGCAGGCGCAGTAGAAGAAAGTCTGGCAGAAAGTTTCCAGATGGATTTCTGGGGAGATGGCAAGGTAACGTTGCAGGCAAAAAGTAATCATCGTCTTTTAAGAACAGAGGATGATGAGAGTATCGGACAGACAGGTACCGTGCGTGCGATAAGTGAGGAAGCGTTTGGCTGGTTTGTTAAGGAAATCTTTTATCTGACAGAGCGCAGTGAACTGCAAAGCTGGGATCAGAAGCCGTTATATATTGATGCGCAGGGAAGATTGCGCAAAGATATGGGAGAGGCTTCTATAAAAACAGAAGAAGAATCTACTCGGAAGAAAATGGATGAGAGTATGGCACAAAAGCCGGAAATGTGTGAGAAGAACATGGCGAAAGGACAGTTAGCAATAGAAATGGTTTCTGTCAAGGATGGCATTGCTGCAGCAGAGAAAGTTGCTGGTGAAGCGGATGCGGTGTTACTGTTTCTGGGCATGAATCCAATGATCACCTGCAAAGAGGAAATTGATCGTTCGCATATCCGGCTGCCGGAATATCAGCAGGAACTTTTGCAAAAAGTCTGTGCTGTTAATAAAAATGTAGTTGTTGTTCTGATCAGCAGTATTCCGTATGATATTTCGTGGGCACAGGAACATGCAGCCGGGATATTGATGTGTGCTACAGGCTCGATGGAACTGGGGAATGGACTTGCCGACATTATTTTTGGAAAAGAAAGTCCGGCAGGGCGTCTTAATATGACATGGTATCATGACAGTGATACACTGCCACCGATAACGGATTATGATATTATCCGACAGGGAAGAACTTATCAATATTATGATGGAAAGGTGTTGTATCCGTTTGGCTTTGGTCTGACATATAGCAGGTTGGAATATCAGAAGCTTTCTGCCAAAGTATATGATTACACTACGATCAAGGTGTCATTTGAAGTCAAAAATGTGGGAGAAGTGACGACGGATGAGGTCGTACAGGTGTATTATAAGAAAATGAATCCATCGGTAAAACGTGCAAACAAGACACTGGTGGCATTTGAGCGTATTCATGCGATCAAATCAGGCGAGGTATGCAGAGTTGATTTTGAGATTCCAGTATCAGATCTTAGATATTATGATGTGATTGAAAAGGAAATGTTATTGGAGCCCGGTGCATATGAGATACAGGTCGGTGCTTCTTCGGAACAGATTCATCTGACAGAGCAGCTTGTGCTTGCAGGAACGGAAAGAGGGCTGCGGGATGGACAAAGAGTACAGGAGGCTGAGTGTTTTGACATGGCAAAGAACCTTGTTTTGCGAAAGGGACACTTAGGTTATACTTCTGTATGCAGCAAAAATGCAACAGATATGTTACAGCTTACATATGAAAAAATGTATCTGGAAAAGAATGCGAAGCAGCTTGTGTTGGACTTTTGGAAAGAACACCCTTGTCATATCTGGATTGAAGCAGATGGAAGAGTGATCGGAGAATGTCAGATCGGTAGCTTGGATCAGGAAGAAGAACGCCAGCTTGAGGCAGGACAGGCGAGTGGGGATGGTGCTTTTGAGGCACATCAAAACTGGATTACCAGGCGACGTGAGATTGGCTTTGCAGAGCAGACGGTATTGCTTGATAATGTACCGGTACAAAATGAATTTACTCTGACTATTCGCTGGCAGGGGATGGGCAAGCTTTGCACCTATCAGTTTCGTTAAGTATATGGAATGATGCAGAATGATTCGTTCTGATACATGCCATCCTATCGCTGATAAGCTGGCAGGCTGGCATGTAAACGGAAGATGGGTTAATAGACCAGTCTTCCGTTTTTGGCAAAAGTCAGATGAAAAGGTTTGCAAAGTGCATTCATACGATTGATGATCTTAGATTTTGCGCTGCCCTTAACAGGGGTTGGCTGATAGTCATTGATGGTTGAAGTGGACGATACACGGCATGGAATGATGCGGATGTTATCGTCTGCTTTTTTATTATTATCCTGAAGGGTAAAGGTTTGCTGAAAGATGATCGTATCCTTGTCGACAGGATTGGTGTTTCCGCCAAAACAGAAATTGGCAAGGCTGTATACAATATAGACACCCTTATACTTTTCGATTCCCTGCAGTGTATGTGGATGGTGTCCTAAAACGAGGTCGGCACCAAGGTCAACTGCATAGTGTGTCAGCTGTGTCTGAACGGCATTGATGACATTGGTGTGTTCGATTCCGGCGTGAATGCTGACAAGAATCAGGTCAGCATGCTTCTTTTTTAACTTTTTAATTCCAGAAGAAATCAGCTGCTTTGAGTAATCCAGCCCGAGCAGTCCGTTGACAGCCACCATACCGATCTTTTTGTCTTTTACCTTATAAATGCACACTTTATCGAAGGAAGAATAGGAAATATCAGCCTTTTTAAGGTTTTCTATCGTTTCATCATAGCTTGCTGCACCGTAGTCACGGCAGTGATTATTTGCAAAGGAAACCGCTTCGATACTTCCTGCTTTTAAGATGTTTACATAGTCAGGACTTCCGTTAAAGGCATATGTTTTGTCCATACGTGTAGTGCTGGTGCTTAAGGTGCCCTCCAAATTTACCAATGTCAGGTCGTCGTTTTTAAAATATTTTTTGACATTCTGAAAAAAGTACGCATCGTTTTGTTCTTTCTTATAAACAGAATAAAAATTGACACTGGAAGGGGAGTTTTTATCACTTCCCAATGTACAGTCACCGGCAGCACTAATCGTCAGTGTGGTTTCACCGGAAGCTGTGTCAGAGTTAGCAGGAGTTTGGGTGGCGGAGGCGGCAGGCTCCGGTGTCTGCGTCACTTTTGGAGTGGCAGAGGGGGAGCTTGTGTGTGATACAACATTGTCTGACTTCGTTTTCTGAGGCTTTTTGCTGTTTGATCCGGTAATCGTGTTGAACGCACAATATATCGTCAGGATCAGGCAGCAGAATGTAATCACCGGTAATAAGATATAAAATAACTTTGGATTTGATTTCATAAGTTCCCTCCATAGGCACATTTACTACACATTAATAATATTTTCTACTCATTATTGTAGCAAGAATGAGGATATTTGTCATCTGCCTATTTTTTTCTGTAAAATTTGAAAAAAGCCTTTTCACTTGCTACATTTCTATGTTATACTAATTCATAGCGACTAGTGCAGAGTTTGACGAGTGAAAACTTGTTGGCACTCTGTCTTTGAAAGGGTATGGACAAGTTGTGTTTTGTACTTTTTCAAGGGCAGAGTCGGATCTGCTAAAGTCAAATGAGCGGTGAAAGTATCGCAAATACTATTTTCTAGGAGGTAACTTTACAATGGCAAACAAATGGGTATATATGTTCGACGAAGGCGACATGACCATGCGTAACTTACTCGGTGGTAAGGGTGCTAACCTTGCAGAGATGACTAAGATTGGTCTTCCTGTACCACAGGGATTTACAGTAACAACAGAAGCTTGTACACAGTATTATGAAGATGGACGTCAGATCAATGATGAGATTATGGCTCAGATCATGGATGGCGTTAAGAAGATGGAAGAGATCAACGGTAAGAAGTTCGGTGACTCTCAGAATCCATTGTTAGTTTCCGTTCGTTCAGGTGCTCGTGCTTCCATGCCTGGTATGATGGATACTATCCTTAATCTTGGTTTGAACGATGATGTAGTAGCTACAATGATCAAGGGTAATCCAGATCCAACATTCGAGCGTTTCGTATACGATTCATACAGACGTTTCATCCAGATGTTCTCAGATGTAGTTATGGAAGTTGGTAAGAAGTACTTCGAACAGCTTATCGACAAGATGAAAGAAGAGAAGGGTGTTGAGTATGACGTAGATCTTACAGCACAGGATCTTAAGACTCTTGCAGAGCAGTTCAAGGCTGAGTACAAGAATCAGTTAGGTACAGATTTCCCTTCTGATCCTGTAGAGCAGTTGAAGTTAGCTGTTGAGGCTGTATTCCGTTCATGGGATAACCCTCGTGCAAACGTATATCGTCGTGACAACGACATCCCTTACTCATGGGGAACAGCTGTTAACGTAATGCCTATGGTATTCGGTAACTTAAATAATGAATCCGGTACAGGTGTTGCATTTACACGTGACCCTGCAACAGGTGAGAACAAGCTTATGGGTGAGTTCCTGATCAATGCACAGGGTGAGGACGTAGTAGCCGGTGTTCGTACACCAATGCCTATCGCACAGATGGAACAGGAATTCCCAGAGGCATATGCTGAGTTCGTTAAGGTTTGTGATACTCTTGAGAATCACTACCATGACATGCAGGATATGGAGTTTACTGTTGAGAACAAGAAGCTTTATATGCTTCAGTGCCGTAATGGTAAGAGAACAGCTCCTGCTGCATTAAAGATTGCTTGTGATCTTGTTGATGAAGGACATAAGACAGAAGAAGAAGCAGTTGCAATGATTGATCCTCGTAACCTTGATACACTTCTTCATCCACAGTTCGATGCTGCTGAGTTAAAGAAAGCTACTCCAATCGGAAAAGGACTTGGTGCTTCTCCTGGAGCTGCTTGCGGTAAAGTCGTATTTACAGCAGAAGACGCTGTAGAGTGGGCTGAGCGCGGAGAAAAGGTTGTACTTGTTCGTCTTGAAACATCTCCAGAAGATATCACAGGTATGAAGAGTGCACAGGGTATCCTGACAGTTCGTGGTGGTATGACATCACATGCTGCAGTAGTTGCCCGTGGTATGGGTACATGCTGTGTATCTGGTTGTGGCGATATCGTTATGGACGAAGAGAACAAGAAGTTTGAGTTAGCTGGAAAGACTTATACAGAAGGTTCTGAAATCTCTATCGATGGTACAACAGGTAACATCTATGATGGCCTTATCCCAACAGTTGATGCTACAATCGCAGGTGAGTTTGGTCGTGTTATGGCTTGGGCTGATAAGTACAGAACTCTTAAGGTTCGTACAAACGCTGATACTCCTGCAGATGCTAAGAAGGCTCGTGAGCTTGGTGCAGAAGGTATCGGTCTTTGCCGTACAGAGCATATGTTCTTCGAGGAAGACAGAATTGCTGCATTCCGTGAGATGATCTGCTCTGATACAGTAGAAGAGAGAGAAGAAGCACTTGCTAAGATCCTTCCTTACCAGCAGGGAGACTTCGAAGCTCTTTATGAAGCACTCGAAGGAAATCCTGTTACAATCCGTTTCTTAGATCCACCACTTCATGAGTTCGTTCCTACAGAGGATGCTGATATCGAGAAGTTAGCTAAGGCTAAGAACAAGAGCGTTGATGAGATCAAGGCTATCATCGATTCACTTCATGAGTTCAACCCTATGATGGGTCATCGTGGATGCCGTCTTGCAGTAACATATCCTGAAATTGCTAAGATGCAGACAGCCGCTGTTATTCGTGCAGCAATCAACGTAAAGAAGAAACATCCTGATTGGACAGTAGAGCCTGAGATCATGATTCCACTTGTTGGAGAGGTTAAAGAGCTTAAGTATGTTAAGAAGGTTGTAGTTGAAACAGCTGATGCTGAAATCGCAGCAGCAGGCATCGAGATGAAGTACGAAGTTGGTACAATGATCGAGATCCCTAGAGCAGCTCTTACAGCTGATGAAATCGCTAAGGAAGCTGAGTTCTTCTGCTTCGGTACAAACGACTTAACACAGATGACATTTGGTTTCTCTCGTGATGATGCAGGTAAGTTCTTAGATGCTTACTATGATGCTAAGATCTTCGAGAGCGATCCATTTGCTAAGCTTGATCAGACTGGTGTTGGTCAGTTAATGGAAATGGCTGTAGAAAAAGGTAAGAAAGTTCGTCCATCACTTCACTGCGGTATCTGTGGTGAGCACGGTGGAGATCCTTCATCTGTTGAGTTCTGCCACAAGATTGGTTTGGATTATGTATCTTGCTCTCCATTCCGTGTGCCAATCGCACGTCTTGCAGCAGCACAGGCTGCTATAGCTGAGAAAGCAGCTAAATAATTTTAGCTGAGATCAGAAGAGCTTCGTAAGAGCTTTCTGTTACAATGAGTTAATAAAAATAATAGATTCCCATTCCGGGCTAATGTTTAGTCTGGGATGGGAATTTTTTCGCTTGCAGTGGGCCTGCTGATGGTGGCTGGTGTTGGTATGGAGAAAAAAGAGGTCTGATAAAGAAGCTTGCAAGAATAAAAATAAATGGTTGTAAATATCCCTAGTGTATTATAAAACGAAAATAAGGATATAACGCATGACATTCGAGTGGGATGATGAAAAGAATAAAATAAACCTTGAAAAACATGGTATTGATTTTGAAACAGCTATGCTTGTATTCAACGATCTTCAAAGAATCTAGATTTACGATATGGAGCATGGTACAGAGGAAGATAGATATAATACGATTGGAATGGTTAATGATGTGATTTTTGTTGTATATACAGAACGGAAAGAGAATATTCGTCTGATATCAGCAAGAATAGCAACAAAAAACAGAAAGGAGCATTACTATGATCAAGACAGCTACTTTAATCAGCAGACACTAAATAAAAAAGTGGCTCAAATACTGAATTCAAGCCACTTTGTTGTATATATTTCGTTCTATTTTGGACTAATCATCCTTGTATTCTCTGTTCAACGGAAAAGTAACTGCCATAACAGTTCCCTTTTCTGTACTTTCTTCTGCCTGCACTTTGCCACCGTGAATATCAGCAATTTCCCAAACCAAAG
>CAKREB010000002.1 GCA_934317005.1 uncultured Lachnospiraceae bacterium
CGTATACGGAACCGTACGTACGGTGGTGTGAGAGGTCGGGAAAATTTATTTAATTTTCCCTCCTACTCGATTGAAATGCGGTCTGGAACAAAGCGGATTCTGATCGGTTCCACAGATAAATGCGGAACCGGTGTCAATGTGCAGACACATCTTACGGCAATGCATCATGTGGATTGTCCATGGAAGCCTTCCTCTATCGAGCAGAGAGAAGGAAGAGGCTTGCGGCAGGGAAATGAAAACAGTGAAGTGGCGGTATACCGTTATGTTACGAAAGGAACCTTTGATGCATACAGTTGGAGCCTTGTGGAGAACAAACAGCGTTTTATCTCACAGGTGATGACCAGCAAGTCCATTTCGAGAAGCTGTGAGGATATCGACGAAGCAACATTGTCATATGCAGAGATTAAGGCTGTGGCAACCGGAAATCCATTGATCAAAGAAAAGATGGAAGTGGATAATGAGGTGCAGAGACTCAAGATGTTAAAGGCATCCTATGACAGTCAGCATTACAGCCTGCAGGATCAGTTTATGATCAAATTTCCGAAACTGATCGCTGCGGCAAATGAAAAGCTGAACTGTGTTCATGCAGATATTAAGAAACGGGATGAACAGGTGCTTGCAGCGGATGAGGAGTTTGCCATTAAAGTGGGAAATATGACCTTTCATGAGCGTGTGGATGGCGGCACGGCGGTGTTGGCAGCAGTCAGTAAATGCAAGGTTGGAGAGACAACCGGAATCGGAGAGTACCGTGGTTTTGAGGTGCAGGTGGAGAAAAACTTTATCGGAGTGAATTACCTGATCCTGCATGGACGAACCGATTATAAGGTGGAATTATCCAACTCCCCGGTGGGATGTATGGTCAAATTGGAAAACTGCTTTAATGGAATGGATGGAAATATTGAATTTCTGGAGAAGAAGTTAGAGCAGTATCAGCGTGATATGGAACAGGCAAAGTCAGAATATGAAAAGCCGTTTGCCTACGAGGAAGAATTGAAAAGCAAGACTGCCAGACAGTTTGAACTCAATACCCAGCTTGATCTGGAGAATAAATCGATCACAGAAAAAAACGGGCAGGAGATCAGTCAGGTGGCAGAGAATGCTTATCCGTATGGAGAAAGGAAGGATTACCGATGAAGAGACGAATAAAAAAGGATATGGTGTTGATTTTACTGGGGGTTGCCATTGTCGCAATCCCCTTTCTTTTGCGGATGAAAGAGCAGGAGAGAAGTAACCGTTATATGAAAGCGTTTGAGGAGGAACAGAATGAAGAGAAGCAGAACAAAAAAGATCATAAAAAGAAAGATTCCCTTTTATTACAGGAGGGTGTTATCGGGATTATTGAAATACCGAGCTTAGATATTAAATATCCGGTATTTGAAGGAGCCGGCAGTGTGCAGCTTAATGAGGGCATTGGTCATATGACCAATACGACAGAGCTTTGTGGAAAAGGAAACTGTGTTCTTGCCGGACATAATGGCAGCCGCCGTGGGGTGTATTTTACTTATCTATGCAACATAGAAGCCGGGGCGAAGGTCGTGCTTACGAATAGAAAGAAGGAAAAGCACGAATACACGGTAAAAGAGATGAAAGTCGTAAATCCATACGATGAATGGGTAACGGAGCAGACAGAGGAGGAAAGCCTTACACTTTTCACCTGTGCGGAGCATGGCACAAAACGATTTGTAGTGAAGTGTGAGCCGGTAGGTAACACGGATCAACAGAATGGAGAAAAGACGGATCATAGGGAAGGGGGTGTTTACCGCTAAACAAGTCGGGGAAAGACCGGCTATTTTGATGGAAGGAGAAAAAATATGGTAAAAGAGCAGATTTTTTTGGAAACAAACAAGGGTAATGTGGATGATAAAACCGATGATATGAGAAAAAAATATAACATTATCTATGCTGACCCTCCCTGGAAATATGATCGCCAGAAGGGGGAAGGTGTTGCCGCAGCCAGATATCAGACAATGTCTATTGCTGATATTCAGGGGATTCCGGTAAATGAGATTGCGGCGGATGATGCAGTGCTATTTTTGTGGGTTACGTTTCCAAAGCTCAGAGAAGGGCTTTCGGTTATTGAAAGCTGGGGCTTTCAGTATAAGACCTGTGCTTTTAACTGGATAAAGCAGAATCCGAAAGCGGATACCTTTTTTGTGGGACTAGGTTTTTGGACAAGGAGTTGTTCGGAGGTATGTTTATTAGCAACCAAAGGACATCCTCACCGGGCATCACCAAATGTCAGACAGTTATGTATCGCACATCGTGGAGAACACAGTAAAAAACCAGATGAGATAAGGGATCGGATTGTAGAACTTTGTGGAAATCTGCCAAGGATTGAACTTTTTGCAAGGAAAAAGAGCGAAGGCTGGGAGTGTCTTGGAAATGAGATTGACGGCAAAGACATCCGAGAGGCGCTGAAAGAATTATTGGAAGAAGATAGCAGGTAACAAAGTATAAAAAGAAGAAAGTCTATGCCACGGAAACTTATGAGCAACTATGGCATTGTTTTATGGAAGGAAAGGTGATTTGTATGAATTATGAGATTACAGTAAATCAGTTAAACAAAGGGGATGGAAACATCCGTGCATTTGCATCGGTAGTGTTTGCAGAAAGTTTTAGGGTCAGCAACATTGCTGTCATTGAGAATAAGGAGGGGCAGTGCTTTGTGTCTATGCCGAGGTATGCAAGCAGTAAAGACGACAGCGGATATAAGGATATCTGTCATCCGATTACAAAAGAATTTCGTGAAGAACTCTATGAAGGAATCATGAAAGCCTATGAACAGGTGCAGCAGATAGAAGAGAACCGGCTGCAGCTTAAGATCAGTCAGGTGGATAAAGAGAAATCACAGGAACTAAAGTTCAATGTAAAAGTTACTCCGTTTGAACGGGATGGAAGTAACATCCGAGGTCTTGCGAGAATTTATCTGGAGGACTGCTTTGTGATCAATAATGTATCATTGTTGCAGGGAAAGAACGGACTCTTTGTGGCAATGCCGTCCTATAAGACGAAACAGACCGATGAACAGGGGAAGAGTATCTATCAGGATATCTGCTTTCCGGTAACGAAGGAATTTCGGGAAAAACTGTATGGAGCAGTGAGAAAGTCCTTTGAGGAGAGCAGGGAAAAGCAGAAAAGTGGTGACGGTAAGGAACAGACCGAACCAAGTGCAGGTCGTGATGGCTGGCAGGAGGCGAAAGATACACCGTTTCGATAAGAAAGAGTGAGCCGGAATAAAGGGGCATCCTGTGGAGAGATTCATAGGATGTCTTTTTCTGTGGAGAGGAAAAGGAGATTGTGTTATAATGTTCAAAGGAGAAAGTTGCATATGAATTGAAAATTCTTTTTCAGAAGTATATAAAGAATTGTATTGTCAATTGCATGAGTCTCTGTCTGATCTAGTGTGGTATATTTGTTAGCAATCAATATCAAAGGGTCAGAATAAAATAGATTTATGCACTTGCTTTTCCCATAAAGGAAAGTAATAGATAAATAGGAGGAGCGAGGGATGCTTCTTGTCCATAGGACAAGAAGATGGAAACAGAAGTAAACTTAACAAAGAGGAAGTTGTGGAGGTACTTATGAAACGAGAATTAGGAATTGCTAGATGTGGTCTTGCATGTTGTTTATGCACAGAAAAAGCTGATTGTAACGGCTGTGGCTCAAATGGTTGTCCAGGTAATGATATTTGTGAGAACAAAAAATGTTCGATTACAAAGGGACTGACACATTGTTATGAGTGTGAAGAAAATTGCAGGAAAGGACTATTAAGCAAAATCAAACCGTACGCATTTACCTTATTTGCTAAAAAGTATGGGGAAGAAAAGCTCTTGGACTGTTTAGAGAGAAATGAGAAAAACGGAATTGTGTATCACAGAAATGGCATAAACGGGGATTATGATGATTTTGATGATGTAGAACAGTTAATGGATTTTATATTGACAGGAGTGCGATAACTTCAGGTTTGCAGAATTAATAAAATCGGTATTGATCGAGCTGAAAGCCAGGGATGCTTTTTGTCTGTAGGGCAAGAAGATATAAAATCAAATTTATAACTTCCAGCTTGCAGAATCGAAAAAATAGGAAATTATGGAGATAAATATATGTTGACTATCGGTTCAATTGTATGGGGAGTAAAAGATATTGAAAAAGAAATCTTATTTTGGTGTGAAGCATTGAACTATAGATTGGATTTCAGAGATGGTGATTTTGCTATGCTGTCTCCTATAGATGGAGAAGGAATAAATCTTCTCTTGAAGAGCACAAGCTCCCCTAAGGCAAGAAGACATCATATGGATCTATTCACATATCATCAGAAGGAAGAAGTTGAAAGGCTGATCTCTTTAGGAGCAACACTCAAAGAATGGGATTATGAAGAAGATGCTGATTATATTGTACTTAATGATCCTGATGGAAATGCATTTTGTGTTATTCAGCTATAACTTCTAGTTTGTTGAATTAAGAAAATCGGAATTTTTAGGGGGGAGATAAATTATGACCTTCAATAAAGAAAAAATAATCATAAGACCAGAGAAGTTATCCGAATATGAAAAAGTTGATAAGTTGATTTATAAGGCTTTTGCTGAACAACATAGTATAGAAACTGGAAAATTTATGATGCAACACTTTAGAGAAGAAAGAAAAAAAGATACTTTTATCCCGGAGCTTTCTCTTGTTGCTGTATTAGAAAACGGAACAATTGTTGGAGAAGTTGCGCTTCACGAAACAGATATCGTCACAGAAAATGAAAATATTACGCAATTGGTTTTAGCACAAAGTGCTGTTTTGCCAGAATATAGAATGCAAGGAATTATGAGAAGATTAGTAGAATACGCACTAGAGAAAGCTGAAAAAATGGGTTATGGAGCAGTGTTTCTTGGAGGAAACCCTAATCTTTATGGTAGATTTGGCTTTGAACCATCTTCTGCATACGGAATTTATCACGAAAATAGAAAAAAATGGGGCGATGAAGGATTTATGGTGTGTATATTAAAAGCAGGTGTTCTAGATGACGTAACAGGTACAACCTATTATTATGGTGGTTAATATCTGTTGAAAAATTCTGGTTTGTTGAATTAAGAAAATCGGAAGTTGTCAAACACAATGCCTCTCCCAACTGAAGGTTGAGTTTGATAATTCTACTTACGGTTCGTGTACGAAAATTAGTAGAAATTGTAGAATAAACCATGAAAGGAGGCATATTTTTATGAATCAAATTGATATAGGAGATGGAATTAGACCTAGTGAACGGAGAAAAGGTTATGCGACAGCAATGATTTCTTTAGCATTAGATGCATGTAAGAAATTTGGCATCAAGAGAGTATTGATGACCTGCAACAAAAATAATATTGGTTCAGCAAAATCCATAATTAATAATGGTGGCATATTAGAAAACGAGATTGAAATAGATGGACATATTGAGCAACGCTATTGGATTCAATTATAACTTAGCTTTTTAACTTAATATACTAGGAAACAACATAGTATGTAGTTATCATATTATGTTGTTTTTTTAATTGACAAACCATACAATGAATGGTAAAGTGGAAGTGCAAAGAAACCATACAATGAATGGTAAATGGAGGTGGCATGGATGAGACAAAGAGAGATTTTAAATGC
This sequence comes from uncultured Lachnospiraceae bacterium, assembly GCA_934317005.1. GTDB lineage: Bacteria > Bacillota > Clostridia > Lachnospirales > Lachnospiraceae > Butyribacter. The sequence continues at coordinate 5,620 of CAKREB010000002.1, forward strand.
AGCAAAAGAACAGGCAGGGATGACACAGAAAGAGTTTGCTAAATATTTTGGTATTCCTTTAAGGACTGTAGAGGGATGGTTTACTGAGAAGCGGGAGATTCCCGATTATTTGCTTCGATTGATGCTGTATCGGTTGGAGATAGAACATAAGGTAAGTAATTTAATGCAATATGTTCCTTTTCCGGAGGAGAAAGATGAGAATGGCAAATGAGGTGGAGGTGTGTGATATGAGCAAGAAGTTGATAATGGGAGTGGTGATGGCATTAGTATTGGTGGTATGTATTCCACAGACTGCCTCTGCAAAAACAAAATGGAAACTATCTGCCACTTCTAAAAGTTTACAGGTGGGAAAAACAAGTAAATTGACCGTAAAAAATGTTCCGAAGAAGGCGAAGATCAAATGGAAAAGCAGTAAGAAATCTGTGGTAAAGATCATAAAGACCGGTAAGAAATCAGTGAAGGTGAAAGCCTGCAAGTCGGGAACAGCGTATGTTACCGCAAGGTACAAAGGAAAAACAAAGCGGTGCAGGATCAAAGTAACTGCAAAGAAACAAGCTACTCCTAAAGCGGATACTCCGAGACTGAATGCGACATCAGTAGACATTTACCATGTGGATGATGCATTGAAACCATATATGACAGTAGATCCGGCACATAAGACAACCTTTCAATTTCAGGTCACCGGAACAAAATTGGAAGTGGAGAAGTGGAAAGTGTCTACGGAATCCGGACTAACAATCTCTGATGACGGTCTGCTGACAACAGTTTGGGGACCGGGGTATGGCACACCATATCTGACAAGTACGGTAACAGCAATACTGGAAAACAATCAACGGCTGACAGCCACGGTAAGAGTATATGCTGAAAGTAACTTTTATGTGGATAAAGTGCTGACTGCATTTGAACAAAAGTATATTACTTCGTCTATGACAGGTAAGGAAAAAGTGGAGAGGGCAGCAGCTTACATCGGTGAGACAACAGACTATCAGATAAATCAAAATAACTGGCAAATGCTATTACTTGGAGGAAAGGGAGACTGTCGGGCAAGTCGTGTTTTACTTGCCTATATGTGTAAACACATGGGAATGAAAGCGGAGCCATGTGGTGAGTTTGAGTATCATGGAGAAACTTTAGTCAAGGCAGAGGGAACATACTATATTGTCATCACCGGATTTGACGAACCACGACCTAGGCGGTATGTGATCACGGAGGTAACCGATCAGAGCCAGTTGCAGAAGATTATGGATGATAATAATCTGAGTCCGGCGATGTTTGATTAAAGCTGCATAGGAACAACAAGGAAAACAATTTTATGAGAGCGGAGATTAGAGCAATGGATAAGAAAGATATGACTTTATTGATCGAGGCAGAGGATGCAATCAACGATATGGACAGATTGCTGGTTCAACTAACCAGTATGGGACATTCAGATGGCTTATTCAATAAGATAGATAATGTGTATGAGGTTATCATGAACAATTCCCATGAATATTATCAAAAGGCGAAAAAAGAAAATAATGATAAAATAGAGAGTTTGTTTTATTATATCGTGAACAATCAGGAGTTATTGGCGAAGGACCGGGCGGATATACTGCTGACAGGGAGCGTAAAGGTCGAATAAAGTGATAGGTGTGAGATTTGGGCGCAGGAGAAATCCTGCGTCTTTTGTTTGATAACGAGCGGGGATAAATGTTTGAGTGGGGGGAGATTATGCATCCTGTATCTCAAACAGATCCTCTACCGTCATATCAAGATATTTTGCCAGACGCAGGCAGGTATCAATATTCGGAATCACATTATTATGCTCAATATTAAAGATGCTCTTGCGGCACACGCCGAGTGCGACCGCAAGGTCATCCTGACTGAGATGTTTTTCTTTGCGTATTTCCGAGATATTGTTTGTTACCATATAGCGCCCTCCATACTGATCATAAGTGGAAATCATTTCCGTGAAATAGTGCTGAGCCGGATAAGAAGAAAGATCGGACTCAGACACTGTCTTTATTATATTCTATATGTTGTCCTATAAACAGGACTATCAGCATACTACTTTTCCAAAAATCTTAAAACTGTTATTTTTCGTGATATAGATTGGATCATATTTCTGATTCAGGGAGACAAGGAAGGTTCCCGCTCTGCTGCAATCCAGCTTTTTGCAGTAGGCATTTCCATCGAGATAGAAGATGCCGATCTCTCCTGATTCCAGTTCTTCCGTCTGCTGTACCCACACGATCTGTCCGTTGATATAGCGGGGTTCCATACTGTCACCGTGGATTCGGATACCAAAATCTGCTTCCGGTGCGACTTCGTTTCCGACTTCGATCATTTCAAAGTTATCGCTGTCAAGAAATTCTCCGGTTCCGGCAGAGGCAGGAAGATCAAACAGTCTGATTTCCCGGTAAGAGGGAAGGACGGAAGTATCTTCTCTGGCATAATCTCCGGATTTGATCAGCAGATCTATGTATTCTTTCGCTTTTTGAATGCCTTCTTCGTTTAATTCGCTGAACGGATTATCCGGCGTATATTCTCCGATGAATGTATCGTAAATATTTGTAATGCCGAGAATCTTGCAGAGTGCCAGAAACTGTGTGGCGTTCGGCTGGGTAACATTGCGTTCCCAGGAACTGATCGCTGCATGATTCATAGAATATCCAAACTGTTTCAGTTCTTTATTTACATCGGGTTGTGTCAACCCAAGTTCTTTTCGACGATCCTGTAATATCTTTCCGATTGAGTTCATTTTATCGCCTCCGTAAGAGTGTTTTTGTCTGTTTTCTGTATATACTATATACAATCCCTCATGAAAAATCAATGTAAAAATCATTTTTATGATGAAATGTGTAATATTTTACACTTGAAATGATGATAAAAATGATTTATACTGACGACATAGAAAAAACAGAACAAATGTTCTTCTTTGGATTGGAGAGATTGATTATGGCAGACAGAACAGTGCTTCATGTGGATATGAATTGTTTCTATGCCAGCGTGGAGATGTTACATCGTCCGCAGATGAGGAATGTGCCGATGGCAGTAGGCGGTGATCCACAGGCAAGACATGGAATCGTATTGACAGCGAATTATCTGGCGAAGCGGCAGGGAGTGAAGACTGGTATGGCACTCTGGCAGGCAAGACAGGTTTGCCCGGATATTCAATTTGTTCCACCGAGAATGGACTTGTATCTACGTTTTTCTAGGATGGCACATGAAATCTATCAGGAATATACAGACCTTTGGGAACCATACGGCTGCGATGAGGTCTGGATGGATGTGTCAGGAAGCTGTTCCCTTATGGGAGATGGGCTTACAATTGCTCAGGATATCAGTCGCAGAATTAAGTCAGAGTTAGGTCTTACCGTAAGTATCGGTGTATCTTACAACAAGATCTTTGCGAAGCTGGGCTCTGATTATAAGAAACCCGATGCGATTACGACGATGGGCAGAGAGGAATATCGGACGAAGGCTTGGCCGCTTCCGGTGGGTGATCTTTTATATGTAGGAAAGTCTACCGAGAGGAAGCTGCAAAGCATGGGCATCCGTACCATTGGTGAGCTGGCGCAGATGGAGGAAAAGTATCTGAAATCCCGGTTTGGTAAGATCGGGCTGGTACTTCATTCTTTTGCGAATGGCTGGGATGATTCTCCGGTTAAGAGGGAACATACCCATGCCCCGATCAAGTCCATAGGAAACAGCACAACGACTCCGAGAGATCTGGAGACGGATGAAGATGTGAAGATCATCCTGTATGTTTTGGCAGAAAGTGTCGCTGCCAGACTGCGGGAGAATGGCTTTAAGTGCCATGTAGTGGAAATATCCGTCCGCGACAACGCACTACATCATTTTACGAGACAGCATAAGATAGACAGACCGACGAACATCACATCGGAGATTGCACAGGAAGCCTATCGCATTTTCAGAGCAACATATCAATGGGAAAAACCAATCCGCAGTCTTGGTGTCAGAGGAGCAGAATTAACACTGGATCATGCATACGAGCAGCTTGACATATTCTGTGACTATACCCACCGGGAAAAGCAGGAGAAAGCAGATGCTGCGGTGGATGAGATTCGGAAAAGGTTTGGATATTTCAGTATTCAACGGGGACTGATGTATCAGGATAAGCTGTTATCCTCTTTGGATGCAAAAGGTTCCCACACGGTACATCCGCAAGGATATTTTAGTTAAGAATAGGAGGCAGTTCTTTGAACGAAGACAAAATTTATGTAGATGTGAATGCCACATTTACCAAGGATGGAATGCTCCTTCCGAAAAGTTTTGTATGGGAGGATGGGGTAGAGTATGAGATCAGCAAAGTGAAAGACATCCGGCGTGCAGCCAGCTTAAAGGCAGGCGGTGCCGGGATGCGATATACATGTGTCGTAGACGGAAAAGAAGTATATCTGTTCTATGAGGACAACAATATGTGGTTCATGGAGAAATCAGCTTAAGCAGATCATGGCTTGCCATGGTCAACAGGCTTTAAGATCAGCAATGTCGGAGCGTCAGGACAGGGCGCATCGGAACTTCCGGCTCTAGTAATGGGCTTGCGAAGGTTGATTTCCCTTTCCCTTGCAAGTACAAATGTTGCGTGTTGGTAATAGCAATTTTGTATGGTAGAGGAGTTGAACTGAATTGGAGAAGAATTGGAGTACAGTGCAGTTGCATTGCAGAGAGTGTAATGTGAGGATGATGGATTATACATTGTGTCAGGACGATGACCGGATCGTCCTGCAGGGTATTACGATCAAATGCAACCGCTGCAAACGGGTAATGATGTTGAAGAAATATACAGAAGGTATGATACGGAAACGTGCCGACAAAGGTGTGTTCTGTATCTGACAGATCTGGGATCTGTTACATAGAAACAAAATGACAATTAAATGAACAGCCCACCTGATAAGGGCACATCAGCAATGATGGAAGCACCAGAGACGCAGGGGAAAGATAACCAGTAGATTAACTGGCTTTCCTTTGCGTCTTTTTGCGTGGATCAGGGAGCGGAAAATTTAAAGATAATTTTTCATCATATTACTTCTGGCTATCGAGATGGCTGGAAAGGGTGAAGAATTATGATGATTTACGACATGGAAGCAAGTGGAAAGAGATTAAAGGCATTAAGAAAACAGGCAGAAAAGACACAGGAGCAGGTAGCGGAGGCAGTTGGACTTGAGCCGGGAACGATCAGCCGGATAGAGCGAGGAGCAAAGGGAATGTCGATTGATTCGCTGTTGATGTTTAGTGAAATTTATGGAGTGAGTACGGATTACATACTGAAGGGGGACAAGGCTGTGACACCTTCTGATGCATTATTGGAAGAATTGGGGGCATTGGTGCAGAAATATAAAAATATGTAAGCGGGATAAATTTGATTTTGCCATTTCGTCATGCAAGTTGGTGATTGCAAAGGTTATGATGTCTGATATAATATGATTTGTAACTGAGATGTAGTCAGTTACAAATCGGAATTTGATGAGGTGTAATTATGGTAAGAATTGCAACAGTAAATGATGCAGAGCAATTAAATATCTTAAATAACGAATTTAATGGTGAAGGTGAAACAAGCATAGATAATATTGGAAATTCTCTTGTGAGTAATAAACAGGAGGTTGTTATCGTTGCTGATGAAGATGATATATTAGTAGGATTTGTATGTGTTCAACTTAAAAAGTCCTTCTGCTATGATGAATATATGCCTGAAATTACGGAAGTGTATGTTAAACCGACATATAGAAATAGAGGGATTGCGAGTGAAATGATTATTTTTGCAGAAAATTATTGCAGTAAGAATTATCCACTTCATAAGTACGAACTCTTAACAGGACAAGAAAATCTTGTTGCACAATCTGTATATAATAAACTTGGTTATGTAGATGATAATGAACTTCATTTATCAAAACGAGTTAAGAGATAGTCAAATTCAAGTTTGTTAAATTGGAAAATTGGAAGTTGTGGAGGTACTTATGAAACGAGAATTAGGAATTGCTAGATGTGGTCTTGCATGTTGTTTATGCACAGAAAAAGCTGATTGTAACGGCTGTGGCTCAAATGGTTGTCCAGGTAATGATATTTGTGAGAACAAAAAATGTTCGATTACAAAGGGACTGACACATTGTTATGAGTGTGAAGAAAATTGCAGGAAAGGACTATTAAGCAAAATCAAACCGTACGCATTTACCTTATTTGCTAAAAAGTATGGGGAAGAAAAGCTCTTGGACTGTTTAGAGAGAAATGAGAAAAACGGAATTGTGTATCACAGAAATGGCATAAACGGGGATTATGATGATTTTGATGATGTAGAACAGTTAATGGATTTTATATTGACAGGAGTGCGATAACTTCCAGTTTGTTGAATTAAGAAAATCGAGATTTATAGTTCTAATGTCAGTCTGCTTTGGCGGGAAAAATGTTTGCATATCATGTAGTGACAGAAAGACCTATGTATATAGGGCAACATAAGGATGGGATGGCAGACTTGCATTATAACTTGTAGACATAAAACAAAAGTGTTGGGAAGGGAGAGGAGATATAATGGATATTACAGAAGCATGTCAACTGTTTGATACTGTAATGAATGAAAAATCAAGTAGTATTGAACGATGCAGTACTGGAATAGGAAATTATGTTTTCATTGTGTCTACACATACTGCTAAATATGTTTTGAGATGTGCTACAGAGATAAATGCGTATAATAACACTGTACACTGGTTGTCGAGATTGCAGACATGCGATATACCAATTCCAAAAGTCCTTGACGTTGGTAGATTTGAAAACTATGAATATTTGATTCTTTCTTATACTGTGGGAAAAGACATTGGTGATATTTATATTGAGTTGACGGATGGAGAGAAACAGCAGATAGCGAAGGAAGTAATGGCTATTCAAAAAAAGGTGTCCATGTTAAAGGAAGATGTTGCTCTGGAATGGAATTGGAATTCATTTGTGGATGAGATGCTTAATCGTTCATATGAATATATTTCCTCTAATGGCTATTTTGCAGTATCAAAGGTAGATAAACTCAGGCTCCTAAAAAAGAAATTGCAAGGGTATATTTCCTCAATAAAGCCAATTCCTTACCTCGATGATATTAGTACAAAGAATCTTTTGATAAGTGATGGTCATGTATCGGGGGTAATTGATATTGATTGGCTTGGATTTGGAGATGTTCTTACTTTTGTAGCAATGACAAAAGTAGCTTTGCTAAATATGGAACTTGATACGAAATACGTTGATTACTTGCTCGAAGAACTACATCCAAATGCAGACCAATATAAAGCATTTATTTTTTATTGCTTACTATTCTGTGTAGACTTTATGGGAGAAAGAGGAACCCGCTTCCTCGATAAAATAATTCCCGTAAACCAGAAAATAATAGATAGACTTAATATAATTTATGATGAATTAATGACTCAATGGGAAGAATGTAATCGATGATGAATTTAAAATTTTCTATATAAAGAAATTACATACGGCATATGGATTTGTCCATGATGGTAATTTTATGATATACAAACTATAAGAAGCTGTATATGTATAATAAAAGTAGCATAATTGCAACCGGCAATACATTGGCTTGATTGCAGTATTGATGTACGATGATTTTGGAGGTGATTAGAAATGATTTTTTCAGAAAAGCTACAATTGATTCGTAAGAATAAAGGATTGACGCAAGAAGAGCTGGCAGAAAAATTATCAGTATCAAGGCAAGCGGTAGCAAAATGGGAGGCAGGACAGGTGTATCCTGAGATTGCTAATCTCATTCAGATTAGCAATTTGTTTAATGTGACAGTAGACTATTTAGTGCGAGATCAGGAATGCATGATTAATTGTGTGGATGCGTCAGATGAGAACATTGAACAGTTAATACAATTTAGGCTTGAAGCTAATGTAAATACATATGCTGCATATGCAAATGAGACAGAGCCAACCAGACTTGGTTCACATGATTTTACCTACAGCAATGGCTCATATTCATATCATGATACATATGTTGGAGGAGAGCAATTTGCTGGGGAAGAAGTGATATGGTATAAAGGAAAAGTACAATACGCAATGAACTATGCTGGAAGAATAATTGGTCAGCAGTTCAATAGTGATTTTTTAAAGGAAGCGCTTAGAAATGCAGATAGAAAAATGCCGTGCAGAGGACCAGAATATTACCAGTCAGGGGAGTATATATATAAATGCAATATCGAGGGGGACTTTACATGGTTTCAAGGCTACGAAGAAATCTATTGCAACAATGAAATGGTATATGAGTGCTATCTTCATGGTGGATTGATGAAATAGAAAATTTCCAGTTTGGCGGACTAATGATATCATAATTTTGGAGGATATTTAATCAATGGATAAGAAATGGCAAGAATTGTATGATGCAGCAAAACAGGTATTAAAGCCATGAGATGTTTCTAAAATTATTGCGGCAGGAGGAGTTTCTGCAGCAGTAGAATCTGTCTCAGGCAAAATATATGTTGGAGTGTGTGTAGATATGGCATGTACATTAGGCGTATGTGCTGAGAGAAACGCAATTTTCAATAAGATTACAAACGGTGAAGATTCCATTAAACGAGTAATTGCTATTGATAGAGCTGGAAAAGCCATTCCACCTTGTGGGGCTTGCAGAGAATTTATGACACAGTTAATGCCAGAAGAATACAAAACTATTGAGATAATGATGGATTATGAAAATGAGCGGATAGTTACTCTTGGCGATTTAACACCAGAATGGTGGATATAATCATTTTATGAAATCAGAAATTTGGAGGTTTGATGATGACAGATAAAGAAAAGCAAAGTTGTGGTCAATTATATAATCCAACTGCCGGTGACATTTGTACTATGAGAAAGCGTGGAACAGACCTGGCGCGTCAATTTAATTCCTGTGAAGATCCAGACGAACAGAAAAAGATATTGCAAACGCTTTTTTCTGAAACTGGAGAAAATGTAAGGGTGAATCCGCCATTTTACATTGATTTCGGATGCCATACACATATTGGAAATGATACTGTAATAAATTTGAACTGTACTTTTTTGGATGCGGCAGATATTTTCATTGGTAGCCGGGTTTTGATCGGACCTGATGTAAAGATATATACAACATTTCATCCCACACATACCTCTAATCGTTTTACTTCATCGGATGAGGGAAATTATTTCAAAACGCAGGCAAGTCCTGTGAGAATTGATGATGATACATGGATTGGCGGAAATGTCACAATTCTTCCGGGAGTTCATATAGGAAAAAATGTTGTGATCGGAGCCGGCAGCGTTGTAACAAAAGATATTCCGGATGACACCATTGCAGTAGGAAACCCGAGTAAAGTAATAAAGGACAATAAATAAGAACAGGTTTAAAGATAAGAAGCGTTACTTCGTGTTTATATCAGCTTATATGGTATGATGTTTATATGGGCGAAGAGTGTTTACATACATGGATGCGGAAGAAATTGTAATAATTCATGGAAATAGTGTTTGTGTATCAAGCAGATGCCGGTCCGTTCAATAAATTTTCCTATCAGTACCAGTAACTTGCCTTCAGGAGTCTCTTTATTAAGAGTTTGCATTGATATACTTGAATTGTCCGTAAGGGACAAGGGGGATAGGAATAAAATGACAATTAAATGAACAGCCCACCTGATAAGGGCCCATCAGAGATGATGGAAGCACCAGAGACGCAGGGGAAAATGTGATAAACGATTACGTTATGTAAGATCTTTGTCGATTTTTCTCTGCGCCTTTTTGTCGGAGAAAGTCGAAAGGAATATGTATAGGACAAAAAGTGTCATATATTGACAGTAAAGGTAATTTCTGGTAATATATAGAATATCAATTGAATATGGAGATGCGAATTTATGAATTAATTATTGTAGTATCGCTTTATTTTTATATTTTATAAATTGCCAGATATGTTTTAGAATAAGAATAATATTTTAATAGGCAAAGATTTTTACATACATAGTTACATAGCGAATTGTTGAATGAAATGTGGATGAACGCATGGAGTACTCTCTTTTTAGGAGAGGCTGGTAACTAATGGTTGTAGAGGTCTTTTTTTATTGCCTCCGCAACAGATTCAGAAACTGAGAGGAGGTGATAATCGTGGAACATATGAATGACTATAATGAGAAAATGGTTGGAAAACGTATAAAGGAAACAGCTAAGAGCAGGGGATATACAGCGGAACAACTTGCGGAAATTACGGGAAATGGAATATATACCATAAATCGTATATATCAGGGCGTTAGTATTAGACCGGAATATATTTGTCAGCTCAGTCAAGTGTTAGGTGTATCCACAGATTATCTCCTTTTGGGAAAGAAGGATCGAATGGAGGTAAAACCAAGCAGGGAAGAAATTTTCCAATTTCTTGGCGGGTTAGACGATACAAAATTGATAAAATTGGCAATTGCAGCAGATATTCTTTATGACATTGCGTAGGTACATATTATTTGGATGTAAAGTCTAATAATATGTACCTTTTTTGTTTCTTTAACTATACAAAAACTGTGTAGTTATTTCGCTCATTCTCTACAGAAACTGTTCTTCATTTTTGTCTGGGGGTATTTTACGATAAATACAGGTCGTGAGACCGGATGACATGCGCATACATCGTAACGAAAAATATATGATGGCGGCTACATTAGGCTGCAGAAGAAGGAGTGTGTTTAAAATGAGCGATATAGAAACAACGGATGTTGATATGTTTACGATAGGAAATAATCTTCGGGAGCTTCGAGAACAGAAAAGAGTAACACAGATGCAGGTAGTTGATGTGTTGGGAGTTAGTTATACCCATTATGCAAAGATCGAAGAAGGTATGAGAGGTATGAGCCTGAAAATGCTGATAAAGTTGATCAGATATTTTGAAACAGATGCCAACACGATACTTGGAAGTGCGGCAATGGGGGTAGCGTGATGGAAGCGAGAAGAGCAAGGAGAAGAGAAAAGAAGAAACAAAGAATGGCAAGACAGGAGAATATCCCTTGCATTGTGTTTCTGGCAACGGACGAAGAATCGTTTGAACTGGCAGAAAAGAAAGAGGATCGGCAGTTGCGATACATCAATCAATATGCAGATGCACATGGGTTAATTCCTATGAAGATCGTGCGTAAGAGCTGTTTTGCCCCGTATGTTGTAAATCAAATGTATAGCCGGTGCATTGATTGGATGCAGCAGGGAAAGGCAGAGGCTATATTGGTTGCAAATATGGAGTATCTTGCTTTGGATGAAGAGGATGCCTATCGCAAGGTTGGACAAGTAAGAAAAGCGGGTTTTCGAATATTTTCCGTGGATGCTGGAGAGTTGAAAATGAAAATTCGATTCCGGGCGGAGAAAGAGAGGAAGATTGGATGAAACAGAATAATATAAAGAATATATATCGTGGAGATATTATTTGGGTGGATTTGGGAGAATTTCCCGGCAGTCATAGACAATCTGGAAAAAGACCATGTCTGGTTGTCAGTACAGATAAAGGAAATGGTCCGGTATATACAGTAATGCCGGGAACCAGCAAGCAGGAAAAGAAGGCATTTCCAGTACATGTGACAGTATTTCAGAAGGATGTCTTTGGAAGGCTTGGAAAAACAACGGTTTTCATGGCAGAGCAGCTTGTAACAATAGATGACCGGCAGATTTTAATGAAAGCAGGGCATATTCCAGAGCAATCAGAAATCATGCAAAAAATCAACGACCTTTTAAAGCGTCAGTTGGGTTTGGGAGAGTGATGAGATTGGAATCAGATAATATGAACATTCCAATATGGGAAAAAGCGATGTTGACGAAACAAGAAGCTGCATTATACAGCCATATCGGAATCAACAAGCTTGAAGAAATGTTAAAAGTTCCAAATTGCCCATTTGTTTTATATGTTGGAAAGAAAAAGCTGATAAAACGCAGGGAATTTGAAGAATATTTGTCCGAGCAGATCGAAATATAGGATTTTACATTTGAGCCTCTTTATGATATGATTAAATTTGAGTATTGAGGCTCTTTTTGTGTGAAAGGAGCTGCAATATGGGTAAAAACCTAAAAGGAAAAGAGCTTGGTCTGGGAATAAGCCAAAGAGAAGATGGCTACTATGTTGGAAGATATACGAATAAATATGGGAGACGTGTTCAAAAATTATTCCTAAAGCTTCAAGAGTGCAGACAGTGGCTGGCTGACTCAGCATATCGCGATGAACACAGCAATATAGATTTCCCGGAGGAAATGACGGTTGATTCGTGGTTTGAGTATTGGATTTCGATGAAGAAGAGAACTGTTCGACCAAATACAGTTCGAAACTATACGGAACGATATCACCGCAATATTAAACCGATTATAGGGAAAAAGATACTGGGGAGTGTGAATACCATTCAATGCCAGACGGTTATGAATCGTATGGCGGATGAAGGTTATCGCACTTCAACAATCTATCAGGCGCGGATTACATTGTATAATATGCTGGATTATGCCTATCAGAATGATGTGATCATGAAGAATCCATGTAACAAGATGGTTCGTTCTGATATAGGTAAGCCTTCTGAAAAGAAAGAGGCATTGACATTACAGTATCAGCGTGAGTTTTGCAATGTGATCAAGGGAAATGCGTACGAGTATCAGTACCGTTTCCTGTTACAGACCGGTCTTCGTACCGGAGAGCTGGTAGGGTTGAAATGGTCAGACATTGATATGGATCGCCGTACCATGACGATAAGGCGCTCTATGGAGTATCGCCATTCTACAAAGGAATGGAGGATTGGTGAACCGAAAAGCAAGGCGGGATATCGAACGATACCATTGACAGAGGAAGCCGTTGAGATCTTGAGACAGCAAAAGATGAAAAATAATGCGCTCAAGGTTACGGTGATGGAGTGGTCAGAGTTTGTATTTCTTTGCAGAAAAGGAACACCGGTTAAGAACAGCACATATGATACGATGCTGTTCAAGCTATGTGATAAAGCGAAGATTCCCAAGTTTTCCATGCATGTGCTGCGACATACGTTTGCAACCAGATGTATTGAAGCTGGAATGAAACCTAAAACATTACAGACAATCTTAGGTCATTCCAATATTGGGATCACCATGAACCTTTATGTGCATACAACAGAAGAACAAAAACAAAAAGAAATCGACCAGATTGCGGATGCTTTGAAAGTGGTTTAATTTTTTTTGCTCTCAAAAATTGGTACATGATTGGTACGTTAACCAAAATTTTTGAGGGCAGAAAAATTGCTGTCTCGAAAAATTGGTACATAAATTGGTACATAAACGAGATGCCAAAACCCGCAAACCCCGTAAAATCAAGGTTTACAAGAAAGGAAAGATAGAAAATGAAACTAGGAATCGTTGGACTTCCTAACGTAGGAAAAAGTACATTATTCAATTCATTAACAAAAGCTGGAGCAGCGGAAGCAGCAAATTATCCGTTTTGTACCATTGAGCCGAATGTAGGCGTGGTACCGGTACCGGATCAGAGATTAGATGTTTTGACAAAGATGCATGATTCTGCCAAGACAATCCATGCAGTGATCGAGTTTGTAGATATTGCAGGATTAGTAAAAGGTGCATCAAAGGGTGAGGGACTTGGTAACCAGTTTTTGGCAAATATTCGTGAAGTAGATGCAATCGTACACGTGGTACGCTGCTTTGATGATACAAATATTGTACATGTAGATGGAAGTGTAGATCCGTTGCGTGATATTGATACGATTAATTTAGAACTTTTATTCTCTGATCTTGAGATTCTGGATCGTCGATATGCGAAGCTTGCAAAGAGTGTCAAAAATGATAAGACGCTTGTAAAAGAGTTCAATCTTGTTGAAAAGCTGAAAAAGCATTTGGAAGATGGAAAACTTGCAAAAACATATGAACCGGAAGATGAAGATGAGGAGGCAATTTTAGAAAGCTTTAATCTTTTGACATATAAGCCTGTCATTTATGCAGCCAATGTTTCGGAGGATGATCTGGCAGATGATGCAGCTTCGAACGATTATGTTGCAAAGGTTAGAGAATATGCTGCTAAAGAAGGTTCCGGTGTGTTTGTTATCTGCGCACAGATTGAACAGGAAATTGCAGAGTTAGAGGATGACGAGAAGAAAGAGTTTTTAGAGGATCTTGGATTATCTGAGTCAGGACTGGATAAACTGATTGCAGCAAGCTACAAGCTTTTAGGACTGATCAGTTATCTTACGACAGGACCGGATGAAACCAGAGCATGGACAATTACAGAAGGAACAAAGGCACCACAGGCAGCAGGCAAGATTCATACGGACTTTGAGCGAGGCTTTATTCGCGCAGAAGTGGTAAGCTATGATAATCTTGTAGAGCAGGGAAGCATGAACGCAGCAAAGGAAAAGGGTCTGGTGCGTTCGGAAGGAAAAGAATACGTTGTTCAGGACGGAGATGTTATTTTGTTCCGCTTTAATGTATAAAAAGGTTTAATGGTTTAAATAAAAAAGAAAAGTAGCAGTAGAGCCAGAGAGTGCGTATCTGGCTCTTACTGTTATTTGTTCGGAATCGAGGAAGTTATGGGCGCAGATATTCGTTTCCCGCATTTGGGAATTACTTTGGAGCATGTAGGAAAGTCTATCTCAATCGGAGGCTTTTCTATCGCATTTTATGGAATGATTATTGCAACCGGTATGATTGCAGGATTTTTTATGGCAAGCTGGCAGGCAAAAAGATTGCGGCAGGACAAAGAAGTTATTTTAGACCTTGCGTTGTGGGATATTTTCTTTGCAATTATCGGAGCACGTCTGTATTATGTTTTGTTTAGCTGGAGTTATTACAGTAAGCATCCGATTGAAATATTTAATACGCGTGGTGGCGGTATGGCAATCTATGGTGGTGTAATAGCCGGTGTGCTGACTACGTTTATCTTTACAAAGGTGAAGAAGTTATCTTTTTGGGATTTGACAGATGCAGCTTGTGGTGGTCTGCTGATCGGACAGATTTTTGGACGATGGGGCAACTTTTTTAATAGGGAAGCGTTTGGCGGGTATACGGATAACCTGCTTGCAATGCAGGTAAAAAGAAGTGATGTGCGTGCAAGTGATGTTACAAAGGATCTGGTACATCATATTGTAAATATAGACGGAGTAGAATATTTGCAGGTACATCCGACCTTTTTGTATGAATCGCTATGGAACATAGGGGTTTTGGTTATCATTTTGCTGTATACGAAGAAACGTAAATTTAAAGGTCAGCTTTTCCTTATGTATTTATGCGGATATGGTTTGGGAAGATTCTGGATTGAAGGACTCAGGGTAGATCAGCTGAAATTCTTTGGAACCAATCTTGCGGTATCGCAGATTTTATCAGGGTTACTGTTTTTGGGGTCTGCAGGAGCATTGTTTTATCACTGGTGGAAGCATCGCGAGGAAAAGGAAGCGGAAGCAAAGTAATGGAACTGCTTTTTATTAAAATTATAAGATGAAAAAAGAAACTGTTTGCAGTATGCGGACAGTTTTTTTTTTTTTTTTGAAGGATTAGAGTGTCAAAAGCTACTTTATTTTGTGCAATTTGATGAAGCGTGTATAGATGCCCACCTTTTGACATCCTAATCTTTGAAGAAAATGATCATTTTGTGAAAAATTTGCACCTTTTCTTGATTTTCTCTTGATAAATTCCCAAAAAAGAGATAAAATAATGAGGTAAGTGGTGGAAAGTGGGTGAAAGTGGTGGTATAAACCATAAAAGTGGTGAGTATCCCATTTGCAGAAAAAGTGTGGTCTTTCCGAATAGCGAAGCGATATGCTGGAAAAGCTGATTTAAAAGGGGAAAAGAGAGGCAGGTGATAATCATGTTCATGGGACAATACGAACATTCGATTGATACTAAGGGCAGAATTATCATCCCTGCTAAGTTTCGCGATAATTTAGGAGAGAGCTTTGTCGTAACAAGGGGGCTTGATGGGTGTCTTTTTCTATACCCGGATGCTGAGTGGCAGAGATTCGTAGAGAAGCTGCAAAGCCTGCCTTCCAACCAAAATACCAGAAGAATGCAAAGACAATTCCTGTCAAAAGCAATGGAAGTAGCACTAGACAAGCAGGGACGTATTTTGATCCCGTCGCTTTTACGTGAGATTGCTGATCTGGAAAAGGAAGTTGTGTTTGTAGGTATGATGAACCGCGTGGAAGTTTGGGACAAGCATAAGCTTGCTGAACAGGATATGCAGGAAGATGAGGAAGCATTAGAGGCAACATTAGATGATCTGGATATCTCGTTGTAACAGTTGATATTGGTTGAAAAACTATGCAGTCTGTATGGTTGGATTGGAGTGTGTAATGGAATTTAATCATAAATCCGTGTTGTTGGATGAAGTCATTGATGGTCTGGCAATCAAACCGGATGGTATTTATGTGGATGGCACGCTCGGAGGCGCCGGTCATGCGGGAGTTGTCTGTTCAAAGCTGGGAGCAGCGGGAAGAATGATAGGGATCGATCAGGATGAGGATGCGATCAAAGTCAGTAAAGAACGTTTAAAACCATATGGGGATAAGGTGACGATCGTAAGAAGCAACTATTCAGATATGGTAAATGTACTGCATAATCTTGGTGTTGATAAAGTGGATGGAATTACACTTGATCTTGGAGTTTCTTCTTTCCAGTTAGATACAACGGAGCGTGGCTTTTCCTACCGTTTTGATGCGCCGCTTGATATGCGGATGGATAACCGGCAGGAGCTTACGGCAGCGGTGGTTGTCAATGAATATACAGAAAGCGAATTATATCATATTATTCGTGATTATGGGGAAGATAAATTCGCAAAAAATATCGCAAAAAACATAGTACTGGAGCGACAAAAGGAACCGATTCAGACAACAGGGCAGCTTGCAGAGATTGTCAGTTATTCGATTCCTATGAAAATAAAAAAGCAGGGTGGTCATCCGGCAAAGCGGACATTTCAGGCTATTCGCATTGAGGTGAATCATGAGCTGGAGGTGTTAGAAAGAAATATTAGCGATATGATCGATCTGTTAAATACTGGAGGAAGATTTTGCATTATTACGTTTCATTCGTTGGAAGATCGTATCGTAAAGAAAGCATTTCGGACGGCACAGAACCCATGCACCTGTCCACCGGATTTCCCGGTATGCGTATGTGGAAAACAATCCCGTGGAAAGCAGGTAACACGTAAGCCAATCTTACCATCGGAAGAAGAAATGGAAATAAATCCACGGTCAAAAAGTGCAAAGTTAAGAATTTTTGAACATATATAAAGAATCTATTGAAAAATGGAGAGGAGATGGAAATATGGCAATGGACTGGGAAAACTATGGTCGTGAGCGTTATGCCAGACCACAGGAGAAAAAAGAGTCCTATCATTCTCATTCGTATGTAGAGGGAAATACGGTACGGAAGGCAAATGCAGTTCCTAAAAGAAGAGAGAGAATTCAGGAGAAACCTGAGCCTAGAAGATATCCGCAGAAAAAGCCTGTTCGTATGGCAGGCATCAGTGGAAAAGCTTTTGTATTTCTGACAGCTATGTTAGGTGCTGTTATGCTATGCGGGTTCTCTTATTTATCTACGCAGGATGATGTGCGCAGTATGAAAAAAGAGGTTGTTTCACTGCAGACAGAAATTGCAGAGCAGAAGGAAGAAAACGATGAAGCATATCAGAATATTGTTGAATCAGTTGATCTGTCGGAAGTCTACAAGAGAGCAACAAAGAAGTTAAAAATGGTTCAGGCAGAGAATAATCAGATTTATACATACAGCAATAAAAAGAGTGATATGGTTAAGCAGTATGCGGATATTCCCGGTACCAATCATTAGAATCATTTAAGTACACTGGAAATGGAGCAGGATATATGGGCAGACGCGCGGTAGATACAAGAAAGTTTAACAAAGTCGGAACAAGGAAAATGTATGGTCGGATTTTAATTGTTTTTATTGTACTGGTTTTGGCTTCTGTTGGATTGGTTGGCAGAATTTTGTATCTGAATAAGACAAAAGGGGCAGAGTACGAGAAAAAGGTCTTGGCGCAAAAGAGTTATCGAAGTAATGAAATCAAATATAAGAGAGGGGATATTACTGATCGAAATGGTAACAAGCTTGCTACCAGTAAAAAAGTGTATGATCTTGTGTTAGATCCGGCATTGATCCTGACAGATGATCAATATGTCGAGGCGACAGCAGAAGCGTTAGAAAAAGCATTTGGAATTTCACAGGAGAAGTTTCGAAACATTTTGAAGAAGCATTCGGATACGCAGTATTATCCGATGAAGAAGTATAAAGGCCTTTCTAAAGAAAAGGTCAAGACTTTTCAAAAACTGGAAAAGGATATAAAAGAAAAAGGTACAAAACAAAAGACGGAAGCAGAAAAAAAGCGGCTGGTAAAGGGTGTGACCTTTGAAACGAGATATAAGAGATATTATCCTTATTCTACAGTGGCAAGTAAGGTAATCGGTTTTTGCTCCGGCAGCGACCAGGGAATCTGGGGGATTGAAAATCAGTACAACAATCAGTTGAGCGGGATGAACGGACGCAGGTATGGCTATTTTAATTCTGATTTAGAGCTTGTAGAAACGGTAAAAGAGCCGACGAATGGCAATAACGTTGTGTCGACGATCGATGCCAATGTTCAGGGAATCTTAGAGCGTCAGATGAAAGAATTTCAGGAAAAAACGGGTTCTAAAAATATGGGTTGTATTATTATGAATCCGCAAAACGGAGAGATATATGCAATGTCATCGTATCCGGAATATGATTTGAATCATCCAAGAGATCTCAGTCTTTTATATTCGCAGAAAAAGATTGATAAGATGTCTGCAAAGAAAAAGTCAGAAGCACTCAATCAGTTGTGGCGTAATTATTGTATCAGTGATGCGTTTGAACCCGGTTCTACATTTAAGCCAATGACAGTTGCAGCTTGTCTGGATGAAGGGGCGGCAAGCACCAAAAAGAAATATTTTTGTGATGGATATCAGAAGGTCAATGGTGTCAAGATCAAATGTGTGGCACATACAAGAGGTGGTCACGGAAGTATTAATCTGGAGCAGTCTTTGATGGAATCCTGCAATGATGTTATGATGCAGATTGCTTCTAAGCTAGGAAAAAACAAATTTTTAGATTATGTAAAGGACTTTGGCTTTGGTCAGAGAACCGGAATTGATCTTCCGGGTGAGGCATCAGGAGGTATCTTTACAAAAGAAAGGATGCATGCAGTAGAGCTTGCTACATCAAGCTTTGGTCAGGGACAGACTGTTACGATGATCCAACTGGCATCTGCGTTTTCATCTGTAATTAACGGTGGCAATTACTATCAGCCACATGTTGTCAAAGAAATTACAAATGAGTCCGGAGCAACGGTATCTGCAAATGATAATACGCTGGTTCGTAAGGTGACAACAGAAAATACAAGTGAAAAAATACGCAAATATTTATATAAGACGGTTGAGGAAGGAACGGCAAATCCGGCAAGTGTAGCAGGATATGAAATTGGCGGAAAAACCGGTACAGCAGAAAAACAGCCGAGAAATGAGGGGCGTTACCTTGTTTCGTTTTCAGGCTTTACACCGGTTGATAAACCGGAGGTTATGATTTATGTCGTAATTGATGAACCGAATGTGGAAGATCAGGCGCATAGTACCTATGCGACAGAGTTTTCCAGTCAGGTTATGAAAGAGGTTTTGCCATTGCTTGGAATTTACCAGAGCAGTGATGTAAAGAAAAAGGACAAGACAAAGGCAACGGATATTAAGATTCCGTCAACGAGTGAAATGCCGGAAGGTGGTATTTCCGACAGTGATTACACCGTCGTAACAGACAATACTAAAAAATCTGATCAATAAATGGAATAAGTTATATTCTTACAAAATAAGGATGTGTAATAAGAAAGATTTTGTGAGGAAATCAGATGAGAAATTGTA
Source organism: uncultured Lachnospiraceae bacterium (assembly GCA_934317005.1). Taxonomy (GTDB): domain Bacteria; phylum Bacillota; class Clostridia; order Lachnospirales; family Lachnospiraceae; genus Butyribacter. The sequence goes on from CAKREB010000002.1 coordinate 25,470, forward strand.
AGACAGCACAAAGGCAGAGGATTTTATTTTCCTTTGCCTTTATATGTCTTTTGACTGCTTTTTTGGCGGGAAGACTGGGATATCTGATGTTAGCAAGAGCAGATTATTATGGCGAAAAGGCAAAACAGGTGCAGCAAAGAGAACGCGCAATCAAGGCAGAACGCGGAAAAATCTATGATCGCAATGGAGTGGTTATAGCGGGAAATAAACCGGTATCCACGGTATCTGTTATTCATAATCAGATTACAGACAAAGAGAAAGTTATAAAAACGCTTTCCAAGCTTTTAAAGTTAAAGGAAGAGGATGTAAGAAAGCGGGTGGAAAAAGTATCTTCACGCGAAAAGATTAAAACCAATGTAGAAAAAGAGATTTCAGATAAGATACGTGAAAAGGATATGGATGGTGTGATGGTGGATGAAGATTATAAAAGATACTATCCTTTTCAAGAACTGGCATCGAAAGTGATCGGTTTTGCCGGTGGGGATAATCAGGGAATTTTGGGACTGGAGGTAAAATATGATTCGTATCTGTCTGGTGAAGATGGCAGCATTTTAACGACAACAAATGCCAGAGGGATTGAAATTGATGGTGCCACGGAAGAAAGAATAGAACCTGTGGCAGGTCAGAATCTATATTGCAGTCTGGATGTGAATCTGCAAAAGTTTGCGCAGCAGGCAGCAAAAAAGGTGATGAAGGCAAAGAATGCCAAAAATGTACGGATCATTATGATGAATCCGCAGGATGGGGAAATTTATGCAATGGTTAATGTGCCGGAGTTTGATCTGAATCATCCTTATGAGCTGCCAAACAAAAAGAAGGTCAGTGAAAAGAAAAAGCAGGAGTTACTCAATCAGATGTGGCGAAATCACTGCGTTAGTGATACGTATGAGCCGGGTTCGACTTTTAAGGTGATTATAGCAACTTCTGCGCTGGAAGACAAGGTTGTGAAATTGACAGATACCTTTCACTGTCCGGGCTTTAAGGTAGTGGAAGACCGCAGGATACGCTGTCATAAAACAACCGGTCATGGATCGGAAACCTTTGTGCAGGGGGTGCAAAATTCCTGCAATCCGGTGTTTATGGAGGTGGGAGCGCGACTCGGAGTAGATGGATTATATCGTTATATGAAACAGTTAGGTGTACTGGAAAAGACCGGTGTTGACGTTCCGGGGGAGGCTGCAACCATCATGCATCAAAAGAAAAATATAGGTGCAGTCGAACTTGCAACGATGTCATTTGGACAGTCGTTTCAGCTGACACCTCTTCGTCTGTTGACAACGGTTAGTGCTGTGTTAAACGGTGGAACTTTAGTGACACCGCATTTCGGTGTACAACTTGAGAGCAGTGATGGAACAGCTGTTAGAAAAATAGCGTATCAGCAAAAGGAAAATGTAGTATCAAAAGAAACCTCGGAAAATATGAAAAAGATTTTAGCGTCCGTTGTTTCAGAAGGATCTGGAAAAAAGGCGGCGGTATCCGGTTATGATGTGGGTGCCAAAACAGGGACATCGGAAAAGCTTCCGCGAAGCAGTAACCGTTATATTGCATCAACACTTGGCTTTGCTCCGGCTGAGCATCCGGTCATCCTTGCGATTGTGTTGATCGATGAACCGGAAGGTATTTATTATGGTGGACAGATCGCAGCTCCGGTCATTTCAGAACTTTTAGACGATGCGCTGCCGTATCTTGGAATTGAAAGAAGACAGGAAACACCATCCCCGTCTGCAGATGCGACACAGTGGTAATTGTATGAAAAAGCAAAAGAAAGTATTTTGTCGAATGGAAAAGGAAAAAAGAGAGGATGGCAGGGAGGTTGCAGTTGATTTTACAGAATGGTTGCATTACAATAAGAAGGGCATTCCCGACAATGGTGCCTTACGCACTAATATACGGGGATTGTCTATAAGTTAAAGTAGTATGCGTTTTGTAAAAGGCATACCGGTGATTGGATAACAAAAAAGCACAAAAGAATAAATTGTTACAAAATGACGCTACAGCAATGTCATCAGAAAAGCAAAACAGGGTACCAGATAAGAAAATACCTCTTAAAAAGGGGAATATCCTAAAGGAAGATTGGAGAGCTGACTGATGAATCATTATTTAAACACATTGCTGCCGGTAATTGCAGCATTTTCGATTAGTGTGATACTATGTCCGATCGTAATCCCATTTTTGAAAAAATTGAAATTCGGACAATATGTCCGAAAAGACGGACCGAAAAGTCATTGGAAAAAGGCCGGAACACCTACGATGGGTGGTGTGATCATTTTGATATCGGTTGTGATCACATCCTTATTTTATCAGGGGCAACAAAAGGAAACGCTTCTGGTATTGTTTACAACAGTAGGATTTGGTGTGATTGGATTTTTAGATGATTACATCAAGATCGTATGGAAACGTTCGATGGGACTGACACCGTGGCAGAAGTTTTTACTGCAGATGGTTGTAGTTGGTATTTTTGCATTCTACTATCTGAAAGTATTGACGCATGAGCCGGAGGTGCTAATTCCATTTTCCGGAGGTATGCAGGAAGGACACTATATTGTGATGACAGAGTGGGTTTTTGTCGGCTTTGTGTTTCTTGTCATGCTTGGAACTGTCAATGGCACCAATTTTACAGACGGTTTGGATGGTCTGGCTTCCAGCGTGACGTTATTAGTCGCAGTGTTTTTTACTGTAGTGGCAATCGGTACGAAGAGTGAGTTAGCAGTGATTACTTCTGCAGTGGCAGGCTCTTTGATGGGATTTTTGGTATACAATGTTTATCCGGCGAGAGTGTTTATGGGGGATACAGGATCACTGGCATTAGGAGGATTTGTAGCTTCTGTGGCACTGATGATGAAGCTTCCTATCTTTATTTTGATCGTAGGGATCATCTATCTGATAGAAGTGGTTTCTGTTATTTTACAGGTGGGTTATTATAAAATAAGTCATGGGAGGCGGATATTTAAAATGGCGCCGATTCATCATCATTTTGAAAAATCAGGATGGTCGGAGACACGTATTGTAACAATATTTTCGATAATTACGGCACTTATGTGTCTGGTGGCACTTGCCGGAATATAAATCGTTTGCATATGAGAAATACAGGCATATGCTGAATGGAGGAAATGATGGAATTAAAGGACAAGACATTTTTAGTTGTGGGAACAGGAATCAGTGGAATTGCAGCAGTAAAATTGCTGTCAAAGATACAGGCAGATATTATTTTATACGATAGTAATGCAAAATTATCATGCGAAGAGATTAGAAAAAAATTACCGGAGAATATTGCCTTTGATCTGGTGCTTGGAGAGCTTCCGCAGCAGGTCATGGAACGGACGGATATTGCAGTTTTAAGTCCGGGAGTACCGACGGATCTTCCTTTTGTATTAGAAATGCAGGAGCGTAAGATACCGATCTGGGGAGAGATTGAGCTGGCATATCGATGCAGCAAGGGAAAACTTTTTGCGATTACGGGAACAAATGGAAAGACGACTACAACGGCACTGACAGGTGAGATCATGAAAACTTATTTTGAGAGTGTTTTTGTGGTAGGAAATATCGGAATGCCATATACAGAGTATGCTATGGATATGACAGATGATTCGGTTACTGTTGCTGAGATCAGCAGTTTTCAGTTGGAAACGATACATAAGTTTCATCCACAGATCAGTGCGATCTTAAATATCACACCGGATCATTTAAACAGACATCATACGATGGAGTGTTATGTTGACACAAAAGCAAATATTGCGAGAAATCAGACAAAAGATGAGGTCTGTGTTTTGAATTATGAAGATGCTTATCTGCAGAAAATTGCACCAAAATTAAGTGCAGATGTATTTTGGTTTAGTAGTGAACATATATTAGAACGTGGAATCTGGCTGGAGGGTGAACAGATTATTTACTGTGATACCGAAAAAATTCCGGTGTGCACGATCCACGATATGAATCTTCTTGGAAAGCATAACTATGAAAATGTAATGGCAGCGATTGCTATTGCCATGCATGCGGGGGTTCCGATTGATTGTATCCGTAAGGCGGTAAAAGAATTTCATGCGGTGGAGCATCGTATTGAATATGTGTGCGAAGTGGATGGTGTAAAATACTATAACGACTCTAAGGGAACCAACCCGGATGCAGCAATCAAGGCAGTAGAAGCGATGGTTGCACCGACTGTTGTGATCGGTGGCGGATATGATAAAAAATCGACTTATGAAGAGTGGATTGCTTCTTTCAAAGATAAGGTTAAGTGTCTTGTACTTTTGGGAGAAACAAAGGATGCGATTGCGGAAACTGCGAAAAAAGCAGGCTTTACAAATATTATTATGACAGACAGCCTAAAAGAAGCGGTTCGTGTCTGCAGTGAGCAGGCAGTGCCTGGGGATGCGGTACTTTTGTCACCGGCATGTGCAAGCTGGGATATGTTTAAGAGCTATGAAGAACGTGGGCGATTGTTCAAGGAATATGTTCATGAATTGGAAAAATAACGCAGAAATGGAGAATGTATGGAACGAGTGAGAGATGTTTACCATACTTCCTCACAAAGAGGAAGTCAGCGATATCCACATACGGCAAGACGGGAAAAAGTGCGTTATACCCGTCAGTATGATTATGCCCTTTTGTTTCTGACAATTGGAATCGCACTGTTTGGGGTGATCATGATCTACAGCGCAGGTGCCTATACAGCGGCACTCAAAAACAGTCCGTTCCGTTATGTAAAATCACAGATGTTTGGTCTGCTGCTTGGCGTGATCGGTATGATTGTAGTTTCTATGTTTGATTATCAGGTTTTGCGGCAGCAGATTCTGGGGACAAAGATCACACTGGTACATATTGCGTATCTGATCGCCGTTATCCTGCAGGCGTTGGTACTTTTTATCGGTAAGGAATACAATGGTGCGAAGCGTTGGCTTCAGATAGGGCCGATTCAGTTTCAACCATCGGAAATTTCAAAGATAGCCGCGATTTTATTTATTGCTTATGCGGTATATCAGCGAAGAAGGGATCTGGATACGATCCGGGGCTTTTTTCGGGTAGGACTGTATATTGCACCATTATTAGGTCTGATCTTAAAAGAAAACCTAAGCTCTGCCATTATTGTGGCCGGTATCATGTTTGGCATGTGCTTTATTGCAAGCAAGAATAAAAGATATTTTGCTGTGGTCTTAGTTGTTGCGGTGATAGGTCTTGTGGCAATTATTGTCTTTGGGCAGGGCTTTCGAATGAACCGTGTAAGGATATGGCTGGATGTTGAAAATGAACCAAAGGCATTTCAGATACGTCAGGGACTGTATGCAATCGCATCGGGTGGACTGTTTGGAAAGGGACTCGGAAAAAGTATGCAGAAGCTTGGCTTTATTCCAGAGGCATACAATGATATGATTTTTTCTGTTATCTGTGAGGAATTAGGCGTTGTCGGTGCAGTGCTTGTTATTTTAGCATTTTTGGTGCTGATATGGAGAATTGTTGTGATCGCCTGTCATGCACCGGATCTGTTTGGAACAATGCTTTGTGTCGGCGTTATGTTGCAGCTTGCCATTCAGGTTATTATTAATGTTGCAGTTGTAACAAACTCTATTCCGTCAACAGGTATTCCACTGCCACTGATCAGTTATGGAGGTACTTCGGCGATGATTATCATGCTGGAGATGGGAATTATACTCGGAGTATCCAGACAGATCAAGCAAAAGTAACATAAGAAGAGGAAGATGGAACAATGCGTTGGTATAAAAAGCTTTTGATTATTGTGGCGGTTATAGCCGGGCTCACGTTATTTGTGTTCTTTGGGCTGCGTATCACAACGGTAAAAGTGGAGGGAACAAAGATATATTCGGAGCAGGAGATCAAACAGTCGGTCTTTGCCAGAAGATTTTCAGACAATGCGCTGATATTTTCGATTTATCGCAGAATGTATGGAATCAATAAGCTGCCATTTGTGGAAGATATCGAGGTAAGCTATGAAGGTATGCATACGGTAAAACTTCATGTATATGACAAAACGATCAGTGGCTGTATCCGATATATGGGACAGTATGTTTATTTTGATAAAGATGGCACTGTTTTGCAGAGCATGAAAGAAAAGAAAGAGGATGTTCCTGTGGTTACGGGAATCCGGTTTGGAACATTTACCGTAGGGGAAGCGTTTCAGGTAAAGGAAAAGTCCCTTTTTAAAACAATCATGAATCTGTCGCAGTTAATCGGTCATTATAACATTCCGGTCAAAAGAATCCATGTGGCAGATGACAGGATTCAGCTCTATTCGGGGGATGTCAGGGTAGATCTTGGAAAAAAGGAAATGTACGATGATGAGATGTCGGCACTTTCCAGCGTGTTAGAAACGGCTCGCAGGAAAAAATTAAAAGGGACGATCGACATGCGAAATTTTAAATCCGGTGACAAGATTATTTTGAAAACCTCAAAAAGTAAATCGAAAAAAAATAAAAAAAGTAACAAAAAGGATTCAGAAAAATTATAAAAAACAACCAATATTCTCTTGATTATTAAATGAGAAATTAGTATTATATAGGTTAGGGGAAAAGTGACTATTATTCACTTGGAGCTATTGAATGCAGAAATGCAGAAATGAAGGAGGAGCAGCTTTGTTAGAGATCAAATCAGGAAATGCAGAATTTGCTGCAAAAATAATTGTTGTGGGAGTTGGCGGCGGTGGAAATAACGCTGTTAATCGAATGATAGATGAAGGAATTGCCGGGGTTGAGTTTATTGCTATTAATACAGACAGACAGCATCTGATGAGCTGTAAGGCGTCGACAACGTTACAGATTGGGGAAAAGTTGACGAAAGGTCTGGGTGCGGGTGCAAATCCTGATGTGGGAAAGGCAGCGGCAGAGGAAAATAAAGAAGAGATTACAGAATTGATCAAAGGAGCTGACATGGTTTTCGTAACATGCGGTATGGGCGGTGGTACCGGTACCGGTGCGGCACCTGTTGTAGCTGAGATTTCGAAAAGTCTTGGCATTCTTACGGTAGGTGTGGTAACAAAGCCATTTACCTTTGAAGCACGAAGCCGTATGAACAATGCTCTTTCCGGAATTGAGTGTTTAAAGCAGAATGTTGATACATTGATTGTTATTCCAAACGACAGATTATTAGATATCGTAGATCGTCGTACTTCTATGGAGGATGCACTCTTAAAGGCAGATGAAGTGCTTCAGCAGGGTGTACAGGGAATTACGGATCTGATCAATGTCCGTGGTATGATCAACCTCGACTTTGCAGATGTACAGACCGTTATGAAGGACAAGGGTATCGCACATATCGGTATCGGAACAGGAAGCGGTGATGAGAAGTGTCTGGATGCCGTAAAGCAGGCTATATCCAGTCCATTGCTTGAAACAACGATTGATGGAGCATCTCATGTGATTGTTAATATTTCCGGTGCCGTTGCATTACAGGAAGCAAGTGAAGCGGTTACATATATTCAGGATCTGACAGGCGAAGATACCAATATTATCTTTGGTGTGGTGGATGGAGATGATGATAGCGACAGCGTTCAGATTACTGTTATTGCTACAGGTTTGGAAAATGATGGTATGGGATCATCCGTGCAGCCAAAGCAGACTTTTGGTAAGGCTCCACAGCCAAAGACAAACTTCCCGACAAGAGAGGGGCAGATAGCAACTCCTAGAGCGGCAGCATCACAGCCGGTAAGACATACATCGACCGTGACACCAAGACAGCCGATGGCAGGAGCGGGTACGGCGCCTTCAGGAAACTTTAGCCGTCAGCCGGCGGGTGACGATAGCGGAATTAAGATTCCGGAGTTTTTACAGAGAAAAAGATAATTGAACTTGATGTTAGTCCGGGCAGAGTGCTTCTGCCCGGATTTTTTCTGACTTTACAGGAAACTTTCCGGTTCCTGTAGAGCAACAAACACGCTGTGAGGATGTGATGAGCATTGCGCAGAGCATGAAGGAGGAAGGAATGTTTGGAAAAAAACAGATTTATGAACAGGATAATTGGAAAATTGTAAGAAATAGAGTGTGCATCAGAGCGTTATTAATCTTTTTAGGCATTATCTTAATGCAGGTTTTTGCATACATGGTATGTGTTGGTGGCACGATGTTATATGGATTGATTACAAATCAGAGAACAACGGCACTGCTTGAGAATCTGATGCAGGCGAATACGGACAATGGCACGTTTATGATATTGATCTCGGCAGTCAGCGCGCTTTTATCGGGAATATGGTGTGGGGTATTGTATATTCGTTCTGATTGGAGAGAGCATCCTTTTTCTTACAGGAAAGCGTTTTCTGTGAAAAATGTATTGGCAATAGCAGGAGCAGGAGCTGGAGGTTGCGTTGTCCTGACCTTTCTTCTGACAGGACTTGCGGTGGTGATTCCGCAGGCATTTTCTTCGTATAATCATGTCATGAACCAACTGACGGACAAAGATATATGGCTTACGGTGCTGTATGTTCTGCTTATCGGGCCGGTTTCGGAAGAGTTGATCTTTCGTGGGGCAATTTTAGACAGGTTTTATCTTGCCTTCCCGTTTATTGCTGCCAATCTGTTACAGGCAGCACTTTTTGGAATTTATCATATGAATATCGTTCAGGGATTATATGCCTTTTTATTGGGATTTTTGTTGGGAATGATCCGATATGTGACAGGAAGTATATTAGCCTCTATGATGGCTCATATATTGTTTAATGCTACATCGTATGGACTGGACTTTATTTTCCCGACAGGACAGGATATGAATCTGTTTCTGGCAGCAATTTTGCTGCTCATAGGATTGTCAGTTTGTGTGTTTAGTTTACGCTATCTTTGGAAAATGGTATGTATAAAAAAGGAAGATGAAAAGTAGCGTGTACGGTGATGTGGCAAAATGCTTTGCAAATATACAGCATTTTGTGCAATTTGACGAAGCTATTATAGCGCATTCTTTCTGATAACCGGAAGTATTACATAAAAGGGCGAAAACAGGTATCAATTTATGTGAAATATGTTATAATTATAAGAGTGTTGAAATGAGAAGATGCAGGGGGAGATTATGACATTGGTAGATGAAAAAATGATTGGTATTTGTGTGGCAAGGATGCAGGATGATACCAGACAAAAACATGTTAGGGCGATTTGTGACAGTGCAGAAAAGCAGGGATATAAAACAGTTATTTTTAATGTATTTGAACAGCTGTTTTATATGAATAGCTTTGATCAGGGCGAGATTAGTATTTTCGATAAGATTTCCATGCATCGGTTATCTGCGTTGATATTGTTTTCGGAGTCGTTTTTGAATCCGCAGCTTGTGCAGACGTTAGTAGACAGAGCAAAAGAAAGTAATCTTCCGGTTATCTGTGTGGATCGCAGGGTAGAAGGCTGTTACAATGTTTTGTTTACCTATGAGGAATCCTTTGAAGAACTGGTTCGCCATATAGTAGAATATCATGGCTGCAAAAGGATTAATTTTATGGCAGGTACGGAAAATAATGATTTTTCGGATGCAAGGCTTCATATCTTTCAGAAGGTTTTAAAAGAAAATGGAATTCCATTTGAAAAGGAACGGTTAGCGTATGGCGGCTTTTGGGAGATACCGGCACGCAGAAGCAGTGAAGAGTGGGTGAAGCTTTGGAAAGAAGGAAAGCAGGAGATGCCGGATGCGATCATCTGTGCAAATGATATTATGGCACTGACAGTATGCAACGTACTTCGCAACAATGGAATACGGGTGCCAGAGGATGTCCTGCTGACAGGCTTTGACGGGTTAGAACTGAATCAATATTTTTCGCCAAGACTGACAACAGCATGTGATGATATTGAGCTGATAGGAAAAGAGATTGTAAATATGGTTGAAAAATGCTGCAAAGACACGCAGGGAAAACCATATGACATACGCATTCCTTTTCGTACTAAGTTCACAGAATCCTGTGGCTGTCAGAAAAAGGCAGAGTGCAATCCGAATGAACAGATCATGATATGGTATGGCAAGGCGGCAGAGATGCGCTCGCATACTGCAGAAACTTTTTTGATGATGAATGAGTTGACAGATGGTTATTCTGCGGTTGATATGGCAAAGAAGTTAGAGAAGTTTCATGAACGGCTGCAGACAAGGCAGATGAAGCTTTTTATTGAGCCGTTCTTTTATAAAAATACGGACCTTCCTGATGATGGATTTGGAGAAGATTCCTGTATGCTGCTTGCTGAGATTCAGAATGGGGAGTATTATACACGCTTTGAGGAAGTGACAACAGAGCAGAGTGTAGAGCAGATCCAGAAGCTTCTTTACAGTGAAGATCGTATTTTGTTTGTGCCGATTCATTGGCAGGAAGAGGTATATGGCTATATGATCGTGTCCTACGATGATGCCGCTAAGGATTTTTCTAATTTCTATGAATTTATCTTAGCCTTCGGTCAGGTGATGGGAACGATACGCCAGCAGTCACAGTTACATCGGATGTATGTAACAGATATGTTGACAAAGCTTTATAATCGCAGTGGATTTTATAATCAGATGCAGAAGAAGCTGCAGAAAAAGCAGGAAGCAGAGCTTGTGATCTTCTTAGCTTCCGTGGATATGGATGGATTAAAATACATCAATGATACATATGGTCATGCTGAGGGCGATTACGCCATTAAGAAAGTGGCAGAGTTTTTGAAGAAAAGTGTTGCGGAACGGGACGGAATTTGTGCCCGGTTTGGTGGTGATGAATATGTGGTAGCTGTCGTCACAGATAAGCAGAAGGCAGATACTGCATTTTATGACAGATATGATAAGACATTACAGGAAGAGGCAGATGCTTTCAATCAGACGGGCAGGAAGCCATTCCGAATTGGTATGAGTGTGGGTGCTTTATATTGTGATTTTAAGGACATGAAGGATGTGGATCAGTTGATGAAGAGGACAGATGACATCATGTATCAGGTCAAATGTCAGCATCATGACAGCAGACTGTCACGTCTAACCCAGAACAGGGTGGGAAATCGCAGAAGCAGAGAGGAGGAAAGAGTATGAGTCAGAAAAATGGATATCTAAGCTTTGAACATTTTCATAAGGTTCTTACAATATTGGGAAAGTGTACAGATGATTATCTTTATATCTATGATATGCAAAAGGATGAATATACTATTTCGGAAAGTGCGGTGCAGCGTTTTGCACTGGATTCCTCTCAGTTTGGCAATGCAGGAGAAATTTTACAAAAGGTTTGTTATCCGGATGACTATCCACGTCTATCAAAAAATATTAACGCACTAAAGTCACAGGCTATTACGGAACATAACATGGAATACCGCTGGCTTGGAAAAAACGGACAGCCGGTCTGGATCAACTGCAGGGGACAAATCATATTAAATGAGGCAGGAAAGGTGCACTATATGGTTGGCAGAATCACGGAATTAGGTCGAAGAAATGTGATTGATGATGTGACAGCGCTGTACCGGGAAATGAAGCTATGTGACGATCTGACAGAGATGGTTGAAAAGGAGCAGTGTAGAGGCTTTTTACTGCGTATTGGTATTGATAATTTTCGGGAAATCAATGATAAATATGGCAAAAACTTTGGTGATGAGGTGCTTTCCTCTGTCGCTGACAGTATCCGTCAGTGTATTTCGTCAAAGGATACCGTATATCGCATGGATGGTGACGAAATGATCATTCTTGTAAAAGACATTGATCAGAATACAGATTGTGAGGATGAAGCCAGAGATTTGTATCACAGTATACGTTCGAGGGTGGATGAGGCAATTTCTCAAAAAGATTATCAGCACTTTTGTACGATTTCCGGCGGAAGCGTTTACTTTGCAGACAAGCTTAAAAATATCTATGTTTTGATCGAGCAGTCAGAGTTTGCCCTGCACTGTGCGAAGCAGCGTGGAAAAAATACATATATTGCTTATGATCAGGAGGAATACGAAATCTTTGTTAAAAAGTTAGATATGCAGGAAAGACTGCGTGAGTCTGTGACGAAGGATTTTCGTGGCTTTGAGCTTTATTATCAGCCAATCGTCAATATTCACCAGAGAAAGATTTTAGGAGCAGAGGCATTGCTTCGCTGGAATGATGAGGTGTTTGGAAGAGTTTCTCCAGTTGATTTTATTCCATTACTGGAAGAAAGTGGTCTGATCATTCCGGTTGGACGCTGGATTATTGATGAGGCGATGAATCAGTGTCTGGAGTGGCAAAAGGTCAATGCAGATTTCCGAATCAACATCAATCTGTCCTTTATTCAGATTAAAAAGAGCAATATTATACAGGACATAGATGGTAGTATGAAGAAGTTACATTTCAAAAGCAGAAATGTTTTGTTTGAGGTGACAGAGAGCGGAGAGTTAGAAGAAGGATATATGACAAAGCGCATTCTGCAGTCTTTCCAAAGACGAAAACTGAATTTGGGAATTGATGACTTTGGAACAGGCTATTCTAACCTGCGTTATATTAAAGAAATGATGTTTGATCTGGTAAAGATCGACCGGGAATTTATTCGGAATATTACAGAAAGCCAATATGACTTTATGGTGGTCAAGCAGTTTACGGAGCTTGCGCATAGCTTGAAGCTTAGAGTGTGCTATGAGGGCGTAGAAACGAAGGAGCAGCTGCAGCGCGTGTTAGAGTTAGATCCGGATTACATCCAGGGCTATTATTTTGCGAAGCCGGTGTCTGCGGATACATTTGAAACAGAATATCTAAACAAAGATCTTGAGGAATACTTTTAGCAGTCATAGCAGATAAAGTGTTTGAAAAGCAAAATCTCAGGATGAAAAATGAAAGAGAAAGGAAGAGAAAGAGTATGGCATGGTACGATAATGCAGTGTTTTATCACATATATCCACTGGGATTATGTGGCAGTGCAAGAGAGAATACAGGAGAACAGGAGAATCATTTTGATAAATTGCGTGCATGGGCAAAGCATGCGCAGGAGATGAACTTTACGGCAATTTATATCGGGCCGCTCTTTGAGTCAGTCGGACATGGATATGAAACGACTGATTACCGCAAGGTGGACTGCCGTCTGGGAACAAACGATGACTTTAAGGAATATGTTTCTTACTGTCATGAGCTAGGGTTAAAAGTAATCGTGGACGGTGTGTTTAATCATGTCGGAAGAAAGTTCTTCGCATTTGAGGATGTCAGACAGAACAGAGAACAGTCGCAGTACTGCAGCTGGTTCTGTAATCTGAATTTTGGTGGCAATAATGAGTACAACGATGGTTTTTCATATGATAACTGGGGTGGTTATAACCTTTTGGTAAAATTAAACCAGAGAAATCCTGAAGTACAGAATTATTTGTTTGACAGCATCCGTTTCTGGGTATCTGAATTTGATATTGACGGTATTCGTCTGGATGCTGCTGATGTATTAGACTTTGACTTTATGAAGGCAATGCGTTGTGTGGCAAATGAAGTAAAAGAGGATTTCTGGCTGATGGGAGAAGTCATTCATGGAGATTACAGCCGCTGGGCAAATGATGAAATGTTACATTCTGTGACAAACTATGAGCTTCATAAGGGATTATATTCCGGACATAATGATCATAACTACTTTGAGATTGCGCATTCGATCAAACGTTTAAATGACATCTGTAAAGGAAGAAAGCTATATACCTTTGTAGACAATCATGATGTAGAGCGTATTGCAAGCAAACTAAACAATAAAGCGCACTTACCGCTTGTTACGATGCTTTTATATACGGTGTATGGTATTCCGTCTGTCTACTATGGTTCAGAGTTTGCCATCGAAGGAAAGAAGGAGCAGGGCTCAGACTGGAATCTTCGTCCTTGTCTGGAACTGTCAGATTATGCAGACGCCTTGCAGAATAATCCTGTGACAGCTCTTTGTCAGAAATTAGGTGCTTTAAAGAAAGAGTATACAGAGCTTTCGCAGGGACAATATCAGGAATTGCTATTGACAAACCGACAGTTTGCCTTTGGAAGAGTATTAGATGGAAAAGCAGTTGTTACGGCATTAAACTGTGATGACAATGATGCTGTTTTAGAAATTCCAATGCCTGTTGGTGCAACACAGGCATTGGATCTGTTAGAAGGTGTTAAGAAGGCAGAGCTTGCGAATGGCAAGCTTCATGTAGAACTTTCTGCCAATAGCGGAACATTGATCTTTTTAAGTTAATATTTACTTTCGTGTATCAGCGGGGAATGTGTTTATAACCGGTAATATGCTTACAAACTGAACTTGGCAATCTGCATATGAAGTAGCTTTGTCTGGTTTGAAAGCTCTTCACTGGCAGCGGCACATTCCCCGCTTTGCGTAGAAATAGCAATACAAGTATCGGATATTTTTTATTATTTGTAAAAATGTGCTAAAAAAGGTTATAATAAAAAACAGACAGTGATAAAAATAGGAGGAAGAGAAGATGTGTACGGCAGTGACCTATCAGACGAAGGATTTTTATTTTGGAAGAACATTAGACTACGAATTTTCTTATGGAGAGGAGATTGTGATAACTCCCAGACGATATCCGTTCCAATTTCGACACATGGAGGAAAGGAAGGAACACTATGCGATGATTGGTATGGCGCATGTTGCTGCAGATTATCCGCTTTATTATGAAGCGGTTAACGAAAAAGGACTTGGCGTAGCAGGGTTAAATTTTGTTGGAAATGCGCAGTATGGCAAAGTAACAGAGGGAAAACAGAATGTAGCATCTTTTGAACTGATTCCCTGGTTGCTGGGAAGCTGTGAAAGTGTAAAGCAGGTGCGTGATGCACTTAGTCAGATCAATATTGTGGATACGGCATTTCATGAGAAGCTGCCGCCATCACCACTTCACTGGCTGATTGCTGATAGTAACGAGGCGATTACGGTAGAGGCAGTGAAAGAGGGACTTAAAGTATATGATAATCCGGTCGGAGTCCTGACAAACAATCCGCCATTTGCACAGCAGATGTTTCAGTTAAATCAATATCAGAGTCTTTCACCAAGACAGCCGGAAAATCACTTTGCTAAGGGAGTTTCCCTTGCACTATACAGCAGAGGAATGGGAGCAATCGGACTTCCGGGAGATCTGTCATCGACTTCAAGATTTGTGCGCGCTGCATTTACCAAAATGAACTCGAAGTCGGGAACTTCGGAAGAGGAAAGCGTGGGACAGTTTTTTGCAATTCTTGGTTGTGTTGCCCAGCAAAAGGGTTGTTGCGAGGTAGCAGATGGAAAATATGAATATACTATTTATACGTCCTGCTGCAATGCAAATAGGGGAATTTATTATTATACAACATATACAAATCATCAGATCACAGCGGTGGACATGCATCAGGAAGAGCTTGACAGCGAAAAGCTAATAAGCTATCCGGTGTGTCAGAAGGAACAGATATATTATCAGAACGGAAAGTAGACAAAAAAATCAGGTACGATTTGAAAAAATAATTTAAAAGGAAAGCAGGGATGACGTTGAAAACGCATCAGACAGATTTTTCAAAGGGAAATGTATATCGAAACATTATGGAGGTGGCTGTGCCGATGATATTGGCACAGTTTCTTAACCTACTTTACAATGTAGTAGACAGAATATATATTGGAAGGATTCCAAAGGTCGGAACACTTGCGCTGACCGGTGTTGGACTTTGTTTTCCGATTATTTCGCTGATCACGGCATTTACATATCTTTTTGGAAATGGTGGAGCACCGTTATGTGCTATGGAACGTGGAAAAGGCGATGACAGGGAAGCAGAGAACCTGATGGGAAATGCATTTACACTGTTACTTTCGACAGGACTGTTTCTGACAGCACTTGGACTTTTGATCTATCGTCCTGTGTTGTATCTGTTTGGAGCCAGTGACACGACTTTTCCTTATGCGGGGGCATATATACAGATTTATCTTCTTGGGACAGTGTTTGTTATGGTTTCTGTCGGCATGAATCCTTTTATTAATAGTCAGGGATTTGGAAATATTGGTATGTTTTCTGTGTTGATCGGTGCACTTTTAAATATTGTGTTAGATCCGATTTTTATCTTCGCCTTAGGAATGGGTGTGCGTGGGGCAGCAGTTGCTACGATTATTTCACAGTTTTTCTCGGCTGTATGGGTTATGCGTTTTCTGACGGGCGATAAGGCAGTTTTGCGATTGAAGAAAAGCTGCATGCGTCTAAAGGCTTTCCGGGTAAAGAAAATCATAGGATTAGGCAGTTCAAGCTTTATCATGGCTTTTACAAACAGTCTGGTTCAGGTCGTTTGCAATGCGACACTTCAGCTTCATGGAGGGGACATTTATGTTGGCGTGATGACAGTATTAAACTCTGTACGTGATATCTGCACATTGCCGGTGCAGGGCATTACAAATGGTGCTTCTCCGGTTATGAGCTTTAATTATGGAGAGAGAGCATATGAGAAAGTCAAAAAAGCAATTTACTTTTTAACCTTTCTGTGTGTGACATATACATTGTTAGTGTGGGGGATTTTAAAACTATTTCCGGAATTTTTTATCCAGATTTTTGATGCTTCTCCGACTATGTTAGAAAAGGGAGTGCCGGCACTTCATATTTATTTCTTTGGATTTTGTTTTATGGCACTGCAGTTTACGGGACAGAGTGTATTTCTGGCATTGGGAAAAGCAAAATCAGCCATTTTCTTTTCGCTTTTGCGAAAGGCATTTATAGTTGTGCCACTGACGTTGCTTTTGCCGGATGTAGCAGGACTTGGAGTGGATGGCGTGTTCTGGGCAGAGCCAATCTCGAATCTGCTGGGTGGATGTGCCAGTTTCTTTACGATGCTTTGCACGGTATTTCCGGAACTGAAAAAAGGAATGGCATCAAAAGAGAGGGATAAGGGTTGATAAAACGGTTTTGCTTCTATGATTTGTGTGTATAGAGTATTTTCTTTTGAAGCTTTTATCATATTACTAAAAAGGCACCGCCTGCGCGGTGCCCTCTATATTTTCACAATCTGTATTATTTATTTTTCAATATGTTCTGTGCTATGTTCAGCTTCTTCTTCCTCGTTTTCCTTTTCCTGTGGGAAGAGATGAACCCGAACCTTATCAATGTGATTTTTTTCTGCTTCTAAAACAGTATAGCTTGCAAATTCATCACTAACACTTTCGCCTGTTTCCGGAAAATGGTCTAACAGGTTGATGATATGTCCGGAAATGGAATCATAATCCTCTGATTCGATCTTTATGTTAAGCTGTTCGTTTACATCATCTAATTTTGCTACACCAAGCAGGATATATGTTTCATCATCGATCTTTGTAATCTCGTCTTCTTCGTTTTCATCGTATTCATCACGAATCTCACCGACGATTTCTTCAATCAGATCTTCAATCGTTAAGATGCCGGCAGTCGCACCGTACTCATCTAATACGATTGCCATTGGGATGGAAGCCTGCTTCATCTCAAAAAACAGTTCAGAGATTTTCTTATATTCGTATGTGAAGTAAGGTTCTCTCATAATATCAGCAAGAGAAAAATCCTTTTTGGAACCCTGATAGAAAAATAAATCCTTCAGGTTAATGATTCCTACAACGTTATCACGGCTTTCACTATATACCGGCATTCGCGTAAACGTATACTCGGTGTATTTCTCCATTAATTCATTATAGGAAAGATTAACATTGACAAAGGCAACATCCATCTTAGGAACCATAACATCCTTTGCTAAAGAATCGCCGAAGTCAACCACATTTGTGATCATCTGGCGTTCCTCACTCTCAATGACACCCTCCTGATGGCTGACATCAACGATCGTGCGCAGTTCATTTTCCGTGATAGCAGGCTGCTTGCTTGTATCGATATGCAGCAGAAAAAGTAAACCACTGGATATTTTATTCATAATGAAAGAGAGTGGCGTCAATATAGTTGTCAACGAATAAACAGGTTTTGCATAGATCAAAGCAAGCTTTTCACTATTCATGGTGGCAAGTGATTTTGGAACAATCTCTCCGAAGATCAGAACGAGAACGGTCAAAATACCGGTTGCAATACCCGTGATCGCACTTACCATATCAGAATATCCTAACTTATGAGCCAGCTGAATGGCAAAGGAAGTCGCCAGCGAAGAAGCGGAAAGATTTACTACGTTATTTCCGATCAGGATGGCACTTAACAGTTTGGTAGGCTTTTCAACAAGCTTTAATACCAAAGCTGCGTTTTTGACATTTTCATCTGCCAATGATCTGATGCGCATTTTGTTTACAGTAGTCAGGCATGTTTCTGCAGAAGAAAAGAAAGCAGAAAATGCCAGAAGAATGAGCAGAATGATAATCTGCGTGGCGTCACTTGAATCCAAAAAAAATCAACTCCAATCAATAATATTTTTGTTAGAAAAGTTAGTCTTTCCTAACAATTACAACTTAAATCGAGTAACAGTCAATATTTTACAATAGACAGCATGTTTGTGTCAAGTAATGAAGAAAGTGTAAATACAAAAAAGTGAAATAAGTGTGAATTGTCAAAAAACTATTGATTTTTCGAGGAAAAAGATATACAATTAGGACAACAAATAAAGACAGCGATGTGTATCGTATTATGTCAGGAAAGGGAGGCTGGTATGAGAAAGAAATCCCATATTTCCTTAGCACGATATTTGATGGACAGTGAAGGGATGGAGAAGATAAAACTTCATAAAAAGGCTTTTTACATTGGTAGTGTATTACCGGATTGTGTTCCAAGCTTTTTGGTTCGCAAGCATACGATAGAAGATTCTTTTGAAGTTTTAGAAAAGGAACTGCGAAAAATGGTATCACATTATAGCCCGAAAGAGGGGGCAGATGCATATTTTTATATTCGATTAGGGGTGATTACGCATTATGTAGCAGATTACTTTACTTTTCCACATAACGTTAATTATGACGGGAAATTAAAAGATCATTGTATTTACGAGGAAGAATTAAAAGATGAAATTCGTTCCTATATAAAGAGCCCGGAAGCAATAAGAAAGCGTTTAGGTGTAACCATACATGAACCGGAGATGATTTTATCTTTTATTAAGAGAATGCATCAGATATATTCAGAGACGAGAAGCGCAGTACAACGCGATTGTGAATATATTGTATGTTTATGTCATACTATTGTAGATGCGATTCTTCTATTATTTGAAAAGGGATTTCAATCATCCTGTGTATCAATGTCAGTGTGAGTAATATGGAAGACGGCAAGTTTTATGAGGGCGGAGCCGTACAGCGTGTTAAAGACCGATATTTTGTAAGTTTACGAAATATCGGTCTTTGTTTTCTTTCTATTATAGTGTATGATAAGAAAGAATGATTATAAGGAAAGGTATGGTTTTAAGAATGGATGGAAATATGCTCGGTAATGTTGTGGGGATAGGATATTATGTTTTGTTTCAAATAATAGGGATGATTTTAGGATACGAGCTGCTGTCAAAGGAGCAGAAAGCAGCTCGTCTTTTGCTGGGAAGTGTATTTGGAAGTATTCTCATGCAGTGGATGCCGGCTCTGCTCTCTATGGTAATGGGCTTTAACAAAAGTTCTCATATTGCAGCACTAGCTTTGACTTTTCTGTTTGCAGGGATAGGAATTATCAGTAGCAGACGATATATGGGAAAGAAGGAACAAAACAGTGATAATATTTCTGTTGCGGCAGATGAAACGGACAGTCTTTTTAAGCGGATCACAAGAGAGTATGGTTATCTTCTGGTAATCCTGCCGGTTTTCGTTTTCTTTGTTAGTTTATTATGGACCCATAGTATTCCATATGCAGCAGATGGAAGTATTCATACAGGTCAGTCTACAAATGGTGATATGAATATGCATCTGGCATTTATTACAAGTGTTGCAAAGCAGGGCATTTTTCCGCCGGAATATTCTCTCCTGCCGGGAACTAAGCTGTCATATCCTTTCTTGTGTGATACTGTTTCTTCCAGTATATATCTGTGGGGTGGCAGTTTAAGGACAGCATATATTGTGCCAATGCTATTTGCGGTTTTACAGGTGTTTATGGGAGTTATGCTTTTGGCAAAGGAAATTTTAAAAAGCCGTACAAAAGCAGTTATTGCATGGATTTTTTTCTTTTTTAACGGTGGATTTGGCATTTACTATTTTGTCAAAGGTGCCTGGAGTGATCCTAAGATATTTACCAGAATCTTTACGGAATTTTATCAGACACCAACGAATTATGTGGATGGAAATATCCGCTGGTCTAATATTATTGTTGATATGCTTTTGCCACAGAGAGCCACTTTGTTTGGATGGGCGGTGCTGATGCCAGCGTTATACATGCTGTATCGTGCGATCATGATGAAAAAAAGAAGCTATTTTGTGATCACGGCTGTGATGGCCGGCTGCCTGCCGATGATCCATACACATTCTTTTCTGGCACTGGGACTTGTCTGTGCGATGTGGCTGATCTATTCCATGCGGACAGAATTTAATGCAGGATGGAAAAGCAAGGAGTCAAAGATTGAGCTGTGGATGTTATTTGGCTTTTTCCTTTTGATGTGTGGACTCGATGCTATACGGCGAGTCGTTACGGTTTCGGATACAGTATATTTTTGGATTGCTATGGCAGGAATTGCAGCAGTAGTTGTCATCTGTCTGTACTTTACTGTTCGGGGACTGCGTGAAGAAAAGGGAAGAACGATGATCTTAAACTGGGGAATGCTTCTTGCAGTTACATTAGTGCTTGCGCTTCCGCAGTTACTGGAGTGGACATTTCAGCAGGCACATGGGAGCCAGTTTGTGCGTGGTTATTTTAACTGGGCAAATCTAAATGATACTTATCTGGGGTTCTATTTTAAAAATATTGGTATTGTATGGATTTTAAGTATCGTTGCCCTGATCTTTACCAGAACCAGAAATTATTTTATCGTATCGCCATCGTTTTTTATCTGGTTCGTTGCAGAGCTTCTGGTATTCCAGCCAAATGTATATGATAATAACAAATTATTGTATGTAGGATATCTGTTCCTGTGCTTTTTGTCAGCAGATTATCTGGTTGAGATTGTAAAGAAGCTTCATTCGGCTGCCGTGCGCAGGACGATTTATGCAGTTGTCATGTTTTTTGCCGGAATTTCTGCTGTTTTGACGATGGGACGTGAGGCGGTTTCTGATTATCAGCTTTATAGCAGGGAAGAAGTAGAAATGTGCAAGTATATTGAAAAGAACACAGATCCTACGGATGTGATCTTAACAGATACCAGATATAACAATGGTGTGGTTTCTCTGACAGGAAGAAACATCGTATGCGGCTGCAGCAGTTTTTTGTATTACCATGGTCTGCCATATGAAAAGCAGGAGGAAGATGTAAAGACGATGTATCAGAATCCACAGGATACCAGCCTTTTTGACAAATATCATGTGAAGTATATTTTTATCAGTAACAGTGAGCGTTATAATTATACCATCCTATCAGAGGATGCTTTCTTAGAGAATTTTAAAGAAGTGCATCGGGTGGCAGACATTGTTTTGTATCAGAGAAAATAATAGATTGATCAAATCTTGACAAATGAAAAAACTGACAGTAAAATGAAAAAGGTTTTCAAATTAAGAAAAAGTCAGGAGGATAGCTATGGGAGAAAAGGATTGTCTGATTTCCTGTCGGGATGCAGGACTTGGCTATGATAATAAACCATTGATGGAACACTTTAATTTTTCTGTTTATCGTGGTGACTATGTGTGTGTAGTAGGAGAAAATGGTTCGGGAAAAAGTACTTTGATCAAAACGATTCTTAACTTGGTCAAACCGGTTAGTGGTAAAGTAGAGTTAGCGGATGAGATTCAAAATGGAGCGATTGGGTATCTGCCACAGCAGACACAGATGCAAAGACAGTTTCCTGCCAGTGTCATGGAAGTGGTCCTATCCGGTTTTCTCAATCAGTCCCATCGCACACCTTTTTATAAGAAGGAAGAAAAAAAGATAGCATTAGGGCATCTGCGTAAACTGGGGATAGAAAATCTGGCAAAGGAGTGCTATGGTGTTTTGTCCGGAGGACAGCAGCAGAGGGTGCTTCTTGCACGTGCACTTTGTGCGGCAAGTAAGCTTATGGTATTGGATGAACCGGTCACAGGCTTAGATCCGATGGCAACCGACATTATGTACGAAAGCCTGCGCAAGCTGAATCAGGAGGGGATGGCGATTGTCATGGTAACACATGACATACAGCGTGCTGTTTTGGAGGCTGATCATATCCTTCATTTGAACGATGGAAAATATTTTTATGGAACGGTTCAAGAGTATAAACATTCAGATTTTGCCCGGTGGCGGAAAGGAGAATGACATGATATCATTTATTGCAGAAATGTTTAGTTATCCATTTATTGTGCGTGCATTTGTGGTAGGCGTTTTGGTTTCTCTCTGTGCGGCGTTACTTGGTGTAAGTCTGGTTTTAAAGCAGTATTCTATGATCGGAGATGGGTTATCTCATGTTTCCTATGGTGCTTTGTCGATTGCATTGGCATGTAATATTGCACCGTTAAAATTGTCGATTCCTATTGTGATAGCGGCAGCATTCCTTTTGCTTCGCATGACGGAAAAGGGAATCATGAAATCCGATGCAGCGATTGCGGCAGTGTCTGCTTCGGCGCTTGCTATCGGTGTAAGTGTCACTTCGCTGACTACGGGAATGACAACAGATGTAAACAGTTACATGTTTGGCAGTATTCTTGCGATGACAAGAGAGGATGTTGTGTTAAGTGCCGTGCTGTCTGTTGTTGTATTGGTTTTGTTTGTATTTTGTTATCATAATATTTTTGCGGTTACGTTTGATGAAAGCTTTGGAAGAGCGATTGGAGTAAAGGTTTCTTTCTACAACAGTATGATAGCGATTCTGACAGCAGTTACCATTGTGCTTGGCATGCAGATGATGGGAGCCATGTTAATTTCCAGTCTGGTTATTTTTCCGTCGCTTACATCCATGCGGTTATTTCAAAGTTTTCGAAAGGTTGTAATCTGTTCGGGAATTTTGTCAGTAATCTGTTTTTCGATAGGCATGATCATATCCTATCAGTCGGCGATGCCGGCGGGAGCCAGTGTGGTGCTTGCAAATCTGGCTGCATTTATTTTATTTTTTATACTGGGAAAACTACTGGGAAAGGCAGGAAAATAGCAATATGACAATACAGGAATATATTCAGAAAAAACCACTCTTATTTGATGGAGCGATGGGAACCTATATTGTAGAAAAACATCCGGAGCTTGCCGGAAAGTCGTGTGAAACCTTAAATGTTTTGTATCCGGGAATCGTACAGGAGATTCATGAAGAATATATGAAAGCCGGAGCAGTGGCAATTAAGACGAATACATTTGCCGCAAATGAACAGATGCAGCAGATGGACAGGGAGTCTGTCAGAGAGCAGATTCACAGGGGATGGGAGATTGCAGAAAGAGCGGTAAAGGAACAGGAAGGCACGCATTTTATTTTTGCAGATATCGGGCCGATTCCGGTAAGAGAAGATGCGGATCTGTATGCAGCGTATCAGAGGGTCGTAGATGATTTTTTGGAGTGTGAGGCAAAGTGCTTTCTCTTTGAAACGATGGAAAGCAGCGAAGCACTTGAAAAGATATCTGTCTATATTAAGGAGCGCGTTCCGGAAGCGTTTATTATTGTATCTTTTGCTGCTTCGCCGGAAGGATATACCAGAGCAGGTTTCTGGGGGAAAAAGCTTTTTTGGAATCTGCAGGATTGTGAAACGGTTGATGCAGTGGGCTTTAATTGCATTTCAGGGCCAAAACATCTGTTAGAGATGGTAAAGGGACTTCCGGTTGGTCAGTTAAAAAAGCGTCTGGTGATCATGCCAAATGCAGGTTATCCGACGATGCTTGGAAACCGCATCTATTACGGTGCCAACAGGCAGTATTTCGGACAGATTGCCTATGAACTTTTGCAGGAGGGAACCGATATTATCGGCGGCTGCTGTGGAACGACACCAAGAGATATTAAGCATATCTGTGAGAGAATGGAAAATATGCCGATAGTTTCTAAAACCTTAGATAAGGTAACGGAGGTTTCGGATAGCAGGGAAACGGATGCCTTAAAAGAAAAGCGTGCAATAGACAACGGAAAGAACTTTTTTGCAAAGAAATTAAAAGCAGGTAAAAAGGTGTTAGTTGTGGAACTGGACCCTCCGATTGAACCGGATATTGATTTCTTTATGGAGGGAGCAGCCAGATATAAGTATGCAGGTGTTGATGCGATTGATATTGCAGATTGTCCAATCGCAAAGGCGAGAATCGATAGCAGTATTCTGGCATGTAAGCTTTCAAGAGAGCTAGGAATTACGGCAATTCCACATATGACCTGCCGCGATCGTAATATCAATGCGACAAAAGCGCTACTTCTGGGGTTGAACATAGAAGGCATCAACAATGTGCTGACAGTGACCGGAGATCCTGTTCCGGCAGCGATGCGCAATCAGATCAAAACGATGTTTAGTTATAATTCCGCTATTCTGGCACGGCATATACAGACCTTCAATGAAGAGGTATTTACAAAGAATCCGTTTATGGTGTCCGGTGCGTTAAATATCAATGCGTTAAACTTTGATTCACAGCTTCGTCACGCAAAGACTAAGTTAGAGAGTGGTGTCAGCGTGTTGTTTACACAGCCGGTACTTTCCAGGCGTGGTTTAGAAAACTTAAAGAGAGCACGCAAGGAGCTTCCGGTGAAGCTTTTAGGCGGTGTAATGCCGGTAGTCAGTTATCGTAATGCTACATTTATGAATAATGAGATGGCAGGAATTGAAGTAGAGGACAGTATCATCGAACGTTATCGGGATAAAAACAGGGAAGAGGGAGAAAAACTGGCATATGAGATTTCTACTCATATCATTGATGAGATTACGGATTATGTGGACGGATATTATGTGATCACACCGTTTAAACGTGTAGAATTGATCCTTCGAATTGTCGATTATATCAAAAGTCTGGAAAAAAATGAAAAAAATAAAAAAAGTGCTTGCAAAATACAAAAGACTGTTATATAATGTACTAGTGCTCGCGAGTGAGGCGGGCACATTGATGGGCTATCGCCAAATGGTAAGGCACTGGACTCTGACTCCAGCATTTCAAGGTTCGAATCCTTGTAGCCCAGTTTGGTATAGGCACAGCGTGCTTTGTTACCGGATGTGCAAAAGGCACATTATTATATAATTTCATATTTGATGGGCTATCGCCAAATGGTAAGGCACTGGACTCTGACTCCAGCATTTCAAGGTTCGAATCCTTGTAGCCCAGTTTTAGTAAGCGCAGAGGAAGAGTACTCTGCGTTTTTTATATAATAGGAAATTGCTGTTATGGTAGCGGTACATCAACAGGAATTGCAAAGCGATTCTTGTTAGGGCACTAGCGTTTGCAGTGCTCTTTTTGTCGAATAAAGGAGTGAAATATGATGAAGACAATATGGTTAGTCATACCTTGTTATAATGAAAAAGAGGTTTTGCCGGAAACATCAAAGCGGTTGAAGAGTATTATGGAAGACCTGATACAGAAACAAAAGATTACTGCGGAAAGTCGTGTAGCGTTTGTCAATGATGGTTCTAAGGATACGACCTGGAATATCATTTCGCAGCTGCATGAAGAAGATCCTCTTTTTGTAGGAATCAATCTGGCACACAATCGCGGACATCAGAATGCGTTGTTTGCGGGACTGATGACAGCAAAAGAATATGCGGATGCTGCTATTTCTCTGGATGCTGATCTACAGGATGATGTAGCAGCAATCGAGAAGTTTATCGATAAGTTTATGGAAGGAAAAGATATCGTATATGGAGTCCGTTCTACGAGAGCAACTGATACGAAGTTTAAGCGTGGGACAGCACATGCTTTTTACAAATTGATGAATGCAATGGGAGCAGACACACTGGAGGATCATGCAGATTACCGTCTTATGAGCAAAAGGGCTTTAGAGGCATTGTCAGAGTATGAGGAAGTCAATCTATTCCTTCGTGGAATTGTGCCAATGATCGGATTTGAAACAGATGTTGTCTATTATGAACGTCATGAGCGCTTTGCAGGGGAATCCAAATATCCGTTAAAGAAGATGCTAGCATTCGCTATAGAAGGTATCACATCCTTTAGTATTAAGCCAATCCGTATGATCACGGCATTAGGGTGTGTTCTGTTTAGTGTGAGTATTTTACTGTTGATCTATTTCTTTGTGACGTGGCTGATCGGTCATACGGTGGCAGGCTGGACAACGATTGTCATTTCTTTGTGGGGAATTGGCGGTTTACAGCTTTTGGCGTTAGGCGTGATCGGAGAGTATGTTGGAAAGACGTATTTAGAAGTGAAGCACCGCCCACGTTATCATATTGAGCAGGTGTTATACAAAAAATAATAACAAAATATCAAAAAACAATACTCTTTGCGTGGTGCTGTGCACACTAGTATAATATAAGTTGTTTGATTTCTGACTCTATCAAAAAAAGGATGCCGTTTGTGCATCCTTTTTTGATGGTTGAAAAAACATATGTTAAGATTTATCAAACAATTAATCTTCGTCGTCTTCTGTCTGTACAGAGAGAATCTGTCTTTTACGTGCCATTTCATCACTATCTAAGTATTCGTCATAAGTAGAAATTTTGTCGATCAATCCACCTGGTGTGATTTCCATGATACGGTTTGCGATTGTCTGAATGAACTGATGATCCTGAGAAGTAAACAATACGACTCCCGGAAACTTGATCAGTCCGTTATTTAATGCGGTGATCGATTCCATATCCAGATGAGGAGTCGGCTCATCCATGATCAATACATTGGATGCTAAGATCATCATCTTGGAGAGCATAACGCGTACGCGCTCACCACCGGATAATACATTAACCTTTTTTACACCGTCTTCGCCAGGGAATAACATTCTGCCGAGAAATCCACGAACATAGGTTGGATCTTTTTCCGGTGAAAATGGCATCAGCCAGTCAACGATTGTTTCATCTCCGGAGAAAAGCTCGGTGTTATCCTTCGGAAAGTAAGAAAAACTTGTTGTTACACCCCACTTATAAGAACCTTCGTCCGGTTCCATCTCTCCTGCAAGAATCTGGAAGAGGGTAGTAGCAGCAATCGTGTTGCTTCCGACAAAGGCAACCTTATCTTCACGGTTGATGATAAAGGAAATATCATCTAATACCTTTACACCGTCAATCGTCTTAGAAAGATGTTCTACGGTTAACACTTCATTTCCAATCTCACGTTCCGGACGGAAATCAATATAAGGATATTTTCGGCTGGATGGCTTAATATCATCCAGTTCGATTTTTTCTAATGCACGCTTTCTGGAAGTAGCCTGCTTTGATTTGGAAGCATTGGCACTGAAACGCTGGATAAAGTCCTGCAATTCCTTAATCTTTTCTTCTTTCTTTTTGTTGGCTTCCTTCATCTGCTTGATCATCAACTGGCTGGACTCATACCAGAAGTCATAGTTTCCGGCATATAACTGAATCTTAGCATAGTCAATATCGGCTGTATGGGTACAGACTTTATTTAAGAAGTAACGGTCATGTGATACGACGATTACAGTGTTGTCAAAATTGATCAAAAATTCCTCTAACCAGCGGATGGC
This sequence comes from uncultured Lachnospiraceae bacterium, assembly GCA_934317005.1. GTDB lineage: Bacteria > Bacillota > Clostridia > Lachnospirales > Lachnospiraceae > Butyribacter. Next base: position 52,881 of record CAKREB010000002.1, read on the forward strand.
ATCGAGATCCAAGTGGTTCGTCGGCTCGTCGAGTAAAAGAATATCCGGATTTCCAAACAACGCCTGTGCAAGAAGTACCTTAACCTTGTCGCTGGCAGGCAGCTCGCTCATTTTTTTATAATGAAGATCAGTAGGGATGCCAAGACCATTTAACAATGTTGCTGCATCGGATTCTGCTTCCCAGCCATTCATGTTTGCAAATTCCGCTTCCAGTTCACTGGCTTTGATACCGTCTTCTTCTGTGAAATCTTCTTTGGCATAGATTTCGTCTTTTTCTTTCATGATCGCATACAGACGCTCATTTCCCATGATGACGGTATCTAATACTACAAATTCATCATACTGGAAATGATCCTGCTTTAAGAAAGAAAGACGCTGTCCCGGAGTGATGATGATGTCACCTTTGGTTGGTTCAATCTCACCTGTCAGAATTTTTAAAAAAGTAGATTTGCCGGCACCGTTAGCACCGATCAATCCATAGCAGTTTCCTTCTGTAAATTTGATATTAACATCTTCAAAAAGTGCCTTTTTGCCTAGGCGCAATGTTACATTACTTGCTTGAATCATTGTAAAATCCTTTCCTAATTCTATCATGCCGGAAAATTGGTTACTTCCGGACATCATAATTTATTTGCATACATAGTCTATTTTACAGAAAATAATAGATTTTGCAAGAAATATTTTGACGATGGAATCTGATATGTGGTAAAATAAAAAAGATAATGCTTTACGGAAGGGGATAAGGATTAAAATGGAATTGCTTATTCTGCTCACAACGACCGTCATATTTGTATGGATAGTTGTGGTATGGGGAATGCGTTTTATGCATGAAACAGGTATAGATTATCAGAAAAACCGATTTGGAAAATGGTGCAGTAAAAAAGAGCGTTGGGAGGGAGAAGTCTTTCAACCAAAATCAGCCTGTATCGTATTTGGAATGGCACTTTTTGTGCGTATTCTCTTTTATATTCTGGGGATTGTTTTGTGTATTCGTACAGGAAACTATGATGGAGGTTTTGGATGGGACGAGTTTTTGGACAGCTGGAAGCGATGGGATGCTTTGCACTATATTAATCTGGCGGACATGGGGTATAAAGGATATGAAGAAAATGGACAACATCTGTTTTTAGTATTTTTTCCGTTATATCCGTGGATGCTTCGTATGCTTCATGTGATCATACATCGTTGGGAAGTGGCAGCACTGTTTCTGTCTACGTTTGCGTTCTGTGTGGGCAGTGTCTTTTTTTATGGTGTGATCCAGGAAGAGTTTGGAAAAAAGATGGCAGGAAGAGCATGGTTACTCTTAGTGTGTTATCCGTTTTCTTTTTTCTTTGGCGGAATGATGACAGAGAGCCTATTCTTTTGTCTGATGTCTGCCGGCTTTTTCTATATTCGGAGACATCGTTGGCTGATCGCCGGAATGATTGGTGCTTTTTGCGCGATGTGCCGGATACAGGGAATCCTGCTTCTGGGCGTGGGTCTGGTGGAGTTTTGTGTTACTTACCGCCCGATTGAAATGCTTCGTGAAAAAAAGGGTGTCATGTTTGTCAAAGCCTTTTTTACCAAAGGGATTTTCCTTTTTTTGACCTTGATCGGAAATGGAGTTTACTTTTGGCTCAACAAGAGCGTGGAAGGAGATTGGATGCGTTTTCGCGTCTATCAAAAGGAGCATTGGTATCATACAACTACCTGGGTATCCAAATGTCTGGACGAGATTATTGGTTATCTGTCCCCGGACACAGAGCATGAAATGCTAATATATGTATGGATACCGGAGCTTGTATTATTTGTTGTAACAATGTGTTTGCTGCTTTATGCGGTAAGAAGATATCCTTTGCGATACAGTGCATTTTTATTGGTTTATGTAATTTTAAATTATTCCGTTACTTTTTTGATCAGTGGTGGAAGATATATGGCCTGTGCGCTGCCGGCTTTTTTGTTTTTGGCAGGAATGGCAGGCAGGAAAAAACTGCTGTATCCTGTGTTGCTTATCGTATCGGTAAGCTGTATGATATTCTATTTTTATGGATATATGTCGGGACAGCAGGTACTATAAAGGGAAGAAACGTATGCGTTAATGGAGGAAATGATGACGGAAAAGAACAGCTTATTTGAATATCATGTGGGAAGTGCGTTGCCCTTTGGAGTGACGAAGGTTCCGGACGGAGTACAGTTTGCCGTGTATCTGCCGGAATACAAAAAGTGCTTTTTGAAATTATATCGTAAGGGAAGAAAGCTTCCGGAATATACAATAGAGCTGACACAGCAGTTTAAAGTGGGTGGTGTCTATTTTGTGGTGCTGTGCAAAGCAAAGAATGTGACAGATAGGCGTAGTGTGGCACAGATTCTGACGGAAGACTTTGAATATATGTACGAGGCAGATGGAAAGGAAATGATCGATCCATATGCGGACTGTATTACTGGAAGAGAGCATTGGGGAAAGAGAGCACTACAGACAAGACCGGTGCGTGGTGGAATCTGTATTGAGGATTTTGACTGGAAAGGGGATCTGCCGCTTCGGATATCGTATGCAGATCTGATCTTATACCAGCTTCATGTCAGAGGGTATACCAGACACAGCTCTTCGAAGGTGTGTGACAAGGGAACTTTCCGTGGTCTGACAGAAAAACTTCCTTATATGAAGGATTTGGGAATTAATGCAGTGTTACTTTTGCCGGTATATGAGTTTTGTGAAACGGAAAAGGAACTTATGCCGGTAAAACGTCCAAAAAAAAGTCAGGATCTGAAAGAGGAGGATACGCAGGAGAAAGAGGAACAGGAGCGTATCAACTATTGGGGGTATGGTACGCAAAATACCTTTTATCTGGCACCAAAGGCTGCCTACTGCAGCCATAAGACAAGTCCGTCGACAGAATTTCGTCAGATGGTACAGCAGTTTCATGCAAATGGTATTGAGGTTTTGTTAGATATTTATTTTGCGCCCGGAACCAATCTGTTTTTAATGACGGACTGCCTTAGAAGCTGGGTGTTAAAATATCATGTGGATGGGTTTCGGATCAATCAGGAGGTTATGCCATCTCTTTCGGTCGCTTCTGATCCGATTCTGTCAGGAGTTAAGATACTTGCTTCTTATTGGGACATGAATATGCTTCATCAGGCACAGATCTTTGGGCAAAAGAACGAGCTTGGTGAATACAATGAAGGATATATGAACGATGTACGTCATTTCCTAAAAAGTGATGAGGGAATGGTAGAGCGTGTAGTGCAGCAGTTTAAGCGCAATGCAAAGGAACATTCATTTGTAAACTTTGTGACGCATGTCAATGGATTTACTCTGATGGACTTAGTTTCTTATGACATTAAGCACAATGAAGATAATGGAGAGATGAACCGCGACGGAACGGAGTTTAACTATAGCTGGAACTGTGGTGTAGAAGGAAAAACGCGTAAAAGATCAATTCTTGACAGACGTATGATCCAGATCAGAAATGCCTTTTTGATGCTTTTGACAAGCCAGAGTGCACCGATGATCTTAGCGGGAGATGAGTTTGGAAATACGCAGATTGGAAACAACAATGCGTATTGTCAGGACAATGCCATAACATGGCTTAACTGGTCGAAGACAAAAACAGCGACCATGATTCATGATTATGTGAAAAAAATGATTCAGTTTCGAAAGAGCTTTCCGGTGCTGCATCAGGAGGAACCATTACACATGATGGATACGCTTTCCTGCGGGATACCGGATCTGTCGATTCATGGGATTCAGGCATGGCGGCCGGATTATTCCAATTACAGCAGGATGCTTGGAATGCTGTATTACGGAGAATATGTAGAAGAGAGAGAAGGACGTTCCGTCTATATTATTTATAACATGTATTGGGAGGCGAAGTCCTTTGATCTGCCGAATCTTCCACATGGAAAGAGCTGGAAGGTGATGATCGATACATATGATAATCTGTTTGAAGAAAGTCTTTTGAAGAAAAAAAGAAGAAAAAGAACAAAAAAGACAGGAAAAGGGAAAAAAACACTGGAATTGCAGAAGAAAACGGTTGTAGCACCGAGATCGGTCGTGATTTTTGTGGAAGAATAGTGTATAATGACTATGTAGGCTGCAGATAAATGCAGCCGTTTCCTTTGTGCATCTGTTTTTGGAAAGCCGTCAGGCATTCAGAAACACAAAAGAAATGTTTGTAAGCAGATAAAAAGTATCTGAATTACAGATGATGATTTGCTACGATTTCTTCGTATAAGTCAAGAGTACAGACTTTGTTTGGCTCATAGTGTTCGCAGTTGTTGCAGGCTACATTTTCGGAAGTGCTGTTTGTAGTATTGCTGCATCCACAGTGATGACCACCGGCAGGAGAGAAGCGTGTACAGCGTTCTGCAACTTCATGGAATGTTTTCTCATCTTTTTTCATAGTATCCTCTTTTCTGCACACATTTTTTGTGCATAACGAGATGGCGCCAGGTGTGCGCAGACACGATCCCGCGTGTGAAGACAGACTTCACACTGCTTCCAACAGTTTTCATGTCTTAGAAAGAAACGTCATTTGTGTAAGACATCGGAAACACAAATTCGTCGGACAGAAGTCCTGTCCCAATCTATATACAAAAGACAAAGCAGGCTGCCTGCTACAGATGGTTTTTTCGCAATATAAGGTCGACAGACATTAGACATTGCGGAGTTTTTTTGGAATATGCGAGTTCCGGTCAATTCTGCCGGCAGATACTTTGCCATGTCAGATAGTATGTACAGAAAGAAGGATTTTATGATTTTATTAAATATTTTTGATGTGAAAGAAACGATGTCACATCTGCTCTTGCGTGAAAGCTTTGACGAGTATCTGTTAGAAGAGGTGTCTGTGACAACAGTAGCGGCGTTAAAGATTCAGGGAAGAAGAAATGCAGCGTGGTATGACGAGAAGGAAGAAGCGCAGGCGCTGCCGGATCATCTGTACTGGAAAGAAGTAAAGGGGGTTATCTTTTCCTATATTAAAGGAAAAAAGACACCGACTTCCTTTACGGTTACTTTAAAGCTTACGGCAGAGGAGATTGCAGAAATCATGCCACAGGCAGATCTGGCACAGTTATTGCAGAAACAGAGTATGCAGGTAATGCTACAGTTTCGTTTTGAGAAGGGAAAGCTTTCTGTTGTAACGGGCACGGCAAGCAGTGTCTTTACAATGGATAAGAGTGTTTCTATTGCATGGGACAATGTAGTAAAGGATATTTTTAAGGGGTTTCATATTGGGTATGAGGAGTCCGTGTAGGGCGTTACTAAGTTTGTATGCACAAAAGCACAGACAGAGTAATAATATTGTACAAAGCTAGAGTAGAATGGAGGGATTTTTGGAATGATAAAAACATTAGCAGCGCAGATTAAGGAGTTTAAGAAGGATTCTATCTTAACACCTGTTTTTATGATCCTAGAGGTTGTCTGCGAAACATTGATCCCGCTTTTGATGGCATCGATCATTGATGATGGTGTCAAAAAGGGTGATATGAAACATATTTATATCGTTGGAATCGGTATGGTCATTCTGGCAGCATTTGGTCTTGCAACAGGTGTTTTGGGTGGAAAATATGGTGCGAGGGCGTCTGCCGGATTTGCAAAAAATATCAGGGAAGCTATGTATGAAAATATTCAGACGTTTAGCTTCTCTAACATAGATAAGTTTAGTACATCAGGACTGGTTACACGTATGACAACAGATGTGACAAACCTTCAGAACGCGTACCAGATGTTACTTCGTATGTGTATGCGTTCTCCGGCAAGCTTAATCTGTGCGATGGCAATGGCATTTTATGTCAATGCAAAGGTGGCAAGTGTATATCTTCTTGCGGTTATTCTGTTAGGCATCATCTTATTTGCATTGATCAAAAAGACGATGAAATACTTTAATCAGGTATTTAAAAAGTACGATAAGCTGAATGAAAGTGTGCAGGAAAATGTATCTGCGATCCGTGTGGTAAAAGCATATGCCAGAGAAGATTTTGAAAAGGAAAAATTTTCTAAGGCAAGTGAAAATATTTATAAGATGTTTGTCAAGGCAGAGGGCTTGATCGCATGGAATAACCCAATCATGCAGTTTACGGTATATACCTGTATTTTACTGATCAGCTGGCTTGGTGCCAAGATGATCGTAGGTTCTACGATGACAACGGGAGAGCTGACACAGTTACTTGCATACTGTATGAATATTCTGATGAGTTTGATGATGCTTTCGATGGTATTTGTTATGATGACACTGAGTATTGCCAGTGCAGAGCGTGTCACAGAGGTATTAAATGAGAAGGCAGATATTGTCAATCCTGACAATCCGGTCATGACTGTGGAAAATGGTTGTGTTACATTTGACCATGTTGATTTCCGGTACAAAAAGGATGCACAGGATTTCGTTTTAAAGGATATCAACCTGTCTATCCGTTCCGGTGAAACAATCGGTGTGATCGGTGGAACCGGTAGCGCAAAATCAAGTCTTGTCAATCTGATCAGCCGTCTATATGATGTTGACAATGGTGCTGTTATGGTTGGTGGAAAAGATGTCAGAGAATATGATATAGAAGTTCTTCGAAACGAGGTTGCTGTCGTGTTACAGAAAAATGTTCTTTTTAGTGGCACAATCTTAGACAATCTTCGTTGGGGAGATAAAACGGCAAGCAGGGAAGAATGTAAGCGCGCCTGTGAGCTTGCCTGTGCCGATGAGTTTATTCAGAAGCTGCCAAAGGGTTATGATACATATATTGAGCAGGGTGGAAGCAATGTTTCCGGTGGACAGAAGCAAAGACTTTGTATTGCGCGTGCGCTGTTAAAGAAACCTAAGATTTTGATCCTTGATGATTCTACGAGTGCGGTAGATACAGCAACAGATCAGAAGATAAGAAAAGCGTTTGCACAGGAAATTCCCGGAACAACTAAGTTTATTATTGCACAGCGTATTTCCAGTATCGAAAACTGTGACCGTATCATTGTAATGGAAGACGGTCAGGTGGACGGATTTGGAACACATGAAGAGCTGCTTAAAACGAATGATATTTATCGTGAAGTATACGAGTCACAGCAGGGCGGAAGCGGTGACTTTGATGAGAATGGAAAGGAGTGATCAGATTGGCAGATAAGCAGGTAAAAGGACCGGGACCAAGAGGACCGATGGGGCCAAAACCAAAGATTAAAAATCCTGGAAAGCTATTTATACGTCTTATGAAATATGTGATGCAGAAGTATACGATACATTGTATTATTGTGTTTATATGTATTATTGTCAGTGTACTTGCAAATGTGCAGGGAACAATGTTTATACAGCAGTTGATCGATGATTTTATCGAGCCGTTATCTAAGGCAAAGCACCCTGATTTTGCACCACTTGCTGCAAAGCTGTGCCAGATCGCTGCTTTCTATGCAGTGGGTGTGCTTGCAGCATACGGTCAGAGCAGGATCATGGTAAATGTGACACAGGGAACGTTAAGGAAGTTACGTGATGATATGTTCTGCAAGATGCAGACACTTCCGATAAAATATTTTGATGTGAATTCACATGGAGATATTATGTCGATGTATACCAACGATATTGATACACTGCGTCAGATGATCAGCCAGAGTATTCCGCAGTCGATCAACAGTATCGTGACGATCGTTAGTGTTTTTGTGTGTATGGTGGTACTTAGTATTCCACTGACACTGGTTTCACTTGCTATGGTAGGTGTGTCACTTATTATGACAAAGAAGCTTGCCGGACTCAGTGGCTCTTACTTTGTGGCACAGCAAAAGGATCTTGGTTCTTTAAATGGATATATTGAAGAAATGATGAGCGGACAAAAGGTTATCAAAGTATTCTGTCACGAGGAAGAGAGTATTCAGGAGTTTCATGAGAAGAATAACGCCCTGTTTCACAGTGCAGATAATGCAAATAAGTTTGCAAATATTCTGATGCCTGTTAATGCACAGATTGGAAATATCAGTTATGTGTTATGTGCGATTGTTGGTGGACTTTTAGCATTGAACAATGTTTTTGGTTTTACCATCGGAGGGTTAGTCAGCTTTCTGACATTTAATAAGTCCTTTAGTATGCCGATCAATCAGGTCAGTCAGCAGATAAATGCCGTTGTCATGGCGCTTGCAGGTGCGGAGAGAATCTTTAAGCTTTTGGATGAAGAGCCTGAAACAGATGAAGGATATGTTGAGTTAGTAAATGCAGAAGAGAGTGCAGACGGAATCCTGACAGAGTGTGAGAAGAGAACCGGCGTATGGGCATGGAAGCATTATCATAAGGAGGATGATACAACCACCTATCGTAAGCTGCAGGGAAAGGTTGTATTTGACCATGTCGACTTTGGATATAATGATGACAAGGTTATTCTGCATGATATTGAGTTGTACGCAAAGCCGGGGCAGAAGATAGCGTTTGTCGGCGCAACCGGTGCAGGTAAGACAACTATTACGAATCTGATCAATCGTTTTTATGATATTCAGGATGGAAAGATCCGCTATGATGATATTAATGTCAATAAGATCAAAAAGACGGATTTACGCCGTTCTCTCGGTATTGTGCTGCAGGATACGCATCTGTTTACCGGTACGGTAGAGGAAAATATCCGTTATGGTAAGCTTGATGCAACACATGAGGAAGTGGTGGCAGCCGCTAAGCTTGCCAACGCACACAGCTTTATCAAACGTCTTCCGGATGGCTACGATACGATGCTTACCGGAGATGGTGCCAGCTTAAGTCAGGGACAGCGTCAGCTTTTGGCGATTGCCAGAGCAGCCATCGCAGATCCTCCGGTTTTAATTCTGGATGAGGCGACAAGTTCTATTGATACCCGCACCGAGAAGCTGGTACAGGAGGGAATGGATAGGCTGATGCATGGCAGAACAACCTTTGTTATCGCGCATCGTTTGTCAACCGTGCGTAACAGTGACTGTATCATGGTATTGGAAGACGGAAGGATTATCGAGAGAGGAACACATAATGAGCTGATCGATAAGCAGGGAAAATATTATCAGCTTTATACAGGAAAAGTAAGCAATGATCTGGCAGGCTGATAGAGCGCCGGCGGTGCCCTTTTCCTTTGCAGAAAAATGCACGTACAATAAGTGGGATACCAACAAGAATTTCGAAGAAATTCTTGCTAGGGCACCAGCGCCGGCGGTGCCCTTTTCTTTTGCAGAAAAATGCACGTACAATAGTGGGATACCAACAAGAATTTCGAAGAAATTCTTGCTAGGGCACCAGCGCCGGCGGTGCCCTTTTCTTTTGCAGAAAAATGCACGTACAATAGTGGGATATCAACAAGAATTTCGAAGAAATTCTTGCTAGGGCACCAGCGCCGGCGGTGCCCTTTTTTTCTTGTATAAACATACAACATGTGATATAATAAATAGCATGTAGTATCGACTGTGAAATTATTTTTTGGGGGAAAGAGTAATAAGGCAGATCACATGGAGTGAGAAGGAGAAAGGCAGGGTGATAGTCTATGTTATTAAACACGTATGAAAAGGTTACAAAGCTGTTTCGTGAGAAGAACGGTTATCTGAATGCATCTGAGCTAAAAGAGGCAAAGGTGACAACTGTGCAGATCAAGGAGCTGGTAGAAAAGGGCATATTGGAGCGGGTTTCGCACGGTCACTACTGGCTGATCGATGAAGAGAACGGAAAGCCGGACAACTATCAGATGATCGAGGCATGTATGGTTAATCCACGCGCAGTTATCTGTGCGGACAGTGCCTGCTATTATCATGGTCTGATCGATGAAAGACCAAAGAAATTATCGGTTGCCACGTTAAAGACAGACCGTTCCAAGATGCAGTTAAATTTTCCGGTGACACGTCACTATTATTCGGATCTGGCATTTGATCAGGATATGGAGACGATTGAAACACCGTATGGTACTTTGCGTGTTTATTCATTAGAAAGAAGTGTGTGTGATACGATCCGTTTCCGCAGTGATATTGGGGCGAGAGCGGTAAGCCACATCATCAAAAATTATATGAAGCGGGATGACCGTCAGATGGAAAGATTGTTGGCATATGCGGATGCGATGCGTGTCGGAAAGATTGTCCGCACAAAGCTAGAGGAGGGAAAAGGAAAAGCATGAGTGAAGTATATGATAAATTAATGAACTGTTATGAGTGTGTACGCAAAAAGATTGATTTTGTACCGGAGATCGCATTGGTTTTAGGATCAGGTCTTGGAGATTATGCGGATGGTATTCGGGTTGTAGCAGAGTTAGATTATAAGGACATAGATGGATTTCCGACTTCTACAGTTCCGGGGCATGAAGGAAAGTATATTTTCGGATATGTCGATGACGTACCAGTTGTATGCATGAAGGGAAGAGTGCACTACTATGAGGGATATGCGATCAGTGATGTTGTTTTGCCGATTCGTCTGATGAAGCTCATGGGAGCAAAGGTGTTGTTTTTGACAAATGCATCCGGTGGTGTGAACATGTCTTTTCAGGCCGGAGATTTTATGTTGATAAAAGATCAGATCGCTAACTTTGTTCCATCTCCACTGATCGGTCCCAATATGGATGAATTGGGCGTTCGCTTCCCGGATATGAGTAACATCTATGATAAGGAGTTACAGAAGGTCATTCGAAGGACAGCAGCTTTATTGGATATTCCTCTGCAGGAGGGTGTATATATCCAGCTTACCGGACCGAATTATGAGTCACCTGCAGAAGTGCGCATGTGCCGTACTTTGGGAGCAGATGCAGTTGGTATGAGCACGGCGTGTGAAGCTATTGCGGCAAATCATATGGGTATGATGATCTGTGGAATTTCATGCATTTCCAACATGGGATGCGGAATCACAGCCAATCCGCTGACACACAAAGAGGTACAGGAAACGGCAGACAGAGTTGCACCATTATTTAAGCAGCTTGTGACGGCAAGCATCAAAAATATCGCTGAGAAGATTTCAGAGAAGTGAGGAAGAGAATGAATATTAGGATATACAATGCCAGAATCCTGACGATGAAGCAGGGGGAAGAGCTTTTTTGTGGCGAAGTACAGATTAAAGACGGAAAGATTGCTTATGTAGGTGAAGAAAAAAAAGACGGTGTTAATGTATGGGATCGTGAAATTGATGCCGGGGGAAATCTGGTCATGCCGGGATTTAAAGATGCCCATACGCATTCTGCGATGACTTTTTTGCGTTCCTATGCGGATGATCTTCCATTGCAGGAATGGCTCTATGAGAGAGTTTTTCCGATGGAAGCAAAGCTTACGGAGGAAGATGTATACTGGGCTGCTATGCTTGCCAATATGGAGTATCTGACAAGTGGAATTACGGCTAACTTTGACATGTATATGAAGAATGAGGCAAATGCAAAGGCTTCTGTTGACACCGGTTTCCGAACAGTGCTTTGTGGCAGTATCAATGATTTTGGCGGAACGGTAGAGGAGATTGAGCAGGAGTATCTTCATTTTAATGCATATGATCCACTGATCTCGTATCAGCTTGGCTTTCATGCGGAATATACGACAAAGCGTCAGATTCTGGAGGATATGGCAGCACTTGGAAAGAAATATCAGGCTCCGGTCTATACGCATAACTCAGAAACGGAAAATGAAGTGCAGGGATGTATTGAGCGGTATGGCACTACACCGACAGCATTTCTTGATTCGTTAGGAATGTTTGAATATGGCGGTGGTGGCTTCCATTGTGTTCATATGACACAGGAAGATCTGGATATTTGTAAGGAAAAGGAAATCTGGGTTGTGACAAATCCATCCTCCAATGTAAAGCTTGCAAGTGGAATCGCACCGATACAGAAGATGCTGTCGATGGGAATCGGTCTGGCAATTGGTACAGATGGTCCGGCAAGCAACAACTGTCTTGATATGTTCCGTGAGATGTTTTTGACTACTGCTTTACAGAAGGTAACTCTTTCAGATGCTTCAGCGGTGGATGCACTCGATGTTTTGCATATGGCAACAGTGGGTGGAGCGCATGCGATGCATCTGGATGATTGCGATATTCTGGCAGAAGGAAAGTGTGCCGATCTGATCATGATCGATCTGCAGCAACCAAATATGCAACCATTTAATAATATTGCCAAAAATATTGTCTATAGCGGAAGTAAGCAGAATGTTAAGATGACGATGATAAATGGTAAGATATTATATGAAGATGGTGTGTTCCATATCGGAAAAGAACCAAAAGAAGTTTACGCAAAAGTAAATGAAAGTATTCAGAGAATGAAATAGAAAACAGAAATCACTTTGTGATTTTTGCAGAGAAGAAAGGGAGAGAATGTATTGGTATTCTCTCCCTTTCTACATTATATCGAAAAATTATGTCGATTCAGAAAGTTCTTCCCAGCGCTCCATTAGCTGTTCTAGGCGTGCGTCATTTTCAGAATGTTTGGTAGAAAGCTCCTGCAGCTTTGCACTGTTTGTAGCGTTTGCAGGCTCTGCCAGTGCTTCATCCAATGCTTCGTTATCTGCTTCCAGTGCTTCGATTTCCTGTTCGACCTTACGAAGTTCATTTTCAATTTTGCGCAGACGTGCCTGCTCTTCCTTTTGCTGCTGCCAGGAAAGCTTATTTGTTTCTTTTGAAATGCTTTCCGGAGAAGCTTTTTTACTATCTGTCTGTACGGTCTCTGATGTGAGATTTGCCTGTTCTATCGCGTCTTTTTTCTCCAAATAATAATCATAGTTTCCAATATAATTCAGAATCGTGTGGTTGGTTAAGTCTAAAATACGATGCGCCGTCGTGTTAATGAAATAGCGGTCATGCGATACATAAAGCACAGTACCTTCAAACTGATTGATCGCATTTTCTAAGATCGCTTTGGAATCAATATCCAAGTGGTTTGTCGGCTCATCTAAGATCAAAAAGTTAGCATCTGATAACATTAGTTTGGCAAGCGAGATTCTGCCGCGTTCTCCACCGCTTAGACTTTTGATCTGTTTAAATACATCATCTCCGGTAAAAAGAAAGGCAGCAAGTACATTGCGGACTTCTGTGTTTGTCATATGAGGATATGTATCCTGAATTTCTTCAAAAGCCGTTTTTTCCATATGTAACACATGATGTTCCTGATCATAGTAGCCAATCTCTACATTGCTTCCCAGGGTAAATGTACCGGAATCTGCCGGAAGCAGCTCGTTTAGGATTTTGAGCAGGGTAGTTTTTCCGGTACCATTATCTCCGATGATCGCAACATGCTCTCCACGTTTGATCTCAAAGCTGATATTTTCAAAGAGGGTAGTTCCGTCAAAGCCTTTTGTTAAGTGATCTACTGTCAGAACATCATTGCCGCTTTGATAACGTGGTGTAAATAAAAGCTTCATTTTTGTCTGTTCTTCTATTGGTTTATCAATGCGCTCTATTTTGTCTAGCTGTTTTTCGCGGCTTTCAGCGCGCTTGATTGATTTTTCACGGTTAAACTGGCGAAGTTTTGTAATTACTTCTTCCTGATGTTTGATTTCTGCCTGCTGGTTTAAGTACTGTTTCATCAAAGTGTCTAGCATAGCCTGACGCTTTTGGGAGTAGGTCGTGTAATTACCCATGTAAACAGTAGCTTTGGTCTGACGAAGCTCGATAACCTTTGTGACAATCTTGTCAAGAAAATAGCGGTCATGGGCAACGATCAAAACAGCTCCCTTATATTGTGACAGATAACCTTCCAGCCAATGGATTGCATTTAGGTCAAGGTGATTGGTTGGCTCATCCAAAATAATCAGATCCGGTGCCATCAAAAGCATCTTGGCAAGTGCTACACGGGTTTTCTGACCGCCGGAGAGAGAAGTGATCGGTTTATCAAAATCCTCTGTGTCAAAGCCTAGTCCCTTTAATACTCCGACAAGCTCGCTCTGATAGGCATAACCGTTTAACTGATCAAAACGGTGCTGGGCACTGTCAAATTGTTTGATATATGCTTCTAAGTCTTCACTGGAAGCTTCATTCATTTTGGCAGACAGATCTGCTAGCTTCTTTTCGAGCTGTTTGATCTCAGGCTTTGCATCCTGCATTTCTTCCATGATCGTGCGATTAGAATCGTACTCCTGATTCTGGGCAAGATACCCAACCGTTGCATCCTTTGAGAGGATGATTTCTCCGCTGTCTGCCGGAAGTTTGTCCATAATGATTTTAAGTAATGTGGATTTGCCGGAACCATTTACTCCGACAATCGCTGCTTTTTCATGTTCGTTTATATGAAAAGAGACATCTGATAAAATGACGTCTGTAATAAAAGCCTTTGATATATGGCTGCATTGTAAGATCATATCTATCCTCATTTCTGAGCGATTTATTGGTGTTACATCTGTTGTTATGATAATCTGCCCTCGCTCATGGCACATTGTCTGATTATAGCACAGTATAGTATAATAGATTTTCTTGTAAAAAGCTATAGGATTCGGTATAATAAATAGTTATGAAGTGATTCTTTTGTTACGAAAGAAAAAAGTGTTTTGTGCTTTGCAGAAACTTGCTATGCGCAAAAAGTGTGCAGGAGTGGTATGATGAAAAACAGCATCATAAGTGAAACGGAAAGGCAGGATAAATAGATGACAAAACAGGATTTTCATAGATTATTGGAACAGTCGAAACTGATTTTAGATGGAGCTACCGGTTCCAATCTGCAGCAGAGAGGCATGCCTGCCGGTGTCTGCCCGGAACAGTGGATTCTGGAAAATCCGGATGTATTATGCCAGCTACAGCAGGAATACATTAGTGCCGGGACTAATGTATTGTATGCTTCTACTTTTTCAGGAAACCGCATTAAGCTGGAGGAATATGGTCTGGAAGATAAGATTGGACAGATGAATCATGATCTGGTACAGATTTCGAAGGAGGCAATCGCAAGAGAGCATGCTCAGGGAAAGGTGTATATTGCCGGGGATGTTACAATGACAGGAAAGCAGGTAGAGCCGATTGGCCCGCTTCCTTTTGAAGAACTGGTGACGATTTATAAGGAACAGATTGGTTATCTTGTAGAGGCAGGAGTAGATTTACTGGCAGTTGAAACGATGATGAGTCTGCAGGAGTGCCGTGCGGCAGTGATCGCAGCAAAGGAGACAGCACCGGAGCTTCCGGTACTTGTAACACTGTCTTTTAATGAAGACGGACGAACACTTTTTGGAACCGATCCTGCAACAGCGTCCCTTGTTTTAACCACTCTTGGAGTAGATGCAGTTGGTGTCAACTGTTCTACCGGACCGGATAAGATGATTTCTGTGATACGGGATATGAAAAAATATACGGACCTTCCAATCGTTGCAAAGCCAAATGCCGGTTTGCCACAGATGAAGGATGGTCAGACTGTGTATGACATGGAGGCAGAGGATTTTGCGGATCATATGGTAGTGTTAGCACAGGAAGGTGCTGATATTTTAGGTGGCTGCTGTGGTACGACACCAGAATATATCCGCCAGATGACAGAGTTGCTTTGGGAAAAAGGTGAAATGGAAAAGACAAGCTGCTATAAGCGTGGAAGCGCTGTTGTGCGCCGTGCGTTATCCAGTGAACGCTTTACACGCGAGATTGATCTGAATGGTGCGTTTCAGATTATTGGTGAGCGGATCAATCCAACCGGAAAGAAAGCATTGCAGGCAGAGCTTCGTGAGGGATGTTTAGATATTGTTACAGAGATGGCAGAGGCACAGGAAGAAGCCGGAGCTGCGATATTAGATGTCAATATGGGAATGAACGGTATCGATGAAAAAGAGATGATGCTAAAGGCGGTAAAAGAGCTTTCTATCGTGACAGATCTGCCGCTTTCCATCGATTCCAGTCACGTAGATGTTGTAGAAGCAGCCCTGCGCATTTATCCGGGAAGAGCGTTGATCAATTCGATTTCACTGGAACCGGAAAAGTTTGAAAAGCTGATTCCAATCGCCAAAAAGTATGGTGCAATGTTTATTCTGCTCCCTTTGTCAGAGGAAGGACTTCCAAAGGATATGCAGGAGAAGATAAGCATTATTCATACAATCATGGACGCTGCCCTAGAGCAGGGACTTTCTAAGGAAGATATCATTGTGGATGGTCTGGTTGCTACGGTGGGTGCGAATAGAAATGCGGCTATTGAAACATTAGAAACAATTTCATATTGTAAAAATGATCTGCAGCTTGCTACAGCTTGTGGTCTGTCAAACATTTCCTTTGGCTTACCGGAAAGAATGTTTGTCAACAGCACATTTATGGCGATGGCAATTCAGGCAGGTCTTACGATGGCAATTGCCAATCCGTCACAGGATTTGTTAATGCACAGTGTGTTTGCGGCAGATTTATTGATGAACAAACCGGAAAGTGACATCCGCTATATTGACCGTGTTGCACAAAGAAAGCTGACTGTGGTAGCAGGGGAAATCTCACCGGAGGCATTGGCAGCCGGTCAGTACAGGAAAGCCGAACAGAAGGTAAATGTAAAAGAGAATGGGGATGCTTTGTTTCAGGCAGTTGTAAAGGGACGAAAAGAGAAAGTAGCTGAGCTGGTTCAAAAGAAACTTGATGAAGGAAAAGATCCGCAGGAAATGATTGATGAAAGCCTGATACCAGCAATCAATCATGTAGGAGAGCTTTTTGACAAACAGATTTATTATCTGCCACAGTTAATCTCCAGCGCAGAGGCAATGGAGGGTGGTATCGGCATATTAGAACCGATCCTTGCTAAAAATCGTTCCGGCAAGTCACTTGGAACGGTTGTGATCGCAACGGTAGAACACGACATTCATGATATAGGAAAGAACTTAGTTGCATTGATGTTAAAAAACTATGGATATCACGTTATTGATATGGGAAAGGATGTTCCGGCTGAAGATATTGTCGCAAAGGCAAAGGAAGAGGATGCGGATATCATCGGACTTTCTGCTTTGATGACAACAACTATGATGGAAATGAAAAAAGTGGTGAATCTGGCAAAGCAGGAAAAACTGCGGGCAAAGATTATGATCGGCGGAGCCGTGATCACACAGAGTTTTGCAGATGAAATCGGAGCAGACGGGTATTCTAAGGATGCGCAGGAAGCAGTAGTTTTGGCAGGAAAGATGCTGGGACATGAGTAGGAGAAGTTAGAATGAGTATGGAAAAGACAATCGACATTGTGATTCCGGCATATAAACCGGGAAAAGAATTTCAGGAGCTGCTTAGAAGGCTGTTAAAACAGAGTGTTTTGCCGGAGCATATCTTTATCCTGCAGACTCTTGAGGACGGTGATGCGCCGATGAAATCTCAGGATGAGAGGATTATAGTCTATCCGGTTGCAAAGAAGGAGTTTGATCATGGAAAGACAAGAGCATATGGTGCCGGTCTTTCAAAAGCAGACTATGTGCTTTTTATGACACAGGATGCGATGCCGGCAGATGATGAGTTACTTTCTTCACTGCTAAAAGGCTTTGAACAGGAAAAAACAGGAATCGTCTATGGAAGGCAGTTAGCAAGGAAGGATGCAGATATTACCGAGCAGCTGACAAGGCTTCACAACTATCCGGTACAGAGTTGCTTAAAGACAAAAAGTGATCTGAATACATTGGGGATTAAGACTTACTTTTGCTCTGATGTCTGTGCGATGTATGACAGAAACTTATATCAGAAGCTGGGTGGCTTTTCCTATCCGACAATCTTTAATGAGGACATGATCATGGCATCGAAGGTGATACAAAACGGTTATGCGGTGTATTATGCAGCAGAGGCAAAGGTAATACATTCGCACAGCTATACCTGCATGCAGCAGTTTAGAAGAAACTTTGATCTGGGAGTGTCCCAAAAACAGTACAGAGAAGTGTTTGAACATATTTCTTCAGAAAAGGAAGGCGCAGGATTTGCTAAAAAGACAATAGTAACCTTGTGCCGGAGAGGACATATTGGGAAAGCTGTTTATTTTGCATGGCAGTGTGCGTTCCGTCTGGCAGGGTACAAACTTGGAAAAAACTATGACAGATTGTCAGACGGCATGATTTCATTTTGCACGATGTCACCGGGATATTGGAAAGAGAAATAACAAAGGAGTGTGCACAAAAGATAAGTGCAGAAATGAGGTGTTCTATGGATCAGATTTGTATTAAACGGCTGGAGGTTTTTGCAAAGCATGGTGTCTTACCGGAAGAAAATGCATTGGGACAGAAGTTTTTGATCTCTGTTACGATGTATTGTGATACCAAAAAAGCAGGTACATCTGATGCAATAGCAGATTCTGTCAATTATGCGGAGGTATCAGCGTTATTAGAGCGCGAAACACAGACAAATGTATTTCATCTTCTGGAAAAACTGGCATGGCATCTGGCAAGAAAAATTTTATTGACATATCCACAGATAAAAAAGGTGGACTTAGAAATTGAAAAACCGTGGGCACCGGTACTTTTGCCGATGGAAACGGTTTCGGTAAAGATCAGCCGCTTTTGGAACACTGCGTATTTAAGTATTGGTTCCAACATGGGAGATAAAAAGGAAAATCTCATACAGGCGATCAGACTTTTAGAAGCAGATGAGGAAACTACTGTTATCCGGCAGTCAGCTTTCATACAGACGGAGCCATATGGCTACACAGATCAGGATGAGTTCTTAAATGGGGCTTTAGAGCTTCAGACGCTGCGTTCACCGGAAGAGCTTTTGGAGCTGATCAGACAGATTGAACAGAAGCTGAAAAGAGAGCGGGTGATCCACTGGGGGCCAAGGACGATCGATCTGGATATTATTTTATTTAATGATGAGGTGATTCAGACAGAAAAGCTGACCATTCCGCATGTTGAGATGGCAAAAAGGATGTTTGTGTTAGAACCTTTATGCGAAATTGCACCGTATGCAGTGCATCCGGTATATCATAAAACGGTAACAGAGTTAAAGGAGCAGCTTGAAAGAGGAGTTTTAGTATAGCGAAAGCTTCATCAGTGGGATAGATAGGAGAAGTGCGTATGGCATTAGGACTTTCATATCTGATATTTGGTTTTGCCGTGATCACATTTGTGATGGCATGGAAGGTGCTTCGGACACATTCTCAGAAAAGAGGAGAACACTATCTTTTCTATTTCTTTTGTATGGGGAGTACGATCTGGAGCTTTGGTTTTGGACTGCTGATCTCGCAGACATCACCGCAAAAGGCATATTATCTGCGATGCTTTGGTATGATCGGTATGTTCATGTATATGATGTTTGCGACGTTACTTTTGGCACAGTGGAGTGGGATTACGAATCATGCCATTAAGCTGGTAAAGTATTTTCCGTTGGTCGGTATTGTGTTGTATCCTGTGACGATCCAGAGGAGTATCATCTTGTTTCATCTGTCAAAGTATGGGATGAGCTACACATTTGCTCCGGGTATGGCAAGTAATCTATATTCATTGTATTGTCTGATCACTGCGGCAGGAATGGCATATCTGGGCCTTCGTATGTGTTTTGACAAACGGCGCAAGGCAATCCGTGTGTTTGGAAAAAAGCTTATACTTTGTGAGTTTGTTATATTGTTTGGTATGATTTTTGATACAATCTTACCGATGTTTGGAATGGGAGCATTTCCCGGAAGCACGATTACGCAGTTTCTTGGTGTTTTACTGATGTATCAGGCATATTTCTTTTATCAGAGAAACTGTGTGACCTTAAACAACATGTCCGAGTTTGTGTACTATTCTGTAGAAACACCGGTTCTGATCTATGATGAACAGGTGCATTTAAAAATTGCCAACAGAAATGCCATCGAATTTTTGCAGATTCCGGAGGATTTTGAACAGGTTGCGCTTTCTGATATGTTTGAAGTGGATAAAAATGTACTGGATATACAGACTGCGCGTATCAAGTTTGATGTGCACTGCAAGGTAAATGATGCTTATTGCCGTCTGGTGATTAACAAGATATTTGATCAGTATCGGGAAGTGCTTGGATATATTATCATTGTAGATGATCTGACAGACCAGATGAAGGTGATTAAGGAGTTACAGGAAGCAAGGCAGCATGCAGATATGGCAAATCGGGCAAAGACCAGCTTCCTTACAAAAATGAGTCACGAAATACGGACACCGTTAAATACGGTTCTGGGTATGGATGAGATGATCCTGCGTGAAACAACTTCAGATAAGGTGGCAGAATATGCAGAGTATATCCGAAGCTCCGGAACTGTTCTTTTGGGACTGATCAATGATATTTTGGATCTGTCGAAGCTGGAATCCGGCAGGAATCGTCTGATTGAAAATGACTATTGTCTGGCGGATGTGCTGCGGGATATATTAAATATCGTAGCTTTAAAACGCAAGGAAAAGGGGCTGGAGCTGTGTCTGGATATTGCAAAAGACGTACCGGCGTGGTTGTATGGTGATGAACTGCGTGTCAAGCAGATTGTTACAAATGTTATGAACAATGCCGTAAAATATACAGAGAAGGGTGCTATTTCGTTAAAGGTTCATTGGAAGCCAATGGACGAGGAAACGATAGAACTGTGTATTCAGGTGGCAGATACGGGAAGAGGAATACGCAAAGAAGATATGGATCGTCTGTTTGCACCATTTGAAAGACTGGATGAAAAAGAAACCCGTATGATAGAAGGAACCGGTCTGGGACTTGCTATCACGAAGGATCTGGTGGAAATGATGGGTGGAAAGATGGAAGTGGAAAGCGAATACGGAAAAGGTTCTGTCTTTTCGATTATTTTTCCGCAAAAAGTTGCCATGTGGCTGCCGATTGGAACGTTTCAGCAGTCAAAGGAAATGGCAGAACCGAAACGTCATAAAAGAGAAAAGAATGTCGGACGTCTGGAAGCACCTGATGTGCGTATCTTAGTCGTAGATGACACACCGTCGAATCTTATGATCATTCAGGGACTTTTAAAACGTACAAAGATTAAAGTAGATCTGGCAAAAAGTGGGAGAGATGCTCTTCGCATGATTGATAAGAAGCAGTATCAGATCATCTTCCTCGACCATATGATGCCGGAGATGGACGGCATTGAAACCTTTCATGCGATCAAAGGACGAAAAGACAATCCAAACGCAGCAGTTCCGATTATTGCCCTGACGGCAAATGCGATATTGGGAGCAAAAAAGGATTATCTGGAAGCAGGATTTACCGATTACCTGTCGAAACCGGTCGATGGGGAAACGTTAGAAAAAATGATCATGAAATATTTACCGGAAGGGATGTATACGATACAATATTAAAATTGGCGTAGTTTGGGATAGAAGGAGTAAAACAGAGTGTTTTGGTAAGAATAAGATAGAGAGCACAAGTGAGAAATGAACTAGGAAACACATTTTTCACTTGTGCTTTTCTTTTTGGCAAAAATCATATCAGATCCTTTGTGGCAGGGAATGAAAGATGCTTTTGTTCCTAAGAAAATGTGATGTGGATATATCGCTAAATGCAGCGGATTTATGTGAGATTTTGAACAAACAAAAAGAATGCAACAATCTTTATAAAATGTTGCATTCTTTGTTACACATTTTATATCGGAGTGTTTTTTCAAAAACTTTATAGGTAAAATCAAAATTTTTTTCTAACTTTTTAAATTTCCATTCTATAAAGATCAGGGTGTCAAAAGGTAGCAATTTGACGAAGTTGTATAAAGAAAGTACTACCTTTTGCCACCCTAATCCTATAAATTAATATGCAAAAAGACGGAATCCTTGTCATCCTGATCGATGCCAAGATAGCGTTTTGTAATCTGAAAATCAGAATGATTAAAGATAAACATCAGGACAACCGGATCTGTTCCAGCTGCCCATGCATGGTATCCAAATGTCTTGCGCAGGGAATGGCAGCTGATATTTTCAGGAAGCTGTAGCTTATGGCAGGCATCTTTGATGATGCGGTAAACCTGGGAGCGTGAAAGCGGCTTTTGAGGATCACGCCCGGAGAAGATAAAGTGTTCGGGTGCTATGGAAGACAGACTGCTTTGATATATTTTTAACGCATCGATAACGCTTTCATTCATGGCAATGACATTTTCTTTGCCGGTCTTATGCTCTGTTACCACGATGTGATTACGGAATTGTTTCAGATTAAACTGATATACATCATTCCAGGTAAGCGTTAAGATATCACCAATTCGCAAAGCTGTGTTGATACCAATGACAAAAATAGCATAGTTTCTAAAGTTCTTTTGTTCTTTCAGATAATAGTTTTTGATAGCAGAGATTGCTTTCTGATCTTTGATTGGTTGTGTAGTAGCCATATATTTCTCCCTTTCTCGTATTTCACGCACGAATCTGCAGCTGTTCTGAAAAGGGCAGTTATAGGTTTGTGCGTATTTTTTCAATGATACATAACTATTTTATTAGGAATTAGTCGGTCATGCAACATTTTATAAAGATTGTTGCATGGCTTTTTTCGTATGGTAGGCAGAGAAAGAGGAAGAAAATCTTTCGTCTGATGGCAAGGAGGCAGAAAAGCACAACACAAGGAGGTAGCAGAATGTTAAATCTGACAATTAAGGCAGGAGAGTATTTTACGATTGGTGATGACATCAAGGTGGTCATCGTAGGTGGTACCAGAAATCATTATCGCGTGATGGTGGATGCACCGAGAAGCTATGACATCGTGCGTGGGCAGGTCTTAGAAAGAAACGCGGCAACAAGGGAAGAAAAGGAAAAGCTTCCAAAGTATTATCCGGAGCCGGAGCTTTCCAAGGAGGACATGAAGCGCATTATGGCAAAGCGGCGATAGGGGTATGTGGTAATACTTTGCAGAGTAACCTAGGGCTTTGCAATTTATTATAAACGAACGCAAGTTCACAACCATCAATATCCACAACGATTCCTTTCTGTATCGGAAATGGTACAGAAAGGGAATGTGAGTACACGGAATGTACGAGGATGGAGATGGAAACTCAAAAATTACCGTCATAGGATGGGCGGCAAAATAACAAACACGGAGGTATAATATTATGATTATTCAGCACAATATGCAGGCAGCAAATGCCAACAGAATGTTAGGAAAGGTCGTAACAGACCAGTCAAAGTCAACAGAGAAGTTATCTTCAGGCTACAGAATCAACCGTGCAGCAGATGATGCAGCAGGTCTTTCTATCAGCGAGAAGATGAGAAGCCAGATTCGTGGTTTGAATCAGGCATCTACTAATGCACAGGATGGTATCTCATTGATCCAGACAGCAGAAGGTGCACTTGGTGAGTCACACTCTATCCTTCAGAGAATGCGTGAGTTATCTGTACAGGCAGCTAACGGTACAGAGACAGATGACGACAGACAGGCAGTTCAGGATGAGATCAGCCAGCTTCAGGAAGAGCTGACAAGAATCTCTGAGACAACAGAGTTTAATACAATGAAGCTTCTGGATGGTTCTTTAGGTGGAAGCGCATCTACTACAAGTGCTGGTCCTAAGTTTGGTATAGTGGATAGCACATTGGGTGGGGCTTTGGTTACCTCAAATGTTAAAGGAATAAAAGTAACAACATCTACTTCAAATGCTACACAGGCAGGTCAGGAAACTGCGATTTGGAATGAGGCTGGTACAGAGTTAAAGTTAAATCTTGTAGCAGATAAGGTTTACAATCAGACTGACATTGACAAATTAATTTCTAATGCAAAACAGGAGGATAGTACATCAACTGGAACACCGGCAACTGTAACTATTACATTAAAAAATGGTGTTCTTACTGCAGGAGCAGATGGTAAAACTACAGCAGGTACAGCAACCGTAGGAGGAGCCAAAGCAACAGCAGATGCTGTACAAATTACAGGTGGCTTTGTTGGGGCAGACCATATTAAGTTTACATCAAATAAATATGGTGCAGAATTTAATGATACAACGATTGATGTTGTATTTGATAAAGCAGACGGTAAAGAAGAAGTTACAGGAAATGGACCAACATATGATGCTACAAATGGTGTAACTAATGGAGCATATACAATACATCTTGCTGCAGGAAAGGAGTATTCTGCAGAGGATATTGAAGATATTATGTCAAAAGCAGGTTTAGATTTTGATGTAACATTGAGCGGAGCAACTCCGGATGATCCAAATACGTTGTTTGCTACAAGTACAGCGACTGCAGTAGGTCAGACAACTTTAGCAAATGGTGCAGGTCTTGGAAGCGAAAAGGCACTTTTTGGACAGGAAGGTTATGAAAATGCTTCTTCATCTGCAGCAGGCATTACGCTTCAGATCGGTGCAAACGAAGGTCAGACAATGTCATTCTCTATCGGTGATATGAGTGCCCGTTCTCTTGGCGTGGATGGCAACAAGGTTGATCTCTCTACACAGGGTGGTGCACAGAAGGCAACTACAACAATTGATGCAGCTATCAAGACAGTTTCTCAGGCAAGAGGTCGTATGGGTGCTGTTCAGAACAGATTAGAGCATACAATTTCTAATCTTGATACAGCTTCTGAGAATACACAGACAGCTGAGTCTCGTATCCGTGACGTTGATATGGCAGAAGAGATGGTTACATACTCAAAGAACAATATCTTACAGCAGGCTGCACAGTCTATGCTTGCACAGGCAAACCAGTCTACTCAGGGTGTTCTTTCACTCTTACAGTAATTATTTCTTATGCAAGGTTTCATTTATCCAAATGGGGCATAAAAAAGAAGCGGAGTGCATTGTTTTGGCACTTCGCTTCTTTTTTATGTGACAGGAAATTGCTCATATAGCGGTGGATACCAACAAAAATCATTTTGCAATTCTTGCAGAGAGAATACGTTGATATTCACTTTTTTGTACGACAAAAGTAGGCGATAAAAGCTCTTTTTTGTATTATTATGCCTGTCTATGTGAGAAATAACCACAAAAATACTAGTACAGCGAATATTAAGTAATTGGTAGTTTGACTTGCTTATTTTCCTGAGAGTACTACTCCCCAAGCCTCGACGTAGCCACCGCTACGCCTGCGTTTGTGAAGTAGCACTCTCAGAAAAATCTTCTGCGCCAAACTATCCAAAACTTAATTTTCGCTGTACTAGGCTAACTAAAAAAGCCTGTTATAAATTTTTTCCACATCATAATCTGGTGCAAATTCCTTTGCAGTATCACAGATATTTTGGATTACTGTTTCATCTTCTTCTAACGCATCAGCAATTTCGGCAACTGATTTATTTTTTTGAAGCTTTTTGACGGTTAATTGAATTAATTTTAGAAAATTGCCTTTTTCAATTCCGGTTTTAATGCCTTTTTGTATACCTTCTTGATAAGATTCATCTCGTTCCTGCTGAATATGCTTTTCCTCATCATAATAAAATAAACTCATACGCAAAACCTCCGCACGATTTTTACGAAGAAAGTCTGCCAATACATTCTTCGCAATACATTCGTCAATTGCATGTTCGACTGCAACAGCAAAAGGTTCTGATGCCTGATATTTGCGGACAGTATCAATATAGATTGCATACTGTTGTAGCGTTGGACATTTTTCGAGAAGTGACTGGTTATGCCCATAGTTAATGTTTATCACTTCTATGGTCAGTTCTAAAGCAATATCATCCGATTTATGCTCATATGCATCTGACAATCGCATTTTATATCGTTCCGGAACCTTTTCTACTGTTGATTTTCTAAACTCACGAATCCGTGCTATCGCACTTTTCATCCTGCTACGCAGGATATTCGCTCGTTAATGTTGCAAGAAAAACAAATGTCTGCGTTGCAGCCGCTTGTTTTTCTCTTTGCAACATTAGAATACCACAAATCTTGGCTCGGGCAAAGTGATTTGTTTTTTGCCGTATAAGTTTTTGTCTATTACAAGTGCGGAATAGACGCAGGCAACATAAAACAGATCGCGCAGTGGCATATTGGGATTGATTGTTGATTGATGTTCATAGAGCATGAGTTGTGAACAGATAATAAACGCAACATCATTTTCACGTGATAGAAAATTGCTAGTATAGTGGTGGTGTACCAACAAGAATTTCGAAGAAATTCTTGCTGGGGCACAAGCGCTGGCGGTGCCCTTTTTCATCCCCCATGTAGACCGCATTTTCTAATGTGGTGATGGTGAGCTTATCAGGATCAGAGTATTGCGTACCGTTCATGGCATTATAAATTTCCAAAGCGACTTTTTTATCATTGACCAGCATGCGAAAGATACGGTCTTTGTAATTGTGGGTGGGTTCACCGAGTATACGGGCAAGCTGTTGCACGGACTGCTCCCAAAATTCCTGCGATATACCTGTTTCCTGTTTGGAAAGATTTGTTGAAAGAGTATCAGAAGTAGAATGATTCATATAGTGTCCTTCGTATTAATTGTGCACTTTTACAGAAAATTTCATATAATAAATATCAGCAAAACGATTCATGGAAAGTGAATATGGTGATGGTAGAAGAGTTTGATGAAATGATGCTAAGGATCATGCCGTATAACCGGCAGCATGCTTACGAATATGCGAAAAAGTGGGCTTTTTCTAGAAACCCACTATTTTATAATTTTGCCGGGATCGGTGGAGATTGTACCAGCTTTGTTTCCCAATGTATCTATGCGGGATGCTGCGAGATGAATTATGATATGGTAAATGGCTGGTATTATCGCAATATAAACGATCGTTCCCCTTCGTGGTCGGGTGTTTCCTTTTTCTATGATTTTATGACTACAAATAAAAAGAATGGGCCGTTTGCTATAGAAACAGATGAAAACGGTCTGGAAATTGGTGATGTGATCCAGCTGCAAAATGAAATGGGACGTTTTTATCATACATTGTTGGTATCGGGATTTGAAGAGGATGTGTATTTAGTCAGTGCACATACAGATGACGCGTTTAACAGAAGGTTAGACACATATCGATACCGGGCGGCACGTTATCTTCATATTGAAGGAATCCGGACAGATCAGAGCACGGTTTCATCCTGTTTTGAAAATGTATTTTTAGGAGAAAATTTAGTTGAATATTAACTAATATTATATTAAAATAATGTTTGAATAGGACTAATATTACTTAAAAAGATTAAGGCGTTAAAATGAACTTACTTTATTTGAAGAAGTCTGTATATATTTCGCTTGCAGGATGCCTGCCATGAGATGACTGTTTTAGGCTTTGAGATAGGAGAGCAGGAAAAGCTATGCGAGCTTTCTTGTCGGTCGGATCGAAGGATTGAGGTATACGGAGATTCGGTGTCAGCTGGGGAAGTATCAGAAGCTGTTGACTACGTCGGTCGGGAAGACCCAAGGCATCAGGGAGGATATTCGAACAGGCACAGGAGCTGGCAGAATATATTGCAGGCAGGAAAATAGACTGGTAATCAGGAATGCTTAGAGGGATTTACGACCGATTTGCAGCCAAAAAGTGGATTTTTATGGAAAAATAGAAGCAGACATGTTATAATATCTAACATGTTGTTTCTATTTTAGGAGAAAACATACGTGAAAAAGCACTTTTTAACATTTGATAATATAACACCAATATAGGAATTGAGGGTTGCAGAGAGGGAAGATGATATGTGGAAGAAGATTGTTTTAGGAATATTGGTTGTACTGAGTGCGGTAGCAGGCTTTGGGGTTGCTAAGGTGCAAAGTACGATGAATCATACATTGAATCAGGTAAAAAGAGATAAGACTTCAGCGTTGAATAAGGTGGATTTAAGCGGAATTCATGTAAATTCGGATGATGATATTGTGAATGTTCTTTTGATCGGAAATGATTACCGGAAAGAGAAGTTTTATGAGGCTTCCGGTCTTACGGACGTTATGATGATCGCAACGATGGACAAGAAGCATAATACATTGAAGCTTTCTACATTGATGCGGGATACGCTTGTAGATGTGACGAATAAAAACGAGAAGGACAAGATTAATTCCGCATACAGTTATGGTGGAGTGAAGAACCTTTACAAAACGATTGCCAAGAATTTTAACATCAAATTGGATGGCTATGTCATGGTAGGATTTGAGGCATTTGAAAAGATCGTGAATGCGGTAGGCGGCGTGGAGATTGAGCTTTCGGAAACGGAAGCAAAATATATGAATATGACAAATTATATCCGCAAGAATAAAAACAGAACGGTGAAACCAGGCAAGCAGATTCTAAATGGTGATCAGGCACTTGCCTTTTGCCGGATTCGAAAGGGAAAGGACAAGATTGGAGAACCGGTGCGTACTGTGACCGGTCTGGTAGATGATTATGGGCGTACATGGCGCCAGAGAACAGTAGTCAGTGCAGTCTTTGATGAGATGAAAGCATTACCGCTTAATGAATGGATCGGTATTGCCAATAAGACTCTAAAATATGTAGAAACCGATTTTGATAACGATGCTATTTTAGGATATATTAAAGATGTGGTCATGATGGGAACGACTAAGGTATATACATTGCAGATCCCATATAACGGATATTTCAGGGAAGGAACAAAGGAAGAGTTTCCAACCTGCGAGGGTGATCCGCTTGTACCGACAAATGGTGAAAACTCAGAGTTTGAAACAGCTACCAATGGAGATATTCTGCGAAAGTTTATTTTCAAATATGATGGCAAGAAGGAGTTTTCTTATAAGAAGAAATGATTGCATATTTAGTACATATCGTGTAAAATATATCTATTGTGGTTTGCTTTTGAGAGAAAGTAAAGAGTAGGGAAAAAGAGAAAAGAGTTATAATTTGTGTAAGTATAACCGGGAGGATACCATAAGATGGAGAGGATATTATAAAAAAATGTGGAAAAAAATAGTATTTGGAATTTTATTGACAATGAGTGCGCTTGCAGGTTTTTTGGTGGCAAAAGCGCAGGTTACGTTTTTTGATTCGTTAGACAATGTACATCGTGATTATGATACCGTGTTAGAAAATGTTGATCTGAGTGGAATTCATGTAAACTCAGATAATGACATCATTAACATTCTGGTGATTGGTAATGATTACCGAAAGGAAAAAAATTATAGTGCATCTGGTCTGACAGATACCATGATCATTGCTACTATGGATTTAAAGCATGGAACCTTAAAGACAACTTCCCTGATGCGTGACTGCTATGTTGAGATTCCGGGACATGGATATAATAAATTAAATGCAGCAAATTCCTTTGGTGGAATTGAATTGTTATATAAGACGATTGCGACAAACTTTAATATTGAGCTTGATGGATATGTGGAAGTCGGATTTTCCGCATTTACAGAGGCAGTAGATGCTGTTGGCGGTGTAGAAGTTGAACTGACGGAATCGGAAGCACAGTATCTTAACACCACAAACTATATTCGCAAAAAGAAATACAGAAATGTCAAAGTAGGAAAGCAGACATTAAACGGAGCGCAGGCTCTGGGATACTGCCGTATCCGTAAAAAGGGAACGACAGTCAGTGGACTGCGTGATGACTATGGACGTACCTGGCGTCAGAGAACGGTAATTAATGCTGTGTTTGATAAAGTAAAATCCCTGCCGATGACAGAGTGGCTTAATATTGCGAACAAGCTGTTAAAGCATGTGACAACAGACTTAACAAATGATAAGATTATTTCTTATGTTACAGATGTTGTGACAATGGGTACAACAAAGATTTACCAGCTTCAGATACCGATCAATGGTTATTATCGTGGTTCACAGAGTGGTGAGTTTAGTGTGGGTTCCTGTCTGGTTATGACAGATGGCACTAATTCTACACTTTCTACAACGGCAAATGCAGAGGCATTAAAGCAGTTCGTCTTTGATTATGACGGGAAAAAACCGTTTAAGTATGGTACATTTGAAAATAAGGAATAGCAGTTTGTTATACCGGACAGGGAGAGTGTCGGGCGAATGTGTCAGCACTTTCTCTTTCGGTTTCATCCAAAGGGCACTGTAGATGAAAAAATCTACAGTGCCCTTTGGGGTATCAGCCTAGAAAATATTTTTGGATTGTTTTAGAAAGATAGTCAAAAAAATGTGCTTCTTTGATGGTTTCCGCTGCATGGATCGGAAGCGTACCAATCTTGCTGCCGTTTAGGGAGTAGGTGACTGTTCCGATGGTCTGACCTTCTTTGATAGGAGCAGTGAGGTGCTTATGATAGGAAATCCTGCGAGTGATTTCCTTCGCATTTTCCTGTCCTGTCAATGTATAGGAAAAGTTATTTTCTATCCGTGGAATCAGTGAGCTTTTTTGACCACCTGCTATTTCTTGCTCTTTTAGTGTGATATGATCGGCTTTTTCTTCAAAATGAGTACAATTTGCAAAGCCATAGTCTAACAGAGCCGCTGCCTGTGTAAAACGGATTTTGTGATCGGGTGCGGCCATGACAACAGCGGTAAGGCTGATGCCGTTTCGCTTGGCTGTTGCAGAAAGACAGTATTTGGCTTTGGAGGTAGAACCTGTTTTAAGTCCTGTGATACCGGTATAAGTGCGGATTAACTTGTTGGTGTTTGTCAGCCCAAAGGTTGTTTCGCCTTTTTTGGTGTTGTGTGTGATCTCATCCATCCAGACAGTAGAGTAGTTTGAGATTTCCGGATGCTTTGTGATCAGTTCACGTGACATCAGGGCAACATCATAGGCACTGCTGTAATGTCCGCTTTCAATCGTGTCATCCAGACCATTGCAGTTTTTAAAATGTGTATGCAGCATGCCAAGTTCTTTTGCCTTTTGGTTCATCATTTTGACAAAGGAGGATTCTGATCCGGCGACAAATTCTGCCATAGCGACAGCAGCATCATTGGCACTCGCAATGCTGATACATTTGATCATATCGTTGACAGTCTGTGTTTCTCCCGGTTCTAAAAAGACTTGGGAACCGCCCATTTGTGAAGCGTATTCGCTGACAGAAACGGTGTCCTTTAGTGTAATCTTTTTTTGATCTAATGCATCAAAGATGAGAAGAAGTGTCATAATCTTTGTAATGCTTGCCGGAATCAGTTCTGTGTCTTTTGACTTTTCATAGAGGATTCTTCCGCTGTCATTTTCAATCAGGACGGCTGCTTTAGCAGTGATGTCAAGTTCTGTATGGTCTGATGTTGCAGAGTTTTTTTTGAAACAAAGGCTCCTGCCTGTGGAAGAAAAGGCATAGGCAATGGGACAAGTGGTAAAAACAGATGTTCCTATTACAGACAGGAGCAGAAGAATTGTTATGATCAGCGTATATAAAGAAGAATGTTTTGATTGTTTTTGAAAGAAGGGATATCGCATAAAATTCCTCGTTTCTGCGCACGTTTTTTGTCATGTGATAATGGACTGTCAGTCAGACAATCGGCAGTCTGCCCGTGCTTTGATAAGATGATTTGGTTTATTATACGAGAAAATGGTGCGTTTTATGACGGAAAATTGATTTTTTATAAAAAGCATGGTACAATCAAAGACTGAATGTATAGAAATGCGGAAACAGAGCAGTTTAAGAGAAATGGAGAATTAAAAGAATGACGAGTAAAGAAAGAGCAGAGTTGAAAGCACAGGCAATGAAGCTTGACAGCATTTTTCAGATTGGAAAGTCCAGCCTGACACCACAGCTGGTAAATGCAATTAAGGATGCCCTGACTGCAAGAGAACTGATCAAGATCAATGTATTAAAGAATTGTAATGATGATCCGCGAGAGCTTGCCACATTGGTTTCTGAAAGAACAGGTGCGCAGGTTGTACAGGTGATTGGTAAGAAGATTGTTCTCTATAAAAAGAATATTGAGAAAGAAGAAAAGAAGCGCCGTCTGCTAAAGCAGCAGAATGCCAGAAAAAAGCCGGTCGCACATAAGAATACAGCTAAGAACAAAAAGCGCTATGAGTAAGATAGGAATTATGGGTGGAACATTTGATCCAATCCATCTGGCACATCTTGCGATGGCACGTAGTGCATTATGTCAGAAAAATCTGGATCAGGTCTGGTTTATGCCGTCTAAGCATCCGCCTCATAAGGATAGCAGCCGGATTTCAGATGAGAAGCTTCGTTCTTTATTGGTTCAATTAGCCGTTAAGGAGGAAAAAGAGTTTGTATATTCTGATTATGAACTAAAGCGTGAGGAAATCACATATACAGCTAAGACACTGACGATGCTAAGAAAAGAATATCCGGCAGATGAGTTTTTCTTTATTTTGGGGGAGGATTCTTTGGCACAGCTTGATCAGTGGTATCATCCGGAAATTATTTTATCGCATGCAGTGATTCTTGCCGTGAATCGTGGAAATATTTCTTTGGAAGAGATGGAAAGGCAGGCGGGGACACTAACCGACAAGTATGGTGGCACGATAGAGGTGATTCCTATGAAGCGGTTAGATATCAGTTCCAGCATGATTCGAAAAAAACTGGCTGCAGGAGAGGATGTAAAGGATATGCTTCCAAAAAGTGTGTATGAATATATCTGTACACATCAGTGTTATCGCGTAGGGTAAATGTCTGCGCCGGTGCTGCAAAAAAAAGTTACATGTATTCTGTCTTGGGGAGGAAATGATCATGGAGTCAATCGAAGAAATACAGGAAAGATTACAGAAGGTATTAAAGAAAAAAAGATATCAGCATACGCTTGGTGTGCGCTATACAGCACAGGCAATGGCAATGCGCTTTGGCAAGGATGTATGCAAGGCAGGGTATGCCGGTGTGCTGCATGACTGTGCGAAGTATCTTTCTGATAAACAGATGCTTGCAGAGTGCAAAAAGCATGAAATATCCTGCAGTAGCACAGAAAAAGTGCAGCCGTCTTTGCTGCATGCAAAGCTGGGAGCGTATTATGCAGAGCATATTTATGATATTTCAGATAAGGAGATTTTATCTGCTATCCGCTGGCATACAACAGGAAAGCCGGAGATGACAGATTTTGAAAAGATTATTTTCATTGCAGATTATATCGAACCGGGAAGAAAGCCACTTCCAAGAATAGAGCAGATTCGCAGGGCTTCTTTTGAAAATTTAGATGAGGCAATGTTTTTGATCTTAGATAATACATTGTGTTATCTAAAAGAGGAAAAGGAAACGTCAGATCAGATTATTGATGCAAATTCTGTGGAAGCGTATCGATATTATGAACATATGGTATCGCAATAAAAAGCTGCATACAGGCATAAGATGGTTAAGTGATAGGACAGGAAGAATCTGTAGCTGTGCGTGCCGGTACAGATTTGTTTAAAGGAGTACGCAGAAATGAGGTATAGGATGAATCAACAGGAAAAGATGGCAGTCACTGCATATGAAGCATTAGATGAGAAGAAGGGCGAAGATATTAAAATTATTCGAATTTCAGAAATATCAGTTATGGCAGACTACTTTGTTATTGCGAATGGTGGCAGTAATACGCAGGTACAGGCTATGGTTAAGAATGTAGAGGAGAAGATGCATTTGGCGGGATTTCATGTAAAGCGCGTGGAGGGAAATCGCAGTAGCAGCTGGGTACTGCTTGATTTTGGTGATGTCATTGTACACGTGTTTGACAGAGAAGATCGTTTATTTTATGATCTGGAACGAATCTGGAGCGATGGTAAGATGGTTTGTGTGGAGGAATTGCAATCATAAGTTCCGAACATTTGTTTGACATATGGAATGAAATATGGTAATCTATTCATAAAAGATGAGTAGATTACCTTTTTGTGTTACAGGAATGTTTTCCTGTAATAAGAGAATGCACATACAGTAGTGGGATACCAATAAGAATTTCGAAGAAATTCTTGCTAGGGCATAAGCACTGGCGGGGTTCTTTTCACATAGTAGTGGGAGGATAGCAGAAGTGTTAGCGGTGTCCTTTTATGTGAATAGGAGATCACTCAGAACGTAGTGGTATATTAGTGCAGACAGTGCTCTTTTGAGAATAGATGGAGGAGATAAGATGGCAACAGGCAGAATTACAGAGAAGCAGAAGGAAATATTAGAATATATCAAGTCAGAGATTTTAGCAAAGGGTTATCCGCCGGCGGTGCGTGAGATATGCGAGGCAGTGCATTTAAAGTCGACGTCCTCTGTACATTCTCATTTGGAAACATTGGAAAAGAATGGATATATCCGTCGTGATCCAACGAAGCCGCGTGCGATTGAGATCATGGATGATCAGTTTAATCTTGCGCGCAGGGAGATTGTCAATATTCCGGTGCTTGGTGAGGTGGCAGCAGGAGAGCCTATTTTTGCAGAGCAGAATATTGATGACTATTTTCCGATGCTTCCGGGAGAGATTCCGGCAGGAGATCTGTTTATGCTAAAGGTAAAAGGCGAAAGTATGATCAATGTTGGAATTTATAATAAAGATAAGATTATTGTCCGTAAGCAGAATACCGCGACAAATGGTGAAATCGTTGTTGCGATGGTGGATGATTCCGCAACGGTAAAAACTTTTTATAAAGAAAACGGTCATTACCGTCTACAGCCGGAAAATGATACAATGGAACCAATTATTGTAGATCGTGTGGAAATATTAGGAAAAGTGGTAGGTCTTTTCCGCAATTATCGCTAAGGCATGCAAGATAAGAAAATATTTATTCCTGTAAGGACTATGCACCAAAAACAACTCTGTTATTAGTTAAGAATAAGATAGGTCAGGCGGCATTCGATTGCTGTCTATCATGTATTTGCTGAAAAAAGAAATGAAGGATAATTGCTCAAAAGCAGTTCAAAGTGTTGTGCTGGATTTTTGGGCAATTTTACTATTTAGGATTGTTATGGTGGATTTTGAGATTATTCTGGTTTTCAAAATTTGAACTGCAAAAGGGAGAAAAAGAGGATATGAACAGATTAGAGCAACAGATGCAATTTATCAGAGAAATGGATGGATTAAAAAAGATAGGAAGACAGACCTATTTGAAAGATGCCAGCCGTAAAGAAAATGATGCAGAGCATTCCTGGCATCTAGCAGTTATGGCACTTTTGCTGAGTGAATATGCCAATGAAAAGGTAGATGTACTTCGTGTGATGTCAATGGTTTTGATTCATGATATGGTGGAACTGGATGCAGGAGATACCTATGCGTATGACGCAGAAGGAAATTCGACCAAGCGGGAGCGTGAGGTGGCAGCAGCAGATCGCATCTTTCATCTCCTACCGGAGGATCAGGCACAGTATCTTAGAGGACTGTGGGAAGAGTTTGAAGCATCGGATACACCGGAGGCAAAGTTTGCCCACACGTTAGATAATGTACAGCCGATTATGTTAAATGATGCCTCGGATGGGAAAGCCTGGGAAGAGCATCATGTGAAGCTGTCACAGGTTATGGAAAGGCAAAAAGTGACAAAAAAAGGCTCTGAACAAATGTGGGAATACGCAAAGAAAAATTATTTGGATAAGAATATCAGGCTGGGAAAAATTCAAAAGGACATTGACTGGGAGTGAGAAAAAGAAAAACTGACCATATGAATTATTTTGAAACTGGTTATTTTATACATGCCAGTATTGTTATATAGTACCCATTAAAGCTATTTAGCAAAAAGAATAGTGAAAACAGTCAGCAAAATTGCTGATATTTTGCATACGAAGCTTGTGAATGCATGGTTTTATGATTGCCACGGGCGAACCGTATGAAAAAATATATGTAGAAATGGAGAATTACTATGAGCAAAGTACAGAATTCAGCAGGTCAGAAGCAGGCTGCTTTTGCAGCACAGGGGGAGCAGACTTTTTCTTCCTTACAGGAAATGGTTATTACAGCAGTTTTTATAGCATTGACATTTGTAGTCACAACCTATATCAATGTGAAGATTCCGTTTATACCGGCAAATGGTGGATTGGTTCATCTGGGAAATGTTCCGGTATTTGTGGCAGCAGCTATTTTTGGAAAACGTTCCGGTGCATTGACAGGAGCTATTGGTCTTGGCTTGTTTGATCTGTTAAATGGCTGGGTGTCATGGGCACCATTTACTTTTGTCATTTGTGGAGTAATCGGACTGGCATATGGCTGGATTTCCGAAAAGAAGAAAACGTTTGCTTTTCAGATTTTAGCTGTTTTGGCAGCTATTGTGATCAAGGTTGCAGGCTACTATGTTGCGGAAGGATTGATCTATGGTAACTGGATCGCTCCGGCAGCTTCTATTTTGGGAAATGTTGTTCAGATTACGGCAGCAGGTGTGATTGCGGTACCTGTTATTATGGCAATCCGAAAGGCATTACCGTCACTTGCTAGATAAGTATATCTATATGGTATATGGTTTGCAGAATTAATATTACATTAGAAATGGGGATTCATTATGATTTCAGAACGTTTGAAACTCGGAGAGAAGAAAGAATATCCGGAATGGGAAGAAAAGGAACTTACCTTAATGACACCCGGACCGACACAGGTATCAGAAAATGTCCGTCATGTGCGGGCTTATAATGTGAGCAGTCCGATTTTGGATGCAAGATTTTTTGATTTCTATAAAGAAACCTGTCAAAGAATGTCAGAACTGTTAGGCACGAAAAATCCATTTTATATTATGAACGGAGAGGGGATTTTAGGTTTAGAGGCAGCATGTGCTTCCTTGACGGAAGAAGGAGATCGCGTTCTGATTCTGGATAATGGTGTGTTTGGAAATGGCTTTGCAGATTTTGTTACACTTTATAGAGGAGAACCGGTTTTAGCAGAGTTTGATTATCATAAGCCGATCGGCTATGAGGAATTAAAAGCATATTTGGAAAAGGATCATGATTTTAAGTATGCAACGCTGGTACATAGTGATACACCGAGTGGTGTTCTGAATCCGGTAGAAAAATTATGTCCGCTATTAAAATCATATGGCATTATGACAGTGGTAGATTCTGTAACGGGAATGTTTGGCGATACATTAAATATTGATCAGGCGCAGATCGACATTTGCTGTGGTGGTTCTCAGAAAGCACTATCAGCACCTCCGGGATTGACGATGGTCTGTGTCAGTGAAACGGCAAAGAAAGCGATGCATGAGAGAAAGACACCGATAGCATCGTTTTATGCGAATCTTTTGACATATGAAACATATTATGAGGATCAGCATTTTCCATATACACAGCCAATGAGTGATATTTACGGATTCCGCGCTGCATTGGAAGACTGCATTGCAGACACGAATCGTTTTTACCGTCATAAGGAAATTGCAAAAGCAGTAAGGTGTGCCTTGACGGAGGGGGGCTTATCTCTTTATTTGAAGGATGGCTATGCATCTACCGTTACGGTATTTGATGTGCCGGAGGGAATGACAGACCGGATGATTATGCAGGATATGATGAAAGAACACAACATTTTGATTTCCGGAAGTATTGGTTCTCTTAAAGGAAAAGTTATTCGTATAGGGCATATGGGAAATAATGCAAACGTTGAGGATGTTGCTGCTGCCTTGGATGCATTGACTCAGGTATTGCAAAAGCATGGTATGGATATGAAGGTCAATATGAAGGATGTATTTCTTCGGGAGTTGGAAAAGACAGCCTGATGAAATGTGAAGATTCAAAACATTGCTAAGCAGGGTTTAAGCTAAAGTGATGAAAGAGAAGCAGATGTCAGAAATAAAAATGGGCATCTGCTTATTTTTTACTCATTATGAGTGTTTTATGTTTTTTTCACGCAGGATATGTTAAAATGGATGGAAAGAAAATAGAAATGGAGATTCATATGCGACAGATTCAGGAGGATATTAAAAATAAAACATTTCATAATATATATTTGTTGTATGGAGAAGAAAGCTATTTGATCCGACAATACCGTGATCAATTAAAAAAAGCGGTATTAGATGGCGGTGATGAGATGAATTATTCTAATTTTCAGGGAAACAGCATAGATTTGCTTGAAGTAAGAGAGATTGCCAATACACTTCCCTTTTTTCAAGACTACCGTATCATAGTACTGGAGGATACGAAGCTGTTTAAAACAGCAAATGATCTGGCAGATTATCTGCCTTCTATGCCGGAATCGACTATTATGGTGTTTACGGAAAAAGAAGTTGATAAGAGAAATAAGTTATATAAATATGTTCTTAAAAACGGTCTGGTAGCTGAGATGTCAGCTATGAACGAGAAAGATACGAAAATGTTTATTGCTATGAAGCTGCGCGACCAGCACAAAAAAATAAGGGAAAGTACAGCGGAATATCTGCTGGAACAGGTAGATAATTCTTTAAATGCCTTGAATAATGAGCTTGATAAGCTGATTGCTTATACTTATGGAAGAGAAGAGATAACCCGTGAGGATATTGATGCGATCTGCAGTATACAGGTGACCGGACAGATTTTTAAAATGTTAGATGCTGTGGCAAATGGGAAAAAAGCAGAGATGCTGCAGTTATATCATGATCTGTTAGAACTGAAGGAAAGTCCGATGTCAATTTTATATCTGTTGACAAGACACTTTAACATTCTTTTGCAAATTAAGACAATGAAATCAGGCTTATCAAAACAGGAAATGGCAAAGAAAGCAGGAATCCCACCGTTTTCTTTGGCAAAATATCAAAGTCAGTGCCGCCATTTCACTAAGGAACAGCTAAGAGAAATGGTGACACTGTGCGTTGATACGGAATTTGACTTTAAGCAGGGAAAGATCAATGATCAACTGGGTGTTGAAACACTGCTTATCCGGCTTATGGTAGAAAACTAATATCCGGCTTTTTTAACTCCATAAAGTGCCTGCTTTTTCGTAAAACCATCGAACATTAACTGATTAATCAGGCTCTTTTTGGAAAATGCCATTACATTAAGATAGGATTTTGCTTTTTTGTTGACAGCGAGATATCAGACTGTCATACGTTTACCTATAAATGATATTTAATGTTTTTAATAAATGATATTATGTCTTATATAAGAAGTCCATAGGAATATAAGATCTAAAACTGTTAACAAAGTACTCTGAAATATTCCCAATGAGCAGTGAAGAAAAGGTGAAAAGACTCGAATCTGCCTAAAAAGATAAAGAATATCAATAAATGAAATCGAACATATGTATCTGATATAAAACAAAATAAAGCGAGATGGTTATTTTGAAAAATAAAATTAAGAAATAGCATAAAAATACAAAATTTTATTGCTTTTTTAACCTGATTATATTATAATCATCTCAGTTGATGAACAAAGGGGTTCAGCGATTTATTTGCTGACCCCTTTTGTTGTGTTTAAAAGTAAAAAACCGCGAATGGTAACGGAAACATGACAGTCTGTTCATCTCAAACTTTGTTTTATAATCTAAAGGAGGTACAGTAGCATGCGAGAGAAAGAGGCTCAAAGCAATGTAGTAATGGAAGCTTCAAAGGCTGTGGATCATGAAAAAAGAGGTCTTTACGATCCACGTTTTGAACATGATAACTGTGGTATTGGTGCCATCGTTAATATTAAGGGAAATAAGACACATAATACCGTGTCGGGTGCTCTTGATATAGTAGAAAAATTGGAACATCGTGCTGGTAAGGACGCGGAAGGAAAGACTGGTGACGGTGTAGGTATTCTTCTTCAGATTTCTCATAAATTTTTCAAAAAAGCAGTGAAGCCACTTGGCATTGAGCTGGGTGAGGAGAGAGATTACGGTATTGGAATGTTTTTCTTCCCACAGGATGAATTAATGAAAAATCAGGCAAAGAAGATGTTTGAGGTCATTATTCAAAAGGAAGGCCTGGAGTTTTTGGGCTGGAGAGAAGTTCCGATTGAGCCGGGTATTCTTGGACATAAAGCTTTAGAGTGTATGCCATGTATCATGCAGGCATTTGTAAAGCGTCCGGAAGAGGTTGCGCGTGGCCTTGATTTTGATCGTAAACTGTATGTGGCACGTCGTGTGTTTGAACAGAGTAACGATGATACCTATGTTGTATCCTTCTCAAGCCGTACCATCGTATATAAAGGAATGTTTTTGGTAGGACAGCTTCGTCAGTTCTTTGCAGATTTAAGAGATGAAGATTATGTATCTGCTATTGCCATAGTACATTCGCGTTTTAGTACAAATACAAATCCTAGCTGGATGCGTGCACATCCAAACCGTTTTATCGTTCACAACGGTGAGATCAATACAATCGTAGGTAATGCAGATAAAATGCTTGGTCGTGAAGAAACGATGGAATCTCCGCTTCTTTCCAGCGAACTGCACAAAATCTTACCGGTTGTCAATCCAAATGGTTCTGATTCAGCCCGCTTAGACAACACATTGGAGTTTTTGGTAATGAGTGGTATGGATCTTCCTCTTGCAGTTATGATCACCATTCCGGAGCCGTGGGAAAATGATAAGAGCATCAGCCAGAAAAAGCGTGACTTCTATCAGTATTATGCAACCATGATGGAGCCGTGGGACGGACCGGCATCCATTCTGTTCTCTGATGGTGATATTATGGGAGCCGTTTTGGATCGTAATGGTCTGCGTCCATCGCGCTATTATATTACAACAGATGATCAGTTGATCTTATCTTCCGAAGTAGGTGTATTTGAAATTCCACCGGAAAAGATTGTAAAGAAAGACCGTTTAAGACCGGGTCGTATGCTGTTAGTAGATACCGTTAAGGGAGAACTGATCGCAGATGATGTGTTAAAGGAAGCATATGCATCACGCCAGCCATATGGCGAATGGTTAAACAGTAATCTTGTAACATTAAAGGAGCTTCATATTCCAAATCAGAAGGTCATTGAATTTTCTGATGAAGAGCGTGCAAGACTGCAAAAAGCTTTTGGTTATACATTTGAGGAGTATAAGACATCTATTCTTCCGATGGCACAAAATGGAAGTGAGCCGATCGCATCTATGGGAACGGATTCACCACTTCCGATGCTTTCTAAGAAGCCACAGCCACTCTTTAACTACTTTAAACAGTTGTTTGCGCAGGTTACAAATCCTCCAATCGATGCGATCCGTGAGGAAATCGTTACTTCCACAAGTGTGTACATTGGAGAAGACGGAAATCTTCTGATGGAAAATGCGGATAACTGTAAGGTGTTAAAAATCTGCAATCCGATTTTGACAGATACAGACTTATTAAAGATTAAGTACATTAATAAAGAGGGATTTAAGAGTGAAGTGATCCCAATCACATATTATAAGAATACTTCTCTGAAAAAAGCGTTAGATCATTTGTGTCTGGAGGCAGACAGAGCTTATAAAGAGGGTGTCAATATTTTGATCCTGAGTGACCGTGGAGTCGATGAAAACCACGTAGCAATTCCTTCTCTTCTTGCCGTTGCGGCAATGCAGCAGCATCTGGTTACTACAAAGAAGAGAACCAGCGTAGCCATGATCATCGAAACAGCAGAGCCTAGAGAGGTTCATCATTTTGCAACGCTGTTAGGTTATGGTGCCTGCGCGATCAACCCATATCTGGCACATAGCACGATCAAAGAATTGATTGATAATAAGATGTTAGATAAAGATTATTATGCCGCAGTAGATGATTATGATTCTGCTGTACTGCATGGAATCGTAAAGATTGCTTCTAAGATGGGAATTTCTACGATTCAGTCTTATCAGGGTTCAAAGATTTTTGAAGCAATCGGTATTTCCGAAGATGTAATAGAAAAATACTTTACAGATACCGTAAGCTGTGTAGGAAGCATTACACTTGAGGATATTCAGAAGCAGGTTGATATGCAGCATTCTGCAGCATTTGATCCGTTAGGATTAAGTGTAGATTTAAACTTGGAAAGCCGTGGACAGCATAAGGCACGTGGCCATCAGGAAGAACATCTGTATAACCCTGAAACGATTCATCTGTTACAGCAGGCAACATGGACTGGAAATTATGAGTTGTTTAAGATGTATTCTAAGACGATTGATGAAAAGGACAGCAATGTAACATTGCGCAGTCTTTTAGACTTTAATTATCCAAAGAAGGAAATTCCAATCGATCAGGTTGAGAGTGTGGAAGAGATTGTCAAACGATTTAAGACAGGTGCTATGTCTTATGGTTCTATTTCTCAGGAGGCGCATGAAACACTGGCAATCGCTATGAACCACTTACATGGTAAATCAAACAGTGGTGAGGGTGGTGAAAGCTTAGAGCGTCTGGCAACAGAGGGACAGGCAGAGGATCGTTGTTCAGCAATCAAGCAGGTCGCATCCGGTCGTTTTGGTGTTACTTCCCGTTATCTTGTCAGTGCCAAAGAGATTCAGATTAAGATGGCACAGGGAGCAAAGCCGGGTGAAGGTGGTCATCTTCCTGGAGGAAAGGTATATCCGTGGGTTGCCAAAACAAGACATTCTACCCCGGGTGTCAGCCTGATCTCGCCACCACCACATCATGATATTTATTCTATCGAAGATCTGGCACAGTTGATCTACGATCTGAAAAATAGTAATACGGATGCAAGAATTTCTGTTAAGTTAGTTTCAGAAGCCGGTGTCGGAACGGTCGCAGCCGGTGTGGCAAAGGCCGGTGCAGCAGTTATCCTGATCTCAGGTTATGATGGTGGTACCGGAGCAGCTCCAAGAAGCTCTATCTACAACGCGGGACTTCCGTGGGAATTAGGACTTGCAGAAACACATCAGACATTGATCATGAATGGACTGCGTTCTCGTGTTCGCATTGAAACAGATGGTAAGCTTATGACAGGACGTGATGTTCTGATCGCAGCCCTTCTTGGCGCAGAAGAGTTCGGATTTGCGACAGCACCTTTGATCACTATGGGATGTGTTATGATGCGTGTATGTAATCTGGATACCTGCCCGGTTGGTGTGGCAACACAGAATCCGGAACTTCGTAAGAGATTTAAAGGTAAGCCGGAATATGTAGAAAACTTCATGAAGTTTATCGCCCAGGAGCTTCGCGAATATATGGCTAAGCTTGGGATCCGTAAAGTAGATGACCTGATCGGACGCACGGATCTGATCAAGGTAAAAGAAAGTGATAATCCATTAGAGAAGAAAGTGGATTTAAGTGCCATTATCGATTCTTCCTTTGCAGGAGAGAGAAAGGAAAACCGCTTTAATCCAAAGAGTCAGTATGACTTTGAGTTAGAAAAGACAATCGATGAGAAGGTATTTCTTCCTAAGTTAAAGAAAGCTTTAGAAACCGGTGAAAAGAGCCGGATTCAGGTGAATGTTACAAACATTAACCGTACACTTGGTACAATTCTTGGTTCTGAGATCACGAAGAGGTTTGGTGATACACTAGAGGAAGATACGATCACAGTTGAATGTCACGGAAGTGGTGGACAGAGCTTTGGTGCATTTATACCAAAGGGGCTGACACTGGAACTGATCGGTGATTCAAATGATTATCTTGGAAAGGGACTTTCCGGTGGTAAGATTGTGGTATATCCACAGGCAGGTTCAAACTTCAAGGCAGAAGAAAATATCATCGTCGGAAACGTAGCACTATACGGTGCAACAAGTGGTCGTGCTTACATTAATGGTATTGCCGGAGAGAGATTCTGTGTCCGTAACTCCGGTGCAACAGCAGTTGTGGAAGGTGTCGGAGATCATGGCTGTGAATATATGACAGGTGGTCGTGTTGTTGTACTTGGACCAACCGGAAAGAACTTTGCAGCCGGAATGAGCGGTGGTGTCGCTTATGTTTTGGATGAAAACAGCGATCTGTATCTGAAGTTAAACAAGGAGTTAGTATCTTCAGAGCCGGTTACAGACAAGTATGATGTATTAGAATTAAAGCAAATGATTGAAGATCATGTAAAAGCAACGGATTCTGAAAAAGGTAAGATGATCTTAGACAACTTTAGTGAATATCTTCCAAAATTCAAAAAGATCATTTCTTATGACTATAGCAGAATGTTACAGTTGATCGCTAAGATGGAAGAGCATGGTTTGGGATTTGAACAGGCTCAGATCGAAGCATTTTATGCGCATAAGAAACAGGCATAATGCCGGAAAGGATGGAAAGATATGGGAAAGCCAACGGGTTTTATGGAATATGATAGAAAAAATAATGTAGCGGTAGAGCCGTTAGAACGTATTAAAAACTTTAATGAATTTCATACGCCAATGCGGGAGAAGAATCGTAGAGAACAGGCTGCGCGCTGTATGAACTGTGGTGTACCGTTTTGTCAGTCAGGCATGATGATAAATGGAATGGCATCCGGTTGTC
This sequence comes from uncultured Lachnospiraceae bacterium, assembly GCA_934317005.1. Taxonomy (GTDB): domain Bacteria; phylum Bacillota; class Clostridia; order Lachnospirales; family Lachnospiraceae; genus Butyribacter. The sequence continues at coordinate 96,525 of CAKREB010000002.1, forward strand.
CTTTGAACAATTTAGTTCCGGAGTGGAATGATCTGCTTTTTCATGGAAACATGGAAAAGGCATTGCAGATGCTTCGCCAGACAAATAATTTTCCGGAGTTTACATCCAGAGTGTGTCCGGCACTCTGTGAGGCAGCCTGCACCTGTGGTCTGAACGATTCGCCGGTTACCTGTAAGGCAAATGAAAATGCTATTATAGAATATGGATATGCGAATGGTCTGATGAAAGCAAATCCTCCAAAGGTTCGTACCGGTAAGAAGGTCGCAATCGTAGGTTCCGGTCCTTCCGGTCTGGCAGCAGCAGATCAGTTAAACAAACGTGGTCATGATGTTACGGTATACGAAAGAAATGATCATATCGGAGGACTTTTGATGTATGGTATTCCGAATATGAAGCTGGAAAAATGGGTTATTGACAGAAAGCAGAAGGTTATGGAAGAAGAGGGCGTTCACTTTGTTGTCAATGCAGATGTAGGAAAGAATGTAAAGGCAGATGATCTTTTAAAAGAATATGATAGTGTGATTCTTTGCTGCGGTGCATCTAACCCACGTGATATTAAAGCACCGGGACGAGAGGCACAGGGAATCTATTTTGCTGTTGACTTTTTAACACGTTCTACAAAGCATGTGCTGTCTGGCAAGAAGGAAGGCTGGGTAGATACGAAAGGCAAAAATGTCGTAGTGATCGGTGGCGGTGATACCGGTAATGACTGTGTTGGAACTGCTGTTCGTCAGGGTGCCAAATCAGTTGTACAGATTGAGATGATGCCAAAGCTTCCGGATCAGAGAAGTGCAAGCAATCCGTGGCCGGAGTGGCCGCGTGTCTGCAAGACAGATTATGGTCAGGAAGAGGCAATTGCCGTATATGGAAAAGATCCCCGTATCTATCAGGCAACCGTCAAAGAATTTATTGCTGATAAGAACGGTGTGTTAAAGAAAGTTAAGCTTGTAAAGCTGGAGCCAAAGAAAGATCCAAAGACAGGCCGTCTGAATATGACAGAGATTGCAGGCAGTGAGTTTGAGATTCCGGCAGATTATGTTTTGATTGCGGCAGGATTTTTAGGAACACAGGATTACATTGCTAAGGCATTTAAGGTGAAGCTAAATGAACGCACTAATGTAGCGACAGCGGCAGGAGAATATAAGACTTCTGTAGATAAGGTCTTTACAGCAGGGGATATGCACCGCGGTCAGTCGTTGGTAGTCTGGGGAATACGGGAAGGACGCTGTGTTGCCAGAGAAGTGGACGAAAAGCTGATGGGCTATACAAATCTGGCTTAAGACTTGACAAAGACAGGTTTTGTTGCTATGCTACATGTAATTATTAGAAGCATAATGTAGTAAAGACAGACGCTAAGACGCAGTACAGGCGGTTCCGATAGGAATTGTAGGTGCTGCGTTTTTGTATCTGTCAGCAGGAAGCCTGCAGATGGAGAAAGGAAGGTAGGATTTGTATGAAAGGAAGGTTAAGAAAAATAATCTGTGTTGTGTTTATCATCGGACTGCTAGGTGGCAGCGTGGGAGGAAGAGCACAGGCAAAAGCACAGGTGACAGAAAGCACTTATATGGCGTTAAATGCTGTGGCAAAATCTATGACAGAGATTCAACTGTCCTGGAAGACAAAGAAGGTGACAAAGTATAAGATTTATCGTGCAATAGAAAAAGCAGACGGAAATATTGGAAAGTATCATCTGGTCGCAACGCTGGATGGAAAAACAACAAAATTTTTGGATCGGGGATTAAAAAAGAAGCAGTTGTACTGGTATCAGATTAAAGGTTATAAGAAGAGTCAGCTGAAATATTATGGTGATGCTACAAAATATACCGGTCTTTGGTGTCAGTTTGATGAATATCAGGTTCCGGATATGTATCGAAGCACGGATAAGATTAAGCTTGGTATCTATTCTGATTATGGTGTATGTCCGGATGGATATAAGATTTACCGCAGAGAGGAAGGTACAAAAAAGTTTCAGTTGATCAAAAAACTGAAAAAGAAAACGAAAGGTATCGTATATTATGATAAAGCGGTAACAGCAGGAAAAATCTATTACTATAAGGTAAAGGTATATCGAAGGTTTGGGAAAAAGACATATTACAGTAAATACACCGATGTAGTAGAAATGTCTGCAACCAACCGGACAGGAAAGTTTAAGCTGCAGTTTGTAGAAGGACAGAGTGGTGCAGAGGATGAGGCGGTCATTCAGATTATCAGTGCAGATGGAAATGGAGAGATTGTACTATCAGATCAGGCCGGTTTAGCCTTGTGCAGGAAAGAGGACGCAGAAAACCATGATTTTGATTATGCCGTGCAGATCACAGAATATAGCACTGATGGAAAGAGCTGGAAGGCATGTGATAAAGAAAAGGGGGATATTCCAGTCATCAGGGAGAACGAGTCGGTCTGGATCAGGATTAAGTCTACGAAGCAGGAAAAGATTGATACATTAGAAAATTTGTCTGTTTTTGAGTTAGAAATGATGGTGCGGTATAATCATCTGACATGTGTACTTGATATGGATCTGCTTGACAAAACAGCATCAGCTTTTGTTTATGAAGAGGCATATCACTAATACTTTGGAGCAGGGTTTACAGTTTAAAATGTTTTTTGGATGTATTTGATTGCCATAATAAGGAATATATTGCTATATTAAGGAAATGTTTAACAAAAATTCATAAAAAATTATTGTGCAGATATGACAGATACGATTTATAATAGACCTATCAGAGATGAGGGGAGTTGTCATATGGAAAATACAGAAGAAAAAACGAGGGAAATGTCTATTAATGGTCTGACCGGTGCAGAGGTACAGGAACGGACGGCGCGTGGATTGACGAATAAAGTGGATCTTTCGACTGGACTTACGACACGGGAAATTATTTTATCAAACACACTTACCTATTTTAACTTAATCTTTTTAGTTATTACGATTCTATTGTGTGTTGTTGGTTCTTTTCGGAATCTGACATTTTTGCCGATCATCATTGGTAATATGCTGATTGGAATCATACAGGAGCTTCGTGCCAAAAAGACTTTGGACAAGATGAATATTCTAAATGCACCGCATGCGGTTGTTGTTCGCGACGGAAAACAGTCACAGGTAATGTCTGATGAACTGGTGGTAGATGATGTGATCCTGCTTTCTGCGGGAGATCAGATCTGTGCAGATGCAGTTGTGTTAGATGGAAATGTCATGGTCAATGAGTCACTGCTTACCGGAGAGTCGGATGAGATTGAAAAGACGAAGGAAAGCAGTTTGTTGTCGGGCAGCTTCGTTGTATCAGGACAGTGCTATGCAAGACTGGAAAGAGTGGGAGAAGAGTCTTATATTTCAAAGCTTACGATGGAAGCTAAGGCGATGGGAAGTGGTGAGCAGTCGGAGATGGTTCGGTCGATCAATCAGATCGTAAAGTGGGTTGGCATTATCATTATTCCGATTGCAATCGTTCTATCGTTTCAGAGTCATTTTGTTAATGGCGAAACGATACGAAGAAGTGTTACCTCTACTGTTGCAGCAATCATAGGTATGATACCGGAGGGACTGTATCTTTTGACAACGATCGCATTGGCGCTTAGTACAATGCGTCTGGCAAAGAGCAAGGTGCTGTTACATGATATGAAAAGCATAGAAACACTGGCACGGGTGGATGTGTTATGTGTGGATAAGACGGGAACGATCACGGAACCGACGATGTGTGTCAGCAGGGTCTGCTGTTTTCAAAATGGCAGGTTTGCACAAGAGGAAGAAGTACGGCAGCTTCTATGTGAGTATGCCAATGCTTCAAAGGATAATAACGCAACGATGGATGCCATAAAGACATATGTAGAGCAGGAAAAGGATGTTTTGCATCCAAATGAACGAAATGTCGTGGATGTTATGCCGTTTTCTTCCAGTGTGAAGTATGGAAGTGTTTCCTTTGAGGATGGTATCTATCTTTTGGGTGCACCGGAATTTATCATGAAAAATGATTTTGATAAAATTTCTGCTGAGCTTACTCCTTATACGCAAAAGGGCTATCGTGTATTACTGTTAGCAGAGTACGCAGGTCAGAATATCAAGGATGGAATCATAGATGAGGTGATACCGGTCGGCTATGTCGTATTGTCTAACCCAATCCGTGAAAATGCGCGGGAAACTTTTGATTATTTTAAGACGCAGGATGTAAAGATCAAGGTAATATCCGGTGATAATCCGGCAACAGTATCAGAGATTGCAAAGCAGGCTGGGATTGATGGGGCAGAAGCGTATGTGGATGCAGTTACGTTAGATACAGAAGAAAAGCTGCAGGATGCGGTAGAACGGTATACGGTATTCGGCAGAGTCACACCTAAGCAGAAGCAGATGTTAGTACAGGCACTGCAAAAGAAGGAGCATACCGTTGCTATGACAGGCGATGGAGTCAATGATATTTTAGCCATGAAGGATGCAGACTGCAGTGTGGCAATGGCTTCCGGAAGTGAGGCGGCGACGCAGGCGGCACAGGTGGTTTTACTGGATTCAGATTTTGCGCATATGCCGAATGTTGTCTGGGAGGGACGCCGTGTTGTCAACAATGTACAGCGTTCCGCAAGCCTTTTTCTGGTAAAAAATATATTTTCGTTATTATTATCTGTATTCGCAGCGATTTTTATGATTACCTATCCGTTAGAGCCGGCACAGATTTCTTTGATCAGTATGTTTACAATTGGATTTCCGGGATTTCTTTTGGCACTGGAACCAAACAAAGACCGGATTCGTGGTCATTTTCTGAAAAATGTGATGCTAAAGGCGTTACCGGCAGGCTTGACCGATGTGCTGGCGGTAGGGGCGCTTGTTATCTGCGGTGGGGTGTTTAGGCTGCCGGATACGGATATTGCAACGGCGAGTACCATGCTTTTGGCAGTTGTTGGTATTATGATCTTAATTAAGATCAGTGAACCGCTTACTAAGATGAAATATGCGATCGTAGGAATCAATATTTTTGGTCTGGTCTTTTGTGGAATCTTTTTGAAGCAGCTTTTTGCATTAAGCGAGATGTCAAATATCTGTATTCTGCTTTTTGTCGTATTTGGCTTTGCAGCGGAATCTTTGTTTAGAAATCTGACATTGCTTGTAGAAAAGATCAATGTATTTTACATAAAAAGAAAAGAAAAACGAAAAATTCAAAAGGAGGGATAGCATAGAGAGGGGAGTTTGTGCTATAATAAAATGTCGTGAGGTCAATATTTCTGAACAGATATAGAAAAAGCAAGACCTTATATCGTATGATAGTATAAAGCAGAATCGCAGAAATGAGGAAGAGGAATGAAACAGGTAATATTAACAGGTGATCGTCCTACAGGGCGTCTTCATGTAGGACATTATGTAGGCTCATTAAAGGAGCGTGTAAGATTACAGAACTCAGGGCTCTATGATGAGATTTATATTATGATAGCAGATGCACAGGCTTTAACGGATAATGCAGAGCATCCGGAAAAGGTTCGCCAGAATATTGTTCAGGTAGCATTAGACTATCTTGCATGTGGCTTGGACCCTGAGAAAGCTACTATTTTTATTCAGTCAATGGTGCCGGAATTAACGGAGCTGACATTTTATTATATGAATCTTGTTACCGTATCCAGAGTGCAGAGAAACCCTACGGTAAAAGCAGAGATTAAAATGCGTGACTTTGAGGCTAGTATTCCGGTTGGATTTTTCTGCTATCCGATCAGTCAGGCAGCAGACATTACTGCTTTTCGTGCTACGGTTGTTCCGGCAGGAGAAGATCAGATGCCGATGGTAGAGCAGTGTAAGGAAATCGTTCATAAGTTTAATTCTGTTTATGGAGAAACCCTGACAGATCCTAAGATCGTACTTCCGGATAATCAGGCTTGTCTTCGTCTGCCTGGTATTGATGGAAAAGCAAAGATGAGTAAATCTTTAGGAAACTGTATTTATCTTTCTGATGAGCCGGATGACATTAAGAAGAAGGTTATGTCTATGTTTACAGATCCGAACCATCTTCGTGTGGAAGATCCGGGACAGGTAGACGGCAATCCGGTATTCATTTATCTGGATGCTTTTTGCAGAACAGAGCATTTTGCGGAATTTTTGCCGGATTATCAGAATCTGGATGAGTTAAAGGATCATTACAGACGTGGTGGTCTGGGAGATGTTAAGGTAAAGAAGTTCTTAAATAATGTACTTCAGGCAGAGCTTGCTCCAATCCGTGAACGCAGAAAAATGTGGGAACAGCGCTTGCCGGAAGTTTATGATATTTTAAAAGTTGGTAGCGAAAAGGCAGAAAAGACTGCTGCAGCAACATTGCAGGATGTCCGTCGTGCCATGAAGATTGATTATTTTGACAATGGAACGATGACAAAGGAGTAAGCATGTCAGAAAAGGAAATGATACAGGGATTGTTTGACTTTATCGGGGAAAGTCCAACGGCCTTTCATGCTGCCGCTCAGATCTGTGATAGGTTGGATCAGGCAGGCTTTGTTCGTTTATCGGAAAAGAAGGTCTGGAAGCTTACAGCAGGTAGCAAGTATTATGTTACCAGAAATGATTCTGCTGTCATCAGCTTTGTCCTGCCGGAAAAAGAGGCGGTATGCTATAAGATTGTGGCAAGTCATCTGGATTCTCCGTGTTTTAAGGTAAAGACAGAACCTGAGATTAAACAGGGGAATGCCTATGTAAAACTGAACACAGAAAAGTATGGTGGCATGATCTTGTCAAGCTGGCTGGATCGTCCGCTGTCCTTAGCAGGCAGAGTGTTTTATGAAGGAAAAGATGGTAAGATCTGTCATAGTCTTATTAACATTGACAGAGATTTACTGGTCATACCGAATCTTGCTATCCATATGAACCGTGAGATTAATCAGGGTTATGCATATAATCCACAGACGGACATGCTGCCGATCTTTTCTGGTCAGAAGGAGCGTACCGTTTATGATCGGATCGCAGAAGAGTTATCCATTTCAAAGGATCAGATTCTGTCAGAAGAATTATATGTATATGTCCGTCAAAAAGGGTGTCTGATCGGGGAAGATCAGGAATGGATGTTAGCTCCGAGGCTTGATGATCTGCAATGTGCTTATACCAGCTTACAGGGAATCCTGCAGGCAAAGCCTAAAGATTATATTGCATGCAGTGCCTACTTTGATAATGAAGAAGTAGGAAGTGGCACAAAGCAGGGAGCGGATTCTACATTTTTAGAGCAGACGATGCGAAGGATCAGCAGGCTGCTTGGCTTCGATGAGGAGCAGGCAGAATGTATACGAAACAGCAGCTTTTTGATCTCGGCAGACAATGCACATGCATTACACCCGAATCATCCGGAAAAGGCGGATCTGACCAATGCTCCACAGCTAAACGGTGGCGTAGTGATCAAATATCATGGTGGACAGAAATATACGACAGATGGCTATTCGGCTGCCTGCCTGATCAGCCTTTGTCGTGAGGCAGATATACCGTTTCAGTCATACTGCAACCGTTCAGATATTGCAGGAGGTTCTACACTTGGAAACATCTCTACAGCACATGTTTCCATTCCGTCTGCAGATATCGGCTTTGCACAGCTTGCGATGCACTCGGCGGTAGAAACAGCGGGGGCAAAAGATGTTATGTATGGTGTGAGATTATTTGAACAGTTTTGGAAATAAATACAGTAAGGTACTTGGTTGATTCAAGTACCTTATTGTATTTATGTGGTAAAAAATATTGTGTGCTTAGTGCTTCAGCCGAATAGGAAGTAAAGCGTTATGCCATTTCTGCGATACGGCTTACACCGACATAGATTTCTGAAATCTTATACCAGGTAGGATAATCAACGACACCTGTCTGCGGCAGATTAAAAATCTTTTGGAAGACGCGGACAGAGTTTGCTGTTTGTTCTCCGTATACACCGTCTGCGGAAATTTTTGGGATCAGAGGATAGGCACCGGCAATGACGTTGAGCTGTTCCTGCATTTGCCGCACTTTGCTTCCGGTGCTTCCGATGGTAAGATCCGTTCCAGGCCATGAGGAAGGAATACCGGAAATTTCTTCGGAGGTATTGATAAAAATCGAATCACCGTAGAAGTAGCGGAGAATTTCAATCGCACTGTATCCGTCTTCGCCAAGACTTTTTGACTCCCATTGCCGCATCCAGTTTGGGCAGGAAACACGTTTTCCGTCACAATATTGTGTAAAGAGCGGCTGCACGACATTTGGACGGGACAGATAGTTGGAAAAGATGGTATCGACAGCGTTAGAGATGCTGTCAAAGATATTGCGTCCGGCAATCCATTTCTGGTCATATGCCGTAGAACTTGTAATAGTAAAATCTTTTCCACGGTTGCGATACCATTCGGTATATACCCTGTTTAGTGTAATGGACTGAATGGCGAGAATGTTAGCAAATAGTGTTTCTTCCGGCCAGGTGGCATAAATTTCGCTGGAAGCTACATTTTTAATGTAATCTTTATAACGAACATAATAGTTTTTTGCGGACGCATCATTTGGAGACCCGTCATGTACGATAACATATTCGGGGGATGGAGTGCGAATGCTTTGGAAGGTGGAAATCATGCTGCGAATCTGTTACAATACAATTTGAAACTGTTGATATAAGAAATGGGGAATTTTGTGAAAAAGCAAAGTAAAAAGAGTATGCAGCGTCAGAAGATACGCTGGGAAAAGTTAGACAATACAGCGAACCTGTTTCCGGCGATCGCAAATCGGGAAATGACAAATGTGTATCGGATATCGGTTACTTTAACGGAAAATATAGATGAGAGGCTGTTACAGCAGGCAGTTGATAAAGTGCTGCCAAGATTTGATACTTTTCGGGTTCGGATGCGGCGCGGAATCTTTTGGCACTATTTTGAAACCAATGCGAAGCCGGCACCGCTTGTGCGGGAGGAAAATGACTATCCCTGCCGTTATATTGAGCCATATGCGAATAATAATTATCTTTTCCGGGTGACATATTATGCAAACCGGATCAATTTAGAGGTGTTTCATGTGTTGGCAGACGGCATGGGCGGTGTCAACTTTTTGCGTGAGATCACATACCAGTATTTGCGTCTGCGCTATACGGAACTGGAATCCGGTCAGGTAGACAGCTTTTCGGATGATACATCGGTTAATACAGAGGACAGTTATTTGAAAAACTATCGGAAGGCAAAAAAGAAGGGATATCAGACAAAGCGTGCAGTTGAAATACGCGGCGAGCGTCTGACGGCAGGAGAACTCAGTGTGATGCATGGATTTTTGTCGGTACAGGAATTAAAACATGTCTGTAAAAGGTATAGTGTCAGTATCAATGAATACTTTACGGCGGTCTTTTTGTACAGCATTTATAAAGAATATCTGCATGGTCAGTCATCTGACAAGCCGATTGCAGCAAGCATTCCGGTTAATTTAAGACCGTATTTTGACTCTTTGACTACGCGTAACTTTTTTGTCATGGTAAGTGCGGTGTTAGAGCCACAGGAAGAAATGACATTGGAAGAAGTGATCATGGTAGTGAGAGATAGTCTGAGAAGTCAGATTACGAAAGAGCATCTGGAGGATCTGTTTTCTTACAATGTGTCGAACCAAAAAAATATCTTTTTGCGCTCGGTTCCTATCTTTATAAAAATACTTGCCATGCGCTTTGTATATCGCTCTTCGGCAAAGGCAAATACCACAACGGTAACAAATATTGGAAATATTAAAGTAGAAGAAAAATATCAGCCATATATCCGGTACTTTAGTGCTATGCTTTCCCGTTCCGTGGGGCAGAATATGAAAGGAGCGATCTGCTCTTATCAGGATACAATGGTGTTTACAATCACGTCGGTATTGCAGGATGTGTCGATACAGAGGTGCTTTTTTCGGACACTGGCAAAGGAAGGGCTGTCTGTGAAAGTGGAAACAAATGGAGGTGCTGAGGTATGAGCCGGTGCAAACGCTGTATGGTAGAAATATTAGATGATGCAGAAATCTGTCCCTTATGTGGAAATGTTCTAACGAGAGAAGAAACAGACGGAAACATGCATTATCCCAATGTGAGCCGTAAGACAAAGGCACTAAAAAGGGTGGTCAATGCGTTGATCTATGCGATGATCGTGATAGAAGTGGTCTTATGTGTTGTGAACTATTATATGGATGACAGGATTAGCTGGTCAGCAGTTACAGGTGTGTGTATCGCATATGCTGCCTTTACGACAGGTTATTTTTATTACAGGAAGAACAGTCATATCCGTAAGATCTTTTCCCAGTCGCTTACGGTCATGCTGCTTTTGATCGTGTTAGATGCCCTGACCGGTATGGAAGGGTGGTCGATCGTGTATGGACTGCCGTGCGCAGTGTTACTTTTAGATGTTATCTTAGTTGTCTGTATGTTGGTCAATCTGTCACACTGGCAGAGTTATCTTTTAGTACAGATTTTTTCACTTTTAGTCAGCGTAGGACTTTTATTGTTATATCTGTTCGGATATACCAAAAGTCCGGTATTACCATGGGTATCCTTTGGCACATCTGCAGTGATTTTTTCTTTTTGCTGTTCGATGGGATATCGGAAGGCGAAAAGTGAGTTAAAGAAGCGTTTTTATATATAGATCATGCAGAGAAACTTTCTTTCATGGATGGGTGAATGTTCGTTTTGTACAGTCTGAAACAGTATAAAGAGAGGAAAAAATATTGAAAAAAGAGATTAGCATACAGGCAAAGATTATTCGGGAACTGATCCATATAGCTACCGCAGAAAAAATCTTAGGACCTAAGATTCAGGATGGTACATTTCGAAAACATGTAGTGGAAACAGCGTGGAAATGTCCGGAAGGATATTCTATGTTAAAGGTACGTGTAAAAAGCTGCGATGTAGAGATACTGACACCGCCTAAGTTGTTAAGTAATATGGTTGTTTTACAGCTTCATGGAGGTGGATATATCGGGAAAATGAAAAATGTATATCGCAATTTTGCAAAAAATTATAGCGATATGCGTGGTGGGATGAAAGTGTTTTCCGTTGACTATCGTGTGGCACCGAAGCATCCGTATCCGGCGGCGTTAGAGGATGCATACCGGTCATATCGTCTGCTGCTTTCTTTGGGGTATCAGGGAAGCCAGATCGTGTTGGCAGGAGATTCGGCCGGAGGAGGTCTGTGTCTGGCACTTTGTGCGTATTTAAGAGATCATGAGGTTGAGATGCCGGCTGCTGCGGTTCTTATGTCGCCTTGGACAGATCTGACGGCATCGGGAAGCTCTTATGAAGAAAACTATACGAAAGATCCACTGTTTGGAAATACAAAGGAAAGCATGATCTACAATGGGGAATATTATAAGGGACATGATCCGGCAGATCCCTATATCTCTCCGCTTTTAGGGGAATTTACGGCATTTCCGCCGATGCTTTTTCAGGTAGGAGGGATTGAGATGCTGTTAAGTGATACCTTAGATGCCGTTAAGAAAGCAAAAGAGGCAGGCTGTCATGTGACAGAATCAGTCTATGATGGGATGTTTCATGTGTTTCAGATGGCATTAAACCGCATGCCGGAGTCAGAAAAAGCGTGGACAGAGGTGACAGAATTTGTCAATGCGTTAGAAGAAAATACTTCCGATAACACGGATATGGCATAGAAATCTCATCTGTTGTTACAGGCAGAGTGAAAACGATTTCAAAGCATAGTACATGTCATGGCAGGAATACAATACAAAAAGTGTATAAGACAGGAAGTGTATAAAATGGCAGTGATGCAGTACGAAAAATTACCGCCGGTAGTCAAATGTGGTGCGTATCTTCGGATTTCGCGCGAAGAGTGGGGAAAGGAGGAAAGCAACAGTCTGACAAACCAGCGTAAGCTGATCACACAGTTTGTAAAAAAGCAGCAGAACTTTGAACTGTGCCGTGAGTGGGTGGATGACGGTGTAAGCGGCAGTCATTTTGACAGAGAGGGGCTCAGAAAGATGTTATGCTCCGTGGCAAAAAGGGAGATTACATGCATTATTGTGAAGGATCTGTCAAGGTTTGGCAGGGAATACATCGAAACGGGATATTATCTGCAGGAGTTTTTTCCGAAGCATGATATCCGATTTATTGCTGTCTGTGATGGATATGACAGTGCATCGGCACATTTTATGGAACAAAATCTTTTGATGCCAATTCTTAATATTCTAAATGACAGCTATTGTCAGGATATTTCTCAAAAGGTTCGGATACAACAGGAGATAAAAAGACAGGAGGGCGCCTATATAGGTGCTTTTTGTGTATATGGCTATAAAAAGGATACAGATGATCATAATCATCTGGTGATCGATCAGGCAGCGGCAGGGGTTGTTCGAAGCATTTTTGAAATGAAGGCATCAGGAATGTCTGCAGAAAGGATCAGTGCATGGCTCAATGAAAAAGGGGTGTTATCACCATATGAATATAAGAAAGAAAAAAACAGCCGTTTTGTTTCGGGATTTGTAAAAGAAAAAACATGTCTGTGGCATCCGAATGCCGTGCGCAGGATACTAAAGGATGAAGTATATATTGGAAGCATCGTACAGGGAAAACGAAAAAAGATAAGCTATAAGCTGTCCATAAGAGAAAATATTCCAAGCAGGCAGTGGGTCAGAGTAGCACATATGCATGAACCAATTGTATCGGATGCACTGTTTAAAAAGGCGCAGCAAAGTATTGGAAGGAAAAGACAATGAAGGCAGCAATCTATGCAAGGGTTTCTGTAAAGCATAAAAATCGAAAGGATATGACGATACAGGCGCAGATACAGGCATGCCGGCAGGCTTTAGAAAAGAAGGGGGTAAAAGAGGAGGAAGTGCTATTTTGTGATACAGGATATTCCGGAAAAAGCATGGATCGTCCTGCCTTTTTGGAGCTGCTTAGAATGATACAAAACAGAAATGTGCAGGTGTTAGCGGTAAAGGACTTTTCAAGGCTTGGGAGAAACTATCGGGAAGTGGGAGAGTTTGTAGAGAAGGTATTGCCGTGCTGTAGAGTACGGTTAGTTACCGTGACAGAGCATTTTGACAGTGCAGAAGGCAGGTCAGTGACGGCAGCAGGTTTGTTTCATTTGCTAAATGAATGGTATCTTCATGATCTGTCTAAAAAGGTTTCGTCTGTTAAGAAGGAAAAAAAGCGAATGGGAAATTATATGGGAAGTACTGCGCCATATGGTTATCGGATTGTTTTGAAAAATGGAATACGAATATTAGAAAAAGATCCAAGTTATCAGGTTGTTCAGAAAATATGTGCTCTGTCAGACAAAGGATATTCTTCAGAAGAGATTGTAAGAGAATTATACAAAGAACGTGTCAATCCGCCAAAATGCTATGCTCAGAGTCAAAAATTATATTTTGAAGCCGGAGAAGAAAAGCATTGGCAGGGGGGGACGATACGAAATCTTTTAAGAAGAGAAAAGTAACGTACACCAGAGGGGATTACGACGCGGCTTAATACAATCTCACCGGTCTGTGTGATCGGTTTGACTTCCTCTTCCGGAATCTTAGGAGGATAATCCCCATATAAGGTATGTGGTGGGATAACATAAAGCTCGGTTGTGTTCTCGCTTTTTAAAGGAAGCAGGGAAGTGTTTTGCAGTGCTGTCTGCCCGGATAGGATTTCGGCACCGGATATGTCGATCGGTTCATATCCGGGTGCCTGGATACGAATGTTATAGACTGCATAGGGCTGATCAGACTCAGGGATCATGCTGTATTCGACAGGTGGAGCTTTTAATGCAACACTTTCTGTCTGCCCGTTTTCATCGGTCGTGATCTCTTCGATAATATTACCCGTATCATTGATATCACTGATCTGGATCGTTGCACCTTTAAGTGGCCGTGCGGTGGCTGAGGAAGTGATATTTGCACGAAAGTAGCCGGTGTCTGTGAGATTTTGCTGGTTTGCCTGTAATGAAGCCATACTGTGATCATCCTTATTATGAAATTATCGTTGTACTATCATATGCAAAAAATGAAATCGTGACATTGCTATTTTTTAGAAGATACAGTACAATGAATAATGTCTGACATATGGTATACATGTATTTTGTGTGTACTGTAGAACAAAGGAAAAGAAAGTATCTGATGGTACGAGCCTGGCATGGATGCCGGTATAGTGGCTAAAGGAGTCTGTCAGTACAAAATATATAAGAAAGTAGAGAGAACAGATGGAACAGATCAAGATTAAATATTTTTCGAACGAGATTGAAAAGTTAGATTATATCGAAGGAAAATCGGATTGGATCGACCTTCGGGCATCGGAAGAGGTAGAATTAAAGCAGGGAGATTTTAAGTTAATTCCGCTTGGTGTGGCAATGGAACTGCCTGCAGGATATGAGGCACATATCGTTCCAAGAAGCAGTACCTATAAAAACTTTGGCATCATTCAGGCAAACCATTGCGGTATAGTCGATGGTTCCTATTGTGGGGATAACGATATGTGGCGCATGCCGGTTATCGCAATGCGTGATACGGTGATTCATGTCAATGACCGCATCTGTCAGTTTCGTATCATGAAGAATCAGCCAACAATCGTGTTTGAAGAGGTAGAACATCTGGAGGGAGCAGACCGCGGTGGCTTTGGCTCTACCGGAAAGCAGTAATCCTATAGACAAAGAAATGTAGGAAAAAGCATTACTTGACATGAAAATGATTTCTGTATACACTATAAATTAATGCATTTTATATTTAGAAAGGAAGCGTTAGGATGAACTATAAGATAGCAGCGATTGCTGGAGATGGAATTGGCCCTGAGATTGTTCGGGAGGCGAGAAAAGTATTAGATAAGGTAGGACAGAAATATGGTCATACTTTTACATATGAAGAACTTTTGATGGGAGGCTGCTCGATCGATGTTTACGGAGAGTCTTTGACAGATGAAACATTGGAAAAGGCTAAGGCATGTGATTCAGTTCTTCTTGGAGCAGTCGGTGGAAATGTCGGACAGTCGAACTGGTATCAGATTGAGCCAAGTAAGCGTCCGGAGGCAGGACTTTTAAAAATTCGTAAGGGATTGGGACTGTATGCTAACATTCGTCCGGCGGTTCTTTTTGATGAATTAAGCGGAGCATGCCCATTAAAGCCGGAACTGACAGAGGGCGGTTTTGACTTTGTGGTTATGAGAGAACTTACAGGTGGTCTTTACTTTGGTGACAGAAAGACAGTAGAAGAAAATGGTGTGTTAAAGGCTATCGATACATTGACATATGATGAAAATGAGATCCGTCGTATTGCAAAGTGGGGATTTGATGTTGCCATGAAGCGTAACAAGAAAGTGTGCAGCGTAGATAAGGCAAACGTCTTAGATTCTTCCAGATTGTGGAGAAAGGTAGTCAAAGAAGTTGCAAAGGATTATCCGGAAGTGGAACTGACAGATATGTTGGTAGACAACTGTGCGATGCAGCTGGTTCGTGATCCAAAGCAGTTTGATGTTATCTTAACGGAAAATATGTTTGGCGACATCTTATCAGATGAGGCAAGTATGGTGACAGGATCGATCGGAATGCTTTCTTCCGCGAGTCTTGGTGCTACAAAGTTAGGACTGTATGAGCCAAGTCATGGTTCAGCACCGGATATAGCAGGTCAGGATAAGGCAAATCCAATCGCAACTATCCTTTCAGCAGCAATGATGCTTCGTTATTCCTTTGATCTGGAAGAAGAGGCAGATGCAGTAGAGGCAGCAGTTAAGCAGGTATTAAAAGACGGATACCGTACGATTGATATTATGTCGGAAGGCAAGACACAGGTTGGCACGATTCAGATGGGTGATCTGATCTGTGAGAGAATATAGAGTTTTGTCAGAGTAATTATGATATAAATTGGAGGAAGAACAGATGAAGAGTGATGCAGTAAAAAAGGGTATGGCAACAGCGCCACAGCGTTCGTTGTTTAATGCACTTGGATTGACAGAAGAAGAACTGGAAAAGCCATTGGTAGGTATCGTAAGCTCCTACAATGAGATTGTTCCGGGTCATATGAATATAGATAAGATCGTAGAGGCTGTAAAGATGGGCGTCGCTATGGCCGGCGGTACACCAATCGTATTTCCTGCGATTGCAGTATGTGACGGTATCGCTATGGGACACGTTGGCATGAAGTATTCTTTGGTGACACGTGATCTGATTGCTGATTCGACAGAGTGTATGGCTACAGCACATCAGTTTGATGCACTGGTTATGGTGCCAAACTGTGATAAAAACGTTCCGGGACTTTTGATGGCTGCTGCAAGATTAAATGTACCAACAGTATTTGTCAGTGGCGGTCCGATGCTTGCCGGTCATGTAAAAGGAAACAAGACAAGTCTTTCTTCTATGTTTGAGGCAGTTGGTGCATATGCTGCTGGCAAGATGACAGAGGAAGATGTCGATGATTATGTATGCAACGCATGTCCGACATGTGGTTCCTGCTCCGGTATGTACACGGCAAACAGTATGAATTGTCTGACAGAGGCAATCGGTATGGGACTTCAGGGCAATGGAACTATTCCGGCTGTATATTCGCAGAGATTAAAGCTTGCAAAGCATGCCGGTATGAAGGTTATGGAACTGTTGGAAAAGAATATCCGTCCAAGAGATATTTTAACAAAGGAAGCTTTTGAAAATGCCCTGACAGTAGATATGGCTCTGGGATGTTCGACAAATACTATGCTTCATCTGCCTGCGATCGCACATGAAGCAGGTGTAGAGATTAACTTAGATATTGCAAATGAAATTAGTGCGCATACACCAAATATCTGCCATCTGGCACCGGCCGGACATCATTACATGGAAGAGTTAAATGAAGCAGGTGGAATCTATGCTGTTATGAATGAGCTGAATAAGAAAGGCTTATTACATACAGATCTGATCACTGCTACCGGTAAGACAGTTGGTGAAAATATCAAGGGATGTGAAAATAGAAATACAGAAATTATCCGTCCGATTGACAATCCATACAGTGAAACAGGTGGAATTGCCGTATTGCGTGGTAACATTGCACCGGATAGCTGCGTAGTAAAGCGTTCTGCTGTTGTTCCGGAAATGATGGTACACGAAGGCCCGGCAAGAGTCTTTGATTGCGAGGAAGATGCAATAGAAGCAATCCGTGGTGGAAAGATCGTAGCAGGAGATGTTGTTGTCATCCGCTATGAGGGACCAAAGGGTGGTCCTGGTATGAGAGAAATGTTAAATCCAACTTCTGCAATCGCAGGAATGGGATTAGGTTCCAGTGTAGCCTTAATTACAGACGGACGTTTCTCAGGTGCATCAAGAGGTGCATCAATCGGTCATGTATCACCGGAAGCCGCTGTGGGCGGACCAATCGCACTGATCGAAGAAGGGGATATCATTTCTATCAATATTCCGGAGAATACAATTAATGTAAAGGTTTCTGACGACGAGCTTGCAAAGAGAAAAGAAAATTGGACACCAAAGGAACCAAAAGTAAAAACAGGCTATCTTGCAAGATATGCATCTATGGTAACATCAGCAGATAAGGGTGCAATCTTACAGATAAAATAGGAGGAAACAATGCAGTTGACAGGTTCTCAGATTGTAATTGAATGTTTAAAAGAGCAGGGCGTGGATACCGTTTTTGGATATCCGGGCGGTGCAATCTTAAATATTTATGATGAGTTATATCGTCATCAGGACGAAATCAAACATATTTTAACCTCGCATGAGCAGGGAGCTGCTCATGCCGCAGACGGATATGCACGTGCAACCGGAAAAGTAGGCGTGTGTATGGCAACTAGTGGCCCGGGAGCAACAAATTTAGTTACCGGAATTGCAACAGCGTATCTGGATTCCGTTCCGGTCGTTGCTATTACCTGTAACGTCGGACTTCCGTTACTTGGAAAGGATTCTTTTCAGGAAATCGATATTGCAGGCGTTACGATGCCAATTACAAAGCACAGCTTTATTGTGAAAAATGTAGAAGATCTGGCACCGACACTTCGCCGTGCGTTTGAAATCGCAAAATCCGGACGTCCGGGACCGGTTTTAGTCGATATTGTAAAGAGTGCGACAAGTGATGAAACGGAATACATAAAGGAAGTACCAAAGATTATTCCGCGTTCTACGGATAAAATTGATCAGAACAGCATCGAAGATGCATTAAAGTTGATTCACAAGGCAAAAAAGCCTGTGATTTTTGTCGGTGGTGGTGCAGTGATCGCCGGAGCGAACAAAGAACTGTTTGAATTTGTACAGAGAGTTGACGCACCGGTGACAGACAGCCTGATGGGAAAGGGTGCTTATCCGGGTACGGATGATAAGTATATCGGTATGCTTGGTATGCATGGAACTAAGACGGCAAATTTAAGCGTAGCCGAATGTGATCTTTTGATCGTTGTTGGTTCACGTTTTTCCGATCGTGTAACGGGAAACACAAAGACATTTGCACAGAATGCGAAGATTATCCAGATCGACATTGACGAGGCAGAGATTAACAAAAACGTGTTAGTAGATATCAGCGTGATCGGAGATATCAAGTCAGTGTTAGATATTTTTAACTCTAAGTTAGAACAGCATTATCACAAAGAGTGGATGGATAAGGTGATGGCGAGAAAGGATGCCCTTCCTTTAAATTACAATCCGAATGGTCTGACCGGTCCATATATTATGGAGAAGTTAGATGAAATCACAGACGGAGATGCGATCATAGCAACAGAGGTAGGTCAGCATCAGATGTGGGCAGCACAGTATTACAAATACAAAGAACCTCGTACTTTTATCACATCCGGCGGTCTGGGAACCATGGGATATGGTCTTGGTGCTGCAATCGGTGCAAAGGTAGCACATCCGGAAAAGACGGTTGTAAATATTGCCGGTGACGGATGCTTCCGCATGAACATGAATGAGATTGCGACAGCAACAAGAGCAAATATTCCGGTAATCGAGATTGTGTTTAACAATCACGTGCTTGGAATGGTAAGACAGTGGCAGACTTTGTTCTATGGAAAACGCTATTCGCATACAGTATTAAATGACTGCGTTGATTTTGTAAAGCTTGCTGAGGCAATGGGAGCAAAAGCATACCGCATTACAAAGAAGGAAGAAGTAGAACCAGTCTTAAAAGAGGCAATCAGTCTGAATACACCTGTCTTGATCGAGTGCATCATTGACAGCGATGATAAGGTATTTCCAATGGTACCACCAGGAAAGAATCTGGATGATGCCTTTGATGAGAAAGATCTTGAGGCAGGAAAAAATTAGTTATTAAACAGAGTTGGTCTGTTTGATATAAAATGGTATAATGTTTTCTAAAAAGGGATTACAGATATGTGTGATTTTATTTTTGGGGAGTAAACATTATATGGAGAAAAATGTGAAATGGGATCTATATTACAGCAATGTGTTTTGTAGTAATTCCGTTTATGCAGAATTTATTTTACAGAAGGAGGCACATGTAAAGTGAGCAGAGTGTATAATTTTTCAGCCGGTCCGGCGGTATTACCGGAAGAGGTGTTACAGGAAGCAGCAGATGAGATGTTAGATTATCAGGGTTCTGGCATGTCGGTTATGGAGATGAGCCATCGTTCCAAAGTATATGACAACATTATCAAAACTGCAGAAAAAGATTTAAGAGAGTTGATGAATATACCAGATAACTACAAGGTATTATTCTTACAGGGCGGTGCATCGCAGCAGTTTGCCATGATTCCAATGAACCTGATGAAAAACAAAGTTGCAGATTATATTGTAACTGGTCAGTGGGCTAAGAAGGCTTGGATGGAAGCTTCCAAGTATGGTAAGGCAAACAAGATCGCATCATCCGAAGACAAGACATTTTCTTATATTCCTGATTGCTCCGATTTGCCTATTTCTGAAGACGCAGACTATGTATATATTTGTGAGAACAATACTATTTATGGTACAAAGTATAAAGAACTTCCAAACACAAAGGGAAAAACTTTGGTAGCAGACGTATCTTCCTGCTTTTTGTCTGAACCTGTAGATGTTACAAAATATGGTGTGATCTATGGTGGAGTTCAGAAAAATATCGGTCCTGCCGGTGTAGTTATCGTTATCATCAGAGAAGATCTTATCACAGAAGATGTTCTTCCGGGAACACCAACGATGTTACAGTATAAGACACATGCAGATGCGGATTCTTTATATAACACACCACCTGCATATGGTATCTACATTTGTGGCAAGGTATTTAAGTGGCTCAAGAAGATGGGCGGCTTAGAGGTTATGAAGCAGAGAAACGAAGAGAAAGCTAAGATTTTATATGATTTCTTAGATTCCAGCAAGTTATTCAAGGGAACTGTTGTACCAAAGGATCGTTCTCTGATGAATGTTCCTTTTGTCACAGGTGACAAGGACATGGATGCGAAGTTTGTAAAAGAAGCAGAAGCAGCAGGCTTTGTAAACTTAAAGGGACATCGTACCGT
This sequence comes from uncultured Lachnospiraceae bacterium, assembly GCA_934317005.1. Classification (GTDB taxonomy): domain Bacteria; phylum Bacillota; class Clostridia; order Lachnospirales; family Lachnospiraceae; genus Butyribacter. The sequence continues at coordinate 116,831 of CAKREB010000002.1, forward strand.
TGGTGGTATGAGAGCCAGCATCTACAATGCAATGCCAAAAGAGGGCGTTGAGAAGTTAGTAGAATTTATGAAGAAATTTGAGGAGGAGAATGCATAATGTTTAAATATACATGCTTAAATCCAATCGCTCAGGTAGGTCTTGATGTTTTCACTGATGATTATCAGAAGATCGATGAGTTTGCAGATGCAGAGGCTGTCTTAGTTCGTAGTGCGGCAATGCATGATATGGAGCTTTCTGATAACTTGTTAGCAATCGCAAGAGCCGGAGCCGGTGTAAACAACATTCCTCTGGATAAGTGTGCACAGCAGGGTGTCGTTGTGTTCAACACACCGGGTGCCAATGCAAACGGCGTAAAAGAAATGGTGATCAGCGGAATGCTTTTAGCAGCCAGAGATATCATCGGTGGTATCAACTGGGTAAAAGAAAATGCTTCTGATGAAAATATCAGCAAGTCTATGGAAAAAGCAAAGAAAAACTTTGCCGGAAATGAGATCAAGGGCAAAAAGCTCGGTGTAATCGGTTTAGGTGCGATCGGTGTACTGGTTGCCAATGCTGCAAATCGTCTTGGCATGAAGGTATATGGTGTTGATCCATTCCTTTCCGTTAAGAATGCATTGACCTTAAATCGTGATATCACAGTATTAAAATCATACGATGAGCTTTATGAAGAGTGTGATTACATTACCGTTCATGTTCCATACATGGAAGAAACAAAGGGAATGTTAAACAAAGAAGCTTTTGATAAAATGAAAGATGGCGTTGTTGTCTTAAACTTTGCAAGAGATCTTTTAGTAAATGATGCAGACATGAAGGAAGCTTTAGAGTCCGGTAAGGTGAAAAAGTATGTTACAGATTTCCCAAATCCGGATGTTGTAAAGATGCCAAACGTAATCGCAACACCACATTTAGGAGCTTCTACAGAAGAGTCTGAAGATAATTGTGCAGTTATGGCTGCTAATGAGCTTCGTGAATATCTGGAAAATGGTAATATCGTAAATTCTGTTAATTATCCAAACTGTGATGCCGGTGTCTGCAACACAGCAGGAAGAATTACGGTAGCGCATAAGAATATTCCAAAGATGCTTACACAGTTTACAAATGTTATCTCAGCAGAGGGCATCAATATTGATCACATGACCAATAAGAGCCGTGGCGAATATTCTTATTGTGTATTTGATATCGACTCAGAATCATCAGAAGAGCTTGCTAACAAATTGCGTGAGATCGATGGTGTATTGAAGGTTCGTATTATTAAATAAGACTAAAGATCATACGAAACAGTGCGTTTGATCAACAGATAGAAAGAGAGGATACAAAGCAGATGATTGTATCCTTTTTTTCTTAGGATAAATAGAATCCAACAGCAGAGATCAGGAGAGGTATCTATGAATGAAAATGAGGCCTTAGAATATATTCAGACGATTCAGACGCGGCTTGGCAGTGACTATTCTCTAAAAGAGGTGACAGAGCTTTCCAAGCGTTTTGGCAGACCGGATCGCAAGACTCCGGTAATTCATATTGCGGGAACGAACGGGAAAGGTTCAGTAGGGAACTACATTAGCAATATACTGGCATGTGCAGGATATACGGTAGGAAGATATGTTTCGCCGACGCTATTTGATTATCGTGAACGGATTCAACGGGTGAGCTTTAAGAATGGAAAGTCAGACATTACCTGGATTGCCGCAGATGAGCTTGCAAATGTATTGACACGCATGCAGAAAATATGCAATGATATGATATCCAATGGTTTTTTACAGCCGACAGCATTTGAGATAGAAACAGTGATGGCATATGAAATGTTTGCACGCTGGAAAGTGGATGTTGCTGTTGTTGAAACCGGTCTTGGCGGCAGGGTAGATGCAACGAATATTGTAGAGCAGCCGGTCATGTGCGTGTTTACGTCGATTAGCAGAGATCATATGCAGATACTGGGAGATACGATTCCGGCAATTGCGGCTGAAAAGTATGGAATTATTCAGGAAGGTACTACTGTAGTAAGTAAGTATCAAAAAGAATGTTATCCGTTGCTGCAAAAAATCTGTAAGGAAAAGCATGCAGCACTGGTTACGGTGGATGCACAGGATATTATTTCAGGAAAGCAGCAGATCATGCAGACAGACTTTTCTTATAAGGGGAAAGCATACTGTCTTTCTCAGGGAGGAGAATATCAGTTAGAAAATGCAGCGATTGCGATAGAAGCAGTACAGCAGTTAGTACAAATCAAAAGGTTTCATGTTTTGGAAGAGCAGATACAGAAGGCGTTGTATGTCAGCCGTTGGAAGGGACGTTTTGATGTGGTCGCTAAACAGCCGTTTGTGATAGCAGATGGAGCACATAACGAAGATGCGGCAAAGAGATTAAAAAAATCACTGGAACAATATTTTCCGGAAGAAAAGTTTCTCTTTGTGGTAGGAGCTTTTCGCGATAAGGAATATGAGAAGGTGCTTCAGATCATGCTGCCCTTGGCAGAGATGGTTGAAACAGTGACGGCGCCCGGACCGAGAGGAGAAGACGCAGAAGTATTAGCCAAAACGGTAGTATCCATACAGGAAGAGTATGGACAAAAGCAGGGTTTAAAAAGAGCGTCTGTGCACTGTGCACAAACAGTTTCAAATGCTATCAGACATTGCATCGCCTGCGGCAGAGAGGAAAAGATTGTTGTTTTTGGCTCTTTGTCGATACTTGCCGAGGCATACGATTATTTTCAATGTACGGAAGACAGACAGGAAAAGGTCAATTTGGACACGGAGTGAGCAGAGATTTGGAAAGGTATGGTAAAACTATGAAAATAGGAAATAAGGAGTTTCTATTTGGACAGGGACATGTTTATGTAATGGGAATTTTGAATGTTACACCGGATTCTTTTTCGGACGGTGGAAAGTTCAATCGTACAGATGCAGCTCTACGGCATGTGGAGGAGATGATCTGCCAGGGGGCAGATCTGATCGATATCGGCGGAGAGTCAACCAGACCCGGTTATACCAAAATTACAATCGAAGAGGAGATTGAGCGACTGACGACTACGATTGAGCAGATTAAAAAACGCTTTGATATACCGGTATCTGTAGATACTTATAAAGCACCGGTTATGGATGCCGCTTTACAGGCGGGTGGAGATATGGCAAATGATATCTGGGGACTTCGTTATGATGCGCTTTTTGCCGATGAAGGAGAACATGCGGTATGGGGAACAGAAACAATGTCGGAAGTTGTTGCCAGACATCAGGTTCCGGTATGTATCATGCACAACCGCAAGGAAGCGGTATATGATGATTTGATAAAGGACATGCTGCAGGATCTAAGGGAAAGCGTTCGAATTGGAGAAGCTGCCGGAATTCGAAAGGAGCAGATGATTCTTGATCCGGGTGTTGGATTTGGAAAAACATATGAGGATAATCTTTCTGTTTTGGCAAATCTGGATCAGTTCCATGAGCTTAAGCTACCGCTTCTGTTAGCAACATCCAGAAAATCAGTGATCGGTCTGACATTAGATCTGCCGGTAGATCAAAGAGAAGAAGGAACTTTGGTTACCAGTGTGCTTGCTGCAAAAGAGCATTGGGATATGGTCAGAGTTCACGATGTCGAAAAGAATGTGCGTGCCATCAGGATGACAGAAAAGATCATGGCATCAAAATAAGCTAAGCAGAGGTTAACGGTAGGATTTGTGTCTTGGCGCACCTGACACAAGTCTGGTATATGCAAAAGCGTGCGCAGAAATGAGGTATGTTATGAAAACATTGTGGAGAGAAAGAAAAAGAATCTGGTGTGGTTTACCGTGGACATTTACAGTGTATAGTTTTGATGAGGAGCGTTTTTATCTGGAAAGCGGCTTTTTAAATCAAAGACATGATGAGGTACGTCTGTATCGTATCCTGGATGTTTCTGTCACACGTTCGTTATTGCAGCGCATCTTTGGTATGGGAACGATTCATGTTAATTCTTCCGACCAGACGCTGGGAGATTTTGAGATTAAAAACATTAAAAATGTCATGGCAATCAATGAGCAGTTATCGAATCTTGTAGAAATGCAGAGGGATAAAAAGCGTGTACATACACGTGAAATGTTTGCAACAGGTACCATTGATGAGGAAGAAGAGGATGACGACAAATAATTTCAAACTAGTACAGCGAATATTAAGTGATTGGCAGTTTGACTTGCTTATTTTCCTGATAGCACTACTCCCTAAGCCTCGACGTAGCCACCACTACGCCTGCGTTTGTGAAGTAGCACTCTCAGAAAAATCTTCTGCGCCAAACTATCCAAAACTTAATTTTCGCTGTACTAGACTTAAGAAAAATTTAAGATATTTTAATGATATTATTTATTGTATTTCGTTTATCATCTTTCTATAATGTCTATTGGATTGACGGAAATACTGTCGAATTTAGAGAGGGGATTAGAAATATGAAAACAATATCAGTCGTAATACCTTGTTATAATGAACAGGAAGTTTTGAAGCTATACAAGGAAGAAATGGATCGGATCATGGCGCAGATGTCTTATGCAGCGTTTGAACTGATTTTTGTGGATGACGGTTCACAAGACAAGACACTGTCAATCTTAAAGGAAATGCATCAGGAGGATGCACGGTATCAGTATCTTTCTTTTTCCAGAAACTTTGGAAAAGAATCTGCGATGTATGCAGGTTTTCAGAAAGCAACTGGAGATTATGTTGTAGTGATGGATGCTGATCTGCAGGATCCGCCATCCTATATTCCGGTCATGTATGAACATTTAGAGCAGGGAGAATATGACTGTGTAGCGACAAGGCGTATGGATCGAAAAGGAGAGAAAAAGATTCGTTCGTTTCTTTCCTCTTCCTTTTATAAAGTTGTCAATAAAATTTCGAAGACAAAGATTGTAGAAGGAGCAAGAGATTTTCGGATGATGAACCGTCAGATGACGGATGCACTTTTGAAAATGGGAGAATATAACCGTTTTTCGAAGGGATTGTTTGCCTGGGTAGGTTATCGGACAGAGTGGCTTGAGTATCACAATGCTGAGAGAGCTGCAGGAGATACAAAGTGGTCGATGGGAAAATTGTTACGCTATTCTTTAGATGGCATATTAGGCTTTTCTACATTGCCGTTATCTCTGGCCTCCTATGGTGGAATCTTTTGCTGTGGCATATCATTTCTTCTGGCTGTCTTTATCGTGATACGGAGTCTTTTGTGGAATGATCCGGTCAGCGGCTGGCCGTCACTGATGTGTGCAATACTTTTTATCGGGGGAATACAGCTTTGCTGTATTGGTATTCTTGGACAGTATCTGGCTAGAACATATTCAGAAACAAAGCACAGACCAATTTATCTGTTAAAGGAGACAAGCGATGAAGCAAAAAAAATGTCATGATCATGTGGCAGAGCAAAAAGAGTACCGGTATCTGTTGGTACTGTTATGCATTCCGATTGTCCTGTTTCTGGTACAGATGGGAAATGGATATGTAGTAGGTTCCCAGACAGACTGGATTAGTCAGCACAGTGTGTTCCCGGATTATTTTCGAAAGCTGTTTTACCGGACTGGGAACCCTTTTTTGCAGTATGCTGCGGAAATCGGTGGTGGGCAGAATATTTATCATTTTGCCTACTATGGGTTGTATCATCCCTTACTTTTGTTATCTTTTTTACTGCCGTTTATAAAGATGACAGATTATATACAGCTTATGATGTTACTGGTATGGATGGCAGACGGTATACTGTGCTACTTCTGGCTGCGCAGCCGTGTACATGCCCGATATGCGTTTTCGGGCTCGCTTGTACTGGTGCTTTCCGGTGCAGTGGTGTTTCATACGGCAACACATATTATGTTTGTTGATTATCTGCCATTTCTTCTGATGGCATTTCTGGCATATGATCACTATCAGAGGACTTCTAAATATGGCATGCTTGTTTTATCTGTCTTTCTTATGATACTAACAAGCTTTTACTTTGCAATCGGAGGACTTGCAGCATTATTTTTTTATATTGTATGTCATTGGAAAAAGGAACAGCTGCAACCGGGAATGCAGCTCATCAAAACAGTGTGGCATAGCTTTTATCCGCTCGGAATCGCTGTCGGACTGTCACTGTTTTATCTGCTGCCGGTGTTCTTTTCGCTGACAGGCGGACGGCAGGAAAAAAGTACGACAGATTTTAAAAGTCTGCTGCTTCCGGATGTATCACTGTTAAAGTTTTTCTATAGTCCGTATGGCATAGGTTTGAGTGTGCTATCCCTGCTTGCTGTTTGTACACTGCTATTTTGGGACAGAGGAAAGAAGCAGTCATATGGGTGTGATAGCAGCACATTGGAAAGACGTCTTTCTATCAGTTTGTTTTTTGTCTGCATTTTTCCGGTTTTTATCTGGCTGTTAAATGGTGGCTTGTATGTACGAAATAAGGCACTGATACCGTTTTTGCCACTTTTTTGTCTGACTACTGCTGCGTTTATGCAGGAGGTTTCATTGCATTTTCATATTGACAAAAAGCAAAAGGAATGTGCTGGCAGGAAAAATGATAATGGCAAAATGAAAATCTCACTGCTTTGTGGTTGCACGTTGACAGGAGGTATACTGCTTGCCGGATATCTGACCGGTATTTGGGACAAGGATATCCGCATATGTATCATACTGTTAGACTTTTTGATCTGCATAGGTGGAATTTTGGTTACGGTGAAGTGGAAAAAGGAGATTTTACCGTATACCCTGATTCTTGTGCTGCTGGTAACAGGTGCGTGGCAGTGGAACGACATGCAGTCAGGTTTGGTGACGCAGAAGTTTTTAAATAACTTAGAGGATGACGGTATAAAAAAGTGTGTAGAACATGTAGTAAGACAGGATGGAACACAGTATCGGACAGAGGTACGCAGGAAGAATGATTATGACTATCAGAGAGTCAATGTCAACCGGGTGTGGACTGTCGGGCAGAAGCTTACGACGGAATATGCTTCCGTCAGTCATGTGCTGTATCAGGATTTTCGTAAAGAGCTTGGAATTTCAAAACCAAGTAGAAACAAGCTGATTTGTGATGCGGTAAATGATCCCATTTTTTTACGAATTATGGGAGTAAAATATCTGGTAGGTGATATGCCGGTCGCAGGCTATCAGAAAAAGACAGATGAAAACAGAGAAACCTATTATGAAAATGACAGGGTGGCTCCACTGTATTATCTGACAGATCAGGTGATAGCAGAAAAGCAATACAAAAAGCTATCCTGGGAAGAAAAGAAGCTTTTGCTGTTAGAAAAGGCTGTTGTTAAAACGCAGGCAACATCTGATGTAGAAAACTTAAAAAGTTTGAAAAGTCTGCAGCAAGTAACAATGTCTGTACCAAATCTGGTACAGGGGAAAAATGTGATAAAAACAAATAAAGATACCATACAGATTCACGCGCAAACCGGACAGAAGGTGATGATATCTCTGTCACAGACGATTCCAAAGGGCAGCTACCTTTTCTGCTCGTTTCATGTCAAAAATCATAATCCAAAAAGAGAATTTTCCATTGCCTTTCATGGCGAAAAAAATAAGCTTAGCAGTACAGAGAGTTATTATTATAATGAAAATGAAACATTTCATTATACGAGTCTTATGACAGAGGCAACAAATAAGGTGCTTATGGAGTTTGGTGCAGGCGATTATGAGATAGCAGATGTTACATGTCTGTATGGTCAGGAGAATAAAGAGGAAAACTTATATCAGATGCCTTTGGAACTAACGCAGACTAAAAACGGAAATGGCATGCAGGGAAAGTACTGTACTGCAAAAGATCAGTGGCTTGTCACGTCGATTCCATATGATGACGGTTTTACGATATGGGTTGATGGCAAAAGGATAGAAAAAACATGTGTTAATACTGCGTTTTTAGGGGCACATGTGCCGAAGGGAAAGCATACGATCGCAATCAGTTATCAGGCAAAGGGAAGCTTTCCGGGTCTTGCAATGAGCAGTATGGTTCTAATTGGAACTATGCTTGCAGAGCTTATAAAAAGAAGACACCGTCTTAAAAAAGCCAAATCGTAACTTGACTTTTTTAGGATAGTGTGATAAAACTCTAAAAGTAAAGCGTTGAGTAGAGATAGTAAGCATTTGGAATTCACAGAGAGAAGCCGGTTGGTGCAAGGCTTTGTTGGAAAAGTGCCAAACCAGTCTATGAGTTGCAAGGTGAAAGCAGATGTCTGTAGAAATCTTGTCGGTATGCCCCCGTTATCGAAGGCAGGATAAGTGGAAGCTTATCGTTAAGAGCAGGCAGTATGCCTGAATTTAGGTGGTAACACGGATTGTAAATTCGCCCTGAACATTGATTTGTTCAGGGCTTTTAAATTATGGAGGTAAAAAATGAAGTTAGATAAGTTAGTTGGATCAAGATTTAAGGAAAGACCTGCAGACTGTGTCATCGACAGCCATGCCCTGATGGTCAGAGGCGGTTACATGAAAAATGTAGGAAACGGTATTTATTCTGAGTTTCCTTTATTAAAGCGTATTACGGCAAAGATTGAAAATATCATTCGCCAGGAGATGGATGCGATCGACGGACAGGAAGTGTTATTCCCAGTTGTACTGCCGGCAGATCTTTGGGATGAATCCGGAAGATATGAATCTGTAGGAAGTGAGCTTCTTCGTTTTACAGACCGTAATTCTTCCCGTATGGTGCTTGCCATGACACATGAGGAGGCTGCTGTTCATCTGGTACGTGAATATGCACAGTCTTATACAAAGTATCCATTTATGATCTATCAGATTCAAAGAAAGTTCCGTGATGAGGCAAGACCAAGAGCCGGAATGATCCGTGTACGTGAATTTACCATGAAAGATGCGTATTCGTTCCACACCTCACAGGAAGATTTGGAACGCTATTATGCAAAATGCTATCAGGCATATAACCGCATTTTCCAGAAAGCAGGTGTGCCGGAGGTTGTTACGGTTGCATCAGATTCCGGTATGATGGGAGGAAATATCTCTCATGAATATATGCTTCTTACTCCGGTTGGAGAAGATTCTATCGTGCTTTGTACGGAATGTGACTATCGTGCCAATATGGAAGCAGCAGAAAATAAAATGGTAAATGATGATACTTCTGCGTTAGAAGAGCTTGCCTGTGTAGAAACACCGGATTGCAAAACCATTGAGGATGTATGTAATTTCTTAAAGAGTGATGTGACAAAATCCTGCAAGGCAGTGGTATATCAGAAAAATTCAGATGATACATTTGTAGTTGCTTTTGTGCGTGGTGACTATGAAGTAAATGAAACAAAGCTTCGCAACTTAGTAGGTGAAGAAATTCATGCAGCGGAGATTACAGAAGATGACTGTCTGGTAGCCGGTTATATCGGACCATATGAGATCGCAAAAGAGGCTGAGGTTTATCTTGATGTTTCCCTTAAAGGAATTTCAAGTCTGGTAGCCGGTGCAAATAAAGAGGGTTATCATTATACCGGACTGAATCTGGAAAGAGATTTAGAGCATGCAGAATATGTAGACATTTCAAAGGTACAGGAAGGCAATGTGTGCCCTTGCTGTGGCAAAAAGTCCATTACGATCAAGCGTGGTATCGAGGTAGGAAATATTTTCCAGCTTGGTACAAAATATACTAAAGCAATGGGAATGCAGTATACCGATGAAAATGGTCAGCAGCAGTATCCGATCATGGGATGTTATGGAATTGGTGTAGGACGTCTGGCTGCTTCCATCTGTGAAGCATATCATGATGACTTTGGCCCAATCTGGCCGATCACGATTGCTCCGTGGGAAGTGCATATCTGCTGCCTGAGAGCAGACGATGAAGAAACGAAGAAAACAGCAGATAAGCTGTATCAGAATCTTCAGAGTTCCGGTGTGGAGGTTGTTTATGACGACAGAGAGGGAATCCGTCCGGGCGCAATGTTTTCTGATGCCGATCTGCTTGGTGTGCCGATCCGTGTCGTAGTAAGTCCTCGTAACCTGAAGGAATCCTGCGTGGAGATTACAACAAGAGATAAGGCAGTAAAGGAGATGGTTCCGGTAGAAGAGGCACTTGATTTTATTCAGAAGCTTAAAAGTGATCTGTATGAAAAAATTAACGAAAAGGTAGAAGCATATCAGTAGTCAGCCTACAGCAGTGTATGGCTGTTGAGAAAAAAATGCCATTAGCTGGATATAGCAGGTTGGCATTCATGCGAGAAGAACTTGCAATACCGCTTTCTTTCGTGTAAAATAAATATGTTTATGTGTCAGAAGATAAAAGAAGATAGATTAATACGAAAGGTGGAACACAGGATGTTTAGAATCAATGAAAATTACTTGAAATTACCAGGCAGCTATCTGTTTTCAACGATTGCAAAGAAAGTTGCAGCTTATACAGAGGCAAATCCTGATAAAGAAATTATCCGTTTGGGAATTGGGGATGTAACCCTTCCTTTAGCGCCGGCCGTAATCGATAGATTACACAGTGCAGTAGATGAAATGTCTAAGGCAGAAACATTTAAGGGATATGCACCTGATCTTGGATATGAGTTTTTGCGTACAACAATCGTAGAGCATGATTACAAGGCAAGAGGATGCGCTATTGAGGCAGATGAGATTTTTGTCAGTGATGGAGCAAAGAGTGATTCCGGTAATATCGTAGACATCTTTGCAGATGATACAAAGATTGCAGTATGTGATCCGGTATATCCGGTTTATGTTGATTCCAATGCAATGTCAGGCCGCACCGGAACATATGATCCAAAGACAGAAAAGTGGTCAAATGTGATTTATATGCCATGTACAAAGGAGAATGGATTCTGTCCGGAACTTCCAACAGAAACACCGGATCTGATCTACCTTTGCTTCCCGAATAATCCGACAGGAACAACAATCACTAAGGATCAGTTACAGGTCTGGGTTGATTATGCTATGAAGGTTGGTGCCGTGATCATTTATGATGCAGCATATGAAGCATATATTTCTACACCAAATGTTCCACATTCTATCTATGAATGCAAGGGTGCAGAGTCTTGTGCGATCGAGATCCGAAGCTTCTCAAAGAATGCCGGATTTACAGGAACACGTCTTGGATTTACAGTTATTCCAAAGGCATTAAAGTGTGGGGATGTATCGTTACATTCTTTATGGGCAAGACGTCATGGTACGAAGTTTAACGGCGCTCCATATATCATTCAGGCTGCCGGTGCTGCTGTCTATACTGAGGAAGGTCAGAAGCAGACAAAAGAACAGATTGCATATTATATGAACAATGCAAAGACAATCCGTGAAGGTTTGATCGGCGCAGGCTATGAAGTGTTTGGTGGTGTGGATGCTCCTTATATCTGGTTAAAGACACCGGACAACATGAAGTCATGGGATTTCTTTGATTATCTCTTAGAAGAGTTAAATATCGTTGGTACACCAGGCTCCGGATTTGGACCAAGCGGAGAAGGATACTTCCGACTGACTGCTTTTGGTAGTGCAGAGAATACAAAGAAAGCAATGGAACGAATCAAGGCAGGCAAGTTAGTATAGTCCTGCTGGGATATTAATAGGTGAATAAAAGCTTCTGCTTTTTGGCAAAGGATATTTTGCAGAAAGAGAAGTGTTGTGATGTGGTCAGAGTCTGATTTGGATTCTGACTACATTCATATTCAAGTGACAAAAGCACTTGGACGAAAAAATGAGGTGAAACATGAAAAAAAGTATCAAAAAGTTGTTTTTGACAGGAATTTTAGCATTTTCTTTTCTGGCGGTATCCATTCCGGCTTCTGCAGATGCCGAGATTAAAGATGAGGATACAAGCTATGACCGTTATATTGCATTTGGCAAGGATCTGACGGCGAAAGAGCGTGCTACGGTTTTACAGGGATTTGGCATCACGGAAGATGATGTGTCAGATTATAAGACGATTGAGATCACGAACAAGGAGGAGCATGATTACCTTGGCGATTATATTGATTCTAAGGTGATCGGAACAAGGGCTTTATCCTCTGTTATGGTTGTCAAGACAGAAAAGGACAGCGGAATTCAGGTTCAGACAAAGAATATTGGATATTGTACATCCGGCATGTACTGTAATGCACTTGTTACGGCAGGACTTACAGATGCCAAAGTTACGGTAGTCGGTCCATTTAATATTTCCGGAACATCTGCTTTGGTCGGTGCGATGAAAGCATATGCGACAATGACAGGAAAGGATATTTCGGATAGTACAATGGATGCTGCAACCGATGAGCTTGTCACAACGGCAGATTTGGGAGATAGCATCGGGAATAAAGAGCAGGCGGCAGAACTTATCGCTGCAGTAAAACAGAAAGTATTTTCAGATGGCCTGACTTCAAGCACGGATATCAGAGATGCGGTGGAGTCATCGGCAGGAGCATTGAATCTGGATATTTCCGATGATGATGTAGATAAGATCGTCGATATGATGGAAAAGGTGTCGAAGGAAGATATTGATGTAGATGCCATTACATCACAGGCAAAAGAGATTTATGACAAGTTAAAAGATTCCGGAATTGATTTTAGTAATGTAGATACTTCCGGACTGGTTGAAAAAGTAGGCGATTTCTTTGCAGGAATTTTTGAAGCGATCGCAGACTTCTTTACCGGCTTGTTTGGATAAGAGATGGAGGTTAGACATGGCAAATATTATTTCAGATGAAACCATTGAATACGTTGGTATTCTTGCAAAGCTGGAGTTAAATGACGAAGAAAAAGAGCGCGCAAAGAAAGATATCGGTGAAATGCTTGATTATATTGACCAGTTAAATGAACTGGACACATCGGGTGTTGAGCCTATGTCACATGTTTTTCCGGTGAATAATGTATTCCGCGAGGATGTTGTAAAGAACGGTGATGGAAGAGATAAAACACTTGCCAATGCACCGGAACGGAAGGAAGACAGCTTTGTGGTTCCAAAGACCATTTAGGCGAGAAGATTAGGAGGATATGAGATGTCTTTGATGAGTTTGACGGCAGTTGAGCTGGGAAAGAAAATTAAGGCAGGAGAAGTTACTGTGGAAGAAGCAGTACAGGCTGCCTTAGACGCAATAGAGAAAAAAGAAGCGAGTGTAAATAGTTTCGTGACAGTAGACAGAGAAAAGGCAATGGCACGTGCCAAAGAGGTACAGAAAAAAATTACAGATGGAACTTATACAGGGCCTCTTGCAGGTGTTCCGGTTGCGATCAAAGATAATATGTGTACGGAAGGCATGCTTACTACCTGCAGTTCTAAGATTTTGGGCAACTTTGTTCCAACTTATACGGCTGAAGCAGTGCTGAATCTGGAAAAAGCAGGTGCGGTAGTGATCGGTAAGACTAACATGGATGAGTTTGCGATGGGAAGCACAACGGAAACTTCTGCATTTGGAGCAACTAAAAATCCGTGGAACACAGAGCATGTACCGGGTGGCTCTTCCGGCGGTTCCTGCGCAGCAGTTGCAGCAGAGGAATGTTCCTATGCTTTAGGTTCTGACACCGGTGGATCGATCCGTCAGCCAAGCTCGTTTTGCGGTGTGACAGGTATTAAGCCTACGTATGGAACAGTTTCACGTTACGGACTGATCGCATATGGTTCTTCGCTTGATCAGATCGGGCCGGTAGCTAAGGATGTTACAGATTGTGCTACTATATTAGAAGCAATTGCTTCCCATGATAAGAAAGATTCTACTTCTGTAGCGCGTGATGATTATCGTTTTACGGAAGCGTTAGTAGATGATGTAAAAGGGTTAAAGATTGGTATTCCAAGAGATTATTTTGGAGAGGGTCTTGATGCAGAGGTAAAGGATGCCGTGATGAAGGCAGCAAGGACGCTTGAAGAAAAGGGTGCGATCGTGGAAGAGTTTGACCTTAGTCTTGTGGAATATGCGATACCGGCTTACTATGTAATTGCCTGCGCAGAAGCAAGTTCTAATCTGGCGCGCTTTGACGGTGTAAAGTACGGATATCGTACAGAGGACTATAATGGGCTTCACAACATGTACAAAAAGACTCGTTCGGAAGGCTTTGGTGCCGAGGTAAAAAGACGTATCATGCTTGGTTCCTTTGTGTTAAGCTCCGGTTATTATGATGCATATTATCTGAAAGCGCTGCGCACAAAGGCACTGATCAAAAAAGCATTTGATAAAGCATTTGAAAAATATGATGTGATTCTTGGACCGGCTGCACCTACGACAGCACCACGTCTGGGTGACAGCTTGTCAGATCCGATCAAGATGTATCTTGGTGATATTTATACGATTTCTGTGAATCTTGCAGGACTGCCGGGTATTTCCCTTCCTTGCGGATTGGATTCTAAGGGACTTCCAATCGGTCTGCAGTTGATCGGTGACTGCTTTGAAGAAAAGAAGATCATTCGTGCAGCATATGCATTTGAGCAGACGAGAGAATATCAGCACAGTCCTCTTTCTGAGAACTGAGAATAAATGGAGGTTTATGTAGATGAAACAGTATGAAACCGTGATTGGACTTGAAGTACATGTGGAATTAGCGACAAAGACAAAAATATTCTGTTCCTGTTCCACAGAGTTTGGCGGTGAGCCAAATTCCCACACCTGTCCTGTTTGTACAGGTATGCCGGGATCACTTCCTGTTTTGAATAAGCAGGTAGTAGAATATGCAATTGCTGTAGGTCTGGCAACAAATTGTAAGATTACACAGAATTGTAAATTTGACCGTAAAAATTATTTTTATCCGGATAATCCACAGAACTACCAGATTTCCCAGTTGTATCTTCCAATCTGCCGTGATGGTGGTATTGAGATTGAAACAGAAGAGGGCGGAAAAAAGACAGTTGGTATTCATGAGATTCATATGGAAGAGGATGCCGGAAAGTTAGTACACGATGAGTGGGGAGAAAATTCATTAGTAGATTTTAATCGTTCCGGTGTTCCTTTGATTGAAATCGTATCAGAGCCGGATATGCGTTCGGCAGATGAAGTTATTGCATATCTGGAAAAGTTAAGATTGATCATTCAGTATCTTGGAGCATCTGACTGTAAGCTTCAGGAAGGCTCTATGCGTGCCGATGTAAACCTTTCTGTTCGGGAAGTGGGTGCAGCAGAGTTTGGTACACGTACTGAGATGAAAAACTTAAACTCCTTTAAAGCTATCCGCAGAGCAATCGAGGGTGAAAAGGAACGTCAGATCGATCTGATTGAAGCGGGTGAGAAGGTAGTACAGGAAACAAGACGCTGGGATGATGCAAAGGAATATTCTTACGCGATGCGTTCGAAGGAGGATGCACAGGATTACCGTTACTTCCCAGAGCCTGACCTGGTGCCGATCATTATCAGTGATGAATGGTTAGAGGATATCAGAAGCCGTCAGCCGGAACTTCGTACCGAGAAGCTGGAACGCTACAAGAAGGAATTTAATATTCCGGACTATGATGCAGATATTATTACATCGAACAAGCATCTTGCTGACATTTTCGAGGAAACAACAGCTATCTGCAATAATCCTAAGAAGGTGTCAAACTGGTTGATGGTAGAAACCATGCGTCTGTTAAAAGAGCATGAAATGGAGATTGAGGACATCCGATTTTCACCGGCAAATCTTGCAAAGCTGATCAAGCTTACAGATGATAAGGCAATCAACAGTTCTGTAGCGAAGGAAGTCTTTGAAAAGATTTTTGAAGATGATATTGATCCGGAAAAATATGTGGAAGAAAATGGCTTAAAGACAGTAGCCGATGACGGTGCACTCCGTAGTGTGATCGAGGAGGTCGTTGCAAATAACCCACAGTCTGTGGAAGATTACAAGAGTGGTAAGAAAAAGGCAATTGGCTTCTTAGTTGGTCAGACGATGAAGGCTATGCAGGGAAAAGCAGATCCGGGTATGGTAAACCAGATTCTGACAGAATTACTCAAATAAAGTCGAGAAGTAAATCGTAGTGTTGTGTATTGTCTGCTTGAAAAATAAGGCAGGCAGTACACGATGTGCGTAGAAGAGAGGTATGCAATGGAAGAGCATCGCAGATCGAAGAGAGTACCTCTTCGAATGGTTTTAGAAGTATCTACATTGTTTAAACAGGACAATGTGAAGGTAAATAATCTGAAAGCGCCAATTGAAATCTTAAATATTTCAAAATCAGGTATTGGTTTTGCAACAGAAAGTACGTTACCGATCGGTTATTATTTCAATGCGCGATTGGAATTTGAAAAAACAGAATCATCATTAAACTGTGTCGTTCGTATTGTGCGTCAGGGAAAGAGTGAGGATGGCAGAAATTTTTATGGATGTGAGTTCGTAGGAATGGGTTCCATCTTTGACTATATCTTTGACGATGTCGAGAATGCGATAGAAGAGCAGTAGCAAAAAGGGCACCAGTGCTGGTGCCCTTTTTGATGTATAAGAAATTGCTGTTATGCCCTGATATCAAAGGAAAAACGTTTCATCTGATCGGTCGCATGAGTATTGATCTTAGTGTTGATAAAGGTATCTACAGTAGGAGATGGTTCTTCCTTTTGATTGAACTGAAGTACACTTTGATAGCCAAGCTGTGCGAGTGCATCTTTAAGCATGGTTTCGTTGACGCGGAATAAGTTAATAGAGTCTGCGTCATCCAAAGAAAATTGTGCGCTGATATCATTTCGATTCTTATTGATGCGTACATCGACTGTGCCGAGATGTTCCATATCTAAGTGAAGTAATACACTTGCCTTGTCAGGATTTTGGCGCAAACGTTCTTTTTGCGTATATACATACAGATCGCTATGTGCATCCTGACTTGGCAGTTTCAGTGGAAGCTGAAAGTAGGAAAATGTTTCGTTTAAGGTTTTCATAAAAGAAATATTTTGTTCGATATCATGTGCAAAGTGACTTAACTCCTGCGAATCCTCACCGGACAGCGTACTCTGGATCAGTCCCTGATACTGGCGCATCTGTGAGCGTAGCTTGGAATAAAAATCAGACAGATTTTCTTTTGCAAGCTGTTCCGGTGTCAGAGTCCATGTGCTTTGCAATTCTCTGGCAAAAAGCTTTTCAAATACAGGAGAAGAAAAAAGTGCTTTGACCTGTTCGTTGTCTGTAAGAGTTACGGCATTGTGGATGACAGTCATCACTTCCTTTGTTGATGCTTCACCGGAGGCAATCTTCATCAAAAGATTGCGGCTGATCGGAAAATCCTGCAACTGCCTAAAAAGCTCATTTCTATCATCCGAGGATAGGTAAGTGTTTAAAAGATCATGGTTTCGTGCATATTGCTCATAGATGTCTGTGAGCTGCTGCAGCGCCTGATTTGTGGTCTGTGCAGATGATGAATCACCGGCCGTAGCGTTTCGAAAAGCGTCTAAGGTACCGGAAAAGGTATTTTTAGCGTTTTCGGACAGAGAATGCAGAAATTTTCCTGCAAAGGAAAAGCGATTGGTGGCAGCCTCTGGTTCTGCAGCGTCATCTGTCTGCGCAGCGTCTGCATTTGCGGTATCGGCCGCTGTCTGTGAGGCGTCCAAAGCTTCTTGCGCTGCGTCATCGACTGCTTCCTGCTCTGTAGAAGGATTTAGTGTAGCAATATTTTTTACAAAGTCTTCTGTGACCGCGGGAATATCAGCAATCGTTGGTTCTAACACCTGATTCATATGATTGATCTGGTCGGTCAGAGCACGTAGCTGTTCGCCCTCCGGCAATGTGATCGTACCGGATAAGGCAGCATCACGTATCAGAGTAAGGGTATCCTGTAAGGATAAGGTGCGGTCATTTAGCTGGGTGACGATATCCTCTGTCAGAGGGGTATCAGAAAGCATCTGAATGATCTTACCCTGCAATTCGTGTGGCAGGTTAGCAATAGTTTCTGGAGTCAGGACAGAAGACGGGCTTGACTGGCTGATGGACAAAAGATTTTTGCCAAAGGCTGCAACAGCGTCTGCCGGACCATTTTCTGCCAGTGTATTTAATAAAGAAGGAATACTTTGTGCAAAATCGTTTAACCGGCCTAAAAGCTGATAATTGTCATTTCGATAATTACTAAACTGTTCAACGGAATCGGCATCTGTTTTCATCATCAGACGATTCATGACAGCCAGAGTGTTCATGTCTTCCGTGCCGACATCATATGCCTGCTGCATTAAATTTTGTATAGAGTCGCGGTTGATCGGAAGCAGATTATCCATAAGTGCCTTTACTGTTGCCTGATTTCTCTCGGTGGCAGGAAGGTTGGCTTCCTCTAAGGCTTTGTTGATCAGGGTAAGCTCTGTTTCGCTGTAGCCTGCAGAAATATTTTCCAGATAGATGGTTCTTCCGGCGATATCAGCAAGGCGGAAAGAACCGGTCTGCCCGATCGAGTAAGAGGCACTGTCTGAAATCTGTCCGTGTACAACGGTATTATCCTCAAGGGTAATAGAAATTTCACTGTTTCTTAGATCTGTAATCTCACCGCGTATCACATCACCGACATGGAGAGAAGAGGCATTTCGTACAACACCGTAATTGGAAGAAGAACTGCCTACTGTACGACCGGTTTGTGCAGAAGCATTTCTGGATGCTGCCATTCGCTGCCTGCCCTGTGTGTTATTTGTCTGCGAAGAACGTCCGCCCTGCGTCTGCAGAGGATTGATCTTTTGGTCCATAAATACTCCTCATTTCTTTCTATATTATAAAGGAATCTGTTAGCTTAATTTGTGTCAGACTGTGACTGACTACATTATTATAGGATATATCGGCACAAAAGAAAAGTTTTCTTATTTGCATCATAATCATTTTCTTATGAAAAAATTGCAAAAAACTCTTGACAATGATTTGCGCAAGTGCTATCTTACTAATTAGAAATTAGCACTCCACTTAAATGAGTGCTAACAACAAAAAGAAGGGAGCGATAGAATGGAACTGGATGAGAGAAAGTTGAAAATTCTCCAGGCAATTATTCGAACGTATCTTGATACCGGAGAACCGGTTGGCTCCAGAACGATTTCAAAGTACACAGATTTGAATTTGAGTTCAGCTACGATCCGTAATGAAATGTCAGATCTGGAAGAGTTGGGATATATTCTTCAGCCACATACTTCAGCAGGTCGTATCCCTTCAGACAAAGGCTATCGTCTTTATGTTGATACCATGCTCGATGCAAAGGAAGGCGAGATGCAGAACTTGCGGGATGAGCTTGAGGAAAAGACAGAGAAGATCGATGACATTTTGCAGAAGGTAGCAAGGCTGCTTGCAGCAAACACAAACTATGCGACGATGGTGTCAGGCCCAAGATATCAGACAAAGCGTGTAAAGTTTATTCAGATTACAGAGGTGGATGAGCAGAATCTTCTGGCGGTGATCGTATTAGACAATAATGCAGTGAAAAATCAGATGATACATGTGGATGAGCCTTTGGAGGAAGAAGCAGTTGTTAAGTTAAACTTTATGTTAAACACAACGCTTAACGGTTTAGATGTGTTGGAAATGAATCTGGCAGTTATCCAGAAGCTCAAGAAGCAGTTTGGCAGTCATACAAAAGTCATTGATTCTATTTTAGAGATCATAGGAAAGACTTTAGTAGAAGATGACGATCTGGAGGTTTATACCAGTGGTGCAACCAACATCTTAAAGTATCCGGAGCTTTCGGATAAAGCGAAAGCAGCAGAGATTTTAGATGCTTTTGAAGAAAAGAAGATCATTCATAACTGGCTCGGACTTCCGGAAAAATCACAATCTGATGAAAGTCATGATATACAGGTTTATATCGGTGATGAAACACAGATGGATTCCATGAAGGATTGTTCAATGGTTACGGCAACATACAGGGTACAGGAAGGTGTATATGGCAAGATAGGAATTGTCGGGCCAAAGCGTATGGATTACGACAAAGTAGTCGGTACGTTAAATTCGTTGATGGATCAGTTAGATGATATTTTCAAAGAAAAAAAATAATAGAAGAAAAGTAGAGAGGTGATGGCAAAGTGGCTGATCAGAATAAAGAAGTAGAGGAAACAAAAGCAGAAGAAACTGTTTCCGAAGAGAAGGAAACAGAAAAGAAAGAAACGAAGGAAAAAGAGCAGGACAAAAAGACTGCTGATAAAAAGCATCTTGGAAAGAAGAAAGACAAGAACATTGAAAAGCTTGAGGAAAAGTTAGCTGATCTGGAAGATAAAAGAGTCCGTCAGTTAGCAGAGTTTGAAAACTTTAGAAAACGTTCTGAAAAAGAAAAATCCCAGATGTTTGAAATCGGAGCAAAGTCAGTAATTGAAAAGATGCTTCCGGTAATAGATAACTTTGAGAGAGGACTTTTAGGAGTTCCGGAGGAAGAAAAGGATACACCATTTGTTCAAGGTGTAGAGTTAGTATATAAGCAGCTTCTGACTGCGTTTGATGAACTTGGCGTTAAGCCAATCGATGCAGTTGGAAAAGAGTTTGATCCAAACCTTCACAATGCAGTTATGATGGTAGACGATGATACGTTAGAAAGCGGCATGGTAGCAGAAGAAATGCAAAAAGGCTACATGTACAAAGAAAGCGTCGTTCGCCACAGCATGGTCAAGGTTGTCAACTAGTGAGAGTCACTAGGAAAAAACACGCAATTACCGGTTAGCCGGTTGGAATAAAATCAGAATGGATAAGAGTGATAACAGGAGGTAATCAAAATGAGTAAGATTATTGGTATTGACTTAGGAACAACAAATTCATGTGTAGCCGTTATGGAAGGTGGAAAACCAGTCGTTGTAGCAAATACAGAAGGAGCAAGAACAACACCATCTGTTGTAGCATTTTCTAAGACAGGTGAAAGACTTGTCGGTGAACCTGCAAAGCGTCAGGCAGTTACAAATGCAGATAAAACAATTTCTTCTATTAAAAGACATATGGGTACCGATTACCGTGTAACTATTGATGATAAGAAGTATTCTCCACAGGAGATTTCAGCTATGATCCTTCAGAAGCTGAAAGCAGATGCAGAAAGCTACCTCGGTGAAAAGGTTACAGAAGCAGTTATTACGGTTCCGGCATACTTTAACGATGCTCAGCGTCAGGCTACAAAGGATGCAGGTAAGATTGCAGGTCTTGATGTAAAGCGTATCATCAACGAGCCTACAGCAGCAGCTTTAGCATATGGTCTTGACAATGAAAAGGAACAAAAGATCATGGTATACGATTTAGGTGGTGGTACATTTGATGTATCTATTATCGAAATCGGTGATGGTGTCATCGAAGTTCTGGCAACATCCGGTGATAACAGATTAGGTGGAGATGATTTCGACCAGAAGATCACAGATTATATGATTGAAGAGTTTAAGAAGCAGGAAGGTGTAGATCTTTCTACAGATAAGATGGCTCTTCAGAGATTAAAAGAGGCAGCTGAGAAGGCAAAGAAAGAGCTTTCTTCTGCAACAACAACAAATATCAATCTGCCATTCATCACTGCAACAGCAGAAGGTCCAAAGCATTTTGATATGAACCTGACAAGAGCTAAGTTTGATGAGCTGACACATGACTTAGTAGAGAGAACAGCAACTCCTGTATCAAACGCACTTCGTGATGCAGGTATCACAGCAGCTGATCTTGGCAAGGTATTGTTAGTAGGTGGCTCTACACGTATTCCGGCTGTACAGGATAAAGTAAAACAGTTGACAGGACATGAGCCAAACAAGTCATTAAACCCAGATGAGTGTGTTGCACTTGGTGCTTCCGTTCAGGGTGGTAAGCTTGCCGGTGATGCAGGCGCAGGCGATATCCTTCTTCTCGATGTTACACCACTTTCTCTTTCTATCGAAACAATGGGTGGCGTAGCTACAAGATTGATTGAAAGAAATACAACTATCCCTACAAAGAAGAGCCAGATCTTCTCTACAGCAGCAGATAATCAGAGTGCTGTAGATATCAATGTTCTTCAGGGTGAGCGTCAGTTTGCAAAGGATAACAAATCTCTTGGACAGTTCCGTCTGGATGGTATTCCACCGGCAAGAAGAGGTGTTCCACAGATCGAAGTTACATTTGATATCGATGCAAACGGTATTGTAAATGTATCTGCTAAGGACTTAGGAACCGGAAAAGAGCAGCACATTACCATTACTGCAGGATCTAACATGTCTGATGAAGAAATCGATAAGGCTGTAAAGGAAGCAGCACAGTTCGAGGCTGAGGATAAGGCACGTAAGGAAGGTATCGATGCAAGAAATGATGCAGACAGTTTGGTATTCCAGACACAGAAAGCACTGGATGAAGTAGGTGACAAGATTGATGCCGCTGAGAAAGCAAAAGTTCAGGAAGATATCGATCACTTAAAAGAATTAGTTGAAAAGACAAATCCTGAGTCTATCTCAGCAGATGAAGTTACTCAGTTAAATGAAGGTAAAGAAAAATTAATGCAGAGTGCACAGAATGTATTCCAGAAGATGTATGAAGGTGCACAGGGTGCTGCCGGAGCAGCAGGTGCCGGTCCTGATATGGGAGCAGCAGGAGCCGATATGGGCGGACAGAATGCAGCAGATGATGTTGTAGATGGAGATTATCGCGAGGTATAATGCTTCGCTTGATGTCCTCTGAATATTTGGTGATGTTGTAGCAGCATAATGAAAAAATAGAGAAAAGTAGCAGGGGCTGTTAAGTTAAGAAAGATATTCTTAGGTTAGCAACCCCTATGCGGTTAAATCAGGAAAGTAAGGCAGGAGAATTTGTTATGGCGGAAAAAAGAGATTATTATGAAGTTTTAGGTGTTGCAAAAGGTGCATCTGATTCTGAATTAAAGTCGGCATATCGTAAGCTGGCAAAAAAGTATCATCCGGATATGAATCCTGGAGATAAAGAGGCTGAGGCCAAGTTTAAGGAGGCATCGGAAGCATATGCCGTGTTAAGCGACCCGGATAAGCGTCGTCAATATGATCAGTTTGGCCATGCTGCCTTTGATAATGGAGCCGGTGGTGGAGCCGGTGGATTTGATTTCAGCGGTATGGATATGGGCGACATTTTCGGTGACATTTTTGGTGACTTTTTTGGTGGCGGTCGTTCCAGAGCACGTAGTAACAATGGCCCTATGAAGGGACAGAATGTGCGGACTTCAGTGCGCATCACATTTCATGAGGCATGCTTTGGCGTAGACAAGGAAATGGACATTGTGTTAAAGGAAGAATGTGCTTCCTGTCACGGCAGCGGTGCAAAAGCCGGAACTACTCCGGAAACCTGCCAGAAGTGTGGTGGTAAGGGTCAGGTTGTCTTTACGCAGCAGTCATTATTTGGAATGGTTCGAAATGTACAGTCTTGTCCGGACTGTCATGGAACCGGTAAGATCATTAAGGAACGCTGTCCGGACTGTCACGGAAGTGGTTACATCAGTAAGAAGAAAAATATCGCAGTTTCCATTCCGGCAGGAATTGATAACGGTCAGTGTGTAAGAATCCGTGATAAAGGAGAGCCGGGCGTTAATGGCGGTCCAAGAGGAGATCTTTTAGTCGAGGTAGTTGTTGGAAATGATCCGATCTTTAAACGTCAGGACAGAGATATCTATTCAACAGTACCGATTACATTTACACAGGCTGCACTTGGTGGCGATATCCGTATCAAGACGATCGATGGAGAAGTTATCTATACGGTAAAACCGGGTACACAGACAGATACAAGAATCCGCCTGCGTGGAAAAGGTGTTCCTTCTCTGAGAAATAAGCAGGTTCGCGGGGATCATTATGTGACACTTGTGGTACAGGTTCCTACAAAGATGGACAGCAACCAGAAGGAGCTGTTGAAGGCATTTGATCAGGCGATGTATGGAACGAAACCAGAAGCAGACAGCGAAGAAAAAGAAAGTACATCGGATACAAAATCAAAGAAAAAAGGACATAAGTGGAAGAAATAGTTATTCTTTCAACAAGTCAAAGAATACTATAACAAAAAGGAGAATGTGTTTATCATGTCAGGCACATTCTCCTTTTTGTTATAGTATAAAAATTGCTCATATGCATGCAGGGGAGTGGATATCACGAAGAATTGCTTTGTGATTCCGGCAGAAAAAATAATGCACGGCTTACCAGTCTTCTACATCAGCAAATGAGTTTACGGCACCTGCCGGAGCATCGATGTCGTTATCATCGTCTGTGTCATCCGAAGAAGCAGACGAAGCTTCGGCGTTATCGTCTAAGAGTGTTTGAATCTGCTCTGTAGTGATTGCGTCATCATCAGAAGAAGAAACCTCGGAAATCTTTTTCAGAGCAGGCATCTCAACATATTTTGCCTCTTCCTTTGCGAGAATTTCTTCGATTTCGTCATCTTTATTGTTAATCGTATAAGCCTCGGGCTGATTCAGACAAAGATAATATTTAACCACACGACCACTGATCATGCAAAGCTTTTCTGCGTTACAATAATCAGAATCACGCTGGTATGGCAGATTATCATACATTGTTACATGAAAATCGAGTGCCGTATCATATTTTTGGGAGATGACATTGGATACAAATGGTTGACTCATGTCGCTTCCCTCCTTCCAAATCGTTCAATATAACATATTCTTCTTTTAGTATATCGTATTCATTTTATTACAGCAAGTATTAATTTGCGTTGATGGCAGGCGTATTTGACTTTTTATAAGGGTATGCTATAATATAGGTCGTGTTGCCATCTGAAAAAAGTAGTCATGGTACAAAATAAAATTGGAGAAAAAATGGTGAGAATATGAGTATATCAAAGTATATGAAGAATTTTCTTCGCTATAAGTATTTGTTGTATGAATTGGTGAAAAAGAACATTAAATTAAAATACCGTCGTTCCTATCTGGGAATTTTATGGACACTGATAGAGCCGTTACTGACGATGATGGTTCTGACGATGGTGTTTGGAACGCTGCTTGGAAAAGGAGATGCACAATATCCAATTTATATTTTGTGTGGTCGTCTGCTCTATACATTTTTCTCTTCAGGGACGAAGGCAGGGTTAAAGTCGATCAGTAACAATGCATCGATGGTAAAGAAAGTGTATGTTCCAAAGTATATTTACGTGATTTCTTCCGTAATATCAAACTTTATCACTTTTTTGATCTCACTGATCGTTTTAGTAGGAGTAGGTGTTGTCTTAAAGGTAAAGCCAACCGGTTATATCGTGCAGGCAATCGTCCCGTTACTTATTTTGTTTGTATTTACATTGGGACTGAGTCTGATCTTATCAACGTTAAATGTATTTTTTAGAGATATCGAATATATCTGGTCAGTTCTTAGTATGCTGATCATGTATGCATCGGCTATTTTTTATCAGACAGAGCGCGTTATCAATACAGGAAATGCATGGGTGTTTGACATAAATCCGGTATATATGTGCATTGCTAACTTTAGAAATGCAGTTTTATATGGCACTCCAATGAATGTAAATTACAGTGTAACATCTGCGGTTGTGGCAGTTGTTACACTAATTATTGGCTCTCTGCTATTCTACAAGAAGCAGGATAAGTTTATTCTTTATGTATAAGTCGTCTGTCAGGCGGAATCAAAGAGCGTTGGCGATAGAGTGCGCACGCAGAAATGAGGAATATGATGGAAAAAAATGTTGCAGTACATGTTGATAATGTAGGAATGCGTTTTCGAATGAACCATGAACGTGTTGATAATTTAAAAGAATATGTGATCAAATTTATTCGCCGTGATCTGAAGTTTAATGAGTTCTGGGCGTTAAAGGAAGTCAGCTTTGACATTAAAAAGGGAGAAAGACTTGGCGTCCTCGGGCTGAATGGTTCCGGTAAGAGTACGCTTTTAAAGGTAGTGTCCGGTGTGTTAAAGCCATCAGTTGGAACAATCCAGACAAAGGGTGTTATTGCGCCGCTTTTGGAATTGGGAGCCGGATTTAGTGCAGAATATACAGGACGCGAGAATATTTATCTCTATGGTTCTGTCTTAGGCTATAGCAAGGAGTTCTTAGACGAAAAGTTTGATGAGATTGTTGACTTTTCAGGATTGGGAGAATTTATCGAAGTTCCGATTAAAAATTATTCTTCCGGAATGAAAACACGTCTGGGTTTTTCGATTGCAACAGTGGTAGAGCCTGATATTCTTATCTTAGACGAAGTGTTATCGGTGGGTGATAAGAAATTCCGTAAAAAGAGTGAAAACAAGATTATGAGCATGTTTGACAGGGGGGTTACCGTGTTATTTGTATCGCATTCTCTGGAACAGGTGCAGCGTCTTTGCGATAAGGCCATTATCTTAGACAGTGGAAGACTGGTGGCAAAGGGACCTGTTGATGAGGTTGCAAGTATCTATAAAAGTATGACAGAGTAATATGGGAGGAAAAAAGGTTATGAAAGTCAAAGAAAAGCAAAGAAAATGGCGTACACTAAAGATGGTTCTTATGCTGGTGTTTGGAATCCTGATCGGAAGTAGTATGGCAAAGACGGATGTGTCTGCTGCGTCTGATTATCTGATCAAGATCAACAAGCAGGCAAACTGTGTTACCATATATCGGAAAAATGCAGCAGGAACATATAAGCCGGTAAAAGCACTGGTTTGTTCTACCGGATACGCAACAAAGCTTGGCACCTATTCTCTGGGTGAGAAGATGCGCTGGCATGTTTTAGATGGTCCGTGCTACGGGCAGTATTGTACCAGAATTTATGGTGGAGTATTGTTCCATTCGGTATGGTATACCGGATACAACAATCCTGCAACCTTGTCAGTTTCTTCTTATAATAAACTGGGAACGACAGCATCACATGGCTGTGTCAGACTTACTGTGGCAGGCGCAAAGTGGATCTATGACAATGTGCCATCCGGAACAAAGGTTGTAATCTACTCAAGCAGTAATCCGGGACCGCTTGGCAAGCCAAAGGCAATCAAGCTTCCTTATACATATGCATGGGATCCAACGGATACAGGCAACCCAAACAATCCCTGGAACAAGAAGAAGCCGGTGATCAAGGGTGTGAAGAATCAGACTATAGATTATAATGCAAAGTTTAATCTTATGAGTGGCATTACTGCTAAAAATACTACGGGATTTGATGCAAAAAGCCTGTTAAAGACAAAGATCACTTATCAGGGAAAGAAAGTTTCCAAAGTAGATACCGGCAAGCCGGGTACATATAAGGTAAAGTATATTCTCGTGGATGAAATCGGCAGGAAAGCAGTGGCAAATGCCGTGATCCGTGTGAAAGGTGCTTTGAAAAAGCCGGAGCTTACCGGCGTGGAAAATGTTTACGTCACATCCAAAAAGAAGCTTACGAAGAGCTTTTTGTTAAAGCATGTGACAGCAAAGCAGTCAGGTAAGAAGCTGGATAACAAATATGTCAAGGTTACATTAAAGAAAAAGACAAAGAGTGTGTATGTGATCACATATACGGCACAGCGTTCCAGCGCACCGGCAGTAGCAAAGGCAAAAGCTTATATTGATACGAAGGCACCGGTGATTACCGGAATCCAGAATAATAAGACATACACAGTAGATGCGTCTACAAAGATAAGCAAGGCATATGCAAAGAGTTTGATCAAAAAGGTATCGGATAATTATACAAAGCTTTCTGTTTCCGATGTGACAATTTCACTTAGTAAGTTGTCTTCCAGAAAGTATAAGGCAGTCTATAAGGTTAAGGATCAGGCAGGAAATAAGACAGAGCTTACGATTTATTTAAACAGTGTAAATTATATTACGATTGAAGCGCCGTCAAAGATTACGGTAGATTCTACTACGCTTGGCTATGCAAGCAATGCAACAGCAACACAGATTACCAATGCATTACGTCACTATCTGTTAGACAAAGCAGGTATCACAGCAAAGACATATGATGGAAAGAATCTGACGTCACAGCTTGTATTAGAACTGACAGAAGATGGCAATGATCAGTACACAGCAGTCGTTACCGTGGAGGATGCAAAGAAGCATTCAGCTAAAAAGACTGTGAAGGTTACCGTAAAGCGAAAAGACTTTATGACATTTCAGGATATCACAGAGCTGACAGTATCCGGTTCTGCCATTCAGGTGACAGAAAGTGATACGACAGAAACTGTGCAGGCAGCTGTACAGAAATATGTGGAAGAGTTAAAGATTACTGCTACAGATGCGTCCGGTAATACGGTTGCACCAGAAGTATCTTCGGTTGTGTGGAAGGATAAAAAGTATTTGGTGACATTAACGGCAGTTGATACCGAGAAGCACAGCCAGACGACGGTCATCAAAGTAACAGTGGTATATTAAAAGAATAGGAAATTAATCTTTCTTAGAACAGCAGGGGTTCCGTATATCGGTATTCCTGTTGTTTTTTTTGGTGATAAGTGTTATAATACACTCGAATTTTTGCGAAAAAAGAAGAAATATTTGTAGCTAAGGGATAAAAAGGGGAAAAGCAATGAAAGATAAGAAGGAATGGTATAAGTATTTAAAATATGCACTGCGTTATATTGGAATACCGGTGTTATTGGAACTGATCATTGAATCGTTAAACCGCAAGTCGGTCGTTGGATGTATTTCCTATATGATCGAACGGCCGCCATTATTTATATTCAATACTCTGATTATTATGCTTACAGTATCGATCGCATTATTTTTCAAGCGCGAGATTTTTGTGTTTACAACGATATCAGCGGTATGGCTGATATTTGGAATTGTTAATTTTGTCATCCTGCATTTTCGTGTGACACCGTTTTCGGCAGTAGACATTACATTGTTAGAAAGTGCGATCAGCGTGTCAGGTCATTATCTGAATGCATTAAATATTGCCATGATCTTTTTTGCAGTGATCGTGGTATTGGTATCGATCGTGTGTCTTTATCGGAAGGCACCAAAGCATACACATACGACGCAGAAGAAGTTGATCGTGTCAGGGATTGTAGTCTCCCTGATTGCATTTTCTATCTTTTTTCTGCATCATCAGAGCAATTCCGTACAGGCTTTGGCAACTAACTATACGAATATTTCCGAAGCATATGAAAATTATGGCTTTGTTTATTGCTTTACAAACAGTATTTTGGACACCGGTATCAGCAAGCCGGATGACTACAGCAAAGAGAGTGTGGATGCTGTTTTAGACAATCTGAAGTCACAGAGGACGCAGGCGAGCAAAAAGCCCAATATTATATTTATCCAGTTAGAGTCCTTTTTTGATGTGGATCAGCTTAAGGCATTAAAGCTATCAACAGATGCACTGCCGAATTTTCATAAGCTGCAAAAGGAGTATTCGCACGGACTTTTGACGGTGCCTACCGTTGGTGCCGGTACGGTCAATACAGAGTTTGAAGTACTTACCGGCATGAGCCAGAGAGATTTTGGAACATCGGAATATCCGTATAAGACGATTCTGCGTGATACGACATCGGAAAGTATCTGTTATGACCTTAAGAATATCGGTTATAAGAGCCATTGTGTCCACAACAATGAGGGCACGTTCTATGGCAGAAATAAAGTGTTTGCCAATCTTGGTTTTGACACATTTACTTCAATGGAATTTATGAACGGATTAGAGGATAATCCAAATGGCTGGAAGAAAGACAGAATCCTGACAGGAGAGATATTAAAAACGTTAGATTCTACGGAGGGGCCGGATTTTACGCTTGGTATTACCGTGCAGAGTCATGGAAAATATCAGGGCTTTGAGGTGGATAAGGATGCACCGATTCAGGTAAAGAGCGTGCCGGATGAGAGCTTACAGGAGTCTTATCAGTATTATGTCAATCAATTGTACGAGGTCGATCAGATGATCGGGGATTTGGTGACTGCGTTAGAACGCAGAAAAGAGGATACGATCCTTGTGCTTTACGGTGATCATTTGCCTAGTCTGGATATTAAAAAAGAAGATTTAAAGGATTCGAACTTATACCAGACACAGTATATCGTCTGGGATAACATGGGACTAAAAAAGACAGAAAAGAATCTGATAGCATATCAGCTTTATTCGGAAGTTTTAGAAAAAATTGGCATTCAGGAGGGAAATATTACAAAATTCCACCAAAATGCCAAGTGGCGTACCAAGTCCTATCATGAAGAACTCAAGCTGTTGGAATATGATATGCTTTATGGTGAAAACTACGCATATAATGGTCAGAAGCCATATCAGCCGACAAAGCTTTTGATGGGAACAAAACCAATTCAGCTTACGGATGTTACGAAAAATGAGGAAGGATATCTTCTGACGGGTGATAATTTCACGCCGTATGCACATGTGCTGTTTGATGGCGATGAAATATCCACCCAGTGGATTGATTCTCATCATATTCAGATATTAGAAGAGGTAGAAGTAAATACAGACGAAGAGGATAAAGACAGTGAAGAAAAAGCATCCTCTGATACCTCATCTTCCTCAGAGGAATCTTTAGAAGATATTCCGAATGCCTTTTTAGTTCAGATACAGTCAGATGGCGGAACTGTTTTAGGGGAGAGCAATGCCCTGTTATATCAGGATACTTCTCTTGCTAAGACAAAGACAAAATAGGCTGTTATCTTCTTTGAAAGGATGTCATATCGAAGCAGGTATTCAGTTAATATGATGTATTTTTATGCATAAAGGAATCGAAAGAGTCATATTTCTTGTCGAAAGACAGAATATGACTCTTTTGTTTTCCTACGCTTTTTTGACACTTTTCGCAATATAGATTCGTTATACTTGTGTCTGGAAACAATCAAAAGAAATAGAAAATCATGGCCCGGCTTTTTGTGGGAGTAGAAAGTCGTGATAGAGAAAAAGGGCGGTCAGGAGGAAGGTAAACTTACATGAAAATGCAATTTTATGCTGATGTATACTTCATTCTGAACTTGATCATGAATTTATTTCTGATTATGGCAACTGCTCTGATCCGGCAGAAAAAATGTCGTTTTATGCGTTATGTTCTTTGGTCTGCACTATGCGCGGCAGGAACTGTTTTGGTTACATATATCTGGTGGAAATATGTTCTATGGCAGCTTTTTGCTGCTATCATACAGATTGGTCTTTTCTTACGGGGCGCCTATGGAAAAGAAGGATGGTCTGTGTGGGCAGGAGATTATATCTGCTTTTTGTTTTTGACTTTTTTTACCGGTGGAGTGATTTATGCAATGCGTGGCATTTTACTGCGGAGCTTTTCGGGGTGTCTTGTGCATTGTCATTCTATCTTCTGGATCATCGGAGCGGTTGCTGTTTTGATGGTATTGTTTTATTTCTTACGGTGGGAGTTGATCCTACAGGGGCAGGAATGCAAAAGCATGAAAACAGTAACAGTTAAGCACCGTGGAATACAGGTCAGTGTCAAAGCGCTATATGATACCGGCAATCAACTGGTGAGTCCGTATACAGGGGAAGGTGTGGTGATCATATCGGAAAAGTTAGCACAGAAGCTTATGTTAAAAAGCACGCAGCATCCGATACTGATACCGTATTCATCTATCGGTGGAAACGGACTGTTAGAGGCGTATCGGCTGGACTGTATTCAGATTTCAGATGGCATCTGCAAAAAGAAAGTGCTTGCCGCAGTAAGCGGTAATCTGAGTGACCATCAAAGAATACAGATGATCTTAAATATCACATAGGCCTTATCAGGCAGAATGGAGGAAAAAATGCTGAAGATATCTATGGCAAACAGATTTCAGTTTCGGATCATGCCGGAATTTCGCGGGCTGTTCTGGCCACAGAGAGCAGGCGAGATTCATTATATTGGTGGGGCGGAAATATTGCCGGCACCTTTTACGGCGGAGGAAGAAAAAGAAATTTTACAAAAGCTTGGAGGTTCACAGGATCAGGAAGCCCGAAGCAGGCTGATCGAGCATAACTTAAGACTGGTTGTATACATAGCAAAAAAGTTTGACAATACCGGGATAGGGGTAGAGGATCTGATCTCTATTGGGACGATTGGATTAATTAAGGCGATCAACACCTTTAATCCTCTTAAAAATATAAAACTGGCAACGTATGCTTCCAGATGTATTGAAAATGAAATTTTAATGTATTTGAGAAGAAACAACAAGATACGCTATGAGGTATCGATTGATGAACCGTTAAACGTAGACTGGGATGGAAATGAACTTTTACTGTCAGATATTTTGGGAACGGATGAAAATGTGATCTCAAAGGATCTGGAAGAGGAAGTAGATAAACGTCTGCTTCGCATGGCTTTAGACAAACTAAACGAACGGGAGCGTGAGATCATAGAGCTTCGTTTTGGAATCAACCAAAATGGAGGGAAAGAGAGAACGCAAAAGGAAGTAGCAGATATGATGGGGATTTCCCAATCCTATATTTCACGCCTGGAAAAGAAAATTATGAAGCGCTTAAAAAAAGAAATTCTTAAAATGGAGCAGGTATAATTCAAACGAAATAGTGAATCCTACTTTATAGGAATAATGGCTGAAGGAGAAAATGTCATGGCAATGTATAAAGTAGAGATTTGCGGAGTCAATACATCGAAGTTACCGCTCCTTACAGACGAAGAAAAAAAGCAGCTTTTTGAAAAGATACAACAGGGAGATAAAGAGGCAAGAGAACAGTTTATCAAAGGAAATTTAAGGCTTGTTTTAAGCATCATTCAAAGGTTTTCAAACTCCGGTGAGAATATTGACGATCTGTTTCAGATTGGCTGCATCGGGCTGATGAAATCAATAGATCATTTTGATACCACGATGAATGTAAAGTTTAGCACATATGCCGTACCGATGATCATAGGCGAAATCAGGCGGTATTTAAGGGACAATAACAGTATTCATGTGAGCCGGTCTGTTCGGGATACTGCATATAAGGCAATCTATGCAAAGGAAGCAATGATGAAGGAGAAGGACAGAGAGCCTACCGTTGATGAGATTGCCAGACGTATTGATGTGCCGGCAGAAAATATCGTATTGGCGTTAGATGCGATTCAAAATCCGGTTTCACTGTATGAGCCGGTCTATGGCGAGAGTGGAGATACCATTCATATTATGGATCAGATCAGCGACAAAAAGAACAGGGAGGACTGCTGGATAGAGGAGATATCATTAAAAGCAGCGATAGATCGTTTATCCACGCGGGAACATAAGATCATCACACTTCGCTATTTTGAGGGGAAAACGCAGATGGAGGTGGCACAGGAAATCCAGATCTCACAGGCGCAGGTCAGTCGTCTGGAAAAGAAAGCATTGCAGTCCATGAGGAATTATCTGCGTTGACTTTTCATAAGATGGTAAAAAAGAGCGGTGGAGCAATCAATGCGTTTATGTGAGCTTAGAGAAAAAGAAGTGATCAATGTATGTGATGGGGAGAAGCTTGGAAATGTATGCGATATAGAATTTGACGTAAAAACAGGGCGAATTTGTTCGTTGATCATTCCGGGCCCCTGCAAGGTATTTGGAATTTTAGGAAGAGATCATGAGTATATCATTCCTTATTGCGATGTGCAGCGGATCGGTGCAGACGTGATCTTAGTCGAAGTGGATATGGAAAAGTGTCTTCACAAGTGTGAATGGTGAATCTTGCATTTTTACCGACAATTGATATAATGGAACATATGAGAACAAAGATGCAGAAGATACCGAAAGCGAGGTAAGATATGAAGTGTCCATTTTGCGGAAAAGAAGATACGAAAGTAATTGATTCCAGACCGGCAGATGAAGGAAGTTCGATCAGACGAAGAAGACAGTGCGATCAGTGTAGAAAGCGTTTTACCACATATGAAAAAGTGGAGGCGATTCCGCTTGTCGTGATCAAGAAGGATCTTTCCAGAGAACCATATGACCGCGCAAAGATTGAACGGGGAGTTTTTCGCTCCTGCCACAAGCGTCCGATATCTGTAACACAGATGAATGCTTTGGTGGACCATGTAGAGGCAGAAGTTTTTAATCTCGAAGTACGGGAGATCAAGAGCAGTGACATTGGAGAACTGGTCATGAACTATCTGGAAAAGTTAGATGCGGTTGCTTATGTCCGTTTTGCTTCTATCTATAGAGAATTTAAGGATGTCAGCACCTTTATGGAAGAACTGAAAAAGTTTTTAGACAAATGATTGGTGCGCTTTAAGACCAGGTTAGAAAGTCACGGCAGACTTTTGTATGAGTTTATATCAGCATAGTCCGTTTGCTGTAAAAACGAATTGACTTTTTAAGACAAATGTAATAAAATATACGAATCGGGGGCTCCTTTTATGACGGAGAGGAGCAAGTATGTATAGTGTATCATATTGTGCATCCGTTCAGGGAATTGAAGGATGTATCATTCAGGTCGAGGCAGACATTTCAGATGGTCTGCCTGGATTTTCTTTGGTTGGTTTTTTGTCATCGGAGGTAAAGGAAGCAAGAGAACGCGTTCAGATCGGCATGAAAAATGCCGGCTATCGTTTTCCACCGAAGAGGATAACCATTAATCTATCGCCTGCGGATATCCGGAAGGATGGGACAGGCTACGATCTTGCCATTGCAGTATCGGTATTGACTGCATTCGGCTATTTTTCACAGGAATTTATCAAAAAGATACTTTTTATAGGGGAACTGAGTTTAGAAGGAAAGATAAAAGGGGTTCATGGAATATTACCGCGCGTATATACGGCGTATGAGCATGGAATCACATATTGCGTGGTGCCGAAAGAAAATGTTTCAGAAGCTGGCGTTGTGCGCGGGATGCATGTAATCGGCGTATCCGATTTAAGAGAGCTTGCTGCGATGCTAGAAAAGGAATCTTTGTGTGAGCAGGAAAGGACAGAGTGTGCCGTAACAGAAAGGGAGGATATATCAGACTTTTGTGAAGTAAATGGACAAGGACATGTGCGGCGTGCCATAGAGGTAGCGGTATCCGGTATGCACAATCTTCTGATGATCGGACCGCCCGGTTCGGGAAAGACCATGTTAGCAAAGAGGATTCCGGGAATTATGCCGGAGCTTGCGTTTGAGGAGCAGATGGAGATTTCTAAAATTTACAGTGTGGCAGGCAGATTATCCGAAAAGACTCCCTTTGTGAAAAGAAGACCTTTTCGGGAACCACATCACACGATCACACAGGCGGCTCTCGTTGGCGGTGGCAGATTTCCAAAGCCCGGGGAAGTAAGTCTGGCAAGCGGAGGTGTACTCTTTTTAGATGAGCTGGCAGAGTTTCAAAGACAGACGATAGAGGTACTTAGACAACCTTTGGAGGATGGCTATGTTACGGTAAACCGAATGGATGGAAACTACCGTTATCCGGCCAGATGTCAGTTAGTAGCTGCCATGAATCCATGCCGCTGTGGGTTTTATCCGGACAAAAGAAGGTGCCATTGCACAGAACAGCAGATTAAAAACTATTTGAATAAGATAAGCCAGCCGATGTTAGACAGAATGGACATCTGTGTAGAAACGCTGCCACTTGTATATGAAGACTTTCAGAAAAAACAAAAAGAAAGTAATGAGTCGTCAGAAAGTATCCGGTGCAGGGTAGTGGAGGCGCAGAAGATACAGCAAAAACGCTATGAGAAGGAAGAGATTTTTCACAATGCGCAGCTGACTCCTTCCAGAATCGAAAAGTACTGCCTTTTACAAAAGGATGCAGAAGAATACTTAAAGGAAGCGTTTTTTAAGCTGGATTTTAGTGCCAGAGTGTACCATAAGATATTAAAAGTCAGCAGAACGATTGCTGACCTTGCCGGTGCCGAAAAGATTACGAAGGAGCATGTGTCGGAAGCAGTCTGCTACCGCATGATCGACAAAAAGTATTGGGGAAGTGAAGGGGGTATGTGAGATTGGAACAGGAAAAATTATTTTGGTTCTGGCTTTGCAATATTCCACAGATAGGGAGAAAGACGATAGCACATCTTTTGGAGCATTTTGACACACCAAAGGAAATTTTTTATGCAAATAAGGAGCGGCTAGAAGGACTTTTTACAGAGAAAAGTAAGAAAAAGCAGAAGCTGATAGAAAGCAGGAATTTAGCTGAGGTGGAAAAAAGTTACAATCAGATGCTAAAAAACGGCATTCATTTTGTGTGTCTGCCGGAAACGGCTTATCCGGACAAGCTGCGTCATATACCGGATAAGCCGTTTGGAATCTTTTTTCGCGGGAACCTTCCGAAAGCAGAGATTCCGTGTGTGGCAGTGGTAGGTGCAAGAGATGCATCACGTGAGAGTATACAGCTTGCTAGAAAGTTTGGCAGGGAGCTTGCTGAAAATGGAATACAGGTTATTAGTGGAATGGCGCGTGGAATTGATATTTCTGCGCAGAGAGGTGTCTTAGCAACTGTGCGCGGAAGAACGTACAGCGCGCTTGGAACAGGAATTGATATCTGCTATCCCAGACAACATATCGAAGAATTTATGCAGATGCAGGAATATGGAGGAGTTTTTACGGAATTTCCCATGAAGACACCACCGCTTCCGTATCAGTTCCCTATGCGAAACAGGCTGATCAGTGCATTTGCAGATGGCATTTTAGTAATTGAAGCACGGGAAAAAAGCGGTTCCCTGATCACAGCAGAGTTAGGCTTAGAGCAGGGAAAGGACATTTTTGTGATACCCGGAAAGATTACAGATACAAGCTATGCAGGCAGTAATAAGCTGATTCAAAATGGAGCATGTCTTGTGACAAAAACAAAAGATATTTTAGACGGACTGGGATTGTTTTTTGATGAGGATGTCGTCGAAAGAAAGAAAAAATCAAAGGAGATGCTTGAAACCACGGAAGAAATAGTGTATGCTATTTTAAGTTTGGAGCCGATACATGTCGCACAGATAATAGAAGAAACAGGTTTGGAGTTGTCCGATGTGCTACAGTGCATGGCTTCCCTGCAGGAGAAAAATCTGGTGCAGGTAGTAGGAAATAATTATTATATCATAAAATTATAGGGTGGTGTTCTGCGAGAATCAGACACTAGTAACGGTTTGAAAGGCGGTAATGAAATGGCAAAAAATCTGGTAATTGTGGAGTCTCCATCAAAGGCGACAACAATAAAAAAATTTTTAGGAAGCTCATATGAGGTTGTTGCGTCGAATGGGCATGTGCGGGATTTGCCAAAAAGCCAACTGGGAATTGATGTAGAAAATGACTTTGAACCCAAATATATTACGATTCGCGGAAAAGGTGAGCTTTTGGCTAAACTTAGGCGAGAAGTAAAAAAGGCAGATAAGATTTATCTTGCAACTGACCCGGACCGTGAGGGGGAAGCGATTTCATGGCATCTTGCTGCTGCATTGAAGTTAGAAGGCAAGAATGCAAGCAGAATTACATTCAATGAAATTACAAAAAATGCGGTAAAGCAGTCAATCAAGCAGGCACGTCAGATAGACATGAATCTGGTGGATGCACAGCAGGCACGCCGTGTGTTGGATCGTCTGGTGGGTTATCAGATCAGTCCTGTGCTGTGGGCAAAGGTAAAGAGAGGACTGAGTGCAGGACGTGTGCAGTCTGTAGCTCTTCGTATCATTGCAGACAGAGAAGAGGAGATCAATGCATTTATCTCAAAGGAATATTGGACACTGACCGGTGAATTTGGTGTGTCAGGTGAGAAAAAGCCGCTTATAGCAGATTTTTATGGTACAAAGGATAAGAAGCTGACAATCGAGTCAGAAAAGCAGCTTAATAATATTATAAAGGAATTAAAGAAATCTTCTTTCAAAGTATCTGATCTGAAAGAAACAGAGCGCGTGAAAAAGAGTCCGTTGCCATTTACAACCAGTACATTACAGCAGGAAGCCGCAAAAAGTCTGAACTTTTCAACACAGAAGACGATGCGTCTGGCACAGGGCTTGTATGAAGGTGTAGCGGTAAAAGGAAGAGGAACGATCGGTCTGATTACATATCTTCGTACAGATTCTACGCGAATTTCTGATGATGCAAAGAAGATGGCACATGACTATATTGAGGAAAATTACGGTGCTGACTATCAGGCCGCTTCAGAGAAGAAAGAAAAGACGAATAAAAAGATTCAGGATGCACATGAGGCAATCCGACCGACCTATGTAGAGTTGACACCGGCTATGGTAAAGGATTCTTTATCACGTGATCATTTCAGACTGTATCAGCTGATCTGGAAACGTTTTTTGGCAAGCCGGATGGCACCGGCAAAGTATGCAACTACGACAGTTAAGATTGATACGGATAAGTATCGCTTCACTTCTTCGGCATCAAAGGTTGTGTTTGCGGGTTATCTTTCCATTTATCAGACGGATGAGGATAAGATTGATAAAAAAGTGTTATCTAAGAAGTTAGCGGTAGGAACAGAACTTTTAGCAGGCGAGTTTGAGAAAAAACAGCATTTTACACAACCGCCGGCTCATTTTACGGAGGCATCTTTGGTAAAGACACTGGAGGAGCTGGGAATCGGACGTCCAAGTACCTATTCGCCAACGATTTCAACGATCATTAACCGACGCTATGTGGCAAAGGAACAAAAGAACTTATATATTACAGAATTAGGTGAAGTTGTCAATTCTATCATGAAAAAGTCATTTGCCAGCATTGTTGATGTAAACTTTACAGCATATATGGAAGGACTTTTGGATCGCGTGGAGGATGGATCTGTTAAGTGGAAAACGGTAGTCGAAAACTTCTATCCTGATCTGCATGAAGCTGTTGTGGCTGCAGAAAAGGAGTTGGAGGAAGTTAAGATTGAGGATGAAGTGACAGATGTGATCTGTGAAGAGTGTGGGCGAAACATGGTGGTTAAGTATGGTCCGCATGGAAAGTTTCTGGCTTGTCCGGGATTTCCGGAGTGTCGCAATACAAAGCCTTATCTGGAAAAGATTGGTGTTCCTTGTCCAAAGTGCGGAGAGGATCTGGTGATCCGGAAGACGAAAAAAGGAAGAAGGTATTACGGCTGTATCAGCTATCCGGATTGTGACTTTATGTCATGGCAGAAGCCATCGGTAAAGAAGTGTCCGGAATGTGGAGGTCCAATGGTAGAAAAGGGAAACAAGCTTGTGTGTATGGATGAGCAATGCGGTTATGTAGAAGCGAAGGAAAAAGAGAGAAAGAAAACTACGAATGAATAAGTGAAAGAATGCAGGTATAAGATATGAGTTTAGAACTACTGGATAAGACAAGAATGATCAACCGTCTGCTAAATGAGCAGGCATCAGAAAAAATTGATTTTACGGATTTTTGCAGGGAATTGTCAAGAACTTTAGAGGTGAATGTAGTATTAGTCAGCAGAAAGGGAAAAGTACTCGGACTAAAGGAAAGACAGGAAATTTCAGTTATTCCACAGTTAGCAGATGTAAAGTATGGAGATTATCTTGAGCCGACCTTGCAGGAGAGGTTTATGAATATCTTGTCGACAAAAGAAAATGTCAACCTTCTTACATTGGGATTTTCTTTTGAAAATGTGGAGGAGTATGAGGCAATGATCTCGCCGATCAGTATGGCAGGGATCCGTCTGGGAACATTGTTCGTGTATCGGCAGCAGCCATCTTTTTCTATTGATGATATTATCTTGACGGAATATGGAACCACGGTGATCGGTCTTGCCATGCAGAGAGCAGAATCGGAAGAGATATCAGAAGAGCAGCATAAAGAGCATGATGTGATGGCAGCAGTCAAGACACTTTCTAAGCTTGAGATCAAAGCAGTCTTAGAAGTTTTGAATGAACTGGATGGCAGAAAAGAAGGAATC
Organism: uncultured Lachnospiraceae bacterium; assembly: GCA_934317005.1. Taxonomy (GTDB): domain Bacteria; phylum Bacillota; class Clostridia; order Lachnospirales; family Lachnospiraceae; genus Butyribacter. The sequence goes on from CAKREB010000002.1 coordinate 156,138, forward strand.
TTAGTTACAAGCCGTCTGGCAGACAGAGTAGGAATTACCCGCTCGGTTATTGTTAATGCACTGAAAAAGTGTGAGAGTGCCGGCATCATTCAGACAAGATCATCCGGTATGAAAGGAACGACAGTCTGTATTGTGAACGATCTGTTCTCCTACGAGCTGATCGCGAAGAGTTTAGCCTAGTCTGTTATAGTAAAATGGCGAAAAATGTATGTAAACAGGTGATATTGTATTCTTTTTGAAACTGTGCTAAAGCATGGAAAATACGGTATTTTTAAAAAAAGAGACGAAAAAAGCGTTTCTTTTTTTATGTTTTTTTAAGATTTTCCCTTGTAATTTATCTGAATTTCTCTATAATTATATTTATATGAATAGGTGAGTTATGCAGTTTTGAGAATTTATATGCATAGAGAGTGGTAATAGAAAGGAGTTTTTGTGAATGACAGGTTCAGGAGCATTTAATTACATAAATGTATTAGGAAAAGCTTGTGATGCAAGCTGGACAAGAAATTCCGTAATATCAAATAATATTGCAAATGTAGACACACCGGGGTTTAAGCGCCAGGATGTCCAGTTTGAAGATTATCTGATGAACGAAGTAGGATATACGGATTCTTTAGATGATGAAGTGGCAGATGCAGATCTGGACAGCCTGAATGGTACGACATATACAGATTATGCAACGGTAAGCTATCGTCTGGATGGCAACAACGTAGATGTTGATACAGAAAATTCAGAACTGGCAAAGAACCAGATTAAGTATTATACAATGTTAGATTCCGTTTCACAGGAATTTAACAGATTAAAGTCTGTTATGAGGACAAGCTGATCATAAAGTGACAGGACAGCAGGAAGCTAATAGAGAGAATGGAGGCAGATTATGGGAGTTTTTTCAGGCATGGATATTAGTGCGTCAGGTATGACTGCACAGAGAACAAGATTGGATATTATTTCTGAAAATATAGCAAATGTAAATACGACAAGAGATGCAGATGGAAATGTTTACAAAAGAAAATCTGTAATCTTTCAGGAAAAAGGATATCCGTCTTTTGATGAGGTTTTATTGGGCACAAAAGGATGTGTTGGAAAAGGTGTAAAGATAACCAATATCATTGAAGATGATGAAACAGAATGCCGTATGGTGTATGATCCTTCTCATCCGGATGCAGATGAAAACGGTTATGTTACATATCCGAATGTAAATACAGTTACCGAGATGACAGACATGATTGATGCCAGCCGTTCCTATGAGGCAAATGTCACAGCGTTTAATGCATCGAAAAATATGCAGTTAAAGGCACTGGAAATCGGAAAATAATCATAAAATGCAAAGAATACATATTATTTAGGGGGAGAAAATTATATGAATATCTCATCTTTATCAGATGTCAATCTTGATTCTTTATTTCAATTTCAGACACCGACGATCACGTCATCACTTGCGACTGAGTCGGACTCTTTGTTGATCGATGAGCAGGATAAGAAAAGTGCATTTGGAAATGTTTTGGATTCTGCAATTCAGTTAGTAAATGAAACAAACGCATACAGCAATGCTGCTGAGGAAGAAGAAATTAAGTATGCTATGGGCGAGTCAGATAATATTCATGATCTGCAGATCGCACAGCAGAAGGCAAATGTGTCATTGCAGTATACAGTGGCAGTCAGAGATGCGTTCATGACAGGATATAAGGAATTGATGAATCTGCAGTTCTAGCAGACTGCTTAGGATAATTACTATGTTATCCTTTACATAAAAAACGAAAAATACTAAGGGAGTATGTTATGCAGGAGAGATTGAAAGAAATTCCAACAAGGATAGTGGAATTTTGGAAAAAATATTCCAGCAAGCAAAAGACAATCATAATTGCGGTCGTTTGTGTGGTGCTGGTTTTGATCGGTGTGGCAGCGTATCTTGCGTCCAGACCAACCTATGTCAAGTTTCAGGAGTTCAGTAAGTTGGATGATGCAAACACTATGGCAAAAGCGTTAGATGATCAGGGGATTTCTTATAAGGCATCGAACGATGGTCTGACTTTATACGTTCAAAAGGGAGATATGACCAATGCGTTGTATACCATGAGCGACAATAATCTGGTTGATACCGGATACACATGGGACAAGGCGTTTGACAATTCCATGTCTACCACAGAGAGCGAGAAGTCACAAAAGAGGGTACTTGCTTTGCAAAGTGAGATTCAAAAGAGTCTTGCGCAGTATTCTTTCATCGATGATGCAAAGGTATTTATCGACGTACCGGAACAGACCTACAGTGTACTGGATGAAGAAGAGAAGACATCAATCACTGCATTGATCACGGTAGATGAGGCAAAGAAAAAGGATCTGACTTCTGATACTGCGGAAGCATTGGCTGGCTGGCTTGCAAACACAGTTGGCACGGATACAGATCATGTTATTATCAATGACTCGGAGGGAACTTGTGTTTATAATGGGGCAACCTCTGATTCGCTTGGTGGAAGCATTGCCGGAGGCTCTACGGAATATTGTGAAAAGCTTCGAAATAATATTGCCTCGAACATTACCAAGCTGATGGTAAAGAGCGGCTATGATGATGTTCAGGTTGGTACGCAGGGTATTCGATTCAATATGAACAAAGTGGAAACTTTGACAAAGAAATATTCTGTTGCAGACGGTCGCGAGTATGGTTATCCTACGAACTTCTATTCATATGAGTCAGAAGGCGGAAGCGGTTCGGGTGGTGAGCCAGGGACTGCTTCTAATGATGACGATACAGACTATGTTATTCAGGATGGTTCGAATTCCTCTTCGAGTTTGAAGATTCAGAGGCTGCAGGATCTTTTGACAGATGAGACGATTGAAAATATCAAGCAGGAAACACCGGCAATCGAGTATGATGATTCATCACTTGGTATCGTTGCATTGCAGTATAAGGTTTATGATGAGGCTGCTTTGGAAAAAGACGGCACATTGGATAATATGACATTTGATGAATTTATTGCAGCAAACAGTGCCAGAAAGCCAATCACTCTGACACAGGCGGAATTAGACAATATTGCTATGGCATCTGGTGTGGATGTTTCTAAGATTTCTGTCATGGCGTATGAAGTTCCTAAGTTTGTAGCAAAAGCAGATACCGGAAGAACACTTTCAGATTATCTGATGATTATTTTGGCAGTATTGATTATTGCACTGCTCATTTATGTTGTAATCCGTGGTACAGCACCGGTTAAGGTATCCGAGGAAGAACCGGAGCTTTCCGTCGAACAGCTGCTTGCAACGACGAAGGAGAATCAGTCGCTTGATGATATTGAGTTTAGTGATAAGTCTGAAACTAGAAAGATGATTGAGAAGTTTGTTGATGAAAATCCGGAGGCGGTCGCACAGCTTTTACGTAACTGGCTCAATGACGAATGGGATATGTAGTAAAAATCATCCACCGTTACCCACGTGAAACGGATAGCGGTGGACTTCTTAGAATATAGGAATCGTATAGGAAGAAAACTTCCATACGGTGTGGGATTAGATGGAAAGGATGGTTAAGTTATGGCTAAGTCGGAGGAAATTAGCGGAGTCCAAAAGGCAGCGATATTACTGATTGCCTTAGGACCTGAAAAATCTGCAAATGTGTTTAAGCATTTGAAAGAAGATGAGATAGAGCAGTTAACTTTGGAAATTGCAAATACCCGCAGCGTATCACCGGCAATGAAGGATGCGGTATTAGATGAATTTTACGAGGTATGTCTTGCACAGCAGTATATTGCCGAGGGTGGTATCGCTTACGCAAAAGACCTTCTGGAAAAATCTTTGGGTGCAGAGCGTGCAAAGGATGTAATCGGAAAGCTGACAGCATCATTGCAGGTTCGTCCGTTTGAGTTTGTAAGAAAGGCAGATGCCAGCCAGCTGTTGAACTTTATTCAGGATGAGCATCCGCAGACAATCGCTTTAATCTTATCATATCTGCCATCCGGACAGGCATCTGCAATCATATCAGCTCTTACGCCGGATAAACAGACAGATGTTGCAAAGCGTATTGCACAGATGGATAGAACATCGCCGGATGTGATCAAAGAGGTGGAAAAGGTATTGGAACAGAAGCTTTCTTCGCTTGTCAATCAGGATTACACGGTTGTCGGTGGTGTGGACTCTATCGTAGAGATCTTAAATACTGTAGACCGTGGAACAGAAAAACATATTATGGAGAGTCTGGAAATCGAAGATCCGGAGCTTGCAGACGAGATCCGCAAGAAGATGTTCGTATTCGAGGATATCTTGTCTTTGGACGACCGTTCCGTACAGCGTGTGCTTCGTGAGGTAGATAATAATGAGCTTGCGGTTGCGCTGAAGGGATCAAATGAAGAAGTACAGAATTTGATCTTTAGTAACCTTTCTTCAAGACTGGCTACGATGATCAAAGAGGATATGGACTTTATGGGTCCTGTCCGTATGAAGGATGTTGAGGAAGCACAGCAGAAGATTGTTAATATTATCCGTAAGTTAGAGGATTCTGCAGAAATTATTATCTCCAGAGGTGGAGGTGACGAGATCGTTGTCTAATTTGATTAAGTCTGTTTATTTTAATGTAGACCCTTCCAAAGTACGAACTATTGATTCGGATGAGAAGGTAGAAAAATTTATTCCGAATATTTATGACAAAGAGGAAAAGCTGCAAGAGTTTTCCTTTCAAAACTTTGATGAGCAGCCTACTGATATGGATGAAGAAAATCCAGAGGAAAGTTATCAGGATGGTCTTTCTGTTATTTCGATGGACGATGTTGTTAGTCAGGAAAGAGAAAAGCTCTCCAATGAAATGAAAGAAAAGCAGGATGAGATTCTGGCAGATGCCAAAAGTCAGGCAGAAGAGATTGTTGCACAGGCACAATCAGAGGCAGAGGCAATCCGCGAGCAGGCCCGCGCAGAGGGAGAACAACAGGGAAGAGAGGAAGGTAACGTTCAGGCGCAGCTCATACTTGGCAAAATGCAGGAAGAACTGCAGGAGGAATATGACAAGCGCTTTTTAGAGCTGGAGGAGCAGGAAAAAAATCTGGAGCCGTATTTTGCGAATCTGGTGGTAGGACTGGTTAAAAAGCTGACAGGTGTTGTGTGTGAGGATAAGAAGGATGTTATTTTATATCTGATCGGAAACGCCATTAAGAATCTGGAAAAAACGAAACGGATTTCTATTCGCGTTTCCAAAGAGGACATGGGACGTGTATCGGCAAAGAAAGCTACCTTCAAGATGATTGCAAAAGAGGTAGAGGAATTTGAAATCGTTGAGGATGCAAGCTTAGAAGAAAATCAGTGCATTATCGAAACGGACAGCAAGATTATAGACTGTAGTCTGGATGCCCAGCTGCAGAATCTGGAAGAACATATTAAGATGCTGACATATTAGGCGGAAAACCGCTTGGAAAGTGAGGAGCGTATCTGTATGGTGGATATTGATTTATCAAAATATAATATGCTTTTAGAACAATCCTATGAAAAAAGACTCGGCAAGGTGGCAAAGGTAGTAGGATTGACGATTGAGTCAATCGGTCCTGCAGCGAAAATGAATGATCTGTGCAGGATTATCACTAAGGACACACATCAGGTTATTCATGCAGAGGTTGTTGGATTTCGTGACGACAGAGTTTTACTGATGCCCTACGACCAGACAGCAGGCGTTGGACTGGGAAGCCGTGTAGAAAATACAAATGCCCCTTTAAAGGTAAAGGTTGGCGATGAGCTTCTTGGAAAAACTCTGGATGGTCTGGGAAATCCAATTGACCATACGGAGCTTGGCAATCTTCCGGGTTATTCTGTAGAAGCAGATCCGCCCGATCCTTTGACAAGAGAGATCATTGATCAGGTGCTGCCGTTAGGTGTCAAGGCAGTCGATGGACTGATTACAGTCGGCAAGGGACAGCGTATTGGGATTTTTGCGGGAAGTGGTGTCGGTAAGAGTACCCTTCTTGGAATGTTTGCAAGAAATACGAAGGCTGATATCAATGTGATCGCTCTGATCGGTGAGCGTGGTCGAGAGGTTCGCGAATTTATCGAGCGCGATCTGGGACCGGAAGGCATGAAGCGTTCTGTTGTCGTAGTGGCAACCTCAGATAAACCGGCTCTTATTCGTAATAAAGCGGCAAAGACAGCGACAGCGATCGCAGAATATTTTAGAGATCAGGGGAAGGATGTTCTTTTGATGATGGATTCCCTGACGCGTTTTTCGATGGCACAGCGTGAGATTGGTCTGGCTTCCGGGGAACCACCGGTTTCCAGAGGATATCCACCAAGCGTTTATGCTGAGATGCCAAAGCTTTTAGAGAGGGCAGGCCGTTCGGATAAAGGCTCTATTACAGGGCTGTATACCGTATTAGTAGACGGTGATGACTTTAACGAGCCGATTACAGATACGGCACGAAGTATTTTGGACGGTCATATCATGCTAAACCGTAAGATCGCACAGAAAAATCATTATCCGGCTATTGATGTGTTACAAAGTATTTCGCGTGTTATGAGCAGCATTGTGACAAAGGAACATAAAAAGGCAAGCGGTCAGTTAAAAAATGTACTGGCAACGTATGCTGAGGCGGAAGATCTGGTTAATATCGGAGCTTATAAGCCCGGTTCCAACAAAAATATTGATTTCGCACTATCAAAAATAGACGAAGTAAACGATTTTTTGATACAGGATGTTTATGATAAGTACGATTATGACGAAATAATAAATAAGCTTATGGCAATTTTTCAGGAGGGTTCAGAAGCACAGTCAGAAAATGCCGATGAAGCCTGAATGAGAGAAGAAAAGAGTAGAAACTTCGGAGTGTTGTCTGGCGATATGTCAAGAAAAAGAAAGTTTGAATAAAGATGGCAAAGTTTATTTTTAAAATGCAAAGCATTCTGTCCATCAAGGAAAAGCTGGAGGATCAGGCGAAAGCAGAGTATGGACTGGAGGCAGCAAAGCTTCGGGAGGAAGAAAAGAAGCTAGAGGTACTTATAGCAAAGAAAGAGGCTTATCAGGAAAGGCTCAAAGGTGCCGTGCAGGATACTCTGGATGTGCGGGAGATTAAGGATCTGGAAAATTGTGTGGAACACGCAAAATATACGATCAATGTGCAGAAATTTGTGATTAAGCAACAGCAGGAAAGAGTGGATCGTGCCAGAGAAAAGTTAGATAATGCGATGAAGGAAAAAAAGACATATGAGAAGCTCAAGGAAAAAGCTTTTGAGCAATTTAAGATAGAAATCGAAGCACAGGAGAGAAAAGAAATTGATGAGTTAGTAAGTTTTCGCTTCCGGAGTGCACAGAAAAGGGAGGACTAGTAGCATATGGCAAGGAAAAATAAAGACGAGGCAGCGTTTACAGGTCAGGAAAAGGAAAGCGGTGGAAGCAAAGCGCTTACGGCGCTGATCGCAATTATTATTATATTGATCTGGCTTGCGGTGTTTGCATTTTTAGTAAAGCTGGATGTCGGCGGAATCGGAAGTAATGTTTTATATCCGGTTTTGAAGGATGTTCCGGTGATCAACAAAATCCTTCCGGACGCTTCTGAGGAACAGCAGGCAGAAGAAGGAAATTATAAGTATAATACTTTGAAAGCGGCAAATGACCGTATCAAGGAGCTGGAAAAGAGATTGGAATCAGAAACCGGCACTACAACAGCAAATTCAGATTATATTGCAGATTTGGAAGCAGAGGTAAAGAAGCTTCAGAAGTATAAAGATGATGAGGACGCCTTTGAGAAGCGTGTGAAAGAGTTTGACGAAAAGGTAGTATTTACAGATAATGCACCGGATGTGTCAGAGTACAAAAAGTATTACGAGGAGATACAGCCGGACAATGCAGAAAAGATCTACAAGCAGGTATTGTATGAGATGCAGTATTCTGCAAAAGCAGAGGAGCTTGGTTCACAGTATTCGAGCATGGACCCGGCATCTGCAGCTAAGATCCTGACAGAAATGTCAGAGGATCTTGACCTTGTTTGCGACATTTTGGAAAATATGAAGGAAAGTCAGGCGGCTGAGATCATTCAGAATCTGGACAGCATCTATGCAGCTCAGATTACCAAGAAGATTGCAGCAGTGAAAAACAAAGGGAAGAAATAGCTGTCTACAGCATAAGCTGTTGACATAGATGTGCCTTTGGTACAGGAAAAAAGAAAGAGGAGGTGAAAGAATGGCAAATGTAAATGCAGTCAATTTAAGTGTACAGGCGGCAAATAACTTTACAGCAGCAAAGAGCAATACTGTAGTTAATGCAAACAGTACGCAGTCGTTTGGCCAGTATCTTGGCAACAGTCAGGCATCACAGAATAAGACAGACGCAGTTTCCAAACAGGCAGCGGATGTCAAGGGTGTTTCAGATGGCAAGTCATTGGTCGGTTCACGGCAGGATGCAATCACAAAGACGCAGAATGACATAGCTAAGGAAGCTGCACTTGATCAGAGCAAGACAGACGATACAGTGGATTCTGCAAAGACTGATACCGTTGTACAGGAAATCAGAGATATTGTGAAGGACAGCCTTTCTATTGATGATGACACAATGGATGCTACATTGCAGATGATGGGAATCGTTGTTACGGATCTTCTGAATCCTAATGTATTGCAGCAGTTTGTGATGGCACTTAGTGGCAGTCAGGAAGCTACTGATTTTTTGACAAATGAAGAGATGATGTCAGGCTTTATGGAACTGACACAGGCATTGGATGATTTTGCACAGAGTCATGCAGATGATCTGACCGCTATGATGGAAGTGTTAGACACTCCGGTAGCATTGGATGAGCTTCTTCCGGATGGAGAGCTTTCGGATTATCAGAAGATTGCACAGAGTCAGGAAGTGATGCAGGAAACAGCAGATCAGCCTTTAGAGGAAACGATTACTGTTACAGTAACGCAGGACAATGCTTCTACGCAAAATGCAGTGGCAGGAAAGGCAGAGCAGACGGCTTCTTTGGCAGCTGACAGTAATATGACAGCAGCAGATCATGTAAGTGAACAAAAGCAGACTGTAGAGGAACCTGTTTTGGTACAGAGTGTATCCGAAAAAGCAGCAGGTGAAGAAACACCGGATACAGGCAGTGATGCATTGGAGGATGCTTCATCGGATGATCTGTTCTTTTCACAGAGCAGTGAAGCAGAAACACCGACAGAGCAGATGACAACACCGTTATTTGCAGAACAGCTTGGCAATGTACAGCCGGAAGCGCAGTTATTACAGCCTGAGTTAAACACAACGCAGAAGATGCAGCAGATGGTTGATATTGTGAAGCAGGTAAGCGAGCAGATTCATCGCTCGATCAATGCAGATACGACCACCATGGAAATGCAGCTTAATCCGGAAAGACTTGGAAAAGTATATTTTTCAGTAGTTTCTAAGGCGGGTGTTATGACAGCAACATTTCAGGTGCAGTCAGAAGAGGCAAAGCAGGCATTAGAAAGCCAGATGATCACATTGAAAGAGAATTTGGAAGCAAAAAACCTTAAAGTAGAGTCTGTAGATGTTCAGATTTCCGACTTTAGCTTTGAACATAGCAAAGAGTCAGAGGGACAGGAACAGGGTGATTTTACAAAGCAGGAAAAGCGCCGTTTCCGTTATGATGCAGACATTGCAGATGATTCCGAGGAATCAGAGCAGATGATCAGTGCAGAACAGATGCGCCGTCAGGTAATGGTTGACAATGGCGGAAGCATTGATTACACGGCATAAGTAAAAATATTATATTTGAAAGGAGGAAGAACGATGAGTTCAGTTGCTGATGTAGTAGAAAACAATGGCAAATATTCTTTGGATATTTCAGAAAGCTCACAGAAGACAGAGCGTACAACAGGCTCAAGCCTTGACAAAGAAGATTTCCTTCGTTTATTGGTAACACAGATGCAGTATCAGGATCCGCTATCTCCTACAGACAATACAGAATATGTTGCACAGCTTGCACAGTTTAGTGAGTTAGAGCAGATGACAAACCTGAATACAACGATGTCAAACAACTCTGCTTATACATTGACAGGAAAATACGTGCTGGTTCGTCAGACATCGACAACAGGAGAGATTCAGGAGTTCACCGGTAAGGTTGACAGTGTCAAGATTAAAAATGGAGATGCGTATGTTTGCATCGATGGCAAGGATTACGAGTATGAAAATGTAGTACAGGTAATTGATGAAAGCTATTATATTTCTCAATTTATTCCATCTGTCGCAAAGCAGTCTTTAGCATACAATCATCAGAATCCGCAGGATGTGAAGATTACAAATGTTGATCTTGGTTCAAACGGATATCAGGCTACAAGCTTTGCGGTTGTTTTGGTGGATTCACAGAATCAGACAACAGCAATCGATACAAAGTATCTGAAGTATGAGAAGGGTACATTGACAATCGACAGAGAAGCATTTGCTAAAACCGATGCAGGAAAATATACGATTGCTTTCGTATTTGATGATGCCAATAAGACGATGGATTATGAGAATGTCACACTGGAAGTCAAGGGAATCATCCAGAAGTCAGACACAGAGGATTCGGCTGATACGACAGAATCCGGTGATACAGCAGATACATCTAAAGATGAAACAACTGTATAGAAGGCAGCGAAAGGTGGAATGAAAATGCAACGCTTACAGAAAAATTATACATCGATCGAGTCGATGAGAAGTCAGCTGCTGCAGAATAATCAAAAGACGAAAAATTCCCCGAAATCAGAGCTTTCTTTTCAGGATGTACTTTCCGAAGCAAAGGAACAGAAAGTTGATAATCTGAAGTTTTCAAAGCATGCAAATGATCGTCTGGCAACGAGAAATATTAATCTGTCTGCGGAGCAGATGGAACGCTTGGAAAACGGCACGACAAAGGCGCGGGAAAAAGGAATTCAGGAGTCTTTGGTGATGGTAGATGATCTTGCGTTTATAGTAAATGTCAAGAACAACACCGTTATTACAGCAGTAGGAGATGCGACAGATTCCATATTTACAAATATTGATGGGGCTGTCATTAGTTAAGGAATGAAGAGTACCGGACCTCACAAGGAAGTACGCAGACTTTGACTGACAGATAAGTCTGAGGCTTCATTCCGATTGATAAGGAGGTAATTCAATTATGATGAGATCACTTTACTCTGGTGTAGCAGGATTAAAGACACATCAGACCAAAATGGACGTTATTGGTAACAACATTGCAAATACAAACACAGTAGGCTTTAAGTCAAGCAGTGTCAACTTTTCGGATACATTTTATCAGACCATTTCTTCTGCTTCCGGTGCTAATGCACAGACCGGAACAGCTGGTACAAATGCAAAGCAGATTGGTTTAGGATCTATGGTAGCTTCTATCACAACAAATATTACAGAGCAGGGTGGTCCTTCTACAACAAACCGTGCGCTCGATGTAGCTATCAATGGAGAATCCTTTTTAGTAGTACGTTCCGGAACCGATACCTGCTTTACAAAGTCAGGTGCGTTAAATGTCGATGAGGCAGGTAACCTTTACTGTACCACAAACGGTGCTACCGTTCAGGGATGGCTGGCAGATGGCAATGGAAACATTGTAAAGGATACGGTAAAAGATCTTGTAGTTATGAGCGCAGATAATATGTATTATGAGCCGGAGGCAACCGGTGCCGTTACAATGTCCGGAAACATTGATCCAAATGATGAAGATGTAGACGCTACAACCGGTAAAGGTGAAGTTATGACATTTAGTTTTTTTGATCAGATGGGTAATGAGTATATGGCTAAGTTTACTATTAAGAAATCAGCAGCAAACTCTTCTGTATACAATGTGTCTTTAGCAGATATTTACGATTCAAACTCAGAGTCTGTATTTGTCTCTAAGCAGGCAGATGGCACCTACAAGGCATCTGGTGCGGGATTTAAGATTAATGGAACAGCGATTACTGTAGCAGACACCAATGTAAATAAAGATACTGGTGAATTGACAATGGCAGATAATAAATTTACTTTAACTTTTAATAGTGTAACGGGTGAGTTTACAAGTGTAGACAGTCCTACCGCTCCAACAACAGGTGATAAGAGCTGGGTTGGTAAGGCTATGGTATTAGAAGTTACGAATATTAAAGGTAGTGCAACTCCGGTTCCAGCATATACTTCGGCAACAGGAACAGGTGGTATAAAGGTATACTTTGACAGCCTGACACAGTATTCGCAGGGTGGCACCTCAAAGATTACCTATGCAAAGGGGGATCATGATAACTTAAATACCGGTAACAAAGCGGGTAAGATGAAGGGTCTTTCTATTGATCAGGAAGGTAAGATTTGGGGCAATTACGACAATGGCATGCAGAAGTGTCTGGCACAGATGGCGGTAGCAACTTTTGCAAACCCATCCGGTCTTGAGTCAAAGGGAAACAGCTTGTTTATGGCAACCTTGAACTCTGGTGAGTTCGATGGCGTTGGTGAAGAGATTTCTCTTTCTGGGTCCTTCACAGTAGGCGCATTGGAAATGTCCAATGTAGACCTTGCCAACGAATTTACACAGATGATCACAACACAGCGTGGTTTCCAGGCAAACTCAAGAATCATTACAACTTCTGACTCTATGTTAGAGGAATTAGTTAATCTGAAGCGCTAATAGGGGTGGAATTTAACGCTTACGTTACGGGAATATAATGGAGAAGCGTTTCTCGACAAGATCATATGATGAAATGTCATTATGTTGGGGAGCAGTTGTATTTGCTCCCCTGATTTTTGCATAGCAGGATGATTCCTGTATAGTGATCAGGGCATTCACATGAGAAAAGGAGCACTCAGATAATGATCGATGTAACAAGATTAAATGGAAAAGAAATCACGTTAAATTGTGATCTGATTGAAATAGTAGAAGAAACACCGGACACAGTCATTACGTTGACAACCGGTAAAAAAATAATTGTAAAAGAAAGTAGACAGACAATAAAAAATCTAGTAAAATCGTATAAGAAGGAATGCAATTCTATGGAATTCATAGAATAGATGATCTTATATCCGGTATTTTATTGGTAAGATCATAAATAAATATTACATAAGGTGGTGTAGATTGTGGATATTACAACATTAATCGGCTTGGTAGGCGGTTTCGCCATGGTTATACTGGGTGTCGCAACCGGTACGGATGGTATTGGAGGTCTTGGTCATTTCTGGGATATTCCATCATTCGCCGTTACATTCGGTGGTTCTTTTTCCGTTATGATCCTGCAGGCCAAGAGTCTTCCGGCGTTTGTCAATAGTTTAAAATCGTTTGGAATCGTTATGAAGGTACATGAGTTTAACGAGGCAAAGGTAATCGGAGATATTGTAAATCTATCGAATGTAGCTCGTAAGGAAGGTTTGCTGGCATTGGAAGAGATGGCAAACAATCTGGAGGATGAATTCTTAAAGAAAGGAATCATGCTGATTGTCGATGGTACGGATCCTGAATTAGTTAGAAATATTATGGAAACAGAGCTTTCGTCTTTAGATGCGCGTCATAATGAGAAGATCGGGTTCTGGGCAAACTTAGCCGGAATGGGTCCTGCATGGGGTATGATCGGTACTCTGATGGGACTGGTAGGTATGCTTTACAACATGGATGATTTATCTTCGATCGGACCAAACATGGCGGTCGCTATCATTACAACATTCTATGGTTCTCTTCTTGCAAACTGGATCTGTACTCCGGTTTCCCTTAAGATGACAATGTATAATGATAAAGAGATTACCGTGAAGGAAATCATGGTAGAGGGTCTTTTGTCGATTCAGGCAGGAGAAAACCCACGAGTAATTGAAGAAAAGCTGAAATCATTCTTAGCACCTGGTGAGAGAGATAGCATTGGAGCTGAGGAAGGTGGTCAGGCTGCAGCAGGTGCAGCCGCTGAAGGTGGTGAAGCGTAATGGCAAAACAGAAGGAAAAGAAAGAAATTAAAACAGACCTTTGGAAAGATACGTTCTCCGATCTGATGAACCTGCTGCTTTGCTTCTTTGTTTTGCTTTTTGCCATGTCTAGCGTTGACCAGACAAAATATGCGGAATTGGTTGCTTCGATGTCAAACAATTTCAGTATCTTTAATGGGGGTGCCCAAGCGATAGGAGAGGGAAAACTGATATCGAGTGGTGCGACGCAGTTGAATAATTTGGATGAATATTATTCTGATATGGGTAAGGCGGCGGAATCGGATACAGAAGAAGATCCACTCGCACAGTATGAAAAGCAACAGGAAAAAGAGAAAGAACAAAAGGCAGAAAATCTGTACAGCGAAGTAGTTGGCAAGACAGAAACAAGCCGTTTGGAAGACTCTTTAGATGTCACAATGGATGACAACTATAATTATGTTATGATCTCTTTAAGTGGTGGTGTGCTTTTTGAGTCGGGAAGTGCAGAGATTCAGCCGGGTGCAAAGCACATTTTGAGTGGAGTTGCCGGCATCCTTCGTTCTTATCAGAATCGCAGGATTAAGATAGAAGGTCATACGGATAATGTACCGATCAGCAATTCGGAATACAGCAGTAACCTTTGGCTTTCGACGGCACGTGCTACAAAGGTGCTCGAATATATGGTGGAGCAAAAGCAATTAAGTGATAAGTATTTAGAAGCTTCCGGCCGTGGAGATGTCGATCCGGTTGCAAGCAACAACACTGCATCGGGACGTGCAAAGAACCGCCGTGTGGAAATTAAGATATATAGTGATACAGAATAATATAAGCAGATAGAATGAAACTTCTGCAGAAAGAGGGAAATTATGAAAAAAAATATCTTTAGTGTAATTATTACTGCATTAACTGTTATTAATGTTGTTTTGACAGCTGTTATGTTTTTCGTTATGCTGCCAACATTCCAGAAAACAAATAATCTGATCACACAGGTTGCTTCTGTACTGAATCTGGAACTGGACGCAGACGAAGATGCGGATGCAGATTCTAACTATACCATTAATGATCTGGAACCGGTAACAGTCAGTTTTGAATCTTCACAGACATATAATTTAAAGGCTGGTGCAGATGGAAAAGAGCACTATGCTATGCTGAGCGGTTATGTTGTAAACTTAAATAAAAATGCCAAAAAGTATGATTCCTCACTGGCTGAGACAATCACAAATAATCAGGCGCAGATTACCGGAATTATTTCCAGCGTGATCCAGAGCCACACAAAGGATGAGGCAACACAGGATCTGATCCAGAAGGAAGCACTTGAAAAAGTGCAGGCATTATTGGATTCAAAAGTTGCTGTAAGTATCGTATTAAATGGATATGTAACACAGTAAATGACTGATTTCACCAAAAAAGATGAAAAATTCATCATAAAAATAACTTTGCTTTATTGGTGAAATATGATATGATATAAAACGTAGAGAAACTGAAGAGCTTTCCATGAGAAGTTTTGTGTGGGAGATTTCAGGTGTGAGGTGACAATTATGGGAGATACCTTATCTCAGGCTGAGATAGATAGTTTGCTCAGTGCATTGAGTTCTGGCGAGATGGATTTAGACTCGTTGAATGATGCACCGGAGAAGTCCATAAAAAATTACGATTTCGCCAGACCATCTAAGTTTTCTAAAGATCATTTAAGAACTTTGGAAATTATTTTTGAAAACTACGGTCGTTTATTGTCTACTAATTTACCGGCTTATTTGAGAAAAAATATTCAGGTAGAGGTGATGAACGCGGAGGCAACTACATATTCTGAGTTTTCAAATGCGTTATCGAATCCTGTATTGTTGGGAGTCGTAAATTTTGCGCCGCTGGATGGCAATGTTATCATTGAATTGGCAGCAAATCTGGGTTTTGCTATTGTGGATCGTATGTTAGGCGGTTTTGGCAATCCTTTGGAAAAGAACAGAGAGTTTACAGAGATTGAGCTTGTGATTCTGGAAAGGATCATGGAGGTCTGTACGAATCTTCTGATCGAGCCGTGGGAGAGCGTTGTGGCGATTGAACCGCGTCTGGAACGTATCGAGACCAATTCACAGTTTGCTCAGTTTATCTCACCAAGTGAGATGACAGCGATTGTGACATTAAATATAAAAATAGGTGATGTGGAAGGTCTTATGAATATTTGTATTCCGTACTCATGCGTAGAGGGTGTGATTGACAGATTGAATACGAAATACTGGTATTCAGCAATGAAAGATGATTTGTCCGGAAAGTATCAGGATGCTATTCAGGGCGTGATTGATTACGCTAAGATTCCTGTTCGGGCAATGTTAGGCAGAAGTTCTATTTCTGTTAATGATTTTGCAAATTTGCAGGTGGGGGATATTATTAAGTTAGATACGAAGGTTGATGATGCACTAGATGTGTATGTGGGTAACATTAAGAAGTTCACCGCTTTACCGGGAGCTACTTCGAAAGCATATGCGGTCAGAGTCACTTCAGTTATAAGGGAGGAGCAGTAAACTATGGATGGAATGTTATCTCAGGAGGAGATTGATGCGTTGACAGGTGGTGGTTCGACAGCAGCAAGCAGTGAATCAGATACCGTAAAACAAACGCTGACAGACGCTGAACGGGATGCCGTAGGTGAGATTGCCAATATTAATATGGGAACAGCGGCAACTACATTGTCGACTTTGTTGAATAACAAGGTAACAATTACAACACCGCGCGTATCTTATGTAACAATACATGAATTGTCACAACAGTATAACAGACCGTGTGTGTTTATTCATATTTCATATATTGATGGTATTGACGGTAATAACATTTTGATCTTAAAAGAGCAGGATGTTAAGATTATTACAGATTTAATGATGGGTGGAGATGGTTCTAATACAGAGGGAGAGTTGACAGAACTTCATTTGAGTGCAATCAGTGAAGCAATGAATCAGATGATGGGTTCTGCCGCAACATCACTTTCTTCTATGTTAGAAAAGAAAGTTGATATCAGTCCACCTTCAGCAAGCCTTGTAGACTTAAACGATACAATTGAGGATGAGGATATCGCTACTTTCTTAGATGATGAGATCGTACAGGTTTCATTTGACATGAAGATTGGTGATCTGATTGACAGTCAGATCATGCAGTTGTATCCATTTGAATTTGCCAGAGAGTTGTATCAGAAATTTATAGGAGATAATGGGATGGATACTTCGACAACAGCACAGACAGATACTACTCAGGCTGCAGCACCAATGCCACAGCCTACACCACAACCGACTCAGGCACCACAGCCGCAGGCAATGCCACAGATGCAGCCGCAGATGATGGACGCTACAGCAATGCAGCAGCCATATCCGATGCAGATGCAGCCGAACGTCAATGTTCAGCCGGCACAGTTCCAGGCGTTTAATCCTGCAATCAGTCCGTTACTGCAGCAGGAGAACATTGATCTGATCATGGATGTTCCTTTGGAGGTAACAGTCGAGTTGGGACGTGCCAATAAGTCAATTAAAGAGATTTTGGACTTTGCACCGGGTACGATCATTGAGTTAAATAAGTTGGCCGGAGAGCCGGTAGACGTATTGGTAAATGGTAAGTATGTTGCAAAGGG
Source organism: uncultured Lachnospiraceae bacterium (assembly GCA_934317005.1). GTDB lineage: Bacteria > Bacillota > Clostridia > Lachnospirales > Lachnospiraceae > Butyribacter. The sequence continues at coordinate 173,546 of CAKREB010000002.1, forward strand.
TGAAGTTGTTGTTATCGAAGAGAATTTTGGTATTCGTTTAGTGGAAATTGCGAAATAATACAATGCTGGAGGTGTAGTAATGCTTTTGATTTTATCTGAGTTTTCTACGCTTTCCAGCGTTTTTAAATTATTAGGGCTTTTACTTGTATTTTTTGCACTTCTTTATGGTGCACATCTTTTTACAAAGTGGTATGCAAAATCAGGAATTGTGCATGCAAAATCTTCGAATATTTCTATTTTGGAATCTCAGCAGATTTCACCGGGAAAGAGTATTGTTATTGCTAAAGTGGGAGAGAGGTATGTCTCCTTTGTATTGTTTAAAGAAAATGCAGTTTTTCTGACAGAGCTTCAGGAAGATGAACTGACATTTCAAACGCAGGAGCCGAAAAATACAAATGTATCTTTTCAAGATATCTTTAAAAAAGCAAAATCTTTTGATTGGAAGGATAAGTCAAAGTAAGAGGGACAGATGAAGGAGTAGAGCATTTGGTTATGGATAAAAAAGCGAGAAAGAGAAAAAAGAAGGCAGTCGTTCATTGTTTAGTGACGATTATTTTATTTTGCGTGATTTTCTTTGCGGGAACTCCGGGATATGCGCAGGCGACAGGAACAAAATCAAATGAACGGTCGATTACAAGTAATAATACAACAAATGATGATGGCTTTGATTTAAATATTACTTCAAATGCCGGCAGCACAAATCTGGAATCTACGTTACAGATTTTGATTATTTTGACGGTACTATCTTTGGCTCCGTCTATTTTAATTATGGTAACTTCTTTTACCAGAATTATAGTTGTGTTTCATTTCCTGCGTACTGCGCTGGGAACGCAGACAACGCCACCAAATCAGGTTTTGGTTGGACTGGCACTTTTTATCACGCTTGCAATCATGTCGCCGGTTATGACGCAGGTTAATGATAATGCGGTGCAGCCATTTGTCAAAGGCAAGATTACACAGGAGCAGGCTGTGGATAAGGGACTGGCACCAATTCGCAAGTTTATGTTAAAGCAGACGCGGGATAAGGATTTAAAGCTCTTTATGGAGATTAACGGACAGAAGTCAGAGGATGTGAAAAGTTATGATGATATTCCTACTACGACAGTGATTCCTGCGTTTATTATCAGTGAGCTTCGTGCGGCATTTATTATGGGATTTATGCTGTATCTTCCGTTTATCGTAATGGATATGGTAGTTGCTTCTACACTGATGTCAATGGGTATGATGATGCTTCCGCCGACGACGATTTCCCTTCCGTTTAAGATTTTACTGTTTATTTTAGCAGATGGTTGGAATCTTGTAGTTGGACAGCTTGTACAGTCATTTCAGTAATTTCCTTTAAGAGGTGAGAAAAGTTTATGAATGTTGGTCATGTAATGGATATGTCACGTAATGTGATTTGGACAGTCGTTGAGGTTTCGGCTCCGCTATTGATTATTTCGCTGGTGATCGGATTAGTAGTCAGTATTATCCAGACAATCACATCGATTCAGGAACAGACGCTGACGTTTGTACCTAAATTTATTGCGATTATGTTAGTTTTGATATTGTTTGGTGGCTGGATGATGAATGGAATGGTTGATCTTTTGAAGGATCTGATGGCACAGGCACCACAAATGATCAAAGGATAAGTCGGATTTGGGAAAACGAAAAAATTATGTAGGGAGTGAATCGGTTGAGTTTTACATTACAATATTTAGATTATGCGCTTTTAGTATTGGTTCGCATTTCTGCAATTGTTTTTATTGCACCGTTTTTTAGCCAGAGTAATGTACCGGTTCGCGTAAAGGCTTTTATTTCGTTCTTTTTATCCCTCATCGTTATGAATCTGGTAGATTACACTGCTGTATCTTATGATGGAATGTTAGGATACAGCATTCTTGTTGTAAAGGAAGCCATTACGGGACTTTTAATAGGAATGGGGTCGGGTTTGTGTCTTTACATCTTAAGCTTTGCCGGAAATATGTTAGACATGGAGATTGGCTTTGCGATGGCTATGGAAATGGACCCGGCAACGCAGGTGCAGACAACCATTTCTTCTACACTTTTTACTGCTGTTTTTATGTTGATGTTTATTGCATCAGATATGCACTATTTTGTGATTGATGCACTGTTTGATTCTTATGATCTGATTCCAATCGGTGGCGCCAATTTTCAGCCGTCATTATATCAGATATTTGTAAAATATATTACAGATTATTTTGTGATTGGTTTTCGAATCATTCTGCCGATTTTTTCGTGCATTCTTGTAGTAAATGTCGTGCTTGGTATTATGGCAAAGATCGCACCGCAGATGAATATGTTTGTAATTGGTATGCAGATTAAAGTGTTTGCAGGTCTGGCACTTTTGTTTATGCTGATGTCTTTATTCCCGGGAATCGTAGATTTTCTGTTTGAAGAAATGCAGCTTTTGACTAAGTATTTTGTGCAGTCAATGGGAGGATAGTGTGAAACCAGTGTTTTTCATTGCTATTTTGGTATAAATCATGTATTATATTTAATGTATGTAATGTTAGAAGAGGATAGAACAGTCACTATGTTATTGATGAAATATGACTTGCAGCTTTTTGCGAAGGAAGGTTCCGGTGGAGAAAAGACCGAGGAACCAACGACCAAAAAATTAAGCGATGCCAGAAAAAAGGGACAGGTTGCTAAGAGTGTAGATCTTGCGGCCGCCGTTTCTCTGTTAGTGTTTTTTGGTTTGCTTAAAGTATATATTGGCACATTAGGAAATAGTCTGTTAGCAATGTTTCGTGACACGTATCGTCATCTTTCTGATGTTACGAATGATGAGTTTACTTTATCCAGAGCGTGCTCTTTTATAGGAGAGATCATTTATCAGATTATGATCATTGCGGCTCCGTTTTTTATTGTCATTTTTGTTTCAATCGTGGCAAGTATGCTTTTACAGGTAAAGTGGAAGGTGTCATTTGATCCGATGAAGCCGGATTTAAAGCGATTTGATCCGGTGAGTGGAATGAAGCGGCTTTTTTCAAAGGACAAAGTCGTTGCGCTGATCATGTCCGTTGCCAAGCTTAGTGTCATGTTTTATATTGTATACAGTTATCTTAATGATAAGTGGAATCTGGTGTTAGACATGCATCAGTATACGCTTGAGCAGGCATTGGCTCTGATCGGAGATATTATTATCAATATCGGCTTGCGTATCAGTGTCAGCTTTTTCATAATTGCGGTGGCAGACTTTATTTATCAGAAGTGGAAATTTCATCAGGATATGAAAATGTCAAAGCAGGAAGTGAAGGATGAATACAAGCAGTCAGAGGGAGATCCTAAAGTAAAGGGACAGCAGAAGCAGAGGATGCGTCAGGCTTCCCAGCGCAGGATGATGCAGGATATTCCAAAGGCAGATGTTGTCATTACAAACCCGACACATCTTGCTGTTGCGATACAGTATGACAAGGAGAAGTATGATGCACCGATTGTAGTAGCAAAGGGTGCAGATTATCTGGCGCAGAAGATTAAAGATGTTGCCAGGGAAAATGAAGTTGAGATAGTAGAAAATAAGCCATTGGCGCGAATGCTATACCATAATGTGGAAATCGGCAGTCAGATTCCACCGGAGTTGTATCAGATGGTTGCGGAAGTCCTGGCATATGTATATGGTTTAAAGGGAAAGGTGTAGAAGGATGAAAAAGACGGATTTATTTCTAGGATTATACATATTGGTTCCGGTTGTATTTTTGATCATACCGGTACCTACGGTATTTTTGGATGTGTTGATGATGCTTAATCTGAGTGTATCATTGATTATTCTTTTTACGGCTATTTTTTCAACGGAGGCATTAAGTATGTCAGCGTTTCCGACGATTCTGCTGATCACAACCCTGTTTAGGCTTTCGTTAAATGTCAGTTCAACACGTAACATTTTGTTGTCCGGTTATGCCGGAGAGGTCGTTGATACATTTGGTAATTTCGTAGGTGGCGGCAGCCTTGTTGTAGGTATTATCATCTTTTTGATACTGATATTGATTCAGTTTATCGTTATCAACAAAGGTTCTGAGCGAGTAGCTGAGGTTACGGCACGTTTTACACTGGATGCTATGCCGGGTAAGCAGATGGCGATCGATGCAGATTTAAATACCGGTGCGATCACAGATGCGCAGGCGAAGGAGCGTCGTGAAAAGATTCAGGATGAATCAACTTTCTTTGGCGCAATGGATGGTGCCACAAAGTATGTAAAGGGAGATGCGACAGCAGGACTTATCATTACGATGATCAACTTTGTCGGTGGTCTGCTCCTCGGAATCATGATGCAGGGAATGGACATGACAGAGGCTCTTCAGAAATATTCCATTCTTACAATTGGTGATGGCTTAGTCAGCCAGATTCCATCGTTGCTAATTTCACTGTCGACCGGTATTTTGGTAACAAAAGTATCAAAGGAATCCGATCTTGGAAATGTGCTGTTAAAGCAGTTGTTTTCTATTCCAAAGGTATTATATATTGTTGGCGGTGCGTTGGTGTTTTTTGCGTTTACACCACTTCCTACTGCCATCTGTCTGATCTATGCCGTACTGTTTTTCGTTGCCGGTCGTGCGATTGAGGCAACGATGGAAGACGTGAAGGTAGAAGATGAGATTAGTGAAGAAGAGGAGTCCGCAGAGGAAATCAGACGTCCGGAAAATGTAGTATCTCTGTTACAGGTTGATCCGATTGAACTGGAGTTTGGATATGGTATCATTCCGCTTGCAGACGTCAATCAGGGCGGTGATCTTCTGGATCGTGTTGTTATGATACGAAGACAGATTGCACTGGAGCTTGGATGTGTTGTTCCGATGATACGTCTTCGTGATAATATCCAGTTAAATCCAAACCAATATGTGATTAAGATCAAGGGCGTTCCGGTTAGTGAAGGTGAGATTCTGTTTGATCATTATATGGCAATGAATCCGGGATATGTTGAAGAAGAAATTACCGGTATTCCTACTTTCGAGCCATCCTTCCATCTGCCGGCAATCTGGATCACAGAGGCGCAGAGAGAGCGTGCGGAGTCATTGGGGTATACGGTAGTAGATCCACCATCTATTATAGCAACGCATTTGACAGAGGTTGTCAGAAACCATCTGGATGAACTTTTGACCAGACAGGATGTACAGAATCTGATCAACAACATTCAGGAAGCAAACACGACATTAGTGTCTGAGCTGGTTCCGAAGCTGTTGGGAGTAGGAGAGATTCAGAAGGTATTACAGAATCTTTTGCGTGAAGGAATATCTATTCGTGATCTTGTAACGATTTTTGAAACGTTGGCAGATAATGCGACTACAACACGTGACACGGATGTCTTGACGGAATATGTAAGGCAGAGCCTGAAACGTGCTATTTCGAACAAATACTTCCCGGTCAATGAGATGACGAGTGTAGTAACTCTTGATCCGAAAGTAGAGCAGGAGATCATGGGATCGATCAAGCAGACGGAGCAGGGGGCATACATCAATCTTGATCCGGAAAAGACACAGAGTATCTTAAATTCCGTAAAAGAAGAGATGGACAAGATGGAAGAACTTGGAAAGAATCCAATTATTGTAACTTCGCCGATCGTGCGGATGTACTTTAAGAAATTAACGTCAGAGCAGTTTAAGGATCTTATCGTTGTATCATACAATGAGATCGACACAGACGTTGAACTACAATCTATAGGGATGGTGACAGCATAAATGGTTATCAGAAAATACATAGCAACAACAGAAGATGCCGCATGTAAGCTGGCAAGAGAAGAGCTTGGACAGGAAGCAATCATTATGAATGTAAAGCACATTACGCCAAAGGGACTTACAAGACTGTTTAAAAAGCCTTCGGTAGAGGTGACTGCGGCAGTAGATGAAAAAGTAAAAAGTGATACAAAGGCAGATCAGATGCCGGATTTTAGCAAGCTGCAGGAAGCTATTCAGGAAACCAATGCCGTTCTTGCGGCAGAAAATGAAAAGCAGCAGGAAAAAGAACGCGAGTCAGATAAGCCACAAGAGAGTGCACAGAGTATGCTGCAGGAGGTTGCGCAGGAGAAAAAGCAGGGAACTTTGCTATCTTCTATTGATGCCCGTTCTGACAATAATCTGGAAGAGCGTCTGAGTAATCTGCAGGATCTTTTAGAAAAGCAGATGGCTTCTGAAAAAGCAGAAAGAGAAGCAAAGGAAGAGGAAGACGTCAATCAGGCATATTTTTCTTTGATCCGCAAAAAGTTATTGGATAATGAAATGGAAGAGTCTTATGTCAACCAGATCATAGATGATATTTCTTCTACAATTGGTAAAAATGCCAATCTGGACAGTATTCTGGCAGGGATTTACCAGAAGATTGTTTTAAAGATCGGACAGCCTCATCTGATTGATGTCAAGACAAAAAAGACAAAGTTTGTATTTTTTATAGGTCCTACAGGTGTCGGAAAGACAACGACGATCGCAAAGATTGCTTCTACTTTGAAGCTGACGAAGAAGACAAAAGTGGCACTGGTCACATCAGACACATATCGTATTGCAGCAGTGGAACAGTTAAAAACATATGCAAATATTTTGGGGATTCCTTTAGAGGTTGTCTATTCTGCAGAGGATATGGAACAGGCAAAAGAAAAGCTGTATGATTATGAACTGGTGTTTGTGGATACGGCCGGACGCTCTCACAACAACACAGAGCAGCGTGAGGATATTCAGAAGCTTTTAGAGAGTGTGGATGAAGCACAGCGTGAGGTTTTCCTTGTATTAAGTGCGACTACGAAGTATAAGGATTTAGTCAAGATTTCACAGACCTATGCAGAGATTACAAAATATAATCTGATTTTTACAAAGATTGATGAAACCGATACAATAGGGAATATTTTTAATATTCACATGCTTACAGGTGCACCGCTTTCCTATATGACATGGGGACAGAATGTTCCGGATGACATTGGAAAGGTTGATGCGCAGAGTGTTGCAAAGCAGCTTCTTGGAGGGAATAGCTGATGGATCAGGCGGAACAGTTAAGAAATATTATAAAAAAACAAAATAGAAGAGAGCACCTTGCCAGAGTGATCACGGTGACAAGTGGTAAAGGTGGTGTTGGCAAATCAAACGTTTCTGTCAACCTGGCGATTCAGTTAAGCAGACTAAACAAAAGAGTTGTGATACTTGATGCTGATTTTGGGCTCGCCAATGTTGAAGTTATGTTAGGAATACGTCCGAAATATAATCTGGCAGATATGATGTTTCGGGGGAAGGATCTGCGCGAGGTAATCTGTCCGGGACCGGAAAATATTGGTTTTATTTCCGGCGGTTCCGGCATTCGGGAATTGACAAACTTAGATAAGGATCAGATTCAGACGCTGGTTCGTCTTTTATATGAATTGGATCATATTGCAGATGTTGTGATTATCGACACGGGAGCAGGAATTTCTGATTCTGTGATCGACCTTGTACTATCAAGCTCTGAGGTTTTGTTAGTGGCTACACCGGAGCCGACCTCTATTACGGATGCGTACGCTCTGTTAAAGACATTGTGCCGTCATGAGGAGTTTTACCAAAGTAATGCACGTATCCGGATGATCGCAAACAGGGCGCATAGCTACAACGAGGGAAAAGAGTTATATGAGAAGCTTGATGCCGTGGTAGAAAAATTTCTGAATATGAGTATGGAGTATCTGGGGCATATTCCGTATGATGATAAACTGCCCAAGGCAGTTATGAAGCAGCAGCCGGTGACGTTAGCATATCCTAACGCAGCATCTTCCAGAGCAATATTAGAGCTTGCCATGATGTTGGAAAATACAGAAAACAGCGGGGAAGTTCGAAACAGCAGGGGACTTTCCGGTTTATTTACAAAAATGTTTCATTATGGCAGATAGTGTTAAGAGTATTGCATGGGAGAGGGAAAACTATAGTGGGGAGAGAATACAGCATCGCTGATAAGTGGAGAAGAAAATGTTTGATGGACAAATGAAAAAGGATACCAGAGTAAAGATCTGCATATCACAACAGGAGCAGACAGAGTTTGTAAATGAAGAGAAAAATATCATCTGCCGCGGAAAAGTAAGCCGTGTGCTCTCTGAAACAGAGTTAGAGGTGGAGCTTGAAAAGACGGAGTGTGAAGATGTTTTTCAGAAAACCATATGCTATACATTATATGTGTACATGCCGCAGATGGTACTGGTTGGCAGTATCTATTATCGAGGCTCTGTGCAGGAGGAGAAAAAGAAGATTCTGTCTGTAGAGCTGGTTTCTCCGTTGATGAAAATTCAAAGAAGGATGCATCATCGTGTGTCATGTCATTCCAAGATATTTTTTCAGGCGATTTCACCGGAACTGGTACATCAGGAGGAGCAGACCATTTCGTTTGATGCATATGATATATCATCAGGGAATTTTGAGGATTCTATGGTTGATATCAGTGGCGGTGGGATTCGTTTTACCACAAGGTCAAAGGTGAATGTAGATGATTATGTCTTAGCGAGATTTGAAATTATGAATGAAAAACGTGCAGTGGAGATGAAAGTTATCGGTCAGATAGTATATGCCGGACGGCTGAGAAATGAACAGGATTCTTACGATGTACGGATAAAATATATTCAGCTTTCTGAAAAAGCACGAAAAGATATTATTCAGTTTGTATTTCAGCTGGAACGTGATAAAATATCTTATTAGAGGGTGATTAAAATTAATATTTGGGAGGCAGTTGTCCATGAAAAAAATATTGGTTGTTGATGACTCTGCACTTATGAGAAGGGTTATCTTTGATATAATTAATACAGATGAGGAACTCCATGCAGAACGTTATGCGGTAAATGGTCTGGATGCGCTGGAAATTTTACAGTCAGGTGAGAAGTTTGATGCGATCGTGCTTGACATCAATATGCCTAAGATGAATGGTATTGAATTTCTCCGTGAATTAAAGATGCGGGGAATGAATGAAAAGGTTTTGATCGTAAGTACACTTGCTCGTGAAGGCGCAAAAGAGACTATCCAGGCATTGGAATTAGGTGCATTTGACTTTGTGACAAAGCCGGACAGTCTGGCTGAGGCAAAGGGCCCAAGTTTCAGTAAACGACTCATCGGCATGATACATGCTGCTACAAATCTTTCGACGGCAGATGTTTCTGATGACGAGAAGCAGACTGTGCAAAAGACGGAAAGAAATCAAAAGGTGCTTGTAAGGGAAAGGATTCCTTTTACGAAAAAAGTATTAAAGGGAGATATTTCCAAGCATTCGAAAAAGCCAATGGGTGAAAAGGCAAGAAAGATTGTGGCATTGGCATGCTCCACAGGCGGACCGAAGGCATTACAGTATGTAATTCCGTTTCTTCCAAAGAATTTAGATGCGGCTGTCTTATTAGTACAGCATATGCCGGAAGGCTTTACCGCATCGTTGAGTAATCGTCTGGACGAATTAAGTCAGATCAATGTGGTTGAGGCAGAGCATGGAATGCTCCTTGAGAGAGGAACCGTTTATATTGCAAAGGGTGGTTCCCAGATGCGTTTAGTAGAGAAGGGAAAAAGAGAACATACTCTTTCGGTTACCGTTGAAGCTGCCAGAAATGGATTGAAGCCGTGTGCAGACATTATGTATGAGTCTTTGATGAAATCATCATTTGACGAGATCACATGTGTTGTCCTGACGGGCATGGGAGCAGATGGTACAAAGGGAATCCTACAATTAGAACAAACAAATAAAATTTACGTTATTGCGCAGGATGAAGAAAGTTCTACCGTTTATGGCATGCCAAAGGCAATCGCTGATGCAGGTGCTGTAGATGAAGTAGTGACTTTAAAAGGCATTGCAGATGCAATAACAAAGCATGTGGGGGTGCGCTAAAATGGATGTTAGTCAGTATCTTGAAATTTTTATCGATGAAACAAAAGAGCATTTACAGACTCTGAGCGACCAGTTAATGATCTTAGAGCAGGAGCCGGAAAACATGGATGTTATCAACGAAATCTTCCGTGCTGCTCACTCATTAAAGGGTATGGCAGGTACAATGGGTTACAAGCGTATGCAGCGCTTGACACATGATATGGAAAATGTGTTCCAGGAAGTGCGTAGTGGTAACATGACCGTTTCTTCAGAATTGGTTGATGTGTTGTTCCGTGCGCTGGATGCATTGGAGGCATATCTGAATGTTATCATTGAAACAGCAAACGAGGGAACAGAAGAAAACGAAGAAATCATCAATACTTTAAATTCTATTGCTGAAAAGGCAACAGGAAAAGAAAGTGCTGCTCCTGCAGTAGGAAAGGCAGAAACAGAAGAAGCTCCTTCAGAAGCTTCTTCTGATGAAGCAAAGTATGACACGATTCAGATCTCTGATTTTGAGAAGAATACGTTTGATAAGGCTCAGAAAGAAAATCAGAATATTTTCGGAATCACGGTTTATTTACAGGAAACCTGTATTTTGAAAGCAGCAAGAGCATTCCTTGTCTTTAAGGCATTAGAGGAATTAGGTGAGGTTATTAAGGCAGTTCCTAGTGTACAGGACATTGAAGATGAAAAGTTTGACCTTGACTTCAGTCTTGTTTACTTTACAAAGGAAAGTCTGGAAACGATTAAAAACGCAATCGAATCTGTTTCAGAAGTAAAGAAAGCGATTGTAGGTCCGTTCCAGGTAGAAGCAGCTGAGGCTGCGTTAAAGGCTGCAGAGCAGAGGGAAGAGCCGGTTAAGGAAGAAAAGACAGCAGCGCAAAATGCTCCGACAGCACAGAAGGCAGCAAAGAAGCCGGAAGCAAAGAAAACTGCAAAGAAAGCGACAGCACAGAAGGCGGCAAAACCTACAGTTGGGCGTACCGTTCGTGTTGACATTGAAAAGCTTGATGTTTTGATGAACCTTGTCAGCGAGCTGATCATTGCGAAAAACGGTCTGGTATCAATTAATTCATCGGATGAAGGAAGAACGGACTCCGGATTTAATGAGCAGATCGAGTATTTGGAAAATGTTACAACAAATCTTCATGAATCTGTTATGAAGGTTCGAATGGTTCCAATTGAAAGTGTTGTAAACCGTTTCCCTAGAATGATCCGTGACCTGAGTAAAAAACTCGGTAAGAAGATGGAACTTCACATGACTGGTGAAGAAACAGAGCTTGACCGTACCGTTATTGATGAAATCGGTGATCCGTTACAGCATTTGCTGCGTAACTCTGCCGATCATGGTCTTGAGTCAAACGAAGAGCGTGTTGCTTTAGGAAAAGATGAGATCGGTCATATCTATCTGGATGCTTATCAGGACGGTAACAATGTTACGATTGAAGTTCGTGATGACGGTGCCGGAATTAATATTGAAAAGGTTAAGAATAAAGCGATTGAGAAGGGAACAATCACACCGGAGCAGGCAGAAGTAATGACAGATAAAGAAGTCATTGATCTGTTATTCCGTCCAAGCTTCTCTACAGCAGAAAAGATCACAGATGTTTCAGGACGTGGTGTTGGTCTTGATGTTGTTAAGACAAAGATTGAAGGCTTAGGTGGAAACATTGAGTGCCATAGTGAGTTAGGTGAAGGAAGCAGCTTCATTATCCGCTTGCCACTGACACTTGCGATCATTCAGGCTTTGATGGTTGAACTCGGAACAGAGAAGTATGCAATTCCTTTGGGAAGCATTCAGACTATTGAGGATATTCCGATTTCAGAAGTTAAGCATGTACAGACGAAGGAAGTTATTAATCTTCGTGGTGCCGTTATTCCATTGATCCGTTTGGATAAGATTTTGGATGTAGAACAGGTAGGCGAGGCACCGGAGAGTCTGACTGTTGTTATTGTTAAGAAGGGTGATAAGCAGGCTGGTCTGGTTGTTGACAATTTGATCGGTCAGCAGGAAATCGTTATCAAGTCAATCGGAGATTACATCAACTGCAGCAAACTGATCGGTGGCGCTACGATTCTTGGTGATGGTGAAGTCGCATTGATTCTTGAAGTAAATACCTTAGTATAGGGGGGCCGAAAAAATGGATGATATCAATGAAGTTCAGAATATTGAAACAGTAAGTGAAGGAAAGCAGTATATAGTAGTACATATTGGAAGTGAACAGTATGGTATTGATATTAAATATATTGATAACATTATCCGTATGTCACGCATTACAAGAGTTCCAATGGCACAGAAGTACTTTAAGGGAGTAATCAACCTTCGTGGTGAGGTAATCCCGGTAATGAGTCTTCGCTTGAAGTTTGACCTTGAACCGGATGAGTTTACCAATGCAACACGTATTATTATTATTAAATTGGAATCTCAGTCTGCAGTAGGTATTATTGTAGATGAAGTAAAAGAAGTCGTTACGTTGGATGATGACTCGATTGAGAAGCCAACGTCTGCGGATGCCAATGATGTTCGTATGCAGTATTTAAGTGGTGTCGGAAAGCATGATGACAATCTGATCACATTGTTAAATATTGCATCTGTGATCAACGAAAAAGAAAAGGATAATAATTAATTCCTTAGGAGTTTGTTCGGGATGCGTTGCTTTGAGCAAACTCCTATTTTGATAAAGCAACGTAGAAATGAGGAATATATTCTATGCAGGGAAATGATGAAAGCATGGATGACATTGAGTTTGATGTATTAACCGAAATAGGAAATATAGGTGCGGGCAATGCAACTACTGCATTGTCCCAACTTATTAATGGAAGGATCGATATGCATGTTCCTAAGGTGGAAATGCTGTCATTTGCTGAACTGGCACAGGTGATCGGTGGCGAGGAAACCTTAGTTGCCGGCATTTTGCTTAATCTTGAGGGTGATATTGATGGTTCAATGTTGTTTATTTTGGAGAGTAGTGCAGCACGATTATTGGTACATCAGCTGTTAGGAATAGAAGGCGATCCATCGTCTGAGTTTACGGAGATGGAAGTATCTGCATTGCAGGAGATTGGTAACATTATTTCAGGTGCGTATCTGTCGGCTATTTCGACAATGACCAATTTAATGATTTCTGTATCAGTTCCGAGTCTTGCGTTTGATATGGCAGGGGCAATATTGAGTGTTCCGGCAATTGAATTTGGAAAGCTTGGTGATAAGGCCCTTTTAATTGAATCTCAATTTAGAGATTTGGATGTGGATATCAGTGGTTACTTTATTTTGATTCCAACATTGGAGTCATATGCAAGAATTATGAAATCATTAGGGGTAAGGTGATATAGAAATGGGTGAAGTGATAAAAGTGGGCATGGCAGATCTGAAGGTCTGTCGGGCACCGGATGCTGTGACAACATTGGGATTGGGGTCCTGTGTTGGCGTAGCGTTATATGATAAAACGACAAAGATTGCTGGTTTGGTGCATGTAATGCTGCCGGACAGCACGCAGGTAAGACAAAATCAAAACCGTGCAAAATTTGCAGACACCGGAATTGATTATCTGATTGAAGAATTAATTGCAGCCGGAGCAGGAAGAACCCGCCTTACGGCAAAGATTGCGGGGGGAGCCCAGATGTTCGCCTTTAGCGGAAACAGTGACATGTTACGCGTTGGTGAGAGAAATGTTGAAGCTGTAAAAAAGAAGTTAAACTCTTTAGGGATAAGGATATTATCAGAGGACACTGGTTTAAATTACGGTCGAACGGTTATTTTTTATCCGGAAAATGGAGATTTTGTTATAAAATCGGTTGGAAAGCCGGAACATATCATATAGTGGGAGGAGATTTTGTGAAGCTGGAATTTGTACCAAAGTTTATTACTTTGTTGGCAGGGGCGATCGTTAGTATTATTACGATCGTAGAGGACATGGATGTCACATATAGTCTTGAATTATTGCTGGCAACATTAATTATTTTTTACATCATTGGATTGATTGCCAAGAAAATCATTCAAAAAGTAATCGAAGGAAATATGTTTGTGAAAAATACAGAGGGGGAGAAGAATGAACTCCCGGCACAGAATGATGATAGCAAGGAAGAGACAGAATCGAAACAGGAGCCAAAAGAGACGGAAGAATAGATGACAATAATTCTAAGAGGAGTTGTGACCTATGAACGAGAAGCAAAAGGAAGAGTTATGGAAAGAATATGGGAAAAGTAAAGATCCTGTGATTCGGGAACAACTGATCATTGAATATTCCGGCCTGGTTAAGATTGTTGCGGGAAGACTTGGAATGTATCTTGGATATACCGTTGAATACGATGATCTGGTCGGATATGGTATTTTTGGGCTGATCGATGCCATTGACAAGTTTGAACTGACAAAAGGGGTAAAGTTTGAAACATATGCGAGCCTTAGGATTCGCGGGTCTATATTGGATCAGATCCGAAAGATGGACTGGATACCACGTACACTGCGTCAGAAGCAGAAGAAACTGGAAAATGTGATGAAGGAGCTGGAGGGAAGTAATGGGCGTCCGGCTTCTAATCAGGAATTAGCAGAGAAAATGGGAATCTCTGTAGAAGAACTGGAGGATCTGATCAATCAGACACAGATTGCCAATTTAGTTTCTTTGGATGAATATCTGGAGCAGGGAAGTGAAGTAAAGATCGAGTCGGGGAACACGGTTCGTTTTGAGCAGCCGGAAACGATTGTGGAGCGTCAGGAACTAAAAAAGATGTTAGCAGAGGCGATTGATTCCCTTACGGAAAATGAGCAGAAGGTTATCGCTTTGTATTATTTTGAGGAACTGACATTGAAAGAAATCAGTAAGATTTTAGAGGTTTCTGAGTCAAGAGTATCGCAGCTGCATACAAAGGCATTGAAGAAGATGCGAAACAGATTGGGAGAAGATATTTCGTTATTTGGGTTGGGGAGTGTATAAGCAAATGTAGGACAGGAATAATGTTTGGAGGTAGTGTATGAAACGTAATGCCTTTTTTCAGCTAATACACAAAAAGGATGGAATGTATTTGAAATCTTATCCGGCTATTGAAGGAGGAGAACCGCTTAAAGCAGATGATATATTAGCATATCTTTCGGCAAAGAAGTTTAGTGATGTAACAGTAGATATAATCAAGCATTTTGTGGAGGAATCTTTAAAGCAAAAGAATATTGAGATACCGATTGGGGTAAAGAGTGCGATTCCTGAAAATGAATATGTTGTGATCACGGTAGATCCAAAACGTCTTTATGCTAAAATGCGTATTTATCCAAACTCGAACCTTGGTGAGAGAACAACGGTAGAAAATATTTTGTCTTTGCTGGAGCAAAATGGCGTTATGCATGGAATTTTACGAAAAAACATCGAAATTGCATGTAAGGCGCGTTTGTACTGCACAGATATTTTGGTGGCAAAGGCAACGATGCCGGTTCATGGTCACGATGCGGTCATTACATATCATTTTAATATTGATAAGACCAACAAACCGGAGGTAGGCGAGGATGGTAATGTAGATTATCATAAGCTGGACATGATCGAGCCCGTGGAAGAGGGACAGCTTCTGGCAACCTTGGAGCCGGCGGATATGGGAACATCGGGAATTGATGTTGCCGGAAACGAGATCAGACCGCGAAAAGTGCAGCAGTTGACATTAAAGCATGGTAAAAACATTCATTTATCAGAGGATTCTTTGGAAATGTATTCCGATGTTTCCGGCAATGTCACATGTGTGGAAGGCACTGTGTTTGTATCGGACTGCTATGAGGTACCTGCCGATGTAGGTCCGTCTACAGGTGATATTGAATATGACGGCAGCGTCAATGTAAAAGGAAATGTTCTGACAGGCTATACAGTCAGGGCAAGTGGTGATATTTATGTAACCGGTGCCGTAGAGGGCGCTACCCTGATCGCCGGTGGAAAGATTGTACTAAACCGTGGTATTCAGGGAAAAGGTGTCGGTTGTATGGAAGCGACAGGAGATATTATTTCTAACTTTATCGAAAGTTCTACAGTTCACGCCGGTGGAAAGATTATTACTGATGCGATCATGCATAGCAAGGTAGATGCAAAAAGTAACATTGAAGTAAATGGTAGAAGAGGTATGATTGCCGGGGGAAGCATCCGTTCTACGGAGCGCATCGAAACAAAGGTGGCAGGTTCTTCTATGGGAACGACAACGGAACTGGAAGTGGGACTTGATCCTGAAACAGTCGACCGTTATCATGAAATTGAAAAAAATATGGAATCTTTGGCAGATGAGAAGGAAAAGATTTTGCAAACCTTAGAGATGCTAAAGAAGCGTTACAAGGCAACCGGTTCGCTGGAACCGGAAAAAATGGAAATGCTAAAGCAGTCAAAGTATCGTTTGGATGAGATTGACGAAAAGATGGAACAGCTTACCGAAGAATATGATGAACTGGAAGAAATACTGGAAAATTCTTCCGGAGTTGGCAAGATCATCGTGTATGATATTGCATACAGTGGTGTTAAGATTACGATTTCAAATATTACAAAATATCTGCATAGTGAAGTGCAACGCAGTACCTTTGTAAGAGAAGGTGCCGATATCAGAATTCGCGGAGTGTATTAGTTTACAAGCGGAAGATGTGTTATTGGAAATCAGTTTATATTGCGTAGGAAAGGGGAGATTGTCATGTCATTGACCGTTGATTATATCACGATGCCTCCAAAGTCGCAGGAAGCATCACAGATTCAGACAAATGAGATCAACCGTACCATGCAGGAACAACAGCAGGTTGCCTCACAGTTTCAAGCTGACATTAAAAAGAGTTCAGAGCAGACTGTGCGCCGCAACAAAGCAGAGAATGAAGAACTGCGAAATGAAGAGCGCAGAAGAGAGCAGAGAAGAAAAAAGAAGCAGGCAGCTGCTAAGAAGTCTGCAACGGCAGAGCAGAGTGAAAGTGAGTCAAAGAAAGAGTCTGCCCATCATTTTGATATGCGGATATAAGGAAATAAATCTTTTTCGTATATAGATAGCAGAAGAATAAGGTGTATGTTACACGGAAACGAGGATAGTCATGATTTATTTGGAAATTGCAATGATTTTAATTGGTTTAGGTGCGATCATTTATGGTACGCGCCTTTCCGATTCTAAGCAGGAAAATATAGAAGAAGCGACTGCTGTACCAAAGGCAGATGATATTTCTGATGAGAAGGTGCAGGATATGTTACAGTCTTTTTCTGAAAAAGCGCAGGATATTTATGAAGATACAGAAGAGAAGCTGGGACAGTTGTCCAATGAAAAAATTATGGGTATCAGTGAATATTCCGATCAGATTTTAGAAAAAATGGATAAAAACCATGAAGAAGTTGTATTTCTTTATAATATGATGAATGAAAAGCAGGAAGAAGTCAAAGAGTTAGTAAAACAGGTGGACTCTATGAAGGCGGAATTGCATGACGAGGTTGCCAAAGAGTATCAGAAGCTTAAAGAACATGAAAAGCAGATGGATGAAATGAAAAAATCTTTCGAAGTGGATATGCTGCAATTTGAAAAGAAGCAGGAAAGTATTCATGATGAATTGGACGAATTTCAGATATTATTATCCGATGCTCCGGACGAAGCAGAAAAAGAACCAACGCAGGAAATGAAGGAAAGTATAAAGGACGAACATACAGAGGAAGTTTCAAAATCTTCTGTGTATGATGCAGAAATCGCACGTATTGAAGAAGAAGAGGCAAGAGCGAAAGAAAAGGAAGAGAAGACAGAAGAGATTTCTGAAAATGAGGTAACAAACCATAATGATGAGATTATTTCTTTATATAAGAAGGGACGCTCTATTTTGGAAATTTCTAAAATGCTGTCAATCGGTCAGGGAGAAGTAAAATTTGTAATCGATCTGTATCGGGCAAGATAGCAGAAAATGTTACACATGACTTTTATGTCTGCGCGCACCGGACATAAAGCTGTTATAGGTAAAATTGTGCGTAGAAATGAGGACTTTTATGAATAGGAAATCGTTTTTTAAGGGATTTGGAGCAGGAGTGCTTTTTTCTTCTTTAATCTTAGGAGTTTCATTTACCATTAGAACTTCCGATTCTTATGTTTCTTCACGTGCAAAAGAATTAGGAATGGTATATGAAGATAAAGCAGACTCAAAGCTTAATCTTGCAGATAAGGAAGCAGAAGCAACTGCTGCAACAGCTGTGCCAACCCAAAAGGCAGCACAAAGCAGTGACAGTACAAAGTCTAAAAAAGGTACTGCAACTGCGACACCACAGGTGACGGAAACCCCGGAAGCCAGCCCGTCTGCTAGCAAAAATAATGACACGAAAAAGACAGAGGCAGAGAAAAATAAGCAGGAAATGCAGAAGGAAAAGAAGAAGATGGAAGCTGAGATTCAGGCTGAGAAGAAAAAGCTGACTATTTCTGCAGGTGAATGGTCATCAGATGTCAGCAAAAGACTGGAAAGTCTTGGAATTGTCAAAAATGCAAAAGATTTTGACAAGTACTTAAATGATCATGGCTATGCCAATGGTATCAGTGCCGGAACATATGACGTGTCGATTGATGATACCTATGAGCAGTTAGCAAGAAAAATTACAGGAAAATGATAATCTGATTTGAGAAAAGAGGAAGCAAATGAAATTTCGTCCATGTATTGATATACATAATGGTTCAGTGAAACAGATTGTAGGGGGAAGCCTGTCTGATAAAGGAAATCAGGCGGTAGATAATTTTGTATCGGAACAGGATGCAGAATTTTATGCGAAAAAATATAAACAGGATGGACTGTCCGGTGGTCATATTATTTTATTAAACCCAAAAGGCTCTGAATACTATGAGGCTGACGTTTCACAGGCTGTTTCAGCATTAAAAGCATATCCCGGCGGCATGCAGATCGGTGGTGGCATGGATGAAACAAATGCCGGAAAATTTTTAGATGCCGGTGCATCGCATATTATTGTGACATCGTATGTTTTCCGTGATGGCATGGTAGACATGGAGCGTTTAAAGCGATTAAATCAAAAGATAGGAAAAGAACATTTGGTATTGGATTTAAGCTGTCGTTTTGTGTCAGATGACTATTATATTGTGACAGACCGTTGGCAAAAGGTGACAAAAGAGCGAATGAACCGTGAAACATTGGTTCATTTGGCAGAGTACTGTGATGAGTTTTTGGTTCATGCGGTAGACGTGGAGGGAAAGGCATCCGGCGTAGAAAAGGAAGTAGTTCAGCGGTTAGGAAAGGATTCCGTGATCAAAGCAACTTATGCCGGAGGAGTCCATTCTATGGAAGATATTCAGTGGATCAGAGAAAAAGGAAATGAAAAGGTAGATTTTACTGTGGGAAGTGCTTTGGATCTGTTTGGCGGAAAGATTCCGTATACTTCTTTGATTCATTTGGAAGAGAAATAGCAGCGTATAGGCGCGATGTAATTGGCAGCCGTTTGGTTTTTTAGACCGGACGGCTGTCTTTTTTTGTTTTCTATAGGAAAGATGGGGATTGTTCCGAAAATAGTGTAATAAAATTGTAACAATTATAGAGGGAATGATAAAAATGACGATATGCCCTGAAAAACAATGGTGAAAATGAATAAAATTTGAAAAAGAAAATAATGAAAAAATGTGCAGAATACACAATAAAAACAGGCGCTGTTATATGGGTGAAAAAGAAATGTTGCAAAATGGGTTGAATTTTTATAAAAACATGTTATAATTATTACATAATTGTTAAGGAAAAGTTATGCTGATGTAACAAAAGCATACGAAAAGAAACATGCCACAGGGCATGAGATGGTTTCAACAATATGGAGGTTATTATGAGTTTTAAAAAATTTGCAATGCTAATACTGACAGTAATGGTGATTTCTGGTTTTTGTGTTAAGCCGGTAGCAGCTTCTGCAAACGATGATGTAAATACGAACGATATGACAGCAGTAACGGAAACAACAGTTCTTCCGGAAGCAACGGTTAGTCCTGAGCCAACAGCAGATGTAAACGTACAGGAAAAAGAACAGTCTAAGGATTCTGACAAGACTTCTAAAAAAACAACATCTAAGAAAAAAAGTACAGCGTCTAAGAAAAAAGCAAAAAAGGCAAAATATTCTAAAAAAGATTTACGTTTAATGGCAAGCATTATCAATTGTGAGGCTGGTGCAGAAAGCTATCAGGGAAAGCTTGCAGTTGGTATCGTAGTTATGAACCGTGTAGCATCTAAGTCATTCCCAAATACCGTAAAGGGCGTTATTTATCAGAAATTTCAGTTTTCACCGGTTCGAAATGGCTCACTGAACAAAAGACTGCGCCAATACGATGCCGGTAAGACACATTCTAAGCAGTGGAAGGATTGTATTTCGGCTGCAAAGAAGACATTAAGCGGACAGCAGACGATCATGGTAGGCGGAAAGACAAAAAGCTTAAAAGGATATCATTTCTTTAGTGTAACCTTATCCGGTGCTAAGTTTAAGCTTGGTGGTCATCGTTTTAAATAAGATATTATCCTAAGATACTTTGCTATCAGCGGCAAAAGGTTGCTGCAGGGATGGCAAAGTATTTTTTTCTTTGCTATTTTGCAAAAATGTGATATGATATAGAAAGTATGTTTTGCATATACCCCCCACGACAAATGTCGGGGCAATAGCAACAAAGGAGGAGACACAGTGAGTAGTCCGAATACAATGAATGAAAATAATGAGGAGAAGGTAGAAAAGATTTCCCGTAATTTTATTCAAAACATAATTGATAAAGATTTAGAGGAGGGAACATATGATACGGTTGTAACACGTTTCCCACCGGAGCCAAATGGATATCTTCATATTGGCCATGCAAAATCTATTCTTTTAAATTCCGGATTGGCACAGGAATATAATGGTGTATTTCATCTTCGTTTTGATGATACAAACCCGATGAAGGAAAAGTCGGAATTTGTAGAGTCTATTTTGGAAGATGTTAAGTGGATCTGCGGAGATTTGGATACGGAACAGATTTACTACGCATCGGATTATTTTGATCAGATGTACGAGTGTGCTGTTAAATTGATCAAAAAAGGAAAGGCATTTGTCTGTGACCTGTCTGCTGAGCAGATGAGGGAATATCGTGGTACATTAAAAGAGCCTGGCAAGAACAGTCCATATAGAGATCGTTCGATTGAAGAGAATCTGGATCTGTTTGAGAGAATGCGTGCCGGAGAGTTTGAAGACGGCTCGCGTGTACTTCGTGCAAAGATTGATATGAGTTCGCCAAACATCAACATGCGTGATCCGATTCTTTATCGTGTTGCACGCATGACACATCATAATACAGGTGATAAGTGGTGCATTTATCCAATGTACGATTTCGCTCATCCGATTGAGGATGCCATCGAGGGTGTAACCCATTCTATCTGTACATTGGAGTTTGAAGATCATCGTCCACTATATAACTGGGTGGTACAGGAGTTGGAATTTGAGAAGCCGCCAAAGCAGATTGAGTTTGCAAAGCTGTATCTGACAAATGTTGTTACAGGTAAGCGTTATATTAAAAAGCTTGTGGAAGATGGCATTGTAGATGGCTGGGATGATCCACGTCTGGTTTCGATCGCAGCATTGCGCCGCCGCGGTTACACACCGGAATCCATCCGTAAGTTTATGGAGTTATCCGGTATCTCAAAGGCACAGAGCTCTTCTGATTATGCCATGCTTGAGTATTGCATTCGCGAGGATCTGAAGATGAAGCGTCCTAGAATGATGGCTGTTTTAGATCCGATCAAACTGGTGATTACAAATTATCCGGAAAATGAAATCGAATATTTAGATGTTTCTAACAATCAGGAAAATGAAGAGATGGGAACAAGAAAAGTACCATTTGGCAAGGTTTTATATATTGAGAGAGAAGACTTCATGATTGAACCTCCGAAGAAATATTTCAGATTGTATCCGGGCAATGAGGTACGCCTGATGAATGCATATTTTGTAACCTGTACGGATTATGTGACTGATGAAGATGGAAATGTCACGGAAGTACACTGCACATATGATCCGGAAACAAAGAGCGGATCAGGTTTTACCGGAAGAAAGGTAAAGGGAACCATTCACTGGGTATGTGCAGAAACAGCAGAAAAAGTAGAAGTGCGTTTATATGAAAATATTGTCGATGAGGAAAAAGGCGTGTATAATGAAGATGGAACGATCAATGTCAATCCAAATTCATTGACTGTGCTAGACAATGCTTTTGTTGAACCGGCTTTGGCTGAAGCAGATCCGATGGATAGTTTTCAGTTTGTAAGACAGGGTTATTTTATTGTCGATTCTAAGGATTCTACAAAGGAACATATGGTATTTAACAGAATTGTTTCCATGAAGAGTTCTTATCGACCAAAATAAGGAGGTAATAAAATGAGTTTATTTTCTGGATTGGACCAGTTTGGACTGGGAAAGCTGGAAAAGATGGATGTATTTGAAGATGAAAGTAAAAAGAACTCTGCACAGGGAAAGCCTGCAGAGCAGAAAATTACTGAAGAAGATCTTTTGTTTGACAAGACATATACCTGTCCTGTCTGCGATTCCGAATTTCATTCTAAAATGGTTCGTACCGGAAAGGTAAAGCTTTTATCAGCAGATACCGATTTGCGTCCAAAATATCAGCTTGTGGATTCTTTGAAATATGATGCGCTGGTCTGCCCGAAATGTGGTTATGCTGCATTGAGCCGCTTCTTTAAGTTTATGATGCCGGCACAGGCAAAGCTGATCCGTGAGAATATTTCTAAGAATTTTAGTGGTTTGAAGCCAACGGGAAATATATATACGTATGACGATGCGATTGCACGTCACCAGCTTGCTTTGGCAAATGCCGTTGTAAAGAAGGCAAAAGCAAGTGAAAAGGCATATACCTGTTTGAAGATGGCATGGTTGTATCGTGGAAAAGCGGAAACTCTGCCAAAGGAAACACCAGACTATGATAAGCAGATCAAGGAACTTCATGCAGAAGAAACAGAGCTGCTTGCCAACGCATATGAGGGATTTATGTCAGCTTTTTCAAAAGAGTCGTTCCCAATGTGTGGTATGGATGAGATTACGATGACATATCTGATCGCAGATCTGGCACGTCGTATCGGAAAATACGAAGAGTCAAGCCGCTGGATCTCCAGAGTACTTACTTCCCGTGCTGCAAATGAGCGAATCAAGAACAAGGCGCGTGATATCAAGGAGTTATTGAATCAGCATAAATAAATCGAGTGATACAACAGATTATTTTAAAAATGTAGATTACAAAGGATGTTATGGTTATACACTGTAACATCCTTTTTGCGTAAAAAGGGTACCGCTAACGTTAGTGCGCTGGCAGGAATCCACTGATCTGTAAAACAGAAAAGTTAGATAAAGTGAGAGAAAGAAAGAATAAAAGAGAAAAACTTATAATATGATAAAATGACGGCAAAATTGCGGTTCAATATATATTGCGTAATATGCGCAAATGAAATATATTATGAATATGGTTAGCACTCAAAAAGAATGAGTGCTAATAAAACGAAGAAAATATTTAAAGGAGGCATTCTCATGAAATTATCACCTTTAGGGGACAGAGTTGTATTAAAGCAGTTAGAAGCAGAAGAAACTACAAAATCAGGAATCGTATTACCGGGCAATGCACAGGAAAAGCCACAGCAGGCTGAGGTTATCGCTGTTGGTCCTGGTGGAGTTGTTGATGGTAAAGAGGTTGTTATGCAGGTTGCGGTTGGTGATAAAGTAATTTATTCTAAATATGCCGGAACAGAAGTAAAATTAGGGGACGAAGAATTTATCGTTGTTCGTCAGAATGATATCGTGGCAAAGGTAGAAGATTAATTTTTGCGACAGATTGACCTTAAATCAGAAATCAGAATATAAGACTGGCGGTAAGCACATGAGCTGTCTGGTCTTATCAGGAGAAGTAACTGCTTCTTCTATTATATATAAATAACATGTGCAGAAATGAGGAATTGAAATGGCTAAAGAAATTAAATTTGGTGCAGATGCAAGAGCTTCTTTGGAAGCCGGTGTTGATAAATTAGCAAATACAGTCAAGGTTACATTGGGACCTAAGGGAAGAAATGTTGTACTTGACAAATCCTTTGGTGCTCCGCTGATCACAAACGATGGTGTGACGATCGCTAAGGATATTGAGTTAGAAGATGGCTTTGAGAATATGGGCGCACAGCTCGTAAAAGAAGTTGCAACAAAGACAAATGATGTTGCCGGTGATGGTACAACAACTGCAACTGTTTTAGCTCAGGCTATGGTAAACGAAGGAATGAAAAACCTTGCAGCAGGTGCAAATCCTATTATTCTTCGTAAGGGTATGAAGCAGGCTTGTGACTGCGCTGTAGAAGCTATTGCAAAGATGAGCTCTAAGGTTACAGGTAAGGAGCAGATCGCAAGAGTAGCTGCAATCTCAGCCGGTGATGATGCAGTAGGTGAGATGGTAGCAGATGCTATGGAAAAGGTATCTAACGATGGTGTTATTACAATCGAAGAGTCTAAGACAATGAAAACAGAGTTAGACTTAGTAGAAGGTATGCAGTTTGACCGTGGTTATGTTTCTGCTTACATGGCTACTGATATGGATAAGATGGTTGCAAACTTAGACAATCCATATATTTTGATCACAGATAAGAAGATTTCTAATATTCAGGAAATTCTTCCGGTTTTGGAGGAAATCGTTCAGAGTGGTTCTGAGCTTCTGATCATTGCGGAAGATATTGAAGGTGAGGCTCTTACAACATTGGTTATCAACCGTTTAAGAGGTACTTTCAAGGTTGTAGCAGTTAAGGCTCCGGGATATGGTGACAGAAGAAAAGCAATGCTTGAGGATATCGCTATTCTTACAGGCGGTCAGGTTATTTCTGAAGAAGTCGGTCTTGACTTAAAGGAAACAACATTAGATATGCTTGGCCGTGCAAAATCTGTTAAGGTTGAGAAAGAAAACACGGTTATCGTTGATGGCGCAGGAGATAAGGATGCCATTGCTTCCCGTGTTGCACAGATTAAGGCACAGATTGAGGAAACAACATCTGACTTTGATAAAGAAAAATTACAGGAAAGACTTGCTAAACTGGCAGGTGGCGTAGCTGTTGTACGTGTAGGCGCTGCCACAGAAACAGAAATGCAGGAAGCTAAGCTTCGTATGGAAGATGCACTTGCTGCTACAAGAGCTGCAGTAGAAGAAGGTATTATTTCCGGTGGTGGATCTGCTTATATTCATGCATCTAAGGAAGTTGCAAAGCTTGCAGCTACTTTGGAAGGTGATGAAAAGACAGGTGCCAATATCATCTTAAAGGCTTTGGAAGCTCCTCTTATGACAATTTCTTACAATGCAGGCTTAGAAGGTGCTGTTATTATCAATAAAGTACGTGAGTCAGAAGTAGGTGTTGGATTTAATATCTTAAAAGAAGAGTATACAGATATGGTAAAAGCCGGTATCGTAGATCCTGCTAAGGTTACAAGAAGTGCGTTACAGAATGCAACAAGCGTTGCTTCTACACTTTTGACTACAGAATCTGTTGTATCTACAATTAAGGAAGAGACACCTGCTATGCCGGCAGGCGGTGCTCCGGGCATGGGCATGATGTAATCATAAAAAATAATATGTGAATTATTTACAGGCAGAGGCTGGTCGTAAGGTCAGCCTTTGTTTTTTTGGAGGATAGAAAATTACTGCTATGGTAGTGCTGCACGGAGAATGTTTTGGCGGTGCCCTTTTTTACGTGGGGACTTGTAGATTTTTCTATCATTTGATATAATTAACTTGTTTGTGTTGGAAATCTTGCCGGGGCATCCGTTCTGGCAGTATCCGTTATTACTTTATAGAAAATTCTTGCCAGAACACTAGCGCTGGCTGTGTTTTTTTACAGAAATGAGGATTATAATATGGAAGAGATTTATTCAGAAACTTATTTAAAAGCAAAACCGCCTACTAAGCGGATGCTCTTACGCTTTGGTTTGATCTTTTTGGCAGTTTTTGTGCTGTTAGTTGGATTGTTTACCATGCTTTTGATTGGAACGTCATTGGTGTTTGTTGTTACGGTAGTTGTAGCCGGCATTATCTTTTTTTTGTTACCGACAAATAACATTGCCTATGAGTATATTTTTGTAGATGGTCAGATTGATTTTGATCGTATTCTGGGTGGTGCAAAAAGAAAGACCATGACAAGAACAGATTTATCTAAAATAGAAGTAGTGGCTCCGGAAGGTTCGCATAAATTGGATGGTTTCCGTCATCTTCCATTGATCGATTATTCATCCGGTTATTCAAATGACAGACATTTTATTGCTGTATCGATTGGAGAAAAAGGTACAGAGCAGATCCGTTTTACTCCGGATGAAAAGATGTTAAAGATGATGCAGTATAAGGCACCAAGTAAAATCATGATGGAATAAACCGGAAAAAACAGTTGACAAAAAAAGAGTGTTTGGTGTATACTCTTAAAAATATTTATATTTGTTTATACGATAGTTATGACACGCAGGCTTCTCCCTGCGTGTTTCCTACTATAAAATGATGAAGCCATTCGTGTTCATCGAAAGGAGTACAGATTTTTGATACTCCATTTTATTACATATTATACAAATAAGGAGGAAATTAAAATGGGTAAGATTATTGGTGATGGAATTACTTTTGATGATGTATTATTAGTTCCACAGTATTCAGAAGTTATCCCTAATCAAGTTTCTTTGGCAACAAATTTAACAAAGACCATTCGGCTTAACATTCCTATGATGAGTGCCGGAATGGACACTGTTACAGAGTATCGCATGGCAATCGCTATGGCGAGACAGGGTGGTATCGGTATCATTCATAAGAATATGTCAATCGAGGCACAGGCTGATGAGGTTGACAAGGTAAAGCGTTCAGAGAATGGTGTTATCACAGACCCATTTTATTTATCCCCTGAGCATACGCTTGAAGATGCAAACAATCTGATGGCAAAGTTCCGTATTTCCGGTGTTCCGATTACAGAAGGAAAGAAGTTAGTTGGTATTATTACAAACCGTGATCTCAAATTTGAAACAGATTTTACTAAGAAGATTAAAGAGTCTATGACTTCTGAGGGTCTGATCACGGCAAAGCAGGGAATTACCTTAGAGGAGGCAAAAAAGATTCTTGCCAAGTCAAGAAAAGAGAAGCTTCCATTGGTAGATGATGAAGGAAATCTTACAGGTTTGATCACCATTAAGGATATTGAAAAGCAGATCAAGTATCCTTTGGCAGCAAAGGACTCACAGGGACGTTTACTGTGTGGTGCTGCTGTTGGTATTACAGCCAATATTTTAGAGAGAGTAGGCGCATTGGTAGACAAGCATGTAGACTGTATTGTTATTGATACAGCGCATGGTCACAGTGCAAATGTATTAAAAGTAGTAAAGATGGTACGTGATGAGTATCCTGATCTTCAGATTATCGCAGGAAATGTTGCGACAGGAGAAGCTACAGAAGCCTTGATCAAGGCTGGTGTAAACTGTGTTAAGATTGGTATCGGACCTGGTTCAATTTGTACAACACGTGTCGTTGCAGGTATTGGTGTGCCACAGATTACGGCAATCATGGATGCTTATGAAGTTGCAAAGAAATATGATATTCCGATTATTGCAGATGGTGGTATCAAGTATTCAGGTGATATGACAAAGGCAATTGCAGCAGGTGCAAGCGTCTGCATGATGGGAAGCATCTTCGCCGGATGTGATGAGAGTCCTGGAGATTTTGAGTTATTCCAGGGACGTAAGTATAAAGTATATCGTGGTATGGGTTCTATTGCTGCTATGGAAAACGGAAGTAAGGACCGTTATTTCCAGACAGGTGCAAAGAAGCTTGTTCCGGAAGGTGTTGAAGGTCGTGTTGCCTATAAGGGAACAGTAGAAGATACCGTATTCCAGTTGATGGGTGGCCTTCGTTCCGGTATGGGTTACTGTGGAGCAAAGGATATCAAGACATTGCAGGAAACAGGTAAGTTTGTTAAGATTTCTGCAGCATCCTTAAAGGAAAGTCATCCACATGATATTCATATTACAAAGGAAGCACCAAACTATAGTGTAGAGTCATAAGCACGTAAATGCTATCAGTATACATAGTAAGATGAAAAAATATAAGTTATTAAAGAAGAAAAATATTCCATATATGTTTATGGTAATAGGGGCGGCATCAGCAGTGTCGCTTCTTATTATCTCTATTTTTATCGGGGTGGTTCATATTATCCGTCCGGCAGCTGAAAAAAGGACAAATATTACAGGATTGGATTATTCTAAGATTCAGGTGGCGCAGCCGGAGATTACGCAGATGCTTTTGACAAAAAATAAAAATTCGCGTCCTGGTATTGCACTGGATAAGGTGCAGGGTGTTGTGATTCATTACACGGCAAATCCCGGAACAGATGCAAAGGCAAACCGTAATTATTTTGAGTCCAGAAAGGATTGTCCCGATAAGAGTGCATATAAGGTAAGCAGCCATTATATTATTGGCTTGGATGGGACGATTATTCAATGCATTCCGGAGGATGAAGTAGCTTATGCGTCCAATGACAGGAATCGTGATACAATATCGATTGAATGCTGTCATCCGGATCAAAGCGGGAAGTTTACATCACAGACATATCAGTCGGTAATCTGTCTTACGGCATATCTTTGTGACAAATATCAAATAGAGATGGATCAGATTATCAGACACTATGATATTACAAAAAAAATCTGTCCTAAGTATTATGTGAAGCATCCTGCGGCATGGAAAAAATTGAAAAAAGATATTACTTCTTATTTAAAGAATCATATGAAAACAGAAAATTAAAAATATTATTGTGAAAAACGGAGAAATCTTCTCCGTTTTTTTGGTGCTTTTTTCTATTGCTTTTTTAAACAAAGATGATAGAATAGACAGCACAAACATATTAAGCAGTACATATGTATCATATAATACGCCGTTTTGGGAGGATGACGGTATGGCACGATCAGGATAGGAACAAGGAGGTTAGATATGAAGCTAAAGAAGGCACTACATATCTTTGTGATAGCATTGGCTGCTTTTGTTGGAATATGGAATCAGAAAATGATATCCAATGCATATACGGAAAATGAGGTTGGAACAGAAGCGGATATAGGAACGATTGAGCGAAAGTCGGGAGGATATTCGCATGTAGGTGTAAAGGTATATTGGGAGAATAAACTAATCTGTTATGCACTGGATACATGGAGAAAAACGTCAGATTATCCGACGGATCAGGATTGGAACTATGTGGCAAGTAATTACAATGGAACGATTCATTATTTTACGGAGGATTATTCGCCTACGGATACACCAATCTGGTTAAAACAGTCTGCAGTCGGAAAAAGATTTTTTTTGAAAAATAACGCTATCCGAAATGGAAAGACAGAATATAGTGTTGTGATGAGTAAGATGGGATATGGAAAGGAAACGGAGAAAAAGTTTGAAATTGCCAATGTTCCGGCAGGGGAGTTTGGAACGGTCAGTTTAGGAGATGCTTCCTTTCAGACGTCTGTAGAAGAAACAGGATTGAGCCAGAGATTTGCTTTGGGAGAATCGTATGTCTATCAGATCTATGATGTCAGAAATATTCAGCCGGGTGCGGAAATTCCAGCTAATACTAACGGTGGAAAACTGGAATCATCCGGAAAGGCATATTACAACGGAAGCTCTTATGTGATCACAAAGCTGCCGACGGCATCGTATGTCAAAGCAGGTTATACCTGCACATTTGAAGGCTGGTACAATGCAGCGAGCGGTGGTAAGCAGTACAAGGTCGGAGATACTGTCTATAAGGGGAATACATTATATGCGCATTGGAAGGTTACCCCACAGTCATATAATGTTACATGTATAGATGTGTTAGGAAAGCATGCAGGCGGAAAGATACTTGGAAAGAAGTCATGGCAGGCACTGTGCGATGAGAGTGTATCCGGTGAAAAAGCGGGAACAGATAAAGCGGTAGGTGCATATTATAGCCATTGTTACTATACGGGTGCTTCGAAAGCGACTGTAACGGTAAATGGCGCAACTGTATACCGTTACTTTTCCTATGAAAATATGCCGGTACAGTATATAGATCAGGTGGAGTGTGGAAAACAAAAGGGAGAACTGCTACATACAACAACGCAGGAAAAGCCATATTTGTCAAAGGTATCAGGAGCAGATCTGGGGGATGATACGACACCGGGTGCTTACTATAAGGGATATGTGTATAGTAACTGTTCGTCAGGAACGGTCGAGCAAAAGGATGGCATTATTTATCGATACTTTAAACCGGTTACAGGTTCCATTTCCTTTGACAAACAGGGAGTAAGTGAAGGAACGATGCCTGATGTAGAAGCCTGCGAATACGGCGAGCGTGTGCTTCTGCCAAAGAACGCATACAAAAAGACCAGTGTAGTCACTTTGTATCATGATAAAGAGAAAAAGGTGGCTGATACAACGGATACGATAGAAGTGGCACATAAGTTTTTAGGATGGTCTGATAAGCCGGATGGCACATTGCAATATACAGACGGGGATTCGCTTGACTACTTATCAGAAACCGGTGGGGAACTTAAATTATATCCAATCTGGAGTACGGAAACGGTCACTTTGCCCAATGTTTCTTCCAGAATAGGATATCGCTTTTTGGGATGGTCTGCTTCTGCAGAGGAAAAAAGCGGCTTAACGCAGATATCTGTTCGTGATTCTGTTGAGTTATATGCTGTCTGGAAACCTGATGTTGTAAAGTATCATGTAGAACTTTATAAAGAAAAGGTAGACGGCGGGTACGAGATGACTTCCAACTATGAGTTTGAAAGCTATGCGGATGAGATGGTTTCACTGGATTCTGCACAGGATGCTTATCCGGGATTTACTTTAGATGAAGCATCTTCTAAGCTAAATGGCAGGGTGAAATCTGACGGCAGTCTTATATTATGTGCATATTATCGGAGAAATTCCTATGCATTGCAGTATGATCTCAATGGTGGAAAATTAACGAATGGCTCTGGAGAGATTCCCAAAGAAAAGATTTTATTTGGAAAAAATATTACGGTATCAAAAAATGCATTGGAGCGAAGCGGTTACTCCTTTGAAGGATGGTCGCAGCATGCAGAGGGAGATTCTAAGATATATCAGCCGGGAGATTCCTTTATTATGACAAATCATGATGTGACATTATATGCGCAGTGGAAACCGAGTGCAGTAAAGGTTTCTTATAATAACAATGCTGCATATAGTAAAATGTCTGGAATTTCAGGAACAGTTTCGTCTACAATGTATCAGTGTGGAAAGGATTCCTTTGCCAGTAAAGATGTATTTCAGGCACAGGATGCTGTGCAGACTTCATGGAATACTAAACCGGATGGAAGTGGTATTACGGTAGCACCGGGGGCAAATATGAGAGGGCTTTTCGATGAGAATAAGGAAATTGTGCTGTATGCGATCTGGCAATATCAGATAGGATCAGCAGTATCTTTTCAGGTTGACATCTTCAAAGAAGGCGCACAGGAAAATGCAGACCGGATAAAACTGGATTCTTTACTTTTACAGGGAAAAGCAGGCGAAAAGATAAAGGATGCACTTACAAGAATCTATCAAAAAGAACTGAATGGAGAAAGTATCATATACTTTTATAAGGGATACGAAGTGATCAATGCGAATGAGTTAGAGCAAATCATAGCGTTAGATTCCGGAACAGCAGTTACCCTTCATGTAAAAGAGCGTAATTGCAGCCTTTCCTTTGCGATAGACGGAATCGAAGAAAATAATCGGTTAGCAGACGAAAAAACAAATTATCAGGGCTCAGTAAAACTTCCGGATAAACTTCCAAACGGAGAGAAAATAGACCGTCTTGTAGACAGCACCGGAAAGATTTATGAACCGGGTACAAACATTAAATTAGAAAAAAATCTGCAGTTGACCATTCAGCAGGCAATCTGTTTATATGATGAAAGGGCAACGGAAAAAGAGCAGATAGTATATGTAAAATATGGCGGGGACTTTACTTTCCCGAAAAAAGCAGTGGGAGGGTTTCAGTTTTTAGGCTGGTATTTAAAGGATGGTCAAAAGGCAGCCGATGCCGGACAGATACAGAAGAATGTAAAGAAACGTTGTGAATATTATGCAAAATGGTCAGAGCCGCTGGTGTATACCATCACATATGATCTGGAAGGTACAGGGGTTAAGATTTTAGAAAATGGGGTAACACAGTATCAGCATACCAAAGAAGTGATATTGCCAACAAAGGAGCAGCTTGCTGTACCGGAGGGATACCGTTTTGTAGGGTGGTATCATTCTGATGATATAACTAAGAAGACGGTTACTAAGATTACAGCGCAGGACTATGGAGATATGCACTTTAAAGCAGAGTTACAAAAAGAGAATGAAAATGAAACATCTAAGCCTTCACCAACCCCGGATAATAATATAGAGAAGGATAAGGAGCCGGAAGCAACAAAACAGCCGGATGATTTGAGGCAGCAGGATACAACTGTTACACAGCCGGGGGGAAATGGAGATAAAAAGCAGACTCCAAATGACGGCTCAAAGAAAAATGATACGGATACAAAGACTGTTACACAGAAGGACTCCTTAAAAAAGGGAGATGCATTCTGGCAGGGGAATTTGAAATACAAAATAGTATCCATTACATCGAAAAGAAAAGAGGTAAGTATCGTTGCAAACCGTTGGAAAAAATCTTCCTTAACGGTTCTGTCAAAAGTTAAATATAAGGGAGTGGTATTTCAGGTTACTGATGTAGGGAAAAAGGCATTCTATGGAAACAAAACAGTCAAAAAGATAATCATCAAAGATACGGTGAATAAGCTTGGGCAGCAGGCATTTTCAAAGATGCGTTCCCTTCAGACTGTGACGATTGGAAAAAGTATTACGTGTATTGATAAAAAAGCATTTTATCAGGATAAGCAGTTAAAGAAAATAGTGGTTAAGAGTAAAAAAATTTCCAAAGTGGGAAAGAAGGCATTTCAAAGGATTGGGAAGAAAGCGCAATTTAGAGTACCGATTCAGAAGAAACGACAGTATAAGAAAATGTTTCGGAAATAATATGACTATCACATGATATGTTTACGTTTCTTTTAGTACATTAGTAAAACGATCCGGTAATGAATATCATTATCGGATCAGTTATAGTTATAAATGAAATGAAATGGTTTTATCTGCAGCCTGATATTTGGTATAAACGACACCGGCAGATTTCATCATGCGTTTTGCAGCTATAACAGAAGAGGTGTCTGAATATTTATCGTCCAAATAGATTACTTCAGAAATACCAACCTGAATTAATGCCTTTGTACATTCGTTACAGGGAAAAAGTGTTGTATAGATTTTCGCATGTGACATATTTGTGTGTATTCCGGCATAGTTTAGAATAGCATTTAATTCTGCATGGCAGACATACAGATACTTTTCGTCAAGGTCGGAGGTCGCATCGCGACACCACGGATATTCATCATCAGAGCAGTTTCTTGGCATACCGTTATAACCGACAGAAAGAATCTTGTTGTCCTGACTGACGATACATGCGCCAACACTGGTATGAGGATCTTTGCTGCGTTCTGCGGAAAGAAGAGCAATTCCCATAAAATATTCATCCCATTTTAAGTAATTTTCTTTTTTCATTGTACGCCTCATTTCTATCATTTATCATGAAGTGCTCACATCTTGGTAGTGCTTACTTTGTAAAAAATGGAAAGGTTTCCCATAAAACATAAAAAGACTGCCCACACCCTGGCAGTCTTTTCGTACATACATTACGCGATTTTATTAACAGCAATTGTCATACGGGAAATCTTTCTGGAAGCAGTTTTCTGATGATAAACACCCTTGCTTGCAGCTTTATTGATTTCTGAAATTGCTGATGTTAATGCTGTAGCAGCTGCTTCTTTATCTTTAGCAGCGATTGCAGCGTCAACTTTTTTAATAGCTGTCTTAACCTTAGACTTGATAGCTTTATTTCTTTCTGCATTTCTACGATCAACTAAAATTCTCTTCTTTGCTGATTTGATATTAGCCATTCTTTACACCTCCCCGTCTGTAATCTCTTGTTTACAAAGCAGACACGGTTACTTTGAATAAACATACTCATATATAATATAGAAAAGAGCAAAATTTGTCAATAGTTTTTTGAAAATTGTTTATACTAAATACCGTATTTTATACAGATTTTTGCAAGAAACTTAAATGTAGAAACTAAGGAAGTAAGAAAGAAATGGTAGTAATCTGTATGAATGATAAGAAAAATAGGATGAAGTTAAAAATAAGATTAAAGGAGAAACGTGTGATGTATGAGAAGAGAACGGATCTTGCAATAGAGGTAAAGGAAAGCTTTCCGCAGGATGGTATAGAAATTGATGGTGTTGCATTAAAAAAAGCGGATGTAGATGGGCTTGAGATTACCACGGTAGAGATTCGAAATGAGCAGGGGGCATTTCAAATGAAAAAACCGATAGGAAGTTATATTACTATAGAAATGACAGAACTGGAAAGTTCAATACTGGATAGAAAAAACGGTTTTGTCAGACAGCTTTCATTCGTATTAGAACAAATGCTGAAAAAGACAATCGGAGAAAAGCAATCGGTTTTTGCACTATTATCCGGGCTTGGAAATCGATTTGCCACTCCGGATGCGCTGGGGGCATATGTCCTGGAAAAAGTGTCAATGAATAGGCACATCAAAAAAGAGTTTATGGGAGTTGTGCCATCGGAAAAAGTGACGATATGTGGTCTTGCACCGGGAGTTATGTCGCAGACAGGGATGGAAAGCAGTGAGATCTTAAAAGGAATCATTGATAAGGTGCAACCTGATGTACTGCTTGTAGTGGATGCGTTGGCTTCAAGCAGTGTCAATCGTTTATGCAGAACGATTCAGATTACAAACACAGGAATTTCTCCGGGTGCCGGAATTGGCAATAATAGAAACCGTATCGATCAGAAAACAATGGGAATACCGGTAATTGCAATCGGAGTTCCAACAGTAGTAGATGCAGGCACGATCATTTATGAATCATTGGAACATGCATTGGCAAAGGAAGGATATCAGGAAAAAGAAATCTATCAGTTTTTTCAGTCGGTCATCGAAAACAAATGGAAGGATCTGTTTGTTACGCCAAAGGAGATTGATGAAGAGGTTCGGCAGATGAGCGATATTATCGCACAAGGAATTACTGCATTTGTAGAGGGGAGAAAGTGACTGTAGAGGATAACTGCACTTTGTTTTTAGTTAAATGGTGCTGTTTATAGAGGATTCTAAATAAGCTGTCAAAAGAATCTGCAAAAAGGCATATGGGCAGAGTTTGTATCATAGAATACTATCAGGGGCAAAATTAAACAGGATTGGAGGCTTTATGAAAAGAAAGAACCGGAAGAAACATAGCATGCGCTTTCAGAGTTTCCTATATCTTATTCTTTTTGTTTGGACAGGTATTCTTTTGTGGGCAGGCTGTAAGCAGTATAGTGCCAGTGAAAGATTACAGGAGTATATGGTTTCTAAAATGACACAGACCGGAGAAAAAAAGGCGAATCTAATGCATTATTTACAGACAAACAGCAGTAAGACTCAATTTGCAAAAAATAATTTAAAGCAGACTTCTTATCTGGACTATCTGATTGAAAATGAAGAAAAACTAACAGATTGTACTGACCAATCTGTCACGGCAATGGCAGGTTTATTTTCAGGCAAAAATAAAAATGATGTATTTTGGAGCACGGTAGCAAGTAGGAAGCAGATGGAGCATAATCTGTTTTACCGTTCGGATAAAACAATCACTGCTTTAAAAGAAGAAGGAAAACAGGAAAAAAGTAGTAAGGAGGCAGCAGGATATGATGAAAAAGAAGAGTTTGATTCGAAAAAAATAGCGGTTCCGACACAAAATATCCTGCTGTTTCAAAATGGAAGTCCGGATATCACCGCAAAAAATAAAAAGACAACGGTAGAGGAGAAAGAAGAAGGAAAGAAAAGTGCAGATAACATCTGTGACAGCAGCAAACAGTTGGAAGAAAATAGAAAGCAGCTTAAAAAGCTAAAGACTGGCTATAGCAGATCATATCTGCTTGGAAAATTTTATATAACAGATTCTTCTACATCTATAGATAATGCTGTTTTTCGACCGAGGGAGCTGGTTCAAATGGATCTGACACTGCAAAAGAGTAAAAAGCCGCAGATACTCATTTTACATACACATGCTGCGTCAGAAGCCTTTCGGGACAGTCGAAAAGGAAAAAAAGAAGACAGCATTGTAGGCGTGGGAGACAAATTAGCACAGATACTATCAGAAAAATATGGATATCAGGTGTTACATGACAGGACGGAGTATGACCGGATAAATGGAAGGATTGACCGGAACAAGGCATATAACAATGCGTACAATGGCTTGAAAAAGACCTTAAAAAAATATCCATCGATACAGGTGGTGATTGATCTGCATCGTGATGGTGTGGGAAATCAGGTGAAGCGAACAACAGTTGTTCATGGGAAGCGCACTGCGCAGGTAATGTTTTTTAATGGATTATCAAGGAATGCATCAGGAAATATTAAATATTTGTATAATGAAAATCTACAGGGCAATCTTGCATTCAGTCTTCAGTTAAAAATGGCCTGCATGGAACGTTTTCAAAACTTTGCGCGTCCGGTCTATCTAAAAAGTTATCGGTATAACATGCATCTGAGAAAAAGGTATACATTGATCGAACTGGGAAATGAGAATAACACTGTGCAGGAAGCAAAAAATGCAGCTTTGCCAATTGCAATGGCACTGGATGCTGTTTTGCAGAAAAAATAAATGCAGACTCAATGCTCCAAACAAGTAAATACCGGCTTTGAGTTAAGGTGAAGGAGTTGTTAGAGTAATGAAAATATGTTACAATAATAAGGTTTGAAAAGGAAATCAGCAGAAGTGAGGATAACAGAATGGAGAAAATAGATCAGAAGCACATTCGAAATTTTTGTATTGTGGCTCATATCGACCACGGCAAGTCAACGTTAGCAGATCGTATTATTGAAAAGACCGGCCTTTTGACCAGCCGTGAGATGCAGGCGCAGGTGTTGGATAACATGGATCTGGAAAGAGAGCGCGGTATTACGATCAAGGCACAGACAGTTCGTATTGTTTATAAAGCATCCGATGGTGAAGAATATATTTTTAATTTGATCGATACACCGGGACATGTGGATTTTAATTATGAAGTTTCTCGAAGTCTTGCGGCGTGTGAAGGCGCTATTTTGATCGTAGATGCAGCACAGGGAATAGAGGCGCAGACATTAGCAAACTGCTATCTGGCATTAGATCATGATTTGGAAATCATGCCTGTTATCAATAAAATAGATCTTCCGAGTGCAGATCCGGAGAGAGTAAAAGAAGAGATAGAAGATGTGATTGGACTGGATGCTTCCGATGCCCCATTGATCTCAGCAAAGATGGGCACGAACATTGAGGAAGTGCTAGAGCAGATCGTGACAAAGATTCCGGCACCTTCCGGTGATGAAAATGCGCCGCTTAGGGCTTTGATCTTTGATTCTATCTATGACGCTTATAAAGGTGTAATTATTTTTTGCCGATTATTTGATGGTTCGGTTAAAAAGGGACAGGAAATATTGATGATGGCAACCGGTGCGAAGGCGGAGGTTGTAGAAGTTGGCGTGTTCGGAGCAGGACAGTATATTCCGTCGGAGGAGCTGAGTGCCGGTATGGTAGGCTATATTACAGCGAGTCTGAAAAATGTACAGGATACGCGTGTAGGCGATACGGTTACACTCGCACAGAATCCCTGCAAGGAAGCACTGCCGGGGTATAAAAAGGTGCAGCCGATGGTATATTGCGGACTGTATCCGGCTGATGGTGCCAAATATAATGATCTGCGTGATGCGCTTGAGAAGCTTCAGTTAAATGATGCAGCATTACAGTTTGAGGCAGAAACATCGATTGCTCTGGGATTTGGTTTTCGTTGTGGTTTTCTGGGACTGCTTCATCTTGAGATCATTCAGGAGCGTCTGGAAAGAGAATATAACCTTGATCTGGTGACAACGGCACCGGGTGTTGTCTATCATGTGTATAAGACAAATGGTGAGATGATCGAGGTTACTAATCCGTCAAACCTTCCGGATCCATCCGAGATAGAACACATGGAAGAACCTGTTGTATCTGCAGAGATCATGGTTACGACAGAATATGTAGGAGCCATTATGTCACTTTGCCAGGAACGCCGTGGCGTGTATCTTGGCATGGAATATATGGAAGAGTCACGTGCGGTATTAAAGTATGACCTTCCGTTAAATGAGATTATTTATGATTTCTTTGATGCACTGAAGTCACGTTCCAGAGGATATGCTTCCCTCGATTATGAAATGAAAGGGTATGTACCATCTTCATTAGTTAAGTTAGATATTCTGATCAATAAAGAAGAAATCGATGCGTTGTCATTTATCCTGCATGCAGATACAGCGTATGAACGAGGCAGAAAGATGTGCGAAAAGCTCAAAAAAGAGATTCCAAGACAGCTTTTTGAGATTCCGATTCAGGCAGCAGTCGGCAGTAAGATCATTGCGCGTGAAACAGTAAAAGCAATGCGAAAGGATGTTCTTGCAAAATGCTATGGTGGTGATATTTCAAGAAAGAGAAAGCTTTTAGAGAAGCAGAAGGAAGGAAAGAAGCGCATGCGCCAGTTTGGAAATGTAGAAATTCCACAGCAGGCATTTATGAGCGTTTTGAAACTGGATGAGGAATAATATTTCGCATAAAAAGCCGCTGGCACTTTATATTCATATTCCGTTCTGTGTGCAAAAGTGTCTGTATTGTGATTTTTTGTCTGCTAAAGCATCGGATATGGAAAAAGAGAGATATCTTGATAAGCTTTTGCGTGAGCTGGCATATTGGCGTGAAAGGATATGCGATAGCTATGAGATACGGACGGTTTTTGTAGGCGGGGGAACGCCGACCTGTTTAGAGCCACGTCTTTGGCT
The DNA here is from genome assembly GCA_934317005.1 of uncultured Lachnospiraceae bacterium. Lineage (GTDB taxonomy): Bacteria > Bacillota > Clostridia > Lachnospirales > Lachnospiraceae > Butyribacter. The sequence goes on from CAKREB010000002.1 coordinate 212,229, forward strand.
AAGACTTGGAGAGGCACTTTCTGATCTGTCAGAGCATACTATTGAGTTTACGATTGAAGCTAATCCAGGGACTGTGACAGATGAACATATGGATGTTTTTCAAGCAATAGGAGTAAACAGGATCAGCCTAGGTCTACAGTCTGCGCAGGACAATGAATTAAAGGCACTGGGAAGAATACACGATTATAAAACCTTTCAACAGACATATGAGCGGCTGAGGGAAAAAGGCTTTGATAATATTAATATCGATCTGATGGAAGATATACCGGAGCAGACAGTTTCCAGTTATCGGTCGACATTAGAAAAAGTTCTTGCGTGTATGCCGGAGCATATTTCTTCCTATAGCCTGATCGTGGAAGAGGGGACACCGTTTTACCGGATGCAGGAAGAGGGAAAGCTTTTGATTCCGGATGAAGACACGGATCGGGAAATGTATCAGATGACACAGGAGATATTGGCAGAAGCAGGATATCATCGCTATGAGATATCGAACTATGCAAAGGAAGGCAGGGAGTGCCGGCATAATCTGACCTATTGGAGCATGGATGAGTATTTAGGAATCGGTCTGGGGGCATCCTCTTTCTTTCAGGGATATCGTTTTACAAATGAAACAGACCGGAACAGATATTTGTCCTTACCGGAAAGTGAGCTTTCTAAGCCACATCATTTTGTGACACGGCAGGAAGAAATGGAAGAATATGTTTTTTTGGGACTCCGCATGATGCAGGGGATTTCACTGGAAGCGTACCAAAAGCGTTTTCAGGTTGATTTTCAAAAGCAGTATCAGACGGTTCTGCCGGCACTTTTTGAAAAAAGCCTATTGGCAGTGGATAAGAATCATGATAGAATTTATCTGACAAATAAAGGAATTGATGTAAGTAATACAGTGCTTGCAGAGTTTCTTCTGTAAAAATACACAGAGATACGCGCATATATGGCGCAGGAATGGAGGATTATAATGGCAAAAGTTGGAATTTTAATGGGTAGTGACTCGGATTTACCAATCATGAGTAAAGCAGCAAAAATGTTAGAGGATTTTGGAATTGAGTATGAAATGAAAGTAATTTCTGCCCACAGAGAGGTTGATATTTTTGTTGATTACGCAAAGAGCGCACAGGAGCGCGGCATTGATGTTATTATTGCCGGTGCCGGTGGAGCTGCGCATCTTCCGGGCATGTGTGCGGCAATTTTCCCACTTCCGGTAATCGGAGTGCCTATTCATACAAAATCACTTGGCGGTGTAGATTCTCTTTATTCCATTGTCCAGATGCCATCCGGTATTCCGGTAGCAACTGTAGCAATCAATGGAGCAGCAAATGCAGCAATTCTTGCAGCAAAGATGCTTTCAATCAGTGATAAGGATTTGCAGAAGAAATTGGCTGATTATAAGGAAACTATGAAGGATCAGGTTGTGGCAAAGGATGAAAAGCTGCAAAAGATTGGATATACATCATACTTAGAGCAGATGTAAGCGCCTTACAAGCGAGAATGATAAAGATAAAGAGCACCGTCAGCATCGACGGTGCTCTTTATCTTTATCATAATAGGAAATTCTTGCTGGAGCACTGACGTTAGCAGTGCTCTTTTTACATAAACAATAAGAATTAGTTTTTCTTAAACTCCAGCAGCTCTAAGCCTTCATTATCCTCTAATACCATGCGTATCATCCAGTCGTTTACAAAGAGAAGAAGAGGATTTCCCTTCATGTCTTTTACAGCTTTTACGTTATTCATACGTTTTAATTTAGTTACATCCGTTGTAGGGTCAGCTACCCAGCGGATATAACCATAAGGCAGTGATTCCAAACGGATTTCACAGCCATATTCATTTTCCAAACGATATTTTAAAACATCAAACTGGAGAACACCGACAACACCAACGATAATCTCAGACATTCCGGCAGTATATTCCTGAAAAATCTGAATAGCACCTTCCTGTGCAATCTGTGTAATACCTTTGACAAACTGCTTGCGCTTCATGGAGTTAAGCTGGACAACGCGGCAAAAATGCTCCGGTGCAAAGGTTGGAATACCCTCGTATTCAAACTTCTGACCGGGCAGAGTGATCGTATCACCGATAGAAAAAATACCGGGATCAAACACACCGATCACATCACCGGCATACGCTTCAGAAATAACCTGACGATCCTGCGCCATGATCTGCTGTGGCTGTGACAGCTTTAACTTACGTTTGCTCTGTACATGATAGACATCTTTATTTGCATCAAATTTACCGGAGCAGATACGCATGAAAGCAATACGGTCACGATGTGCCTTGTTCATATTTGCCTGAATCTTAAAGACAAATGCCGAAAAATCATTTTCCAAAGGATCAATGATGCCCTCGTTGGACATTCTTGGCAAAGGAGAGGTTGTCATTTCTAAAAAATACTTTAAAAAGGTTTCTACACCAAATGTAGTGAGGGCAGAACCAAAAAATACAGGAGAAAGTTCTCCCTTTTGTACTAAGTCCAGATCTAAAGGATCACTGGCACCGTCCAATAGTTCGATTTCGTCGACTAACTGGTCGTAGAGCTCATCTGTTACCAGCTTTTTTAAAGCAGGATCATTTATGTCATAATCGGTTTCTGATGCCGATTTGGAACCACCGGTAGATACCGCTTCAAATGTACGGACTGTTTTTGCCTTGCGGTCATAAATTCCCTTAAAACGTTTTCCTGATCCGATCGGCCAGTTGACAGGGCATGTACGAATACCCAAAACAGATTCAATGTCATCTAAGAGTTCAAAAGAATCCTTTGCCTCACGATCCATTTTATTGATAAAAGTAAAAATAGGAATATGGCGCATAACACATACTTTAAAGAGCTTGATCGTTTGCGCCTCCACACCTTTAGAGGCGTCGATTACCATGACGGCAGAATCTGCAGCCATTAAAGTACGATATGTGTCTTCTGAGAAATCCTGATGTCCCGGTGTGTCCAGAATATTGATACAGAAACCATCATAATTAAACTGAAGAACGGAAGAGGTAACAGAAATACCACGTTCTTTTTCGATTTCCATCCAGTCAGATACGGCATATTTGGAGTTCGCTTTTCCTTTTACGGAACCGGCAGTATTGATGGCACCACCATATAACAGAAATTTTTCTGTCAATGTTGTTTTACCGGCATCCGGATGCGAGATGATCGCAAAGGTCCTTCGCTTTTTGATTTCGTTTGTGATGGTAGGATTTGACATAATTTTATACCATATTCCTTGTAAGAGTATATCTTAACTTGAAATTCCCTTCTTTGATTATTTAGCAACTATTTATTATAATATATTTTGAAGTGATATGCAAGTTTCAGACTGGGACAGAGGAAGCTTGCAGGTTTGCCTGACTTATAATATAATAAACTGGTGTAACCTTAAAGGAGCTTGAGAATACAAACAAGGAGGAGAAAACAAATGTGGTGTCCGAAATGTAAAACAGAGTATAGAGAGGGGATTACGGTTTGTGCAGATTGCGGAAGCACGTTGGTAGAAGCAGAACAAAAAAAGCGTGTCGATATTTGTGAGATTAATGATGATAAGGCAGCGGAGGAAATCTTAGAATACCTTTCTTATTCTGGAATTCAGGATGTAGAAAAGGAAACCTGCGATGATGGCAGCTTTAAAATTACTGTTGCGATAGAGGATGAAAAGAATGCCGAAAAGCTTTTCCGGGGATATACTCTTGCAAAGGAGGAAGAAAAGGAAAAAGAGGCAGAGGATAAGAAAACAGCACAGGCTTTAGAGCAGGAACAGGAAGAACAGACAGAATCCGATGTGGCAGAATCTGAGGCGGAAGACGCTGACAGCAGTAACGAAAAGGAAGAGGAAGCTGTTTTGGTCGAAGATGAGATAGATGAGGATACAGTAGATCTTTTGTATACTTCAGATAAAAAAGAATATGTAAAATATGCAGATCGTTATCGTGATCTGAAATTTTCCGGAATTACATTTATTATCTTTGGTATTATTGGTGCAGTATATCTTGCCCTCTCAAAAACAAAGGTGATACCGCTTCAGTATAATATCGTTGTATTTATTATTCTTGCTGCACTGTTTGCCGGCTTTATCATTTCAGGAATCGTATCTGTAGTGAAGTCTCAGAAATTAAAGTATAAGATTCCCAAAGAGGAGGAGCGCACGAAGCAGATTAAGGATTGGCTCAATGAAAACGTTTCAGACGAAAAGATTCAGGCATGGTCAGATAAGAATGTATCAGATGGCGAAAATGATCTTTTGATCACAGCACATATCCGTACACTGCTTCTGAAGGAATACCCGGAAGAGAAAAAAGAATATATTGAAATGATTGCAGATGAATATTACGAGGAAAGATTCATCACAGAGGATTAAGTCAATTTCTAAAAATAAAACCACTACTTTATTATCTCGTGGCAGTTGCCAAATGCGAGCAAGCTCGTGCTTGGCTTGTTGCTTCACGGAAATAGAGTAGTGGCTTTTTTTACGCTACAGAAAACTGCTTGTATAGTATTGGGATACCAGCAGGAATTTTAATCAAATGGTTTTTTGAGATTTTTATAAAGCAATTCCGTTTTCTTTTAGTAAAGTGCGGGCGCTTTCTACGGAGTCAACACCTGTTTTGTTCTTGATCGGAGCAAATTCATGGTTTCTTTCTACCTCAAATGGAAGGCAGGAATCCAATAGCTGAATCAGATCTAAGATTAATGTTTCAAACTTATAACCATTTGGTTCTTCCGGTTTGACCAGCTTTCCATCGGCATCCAGATAAGGTATTTTCTTTTTTACAATATGCAGTGGAAGTGTATTATCTGCAATTCGTTCCAAACTGCTGATCTTAAATAAATAGTTTAAAATAACACCAAAATTGTATGCCGGTTCATTATTTTTAGTTACCGTATTGCGCAGGGTATCCGTTAACTCATAATATTCTATGATGGATGGATGACCATCGTTTAGACACATGACACCGACTTTTTCATCCGGATGACTTTTGCGTACCACTTTGGAACCGACTTCGCAGTTCTTTTTGATAGTGGCACCGATAAAGCAAGGGTCTGCAATGCGCTGTAAAACATTATCTACAGCAAAAACGTTTAACCATTCAATTCCATTCTTTTTCATGAAAGTTAAAAGACCGGCATTATCAAGGGAAGAGAACCAGCCACCGTTTCCGTTAGGAGAAGTGGCAATCTTTCCTTTGGCTTCCAGATAAATCTTTCCGTTATAATCAGAAGCAGGTGCCATATCCTGTTTGAAAAAGTGAATGTGCTCCTTATCATATCCAAAATAATTCTTTTCACGGAAAAAGGAAGTGGTTACATCATGATTTTTATCACTGGTCATGATAAAAAGATGAATCCAAGTTTTGGTATCATTGACAACGTCAAACAGATTTTCGATGATACGCTGAAAAATGTATACCGGTTTTGTCAGTCCGATGTCATACATTCCCTTTGGATTTTCAGAGCCAAGACGAGTGCCCATGCCACCAGCGAGTAAAACGGCACCAACCTTGCCTGCGCGGATTGCTTCTATGCCTGTTTCCGTAAATTTCTTTTTGTTTTTCTGAATCTCATCTAATGTCATCGCGGCAATAGGAGAAATTTTACCGGTTTTGGTATCTTCTTCCTTCCGGTCAGAAATGCGTGTAATGACAGAAAAATCAGTTTCTTCAATCTGCTGCAATAGTGCGTCTTTCTCTGTGACAGACAATGTATCAAAATATTGCAGTAAATGTTCCTGATGGAAGTCTGCCAGTTTTTGTTTTGCTTGTTCTAAATTCATACAATTCCTCATTTCTGTGTATTCCTTAAAAGTGGCATACACGGTTCTTCTGTTACGTTCCCATAGTATGGACATTATAACCGAAAAAGTGTAGGGTGGCAATGTTTTTTGTTGCGACTTGATACGACATAGATTATAATAATTGGTGATAAGTGGGAACGATACGGTTACGAGGAGGGGAGAAGATGCATCATTCAGCAAAAAGAACAAAAGAGGAAGAGTTAGAAGAGCAGTATTTGGAGGCGTTGCGTTATGTCAGAGTACCATTACTTGTACTAGATCCCAAATGGCATCAGCTTTTCCCGGATCATATGAAGACAAAGAAGATGGCAAAGTTGGAAAAGCAACTGAACCATCTGATTCAAAAGCAGGGGCAGAATAATCAGAATCTAAAGGATTATGATAAAGCACGAAAAGTGCTGATGGATAATATATTACAAAACATGACGGATGGGCATGAACTGGACAGCCCGATCCGCAGCCAGAAGCAGGATATGAATCAGAAGCTTTTGGAGGAATTAAAAGGAAAGATCATAGATGCAGAGCATCTTCAGGATCAGCTTCCTGAGGAAATTAAGTTCGTTAATCAGGAACTTTTGATCGAGAGCATGCGGATCTGTTATGAAACTTTAATTGAAAATACAGAGGATATCCGCAGAGAGGCAGAATGGATCAGGCGTGCAAGGCAGGAACTGACAGAGCATATTCTTGTAAAGCAGGACAAGGAAATGCGAAATGAGGAAACATACAAATATATGCATGATCTGCTTGGAGCGAAGATTGTAGATATTTTTGACCGTAATCATGATGTCTGGAAAGGTGACGAGGAGTGATTGGATGGAAAAGATCATTGGAATAGGTGTCGATGAAATCGAAAAAGAGCGTGTGCTTCTTGCCTGTCAGAAGGAACATTTTTTACAGCGTTATTTTTCAGAAGCAGAGCAGTAGCTTATGTAGTGGCAACGGGAGAGTGAGAAGAGAAAGAGGAGGCATAAAAATGCAATATATTGCAGATGCGAAAGAGGCAAAGGAAATAGATGGAATTTCTATCAGGCAGATAGGGATTCCATCTTTTGTACTCATGGAAAGAGCCGCCATGAAGGTGGCAGACTGTGTGTATCGCGTTATGGATCATGAGCATGGAAAGGTTTTGGCAATATGTGGAATGGGAAATAACGGTGGAGATGGTGTGGCTGCTGCCAGAATCCTTATGGAGCGCGGTTGTCAGGTGGAACTTGCATATATCGGCAATAAGGAGCATGCCAGCGAAGAAATGATGACACAAATGGAAATTGCATCAAAGCTTTCCATTCCAATCGCAGACTCTTTGGAAATGGAAAAATATGATGTGATCATAGATGCTATATTCGGAATTGGACTTTCCAGAGAGATCAAAGGAGAGTATCACAAGATGATACAGCAGATCAATCAGTCAGGTGCGCATGTTGTTTCTGTGGACATTCCATCCGGCGTAGATGCAACAACAGGAAAGGTTTTTGGAATTGCCGTAACGGCAGATGATACTGTTACATTTGGTGTTAATAAGCGCGGTCTGGTGCTGTTTCCGGGGGCACAGTATGCCGGTAAAGTCCATGTCGAGGAGATTGGTTTTCCAAAGAAAGCGTTAGAAGAGGTTTCTCCGAAGGTTATTTCTTATGAGAGGGACGATATTTTGAAGATTTTTCCAAAAAGAATTCCCTGCAGTAACAAGGGGACTTATGGAAGAATACTGGTAATCGCAGGCTCTGAACACATGGGAGGAGCTGCTTTGTTTGCAGCTTTGGCGGCATATCGCATGGGAAGCGGTTTAGTAAAGGTATTTACACATGAAAATAACCGGGTCATGCTTCAGACTAAGCTTCCGGAAGCACTTTTGACTACCTATGGACAGGCTGTGTCACCTAAAGAAGAATGGGAGCAGATAGAAAAATCGCTGCAGGCTGCAATAGAGTGGGCGACGACAATTGTAATCGGTCCAGGGCTTGGTACCTCATGTACAGCAAAAAAAATGCTTGATATCGTATTAAAACAAAAAGATATTCCAACAGTTATTGATGCAGATGGGCTTAATTTATTAGCAGAAGACAGAAAATATTTTGATACAGAAAAAAAACTGTCCCTTTCTCCTGATTTTGTACTGACACCGCACGTTAAGGAAATGAGCCGGCTGACAGGAAAAAGTGTAGCAGATATAAAGGAAAACATCATAGAGAGTGCAAAAAATCCGACAGGACAGAATGTTATAGTGTTAAAGGATGCAAGGACGGTAGTATATGATGGAAGTAAAGACAGGACATATCTAAATCTTTCCGGAAATAATGCATTGGCAAAGGGCGGTTCGGGTGATGTGCTTAGCGGCATGATCGGAGGACTTCTGGCATTACAGATGTCACCGTTTGAAGCGGCTTCTCTTGGTGTGTACCTGCACGGATTGACAGCTGAAGAATATGTTAAAGAGAGAGGGTATTCTTCTATGCTTGCCTCAGATATTTTAGAGGAATTAAAAAAATTGTTACCGTAAATAAAATAGGTATGGATTTTTTGACGGGGACGGTTTACAATACCATATGTGTAATTTGACAAAATCATGTAAAGACAGTATCTTTTGGTATGCTGTTTGATGATAGAAAGTCACTATGCTTTATCTTACCTTGTAAAAGGTGCTTTTGCAGGAAAATGCATAGATGATGTAATAAGAAATAATAGCGTTATTGTTTGTTATACAGTAGAAAAGAGGAACAATATGAGAAAATATTATAGAGTGCAGGCAAATATTAATCTGGATGCAATTTACGATAACTTTTATCGTGCAAAGCAGTTGATAAAACCGGAAACAAAATTAATGGCAATCGTCAAGGCAGATGCGTATGGTCACGGGGCAGTGGAAGTGGCACATGTGATCGATGATCTGGCTGATGCATATGGTGTGGCAATTTTGGAAGAGGGAATTGAACTTCGAAAGGCCGGAATCAAAAAGCCAATCCTGATTCTTGGATTTACAACGCAGGAGCAGTATGATGCTATGATTGAATACGATATTGATACAGCAGTATTTCAATTAGATATGGCACAAAAGATTTCCGCTACTGCAGTAGCAAAGGGAAAAAATGCAAGAATACACATTAAGCTTGATACCGGTATGAGCCGTATTGGATTTGCTCTCAATGAAAAAAGTCTGGAAGATATTGCAAAAATTGCAAAGCTTCCGGGAATTCAGATCGATGGATGTTTCTCACACTTTGCCAGAATGGATGAAGAGGATAAGACAAAGGCGATGATACAGTTTGAGCGCTTTTGTGATTTTACTAAAAAGATAGAGGATATGGGTGTAGAACTGCCTGTAAAACATATATCAAACAGTGCCGGAATTATGGAAGCACCGGAAGTGCAGCTTGATATGGTCAGAGATGGAATCTGTTTGTATGGTCTGTATCCATCGGAAGAGGTTCACAAAGAACGTTTGCAGTTAGTTCCTGCTATGGAGTTAAAGGCATATGTTTCTTTTGTAAAGGAACTGGAACCGGGAGTGGAGATTGGTTACGGTGGAACATACACCACAACGAAAAAGACAAAGGTTGCAACTGTTCCGGTAGGTTATGCAGATGGCTATCCAAGATGTCTGTCCAATAAGGGACGTGTACTGATTCATGGACAGAGTGTTCCGATCATTGGTCGTGTCTGTATGGATCAGTTTATGGTTGATGTGACAGAACTTCCTGATGTAAAAGAAGGAGATGTTGTCACTTTGTTTGGAAAAGATGGGGACAATGAGATTACGATAGAAGAAATCTCTGCGCTGTCATATTCCTTTAATTATGAGTTTGTCTGTGATGTAGGAAAGCGTGTTCCGCGTGTCTTTTTCCGCCATGGAAAGCCGGTAGAAACAAAGGACTATTATCCGGAATATTAATATTACTGTAGGGCAGGATTCCGATATTTTGCAGAAAAAATATTGAAATGAATACTTCAAGAAAACTTGGAAAGAATAGGAAACAGGAAAACAAAAACTTACATATTCGGTGAAATCAATAGTATTCCTGTTACTATTACTGAGCGTGTAAGAATTCAAGATGGATTGGAGAGTGAACGTTTTGATCATTAGACGTGGAGATATTTATTTTGCAGATTTACGACCGGTTGTAGGGTCTGAGCAGGGAGGAATACGTCCGGTACTTATTATACAAAATGATATGGGAAACCGGCATAGTCCGACGGTAATCTGTGCGGCAATTACATCAAAGTTAAATAAAGCAAAGCTTCCTACGCACATTGCACTGGAGGTTAGCAAATACAACATTATCAAGGATTCGGTGATTTTGCTGGAGCAGATCAGAACGATTGACAAATCACGTCTACGTGAAAAAGTGTGTCATTTGGATGAAGATATTTTACAACGAATTGATCAGGCACTATGTATCAGTTTGGCTTTGGCACAGCATTCGCAAAAGAAATCTCCTATATGCTGATATATAGGTAAAATGCTTATGTGACTTTTTAGGGACAGACATAGGAGAAAATGAATGAAAATTACGATTTTAACAGTGGGAAAGATAAAAGAAAAATATTTTACAGATGCGATCAAAGAGTATACAAAGCGGCTTAGCCGCTACTGCAAATTAGAGATTGTTGAAGTCGCAGATGAAAAGACGCTGTATCATGCAAGTGAACATGAAGAAGAGCTGATACGGAGCAAAGAGGGAGAAAGGCTGAAAAAGTATATCAGGGAAGGTGCCTATGTGATGGCACTTGCGATTGAGGGAAAGCAGTATACTTCGGAAGCATTTTCGGAAAAGATTCATGCACTTGGGCTAAATGGGGAAAGTCATATTATTTTTATTATCGGTGGATCGATTGGTTTGGCTGGAGATATCTTAAAGTCTGCCAATGAACTTGTGAGTTTTTCTAAAATGACATTTCCACACCAGTTAATGCGGGTGGTGCTATTGGAACAGATTTATCGGGCGTATCGGATTATGAATGGGGAACCATACCACAAATAGGGTGCAGGACATCCGGTGGATGTCCGTTTTGCACCGACCGAAGCGGAGCGGAGACATTCAAATTTCAAAGATATAGAAAGTATAAGGAAGAGTGGCTGATTTGGCTGCTCTTTCAATCTTTTGCGCGAAAGCAAAGTGAAGATGCGTCGAGTTTGCTCGTAAGCATCTGAGCGCGCCCGCGAACCTTGTATCTTTGATGCAAGGTTGCACAGAGATGTGGTTCTGCTGGACGGGAAAACAGAGCTGCAATGGAAAATATACGAATGAATATATCTTTTGATGTGGTGAACAGAAGCAGTGGTAAGTGGTTACTTGTGATATGGTTGTTTCTAGTGAGGGATTGCATCTGTTTATAGGGAGATTTTGAGGGTGCATTGAGGAAGGTAATCTGTGTTATACCAGATGATGTATGATAAGAGGGTGGGAAGGACGAAATATAGTGTCCGAAGATTAGTTTCCTCAGTGGAGGGGTGAAAAATAAGTGATTGTGGGAAAGATGAATGTGTGATAGAATATGTATAAATCGTTAAGGAAAGAATCGAATATGGTGCAAACGAAAAAACAGTCTTGAGATTTTCATTAACTGTCCTTTCGTTT
>CAKREB010000003.1 GCA_934317005.1 uncultured Lachnospiraceae bacterium
TACACCACTTGGTGGTGTAGTTACATAGATTTATAGAGACTTATGAAAAAATGAAGAAAAACCGAAAGCCCGAAAAATCCTGTAATATCAGTGTTTTTTAGGCTTATGGAGGAATATAGAGATTATGATAAAAGTACTTTTCATCTGCCACGGCAACATCTGCCGTTCCCCTATGGCAGAATACGTTATGAAAGACTTAGTAAAAAAGAGTGGTTACGAGAATGAGTTTTACATTGCCTCAGCGGCAACCAGCACAGAAGAGATTGGAAACCACATTCATCCGGGAACACGCAACAAGCTGCGTGAAGTTGGGATTCCGACAGACAATCGGGTGGCGGTACAGTTAAAACGAAGCGACTACGACAGATACGATTATCTGATTGGCATGGATTCGTGGAATTACAAAAATATCATGCGGATCGTCGGTGATGATCCGGAAGGGAAGGTGTCTCTGCTTCTGGAATTTGCGGGCAGCAGTGAGGATATTGCAGATCCGTGGTATACGGGTAACTTTGACCAAACCTATGATGATGTCTGCAGAGGATGTGAAGCATTGTTGCATCAGCTGCTCGTAGAGGGAAAACTGGGATAGCAGGTGATACGCGCAGGGACAAAAGTAACCCAAGACCAGCAAAATGTTTTACAAAAGAATTGCAGTTCTCCACTGTGAATGATATGATGATATACAATACGAAAAGACGAACAGTAGAAAGCATTGCATGGCAAGCGTTGGTTAGATGGCATATGGAATATGACTGAAATTGTCATTCCCAATGGAACATAAGTGTTTTCTACAATATTTTCTGCGATGAAAATAAAAAGTTTAACAGATTGGAGAATGTGGATGAAAGACAAAAATACGTTATTAGAAAGCTTTGCAAATGTATATGGTGATGCAGATGATGCGCGTGTATTCTTTTCGCCCGGAAGAGTAAATCTGATCGGCGAGCATACGGATTATAATGGCGGTCATGTTTTTCCGTGTGCGCTGACGATCGGTACATATGGAGTTGCACGAAAGCGAAGTGATAGAAAGCTTCGATTTTATTCGGTGAATTTTTCGAAGCTTGGTATTCTGGAATCTTCTTTGGACGATCTTGAGCCACATAAGGAAGCAGGGTGGACAAACTATCCTAAGGGTGTTATGTGGGCGATGGAAGGCCGTGGATGTAAGATACCATGTGGATTAGACATTTTGTTGGATGGAAATATTCCGAATGGATCAGGGCTTTCGTCTTCTGCTTCAATCGAGGTGCTTATGGGAACAATATTAAACACCTTTTTTGATTTCGGTTTTTCCAATCAGGAACTGGCACTTATTGGTCAGTATTCGGAGAATCATTTTAATGGTGTCAACTGTGGCATTATGGATCAGTTTGCGATTGCGATGGGAAAGAAAGACTGCGCTATTTTTTTAGATACAGCAGATTTGTCATATGAATATGCACCGATTAAGTTAGATGGAGCTAAAATTGTTATTTCCTGCAGTAACAAGCGACGGGGGCTGGGAAGCTCAAAATATAATGAACGTCGCGAGGAGTGTGAAATGGCACTTTCTGAAATTCAGACCGGCATGGGAATCAACACACTTGGAGATTTGGACGAGGCAACATTTGAGATGGTAAAGATGGCGATTCGGGATGAAGACCGACGCAAGAGAGCCAAGCATGCCGTGTATGAAAACCGTAGGACGATACGTGCGGTGCAGGCATTAAAGGACAATGACATTGCTCTGTTTGGAAAATTAATGAATGAATCACATCTTTCTCTGCGGGACGACTACGAGGTGACAGGAGAAGAGTTAGACACATTAGTGGAAACGGCATGGGACGTAGATGGTGTGATTGGTTCCCGCATGACCGGTGCGGGGTTTGGTGGCTGTACAGTCAGTATTGTAAAGGATGAGGCGGTTGATAACTTTATCGACGTGGTAGGAAGTACCTACAAAGAAAAGATTGGATATGCAGCGGATTTCTATGTGGTAGAGATTGGTTCCGGTCCCTGCGAATTATCCTAAAGATTTGGAAAAGGATATGTAGTATAGGAGATTGGACATGGATAGAGAGCAAAACATCAATCATGAGAAGAAAAAAGATACAACTCATGAAATGAAATATACGATCTTACAGATTGATGAAGAGGACTTTGGCTGCGAAGGCAGACCGGATGGTGCGATTCCTAAGGACATAGTGAAACTGATATCTGCGGAAGGTACAGAAAAGGTAATACAGATGGAGGATGCACTGCTGTATGAAAGGAAGCTGGATGAGGGAGATATAGCTGTGCTGGGAACAGATGGAACGTTATATCGACCGTAGTATGACCGGCTGCTAAGTCATGTTTAGTTGCTTGCAGTGGGGTATTTGACTTCCATGTAGATTGTAAGAAATAGAATAAAAATAAGATAGAATATAAAAATACTTCCTAAACTGTGATATGTACCCTCCTTCTTTGGGAGTACAGAAAAAGGGATACATATCAGCTGTAAAGCACAGTTGGGAAGTATTTTTTTGTGCAATCTGACAAAGTGATGTAAAGAAGGTGCCTTTTGACACCATATTCTAAGAATTCTCTTCTATGATTAAAACATCCCAGTCCTTAATCTCATATGTGGTTTCGGGAGTGTACTCTTTTTGGGTCAAAAGCTCTATACCGTTTTGTCCATCATAAGTAAGCAGTACCGGAGTAGAGGAATAATTAAAATAATAATGAACCATATTTCCGACATCGTTTGTGCCGCTTTTGTGAATCAGTGGAAAGGCATATTCTGTCAGAGTAATGTCTGCTAAGGTACATATTTTCCGAATGATCAGTTGGAGTGCCGGAATATTCGTCATGCAGCCAAGATAAGTAGCGCTTCCTTTGCCAAACGCATGATGTGTGACAGCGCTATATGTGCCCCAATACGGATGCTCGTAGGAAGCCCAGGTATCGGCAGTATCCGGTATCAAAAGCTCCATCCACTCAGAAGCAGGATAGACAAGCTCTGAAGTTTCAAGACCTATCTGTTTCATGTGGTGTTCAAGCGGAAGAAACTCATCAGAAAAATGGATGGCTGTATGTTCCGGACGTGTGAATTGATCATAGGTAGCACCAATACATTCCGTCATCATATGCGGTTGATCATCATGATAAATCTTTAGTTCTTCGTCAGCAAAGCAGCTACGGAATCCCAGTAATAGGTGTCCGCCTTTTTGGACATACTCTTTTAGTTTACATAAGGCTTTTTCAGTTGTAGAATACAGAGCAGGTGCCAGTAAAAGCGGATAATCGTCAAAGTTATCCTGTACAGAAACAAGGTCACACTCCAGATTCATCTGATAGCAGGCATCATAAAACCAGCGCAAGATATGATTATAGCCGATGCTGTCGCTACCTTCTTCGTGAATCGGAAATTCATCCAAAGCGGTAAGGCTTGCGTTATCAACGATAATGGCAGCCTTGCACTTTTTTTGCAGATTTAGCAGATGATGTTCGATGGAATGTACTTCTGCACCGAAGTCTTTTAACTCATTATAAGAAGCGTTCGGTCTAAGATTATGACTTAAGATTCCCTTCCAGTAGGATTCAAATGAATTGTGAATGGAATGCCAGTTCCAGTACATAACGCTGTTGGCACCGGAAGCTAAGTGACTGTACGCCTGCAAACGAAGCTGCTTTGGATAAGGGAGCCAGGAGAGACGTCCCTGCGATTGTGTTTCCAGTACAAGGTAATTAGACTTTTTGAGGGAGCGCGCAACAGATCCGCCAAATGCGATTTCTGCTCCGGTCAGATGATCCTGAGAAGGGTGGTAGATATCGACACCAGCTACATCCATGCATTTTGCGGCGTCATACTGATTCACTTCCGGCTGTATGCCGAAAGAATACTCTTCCCACGAAAAGTCAAAATTATGTGTGATAAATTGTTCTGTCTTGCGATATTCCTCAATGATATTTGCCTGCCAGTGTAAAAAGTTTGTGATACAGTTGCGTAAGAAACGTTTGTAAGCGGCAGAAAGACTTCCGTTGATCGTTCCGCGGATATCCGGGAAATCATCCCAGCTACTGATTCGGTTACTCCAGTAATCCAGTCCGAATTCCTGATTGAAATCTTCGATATCGGGATATTTCTGTTTCATCTGCGCAACAAAAAGTGCCTGTGTAGCAGGAGAAGCTGCACAGGCAGAACGTGTTTCGTTGTCTAACTGAAAGCCGATAATGTTTGGGTAATCTTTGACTTCTTCCAGTAAACGGCGGATGATGCGCTCTGCGTAGCGCAGATAATGTGGATTGGTGATATCTGTAAGCTGCCGGTGTCCATAAATCTCCTGCCCGTTTTTGTTAAAGGCAAGGATATCCGGATGCTTTTTAGCAAGCCATGCCGGAATGGCATAGGTAGGTGTTCCTATGATCACAGACATCTGATGTTCTACAGCAGCATGCATCATACGATGCAGGTGGGTAAAGTCAAACACATTATCCTGTGGTTCCCAGGTGCTCCAGGTAGATTCTGCGATGCGGATTACGTTCATGCCGGCATCCTTTAATAATTTCATATCGTTTTCCAGACGGTCATATGGCATATATTCATCATAATATGCCACGCCATATAATAAATGTTCTGCTTTCATATATATCCTCATTTCTATTATTGTCTTATTTATGGAAACATTCCTTACAGTCGATAAGAAATGATCCATCTTGCTGCTGATTTTGTCTTTCGGTGCAAAGCATCCGAATGTGGTAGTCTTTTGTCAGGAAGTAATTCAGCTATTGCGCAAAACTTGCGCATCCAGTATAATAATTCTAATGGCTCTTTGAAAGGGTTTCAGATGACCATTTACAGAAAAAGTAGACTGGAACTGGTTTTCAAGGGATTGACAGATATTGTACAAATTGTTACAATAGCGCAAGAACAACCGTTTGCGCAAGTATAGCATATTCTATTTTGTTTGTAAAGACAGGGATATGAAAAAGGAGAGAAAGTAAATGGCAGAGGAAAAGAAAAGTGAGATAGAATCGAATGATGGAGCGACAATGCAGTATCATAAGGAACAAAGCAAGATTACGATCGGTGATGTTGCAGAGGCATTGGGTGTGTCGAAAACTACCGTGTCGCGTGCTATTTCCGGTAAGGGAAGGATCGGAGAAGAAACACGGCAGCGTGTATTAAAATATATCAAGGAGAATCATTATCAGCCTAATGTTGTGGCAAAGGGACTGGCAAAGTCTAAAACATATAATATCGGCTGGGTGATGCCGGGAGATTCCAGTGTGACCGACCTGCCGTTTTTTCAGCGTTGCATGATGGGAATTAGTGAAGTCGCAGCGGCAAAAGACTATGACATATTGATTTCTATGGTATTTGATCATGACATTTCACAGCTAAAGAGAGCGGTCAAGAATCGCAAAGTGGATGGAATCATTTTGGGCAGAACACTGGTTGATGATGAACGGGTGGAATACTTAAAGGATAGTGGAATGCCTTTTGTAGTAATAGGAAGCTCGTTGGACGATCAGGTGATCCAGATTGACAATGATCATATCAATGCGTGCCGTGAGCTGACTTCTATCTTATTATTAAAAGGGGTTAAGAAAATTGCGTTGATCGGAGGAGATTCTAACCATGTGGTCAATCAGACAAGACGCAAGGGATTTGAAATGGGACTTAAGGAGCAGGGAATTGATAAAAATGCTTCATGGATTTATATGGATTCGGATACAGACAGCATGGTAGAGCGTGTGGTAGATGAGTGCATGCACAACCAGGTAGAATGTATCATGTGCATGGATGACCGGATCTGTCATACTGTATTAAACAAATTGTATCGGGATGGGATTCAGATACCGGATCAGATTAAGGTGGCATCCTTCTATAACAGTGTAACTTTAGAGGGATATCAGCCTGCGATCACAACCTTACAGTATGATCCAAAGGAATTGGGGATTGTCGCATGTAAGACATTGTTTGACTATATCAAGGGAAAAGAAGTGCAGAAGAAAAATCTTCTTGGCTATGAAGTGATTTTAAAAGGCTCTACACAGTAGCAGAAGCTTTTGACATCTGAGGCAATCTATGGACAGTGCTTATCAGGCTGCATTGTTCACGGATTGCCTTTTTGCTTTATAGGAAACTTTCGGTTCCTATAAAGCAAAAAAGGCTCCGCAAAGATCACACTGCGGCGAATAGGAAGATGTCGCCTTTGCAACCCGTCGCAGGCGGAGAGTTTTGTAAGCGAAACTCTTTCTTGCTTTATATTGTGCAATATGTCAAAAAGTTGTGAAATGAAAGAAAAGACGGAAAATAAGACAAAATAGACAAATGCAAAGGGTGAAACAATGCATATGGAACAAATATGCACAATAAAATTATAGAACAAACGATTGCACAATAGATTAAATTTGATTTTGGATTAAAAAGTATTACACAAGAGAATACGGTAAAAATTCGATGTTTTTATGTTTAAAAATGATAAAATTGTGCAATATGCACAAAATACAGAACGTAAAAAGGTAAAAAGTGCACATTGACAATCATGGCACACGCAACTATACTGTAAACATAGAACAACCGATTGCGCAATGCGCAAAAAGTAACAGACAAATTGGAAAGAAGCAACGCGGATTTGAACATCACGCACATTTGCGTTAGCGGATTGACACATTTGGATCTATTTTAAGGAGGAAAAGGAATATGAAGAAAAAGTTATTGGCGTTAGCAATGGCAAGTACAATGGTGCTTACCTGCTTCACAGGATGCGGAAGCTCATCAAACGATGCAAAGAAGAGTGATTCTTCTAAGACAGCAGAAAAGAAAGACGTTTCATTAACGGTATGGGGTGCTGAGGAAGATCAGACAATGTTAGGTGAAATGATTGAAAGCTTCAAAAAGGAATATGCAGACAAGGCAAACTGGAAGATTGAACTTGGTGTTGAATCTGAAGCGGATGCAAAGGATGACGTTTTGAACGATCCGGAAGCTGCTGCTGATGTGTTCGCATTCGCGGATGATCAGGTGGATGATCTGGTAAATGCAAAGGCATTGCAGGAAATCACATTGGATGCCGATCAGGTAATTGAAGATAACGGTGGAAAGGACAGCGGTGCTGTTCAGGCTGCTTTCAGTGACGGTAAGCTGTATGCATATCCAATGACAGCAGACAATGGTTATTTCATGTTTTATAATAAGAAATATTTCAAATCAGACAGTGATGTGGAAACATTGGATGGTATGATGAAGATTGCAGCAGATAACAAGAAGAAAGTATCTATGACAGTTAATGATGGATATTACATCTATTCATTCTTTGCAGGAGCAGGCTTAGAGCTTAAGAAGAATGAGAATGGTACAAATGATTGTACATGGAATGCAACAGATGGTATATACAAAGGTACAGATGTTGCCAAGGCAATTCTTGATATTACAGCAAACAAGGGATTTAAGAATGTACAGGATGCAGAGTTCGTTACAGGTGTAAAAGATGGCTCTATCATCGCCGGTGTCAGCGGTACATGGAATGCACAGGTCGCAGAAAAGACATGGGGCGATGACTATGCAGCAACAAAGCTTCCTACATACACATGTGCAGGTGATCAGGTACAGATGGCAAGTTATGCAGGCTACAAGCTGATCGGTGTAAATGCGTACTCTAAGAATGCCGGTTACGCAATGTTACTGGGACAGTATTTAACAAATTATGACAATCAGGTAAAGCGTTTTGAGCAGAGAGGTCTTGGACCTTCTAATGTAAAGGCAGCAGCTTCTGACGAAGTAAAGCAGAATCCGGCAATCGCAGCTCTTTCTTTACAGGCACAGTACGCTACTATTCAGCGTGTCGGTGACAACTATTGGGATCCTGCAAAGACACTTGGTGCTATCCTTGTAGAAGGAAATGCAGATGGAAAAGATCTTCAGGAATTACTGGATACAGCAGTAGAAGGTATTACAGCAAAATAATAATAGAATACTCCTCTAAATATAAATTCCTGCCGGACATTCGTTCCGGCGGGAACATAAAAAAGAAAAACAATTAAAATAGCGGTGGAAGTAGTTTTTATCACAGAGCTGAACTGGAAGTTTGACTCAAAATTCCTTCGGCGCAAAGCGTCTGTGGAATGGAGATTAGTATGTAAGAAAAAGAAGTTTTCAAGTAGGAGGGCTGAAGATGGACGAGAAAAAAGGCTTTTTCCAAAAAGCAGGCACCTGTATCGGAGTAGGCTTTGGAAAAATCGGAGCGTGGTTTCGAGCATTTGGAGAGGCGGTTGCAAAAGGAGATATATTTGTAAAACTATCCCTCCTGATCATGGGAGCAGAGCACTTTAGGAGAAAACAGATTATCAAAGGAATCATCATGACATTGTTTGAGGTTGTGATCGTTGCATATACTGCGCTGGTAGGGATTCCTTATATTAGTAAGTTTGGTACTTTGGGTACGGTAGAGCGGGAAGTTGTTTTTAATGTGGACACAATGCAGAATGAAACGAATAATTATGACAATTCATTTAAAATTCTGCTTTTTGGAATCGTAAGTATTCTGGTTATATTAGTTTCTGTGGGGATTTGGATGAACAATGTGGTTCATGCCTATCACTTACAGAAGATGGCAGAGGAAGGCAAACATATCAACACATTTGCAGAAGATATTCATGATCTGATGGATGAAAAATTCCATAAGACGCTGTTGTTCTTTCCTTGTCTGGGAGTTGTAGTTTTTACGATCATTCCTTTGATCGTCATGATCTGCGTGGCATTTACGGAATATGACAAAGCACATATTCCGCCGGCATCATTGTTTTCATGGGTTGGTTTGGCAAACTTTAAGAGTCTTTTTTTTGGAAACTCTGTTTCCATTACGTTTGGATATACATTTCGAAAAATTTTAGTATGGACTCTGGTGTGGGCAGTTTTTGCAACACTTACGACATATATCGGAGGAATTTTACTTTCTCTTCTGATCAACAACAAAAACACAAAGTGCAAAAAGCTTTGGAGAACCTTGTTCATTATTGCGATTGCGGTACCACAGTTTGTGACCTTGCTGCTGGTTCGTAACTTCTTTGCAGATTCCGGCATTGTCAACACGATCTGCAGTGACATTGGTTTTACGGATTTTCTAAAGCATGTGGGACTGTTAAAGGAAAGTATGCATTATATACCATTTTTGACAGATCCCAAATGGGCGAAGGTTATGATCATTCTGATCAATATCTGGGTTGGTGTTCCATATCTGATGTTGATTGCAACAGGTGTGCTGATGAATATTCCGGTGGATCTGATGGAAGCAGCTAAGATTGATGGAGCAAATAAGTTTCAGATTTTTAGAAAGATTACGATGCCATATATGTTATTTGTAACAGGACCGTATCTGGTGACACAGTTTGTACAGAATATCAATAACTTTAATGTCATTTATCTTTTGACACAGGATGTATACGTTACGAAAGATCAGGCACTTGCAAACTCCAGTGGTAAAGAGATTGACCTTTTGGTTACATGGTTGTTCCGGCTGACACAGGAAGAATATAATTACAAGATGGCTTCGGTTATCGGTATTATGGTATTTTTGATCTGTGCGGTATTTACGCTGATTGCATTTACCCGCATGACTAGTGGAGATAAGGAGGAGGCGTTTAGATGATGAAAGAAAATAACACAATTACTTCCTCTCAGGTGGCAAGTATCAAACGAATGGGTAAGATTAAAAGAGGAATAGGTTTGACGGTACGTCATTTGTTTCTGGCTTTTCTGGCAGTTGTCTGGCTGGTTCCGATCGTATGGCTTTTTGTGACATCACTTAGTACATATAAGGGAGTAAATATCAGCCACTTCTTTCCGGAAGGATATACACTGGCAAACTACAAAAAGCTGTTTCATGAGGATACGGTAGCGCAGTTTCCTTCGTGGTTTATGAATACACTCATCATTGCGGTTTTTACCTGCATTATATCATCACTTTTTGTGCTGATGGTAGCGTATGCAACAAGCTGTCTACGTTTTAAGGGACGTAAAGCTTTGATGAATATATCGGTTATCTTAAATCTCTTTCCGGGATTTCTGTCTATGATTGCTGTGTATTTCATTTTGAAATCATTTAATCTGACAAACAGTCACATTGGTCTGATCCTTGTATATTCCGGTTCATCCGGTCTGGGTTACCTTGTGGCAAAGGGATTTTTTGACACGGTTCCGGTCGCATTGAGCGAAGCTGCAAAGATTGAAGGAGCAACCAGATTTCAGGTATTTTATAAAGTGGTGCTTCCTTTGTCGAAGCCGATCATCGTGTATACGGTTATCAACTCTTTCCTGATGCCGTGGATGGATTTTATATATGCAAAGCTTATCTTAAACTCAGGAGTATCCAGTGACTGGACAGTATCGATCGGTCTGTTTAACATGTTAAAGAGAACGCTGATCAATAACTATTTTGCAGAGTTCTGTGCCGGTGGTGTGATCGTAGCAATTCCGATTTCTATTCTGTTTGTGATCATGCAGAAGTTCTATGTAGAGGGAATTACCGGTGGATCTGTAAAAGGATAATGATAGGATACCGTGTAAAAGCAGATTATTTTACACGGAAAGAAATATGTGTGTGACGGTTTTGATGCCTGCCATATCACATGATAGAAAAAATTGTAAAGGAGCATAAAGATGGAAAATACATTTGTTGTAAATATTATTCACCGTCCGGAAATGGTTCCGGAGTATGCTGAAAAAGTAACAGGACAGGGAAAGACAGAAGATATAGGAAGAAAGGCACTTCTGACAGAATCTCTTGATATTTTCAAATTTCAGCAGGAAACAGCACATAAAAATGGCTTAAAAACAACGATTCAGATGACATATGCGAGTCTGTTTAATGACGAGGCAGTAGAGCTTGCCAAAGAGCATCATGAAAAATATGGAGATGAGATCGCACTCTCTTTGTTGGGACTTCCTTGTACGGAATTTCGTGAGAAGTATAAGACAAAGGATTTTTGCATCTGGATGTTTTCGATGGAAGACAAAAGGAATATCGTTGATGATGTGTTTGGGAAGTTTTATGAAAGATTTGGATTTTATCCGGAGTCAACGGGTTCGTACTATATGGATGCAGATTTGACCAATTATATCAAAGAAAAATATCCGAGGGTAAAATGTGCCGTTGCAACCTGCTGGGAGGAAGGACCAAAGGCATATCATACCTGCAACAACTCATGGTATACCCTGTTTGATGGTGGCCCATGGAATCCGTGGATCCCATCAAAGCAGAATACTCATGCACCGGCTGCCAATAAGGAAGAGGATAGCGGAATCGTTGCTATTCCACATCTTTCCCGCGACCTTTTGGCATGCTATGATGGAAACGGTTCTAACTTCGGAACACATCCACAGAATGTACTTCGTGGTATGATCTATGACAGTAAGACATGGGAATATCCATATTTGTACAACTTGATTGATCAGTACCGTCATTTAGAAAAATATAATCATGGTTATGCTTATAACATGATGTTTGTAGGGCCGGGCTGGTTAAACAAGATGGGACGCTGGGAGGCTCCGTATGAGCTGCTTGCCAAGTCCTATGAAGATGGCATGGCATATTACGGAAAACTGAAAAAAGAAGGAAAGCTCGTTGATATGACAATGGCTGAGTTTGCTGATTACTATCGTGCAAATAAGACATACACAGAGCCGGAATGTGCTCTTTGGAAAGATATTTTATACGGATCAAATAAGCAGTTATTCTGGTATGCGGATCCTTATATGAGAGCCTGTGTTAATATGGATCAGGGTGGCGCGATCGTTGACTTAAGACCGTACGCAGCAAAGCTTCGCTGGGAAGTAGGTATCGGTACGAAGCATGTACAGGACGCTTCTTATCCGTTCTTGATTCAGGAAAAGTACCGTGCCGGATATTTCACACATTATGCTGGAGAAGGAACCGTGCGCAGTGCGAAAATATGTTATGATGGTGAGGAGGTTGACCTTTGTCTTTGCCGTACACATGCAAGCTTTTCACAGGAAGGAAAGACAAGAATCCTGACATTAGATCCGGTTGATATAGAGTTCTACGATCTGACAGTGAAGCTTCAGACAAAGATTTACTTTGAAGAAGGGGCTTCTAACATTAAGATCGAGAGAAATATTCTTGAGATGAGCAATCCGGATGCGGAAGTTACGATCAATGAATATATGGTAGCCTGCTATGGTACTACAGAGTATCCGGAAGACATGACAGGCATTACGCTTTCTCTTGAAAAAGAGGGAGAAACTAAGTCGATTGACTATGCGTACAAGTGTCGTGAAGAAGCACTTGCCGGTGCAAAGAGTGCATCTGCTGTCATTCCTGCCATCGAGACAAAGGTTTCGCTTAGTACCGATGCAGAGGGCGCAGAAGGATATATTCGTGAAGGATATGCATTCTCACCAATGTTTACACTTGGCTATCAGAAGAAGATCAGTGATAAGGAGGTATTTGCAACATGGCTCAATCTGGAAAAGGCAAATTAAATTTTAGATGTCCATCCTGCTTTATGCGTGACTTGGATATTGATATGTTTTATGACAAGGATAAAAAGGAATATTACTGCATCCGCTGTCAGTACACCGGCAGCGAGGAAGATGTATTGGCAAAAAATGAAATGGTACGCTTTCGCTATCGCAAAATGTTAGAGCGTATTACGGATTTTGATTAATCACAGAAACTTCAAAATAAAAGGTCGGCACATTCGAATAGGATATTGGAACGGTGCCGGCTTTTTTAGGAATAGGAAGTTACCTGTACAGCAGTGGTGCATCAACGGAAATTGCAAAGCATTTGTCACAGGGCAGATAAGAAAATGTACTGATGCAGGATTTTGCAGAAAAGAGGGAAAAATGGCAGATTTTATTAAAGGAATGGATATATCAACGCTGATAGAACAGGAACAGTGTGGCGCCAGATATTTTGATCATGGCAAAGAGGGCGACATGTTGGAAATTCTGAAACGCTATGGTGTCAATTCGGTTCGGCTTCGCCTGTGGAATGATCCATACGCTGAGGATGGAACACCATATGGAGCCGGTACAAATGATCTGGAAAAGACGATTATTATGGCGAAGCGTGCAAAAAAGCTTGGAATGGGATTTTTGCTTGATTACCACTATAGCGACTTCTGGGCAGATCCCGGAAAGCAGACAGTGCCAAAGGCATGGAAGGGCTACAGCGAAGCAGAGTTAGAACAGGCGGTCTTTGATTACACAAAAGAAACGATGGAAGTATTTGTGAAAGAGGGAATAGCGCCAACGATGGTTCAGGTGGGAAATGAGCTGACCAATGGACTTTTGTGGCCGACCGGACAGAAGCCGGAGTTTGATAATATTGCAAGATACATCAGTGCCGGTATTCGCGGAGTGCGGGCGGTAGACACGGAAGTTCCGGTTATGATCCATTTGGATAATGGCGGGAAAAATGAGATGTACCGTGAGTGGTTTGACAATTATATGAAACGGGGAGAGGATTTCCAGATTATTGGCTTTTCTTATTATCCGTTCTGGCATGGTACATTAAATGAACTGGAATACAATATGCGTGATATGGCACAGCGTTATCAAAAAGAGTTAGTTATTGCCGAAGTTTCTATGGGATATACGATGGAAGATTATGCAGAATATGAAAAGCTTGCACCGTCGGAGCGAAAGGGAATGGCAACGAAGGCAGAGCTTGTTGAGAATCTGAAGTATCCTATGACAAAAGAGGGACAGAGTGCCTTTATGAAAGATATCATGGAACGTGTGGCAGCAGTACCGGGCGGCAGAGGCTTTTATTACTGGGAACCGGGCTGGATTCCGGTACATGGCTGTGGCTGGGCGACAGAGGCAGCACTGGCTTACACTGGAGAGCAGGGACCCGGCGGCAATGAGTGGGCAAATCAGGCACTTTTTGATTATGAAGGCAATGTACTGCCTGCACTTGAAACGATTCGTGACTTTAAAGTACGCTGATGCTTTTGCGCAACTGCAGGAAAGGAGGACTTTGTGATAAAGATATAGTAAGAAGTCCTCTTTCGGCAATTGCTACACAATATGTTTTGTAGTATAATGAATGTTAAGCGGTTAAAGGATAGAGAAAAAGGCACTTTGCGCAACCGCTTTTTCACTTTATAGGAAACTGCTCGTTTCCTGATTTAGGAAGATGTAGACATGGGAGGATAACATCATGGGTAAGCTGAATGAAAGCATTGCAAAATTGGTTCAATATGGTTTACAGACAGAACTGATTACAAAGGATGAGAAAATTTATGCCACAAATCTGTTATTGGATCTTTTTGGCGAAAATGAATACGAAGAGCCGGAAAATGTGCCAGAGCAGATTGATCTGGAAGAAACCTTAAAGGAGCTTTTGGACATTGCGGTAGAAAAAGGACTGGTAGAAGACAGCATTGTATATCGTGATCTGTTTGATACTAAGATTATGAATACACTGACCCCAAGACCGGCGCAGGTAATTCAGAAATTTGGGGAAAAATATAAAGAGTCCCCACAGGCGGCGACAGACTATTTTTATAAATTTAGTCAGGATACAGATTATATCCGCCGTTATCGCTTGTGCAAGGATATGCGCTGGACGGTAGACAGTCCATATGGTGTGATCGATCTGTCGATTAATCTGTCAAAGCCGGAAAAGGACCCTAAAGCAATTGCGGCAGCTAAAAATGCGAAGCAGAGTGGTTATCCGAAATGTTTGCTATGTATAGAAAATGTGGGATACGCAGGACATGTCAGTCATCCTGCGCGTGAAACACATCGTATTATCCCGCTTACGATCAATGACACAGACTGGGGATTACAGTATTCTCCATATGGTTATTACAATGAGCACTGTATTTTGTTTAACGGAAAGCATGTGCCGATGAAGATTGAACGTGCTACTTTTGTGAAGCTTTTTGATTTTGTAAAGCAGTTTCCACACTATTTCATCGGTTCTAACGCAGATCTTCCAATCGTTGGTGGTTCCATCTTAAGTCATGATCATTATCAGGGCGGTCATTACGACTTTGCGATGGCGAAGGCAGATTTTGAAAAGAAGTTTACGATTCCGGGGTATGAGGATGTAACAGCAGGCATTGTGAAGTGGCCGCTGTCTGTTATCCGTATTCAGTCTGAAAACGCAGACAGATTGATCGACCTTGCAACACACATTTTGGAAAAGTGGAGAGGTTATACGGATGAGGAAGCATTTATTCTGGCAGAAACAGATGGGGAGCCTCACAATACCATTACACCGATCGCACGCAAAAAAGGCGATCTGTTTGAATTAGATCTGACTTTGCGGAATAATATTACAACTAAGGAGTGTCCTCTTGGTGTATATCATCCACATAGTGAATATCATCATATTAAAAAAGAAAATATCGGTCTGATTGAAGTAATGGGGCTTGCAGTTCTTCCGGCAAGATTAAAGACAGAGCTTGCAGATTTGGCAGATGCTATCCTGCAAAAGAAAGATATTCGTGCTGATGAAACGTTAGCTAAGCATGCAGACTGGGTGGAAGAATTTCTTCCGAAGTATGATTCTGTTACGCAGGATAATATCATGGATATCTTGCAAAAGGAAGTGGGCGATGTTTTCGTTCATGTATTGGAGGATGCCGGAGTGTACAAGTGCACGGATGAGGGAAGAAAGGCGTTCGATCGCTTTATTAAGACATTATAGTATCAGGAAATGAGGAGAAAAATGAAAGAAACAGTATTAAAAAAGTTTGCGGAAATTTTTGGTGATGCAGAAAATGCGAAGGTGTATTTTGCACCGGGGCGTGTCAATCTGATCGGTGAACATACCGATTACAATGGGGGTCATGTATTTCCTTGCGCCTTAACGATCGGTACATACGGAGTAGCTAAGAAAAGGGCGGATAAAAAGCTTCGCTTTTATTCTATGAATTTTGAAGAATTAGGCGTTTTGGAGTCTTCTGTCGAAAATCTGAAGCCGGAAAAGGAAGCAGACTGGACGAATTACCCAAAGGGTGTTATGTGGGCTTTTCAGAAGAAGGGCTATGATGTGGATTGTGGAATGGATCTGCTTTTATATGGAAATATTCCAAATGGTTCCGGACTTTCATCTTCTGCGTCAGTAGAAGTTCTGACAGGCTATATCCTTCGGGATTTTTATGGATTTGACGTGACAAATCAGGATCTTGCACTGATCGGTCAGTATTCGGAAAATAATTTTAATGGTGTAAACTGTGGCATTATGGATCAGTTTGCGATTGCAATGGGAAAGAAGGATCATGCTATTTTCCTTGATACGGCAGATCTTTCTTATGAATATGCACCGGTAAAGTTAGAGCATGCTAAGATTGTCATTGGTTGTACGAACAAAAAGCGTGGTCTGGGTGATTCGAAATACAATGAGCGACGCAGCGAATGTGAAACAGCATTGGCAGAGTTACAAAAAGTAGTAGATATTAAGAGTCTGGGTGAACTGACAGAGGAACAGTTTGAGCAGTATAAGCATGCAATCAAGGATGAGGTCCGTGTGCGCCGTGCAAAACATGCCGTGTATGAAAACCAGAGAACAGTTGAGGCTGTTAAGGCTTTGAATGCAAATGATATTAAACGCTTTGGCGAGTTGATGAATGCATCTCATGTTTCCTTGAGTAAGGATTATGAAGTGACAGGAATCGAGTTAGATACAATGGTAGAGGCAGCATGGAAGCAGGATGGCGTGATCGGTTCCCGTATGACGGGTGCAGGCTTTGGCGGTTGTACGGTCAGCATCGTTGAGGAAGATAAGGTAGATGACTTTATCCGTGAAGTGGGCAAAGCATACGAAGAAAAGATTGGTTATGCAGCCGACTTTTATGTTGTAGATATTGGGGATGGCCCTGCTACATTATAAATGATAGAAAAGGTTGAAAAATAAAGCACAGAGCAATGATGGGTTACATACCTAAAAGAGCAGATGTAAGCATAGAAATGGAGGCAGATTATGAGAGTATTAGTTCTTGGTGGTGCAGGTTATATTGGTTCACATACAGTTTGTGAGCTGATCGATGCCGGAGAAGAGGTTGTGATCGTTGATAATTTAGAAACAGGACATATTGAAGCGGTACATCCAAAGGCTGTTTTTTATCAGGGAGATATTCGTGACCGCGCATTTATTGACAGTGTATTTGATAAGGAAAAGATTGATGGTGTCATTCACTTTGCAGCTAATTCACTGGTTGGAGAGAGTATGACAAATCCATTAAAATATTATGATAACAATTTGAATGGAACAAAAGTGTTGCTGCAGAGCATGGTGGCACATGGAATTGATAAGATTGTATTTTCTTCTACGGCGGCAACCTATGGTGAGCCTGAGAGCATTCCGATTTTGGAAACAGACCGTACGGAACCAACCAATCCATATGGTGAAACAAAGCTTTCTATGGAAAAGATGATGAAATGGACAGGAGTAGCACATGGCTTGCGCTATGTGGCATTGCGTTACTTCAATGCATGTGGTGCGCATGTAGACGGTCACATTGGAGAAGCACATAATCCGGAAAGCCATTTGATTCCGCTGATCCTTCAGGTTCCAAACGGACAGAGAGAAGCTATCAGCATCTTCGGTGATGATTACGACACAAAGGATGGTACCTGCGTGCGTGATTATATCCATGTGACAGATCTTGCACAGGCGCATATCCTTGCGATGAAATATCTGATGGAAGGCAAGGAAAGCAACGTATTCAATCTGGGTAACGGTGTTGGCTTCACGGTAAAAGAAGTAATCGAAACAGCACGTAAAGTAACCGGACATCCGATTCCGGCTGTAGTTGCACCGCGTCGTGGAGGAGATCCGGCGAAGTTGATCGCA
The DNA here is from genome assembly GCA_934317005.1 of uncultured Lachnospiraceae bacterium. GTDB lineage: Bacteria > Bacillota > Clostridia > Lachnospirales > Lachnospiraceae > Butyribacter. Next base: position 17,805 of record CAKREB010000003.1, read on the forward strand.
TCCAGCGCAAAGGCAAAAGAGATGCTTGGATGGAAACCGGAGCATGCAGATCTGGAGGAGATTATTGCGACAGCATGGAACTGGCATAAGAATCATCCGAATGGTTTTGCAAAATAGCATATAGAAATAAGCAGAGGGTGTCATACAAAAAAGTATGGCATCCTTTTTGCATTCCGCTGTTATTTTCTTTTCGGGTAATTGGAAAGTGCTTAAGTGCAGAGAGAATACGTTTTTATTCTCTCTATGGACTAAAGATAGAGATTGTTTCAAAAAAAGATATATGGTATGATAAAAAGAGTGAATTGGAATCGAAAAAAATATAAGGGGATATGGGGAAGTTACTTGTAGTATGGGCACACAGAGGGGTAAGGCGAAAAGACAATGCAATTTAATTATGACTTTTATATAACATCTGTTGCAATATTGATCGTGTTACTGATCTATCATTTTGCAGTACGCAAGGTACATAATCTGGCAAGCAGATCATATGGATTTCTTTTAATCTTATGTCTGATCTGCTGTACATCAGATATGATATCCGGTTTGGTTTTGATGCGGTATTATCCGGACAATGTGATGCTAAATTACGTTGGTCAGATTTTGGCGTTTTCATCACAGCATCTGATTCCGGCAGCATATTTGTTTTACATGAGTATTCTGGCCAACAACACAGAGCATATGACAAAGAAAATGCTTATATTAGCTATTCCGATGCTGATCGTACAGCTTATTATTTATACGACACCCTGGACAGGACTGGCTTTTTCCTATACGGCACAGGGTGGATACCATAGGGGACCGGCAATGTGGTTTTTAGTTGTGGTTGCTCTTTTTTATCTGCTGCATACTCTGGTAGAACTGATAGTCTGTAGAAAGAGGTCGGGAAACCGTTATCTTCTGATTGCATTTTCCTTTTTGGCGGTTGCTTCCATCTGTCTTGTCATCCAGATGCTTTGGGCGAAGTATTTACTTTTGGGGGCAGCCTGCACATTGAGCTGTCTGATCATGCAGCTGGCTTTACAGAATCCACGTCTGATCGAGGAAGCAAGCGAGAAAGAAATTGTAGCCAGAAAGGCAGCGGAGGCAGCAAACCGGGCAAAGAGTTCGTTTATGGCAAATATGTCGCATGAAATCAGGACGCCGATGAATGCAATCTGTGGTATGGCAGAGGTGTTGTCAAAAAGCAACTTAGATCAGATGGAAAAAGAATATGTCCATACGATACAGGAGGCAAGTAAAAGCCTTTTGGAGATTATAGATGATGTGCTGGACTTTTCTAAGATTGATGCGGGAAAGTTAGAACTGATACCGGAAGAGTATGAGTTTGAAAAGCTTCTGCGGAGAGTGGAAGATATTATTGCTGCGAGGCTGCAGGGGAAAAATATCCGCTTCGAGATTGGGATCAATGGCAGGATTCCAAAGGTTCTAAAAGGCGATTCAGGAAAGGTACACCAGATTCTGATCAATATTTTAGGAAATGCAGTGAAATTTACGGAAAAAGGAAGAATTTCGCTGGATGTTTCCTGTGGACTGTTAGAAGAAGGAAAGATTTCGATAGAATTTTTGGTTAGTGATACCGGAATTGGTATCCGTCAGGAAGATATAGGAAAGCTTTTTAACTCATTTTCCCAGGTAGACACGATGCGTAACCGTAAGGTAGAAGGAACCGGTTTAGGACTGGCACTTTCCAAGCGTCTTGCTAATCTGATGCAGGGAGATGTAACGGTTACAAGCGAATACGGTGTGGGAAGCTGTTTCCGCATTGTGCTGCAGCAGGAGGTACGGGAGTTCTTTGAAGAGGTAGAAGAAGAAAAGCTGCGGCAATATCAGGCATACATTTATGAGCAGGATTATGATACCCGCTGGTATCTGAGCAGGCTGCTGTCACAGATTGGGGTTTCTTCGATCTTTGTGCAGGATGAACGACAGTTGGAGATGCTCGCAGCCAGACAGGAACCGGACAGGAAAAGAGTATTATTTTATTCATATGATAGAAATTATGAATCGGTGCAGCGGGTTGACATTGATTTTCAGAAGGTTTCGCTGTTGGAGTTTTATGCTGTAGAGAGGGAAAATCAGCCGGTTGGCTGTTATCTGCGCAAACCGTTTGATATTTTTAAGCTTGCACAGGTACTGTTCCACGCGGATTCCTTTGGCATACAGGAACTGGAGCGAAGTGAAGTGAAGTTTCAGAATGTGCGTGTCGCGATTGTTGATGATAATAAAGTGAACCTGAAGGTGACGGCGGCACTTCTGAGAGAATTTGATATTATACCGGAAGTGTTTGCAAGCGGTCAGGGGATTTTGAAGGCATTAGATAAAGGCAGAGAATACGACATGATATTTATGGATCATATGATGCCGGAGATGGATGGGGTAGAAACCACCAGAATAATCCGCAGCATGGATAGTAAATATGCACAAAATGTAACGATTGTTGCTTTGACGGCAAATGCGATCGATGGTGTAGAAAAGGAATATCAGGAAGTAGGCATGAATGACTGGCTTTTTAAACCGGTAAAAGCAAAACAGCTAAAAGAAAAACTGTTAAAATATCTTCCAAAAGAAAAAGTAATCTATTGTGAGGAAAACGTGTAGCAGATTGTTGTAACAGACAGATGATACTTAATGTCCAAATGACACAGAATGCTTCAGGAAAAGGAAAGGAGTATACCTATGGAGAACAAGTATGGTACAGAGGGGCTTACGAAGGAAGAGATGAATCGTTTGATGAACTTGTCGGAATGTGCGATGTTCACCGCAAGAAAAGATCCGGAGATCAGTATACAGTATGCAAATAAAAAATTTTATGACATGCTGCAGTACACACCGGAGCAGTTTCAGGAACAGTATCAGGGGCATCTGATGGATGTGATCATTCCGGAGGAAAAGCAGAAGGTGCGCAATCTGATTGCAAGGCAGGCAGCAGCAGGTGGACTTTTGAATCTGGAGTTTCGTGTCAAAAAAAGAGACGGCTCTTTGCGCTGGATTTCTATGACAGCGCAGACGGTTGCTGCGAGGGATGATGTCTGGTACTACTGCTCCTGTATCGATATTACACAGCAGAAGCGTTCCCTGGAGGAGATTTATTCTGCCAAAAAAGAAGCAGAGATGATTACAAATAGTGTGCCGGGTGGCGTTATTAAGTTAAAAACTTCTGATTACTCTATCCTTTATGCCAATGATGGATTTTTCCGTCTGGCGGGATACAGCCGCATGGAGTACCGCTCTCTGTTTGGAAATCAGTGCAGTAAGGTTTTGTATCCTGAGGATGCGCCGCTTGTGAAGCGTATGATACAGTCTGCGGTAGAAAACAGAGGCGCTTTGGGATTTGAATATCGTATTGTGGCAAAAAACGGAGAAATCCGCTGGTCTTATGTCAATGGCTGCCGTGTTGATGATCTGGAAGGAGAAGCGGTATATCTTTGCATTATTATGGACATTACAGCGAAAAAGAAGCTGGAAGGCCGGCTGGAGGACAACGCAAGACGTTCCAGAAACTTATTGCAGTTTATGAAAGAAACCGAGTGGACATACCAGATTCCGGAAAAAAAGGTGTATCGAAGCGGTTATCTGGAGGGAACATATTCTTCTGAGGAAGAGATTGAAGGTCTGTTTGAAAGAGAGCGTCTGTGTGAGTTTGTACATCCTGACGACGTAGAGCGTCTGTTAGAGGAGCTGTCTGCACGTGTAGAGGAGTTTGGACACTCTAAGGGAGTGTATCGTATACGGGATGGAAAGGGCGATTACCGTTCCAACTCGATCAGTATGATTTCGGTGGCATCAGATGGAAGTGAGAAGCCGAATGTGATCTATGGAGAAACGATGCTTGTAGAAGATAATTCCTATATGCTAGAGCAGCAGGGGCAGGAAAGTGGCAGTATGACGCGTACAATGCGCCAGAACAGAGTGCTTTCTATTGCAAAGACAGCACAGGCTAAAAACGAAGATGATGTGACAGAGCTGATGCCATACCATGAGTTCCTTGATGCGGTAGCAGAGCAGTTAAAGCAGCGAAAGGAAAAAGAAAAGTACGGCTTACTGTGCTGTGACGTCAATGGTTTCCAGAAGCTGACATATCATTATGGTGTATCTATCGGAGATGAGATATTGCGGCGCTTATCCGGTGTCTTGAAAAAACATATGTCATATAAGAGTCTTTGCTCCCGTGTAAATGGTGACTATTTTGTTGTGTTCTTCCAATATACACATCACGGTGAGCTTTTGAAGAAAATTTCACATATGCTTCAGATTCAGACCAATCTGGAAGAAAAGCAGAGCTATTCTACCAATGGAACGACAAGTGGAATTTATCTGATCGATCCTGAGGATTCCGATGTGCTTGCCATGCTTGGCAAGGCAGATCTTGCCAGAAGAAGCATCAAGGGAACAAGAGGAAATCACTTTGCAATATATACGGATGAGCTGGAAAACGGACGCTTCTGGGAAGAAGAGATTGTGCAGGATATTGAGAACTCTATCCTGCAGCATACAATAGAAATCTGCTATCTGCCGCGTATACAGGGTACAAAGGAAAATGTGATCGGAAGCAAGGCGGTTCCACGTGTGCCGTTAAAGGATGGAAACTTTTTATCACTTGAAGATCTGCAGCGTTATGTAGAAAGAAGCGAAACGGTTCAGCAGCTGGTATTTTATGTGTTGACGGCGGTGTGTGGCAATCTCAGTGCGTGGAAAGCAAAGGGAAAGAAAATCACACCGGTTTCGATTGATATTACAGCCGGACAGCTTTGCATGCAGAATGCCGTAGCAAAGATTGATCAGATCGTGTGTGACAATCATCTGGAGCCGACAGATATTATTTTTGAGATTCAGGAACACTTCTTTGCAGAACTAACAGCAAAGCTTGAGATGGCATTGAAGGAACTGACACAGAAGGGATATCGCGTGATCATCAGCCGCTTTGCATCAGACCATACAGCGATTCATTCGCTGAGGCGTCTGCCGGTTTCCGGTATTAAGTTTCATGGTGAATATTTCCGCCAGAATATTAAGAATGAGAAAGAGCATATCATTTTCAGCAAGATTGTAGAGATGGCGAAAGAGCTTGATATGAAGGTAGGCTGTGGCGGTATTCAGACACAGCTTCAGGAAGAAATTGCACGTTCCATCGGCTGCGATATCTTAGAGGGGGATATTTTTTACGGTGCAGTTCGCGGTGATGTCTATGAAAAGTGCTTTTTGACTGTGGAAGATTCTTGCATTATTCAGGAAAATGTGTAAAATAAAGGTTATAGTTCACACGTGACGCAGCGTAACAGCCTGATCTGTTAGAAGAGTCACGTGTGAAATTGCGAAGAGCGATAAATTTGAAAAGAAAAGTCGCTGCGTAAGAGATAGTAAAGTGGCAGGATCAAAAAGTGCTTTTGTGCCGTTGCAGAATTTACAGGCGATCGGTCAGGAATACAGATGAAAGTGCCATAAGATAAAGGAGAGATAGAATGTTAGATATTAAGTTCCTTAGAGAAAACCCGGATGTGGTAAAGCAGAACATTAAAAACAAATTTCAGGATGATAAGCTTCCGTTGGTAGACGAAGTGATTGCTTTGGATGCGCAGGCACGCAAGACACAGCAGGAGGCAGATGATCTTCGTGCATCCCGTAAGAAGGTTTCCAAAGAGATCGGAGCTTTGATGGGACAGGGAAAGAAGGAAGAAGCTGAGGCAAAGAAAGCTGAGGTTGCAGCAAATGCAGAGCGTCTGGAAGAGCTTTCTGCACAGGAGAAGGAATTACAGGAAAAAGTAAAGAAGATCATGATGGTCATTCCAAATATTATTGATCCAAGTGTTCCGATTGGTAAGGATGACAGCCAAAATGTAGAAATTGAGAAATTTGGTGAGCCGGTTGTTCCTGATTTTGAGATTCCATATCATGCACAGATCATGGAAAGCTTCAATGGTTTAGATATTGATGCAGCAGGAAAGGTTGCAGGAAATGGTTTTTATTATCTGATGGGCGATATTGCAAGATTACATTCTGCAGTTATTTCCTATGCAAGAGATTTTATGATCGATAGAGGATTCACATACTGTATTCCGCCATACATGATCCGCAGCAATGTTGTGACAGGTGTTATGAGCTTTGCAGAGATGGATGCCATGATGTATAAGATTGAAGGTGAGGATTTGTATCTGATCGGTACAAGTGAGCATTCTATGATTGGTAAGTTTATTGATACTATTACAGATGAGAAGGAACTTCCAAAGACATTGACATCATATTCACCATGCTTCCGTAAGGAAAAAGGTGCGCACGGTATTGAGGAACGTGGAGTATATCGTATCCATCAGTTTGAAAAGCAGGAAATGATCGTTGTCTGCAAGCCGGAAGAGAGTAAGGAATGGTTTGACAAGCTTTGGAAGAATACAGTAGACTTGTTCCGTACATTGGATATTCCGGTTCGTACGTTAGAGTGCTGTTCCGGTGATCTGGCTGACCTGAAGGTGAAGTCTATTGATGTAGAGGCATGGTCACCACGTCAGAAGAAGTACTTTGAGGTAGGAAGCTGCTCAAATCTGGGAGATGCACAGGCACGTCGTCTGCAGATCCGTATCCGCAAGGAAGACGGAAGCAAGTATTTTGCTCATACATTGAACAATACAGTAGTGGCACCGCCACGTATGCTGATCGCATTTTTGGAGAATAATCTCCAGGAAGACGGTTCTGTACGTGTTCCGGAGGCACTTCGCCCATACATGGGTGGCAAGGAAGTACTGATTCCGGCTGATAAATAAAAAAGAGAATGTATTGACTTGAAGATATAACAGAAAAAAGACAGCTTGTTAGATATTAGCAACAAGCTGTCTTTTTTTCGGCTTCATTGATCAGATCTGTTAGTTGAGAAAACTTATCGGAATAGATCAATGACAGCAGATGATCGGTACGGCGCAAAGCTTTAATACTGAGTCCTTTTTGCAACGTATCATTTTCCATCATGTCTGCAAACTCATCCATATCAACGACTTTGACAAAACCGTCCGGATAGATCAAAACATCAATGAGCAGATCAACAAAAACATAAGAATCCTGTTCAATCTGTGGCTCGACAATATCACAGTACCAATATACAAGCTTATCATCAGCATTGTATACTTTACTGACCTTTATGCCGAGTTTTAAAAAGTAAGCGGATACACCACGCGCAATGTCTTTTCGGGGCTTTAAAACATCCCATTTTGTGATCAGCAAATCTTCGGATATTGATAAAACTATATCATCTTTTAACTCGATGATCTCATCCGGAAGGAAGCGTTTTCGAAATAAGCGTATTTGCTTCATAGAAGACCTCCAATAATCATTAGTATATTTTATGCAAAGACAATGTGTCGATTCATAGAATCAACGAGAATATTAGAATAATTATAATCTGTGAAGTAAGTATTGTAAAGTAAAAATTGAGGAAAATAAGTGTGAGATTGGAAGAGGAAAATTTTTACAATAGTAGACTTTTTTTGCATAATAATTTATAATATTTAAGTGAATAATGATATGTGGAGAACTGTGAAAAATGTCATGAGGGAGGAACATCATGAAAGAAAAGAAAGTTCTGAAAAGTTTTGTGATGATCTCACAAATCGGAATCAGTATGATGGTTCCTATTTTTTTGTGTGGTGCCCTCGGATACTGGCTAAACAACCTTTTTCACAAGGAGATTCTTTTTGTGATATTGCTTGTGCTCGGGATTGGTGCAGCATTTCGCAATGTATATGTTCTGACAAGAGGATTTTATGCAGATGATCTGAAAAAGGAAAAGGATGCTGCAGTATATATAGAACATCTAAAAAGTTATCATCAGGAACATCCGGAGGAGGATTTTTCGGATGTGATGGACGGAAAGAAAAAACGTTATCCGGAAAATAAGGGGCCGACAAGGCATTAGCAATAGGTGGGAGCATTGGAGGAGAAGAATGAAACAGGCAAAAAAGGTTTGTAGGGAACTGCTTGTGGGACTGACAGGCTGGGTGCTTCTGACCGGAGTGATCCTTGCTATTGTGATACAGAACCATTTGGCTGCGATAGCGGGCTCTGTGTTTGGCGGGGGGGTGGCAGCAGGTGTTGTGTTCCATATGTATCGTCATCTGGACATTGCCCTTGACATGGATGCTGCACATGCACAGAGGCATATACAGATATCGGCAGCGAAGAGGATGCTTTTTATGGGGGTGGCTCTTGTGGTGTCGTTTATGCTTTCGACATATATCGACCCGCTTAGTGTCATTGTCAGTCTGTTCGGCGTAAAAGTGGCAGCACTGGCGAATCCGTTTGTTCATCGTATTTTAAGCAGAAAGATGCAAACGAAACAGTAGTTACAGATTGAGAGAAAAAAGGGATGTATGATTTGTTTGTTATGGTATGTGAAAATGCCATTGCAATAGATGTGTAATAGCACAAAAAAACTAAGAAAAGGAGGGTAAGACTGTGGGAAATGGCATATTAGGTATGTCAACAAATATTGCAGATGGAAAATTGCTTCGTGCAGACAGCGGCGAGCAGGTAGACTTTTTTATTCACGGATACACGGATACAAAGTTTTCCTTTTTTGGCTGGGATGTTTATCTGACAACGACGCATATTTCAATGATCATCGTTATCATAACGATTCTTGTCTTTGCGATTTTTGCAAACAGAGCGATTAAAAAAGCGGATCCGGGTAAGGTTCCGGGACCATTTTTAAATGTGGTTGAACTAATCGTAGAGTCACTTGATGGCATGGTTACAAGCTCAATGGGTGCGAAAAAGGCACTTAAGTTTAGAAATTATGTCAGTGCGCTGTTTTTGTTTATCCTGACCTGCAACTTGTCTGGTTTGCTTGGCTTGCGAGCACCAACCGCGGATTACGGTGTGACATTTCCATTGGCGATCATGACCTGGGTACTGATTCAGTATAATGGATTTAAGTATCAGAAGTTTGGAAAGATCAAAGGATTATTTGAGCCGATCTTTTTGTTCTTCCCAATGAACCTGATCAGTGAGTTTTCCACTCCGATATCCATGTCACTGCGTTTGTTTGGTAACATTTTATCCGGTACCGTAATGATGGGACTTTTGTATGGACTTTTGCCAAAGGTTCTAACACTGGTATGGCCGGGACTGCTGCATGTGTATTTGGATGTTTTTTCAGGGGCGATTCAAACTTATGTGTTCTGTATGCTGACGATGTGCTTCGTTTCGGATGCGATAGGAGATGAAGTATAGTGCGCATATAAGAGCATGACAATCTGCCGGTGGCAGAAAGGATGCGTATGATCGGAGAGGTGATCTTACGGAATGTAGTTTAAAAGTAGTAATTTATATTTAATTTAAGGAGGACTTGAAAATGAATATATCAAATGAAGGCTTAGTATTAATGGGTTCTGCAATCGGTGCCGGACTTGCAGTTATTGCAGGTATTGGTCCTGGTGTAGGTCAGGGTATTGCAGCAGGTTATGGTGCGTCAGCAGTAGGACGTAATCCTGGCGCAAAAGGTGATATCATGTCAACCATGCTTTTAGGACAGGCAGTAGCAGAGACAACAGGTCTTTATGGTCTGGTCGTTGCTTTGATTCTGTTGTTTGCAAACCCTCTGCTTGGCAAGCTGTAATCAGCGCATCAGAAGAGATCAGATCATAAGGATGGTCTGTAAAAATAAGCGCTAATTGCAGAAAGGAGGCTATCAGGTGAGTGTAATAAAAGTTGCTTTGGCTGGCAATGCTCTGGGTGATTATATCTTTGGATTAGATCCGCAGCTTCTGGTTGATTCGGCAATTACCATGCTTGCGATGTTTGCGATGTTTGTGCTTCTATCGTACCTGCTTTTTAATCCTGCGAGAAATTTACTGCAGAAAAGACAGGATGGTATCCGTGAGCAGATGGATACTGCAAAAAAGCAGAAAGAAGAGGCGATGCAGTTTAAGGCAGAATACGACGAAAAGTTGAAAAATGTCGAGAAGGAAGCCGAAGAGATTCTGACACAGACGCGTAAAAAAGCGCAGAAAAAAGAAAGCGAAATTGTCAATGAAGCGAAAGTAGAGGCAGTAAGAGTTCTTGAGAGAGCAAACCGCGAGGTAGAGCTGGAAAAGAGCAAAGTCAAAGACGAAGTAAAGCAGGAGATGATTTCTGTTGCTACGGCTATGGCAGGAAAGATTGTTGCCACTTCTCTTGATGAGAAAGAACAGTCACAGTTAATCGCAGACACATTGGAAGAGATGGGTGATAAGACATGGCTAAGTTAGTATCAAAGATTTACGGCGAAGCGCTGTTTGAAGCTGCTGTAGAAGATAATATAGTAGATTCTTTGATGCAGGAGGTCGAGGTCGTATATGATATTCTTCGTGACAATGAAGAGTATGTAAAGCTTCTCAGTCATCCGAGATTTCCGGTAGAGCAAAAGGTGGCTCTGTTAGAGGAAGTATTTCGGGGAAAAGTTTCAGATGAATTAACCGGACTGATGACAACTGTTGTAGAAAAAGGCAGATTTTCTGAGATTGAGAAGATCCTTGCGTATTTCGAAGAACGCGTCAGAGAGCTAAAGAAGATAGGTACTGCATATGTGACATCGGCAACAGAGCTGAGCGCAGAGCAGAAAGAAAGTATTGAAAAACGTTTGCTGGAAACAACATCCTATGAATCTTTCCGTATGAATTATGATGTAGATGCCGGTCTGATTGGTGGCATGGTAATTCGTATCGGAGACAGGGTTGTAGACAGCAGTATTCACACAAAGCTTGGAAACATGGCAAAGGAACTATCAAAAATCCAGTTATCCAAATAGTGTGACATATTATTTTTTCACATAGAGAATCAGTGCAGATTTCAGTGTAGCTTTTGAAAATGTATGGAAAAAATGTGAAAGAAACAAAAAAATTAGAAGGAAGGTGCAGGAATATCATGAATTTGAAACCTGAAGAAATCAGTTCTGTTATTAAAGAACAGATTAAGAAGTATAGTACCAAATTCGAAGTGTCCGATACTGGTACTGTAATCCAGGTTGCCGACGGTATCGCTCGTATTCATGGTCTGGAAAAGGCGATGCAGGGTGAATTGCTTGAATTTCCAAATGAAATTTACGGCATGGTGTTAAACCTTGAAGAAGATAATGTCGGTGCTGTACTCTTAGGTGATCATAAAAATATTAATGAAGGCGATATGGTAAAGACAACAGGTCGTGTCGTAGAAGTTCCGGTAGGAGATGCGCTGCTTGGGCGTGTTGTCAATGCGTTAGGACAGCCGATTGATGGAAAAGGACCGATCGAGTCTACAAAATACCGTGCGATTGAGCGTGTGGCATCCGGTGTTATTTCCAGAAAATCAGTTGATACACCTTTGCAGACAGGTATTAAGGCGATTGACTCTATGGTGCCGATCGGAAGAGGACAGCGTGAGTTGATCATCGGTGATCGTCAGACAGGTAAGACAGCGATTGCGATTGATACGATCATCAATCAGAAGGGACAGAATGTTAAGTGTATTTATGTAGCAATCGGTCAGAAGGCTTCCACGGTTGCTTCTCTGGTAAAGAAGTTAGAAGAGTTTGGTGCGATGGATTATACAACGATCGTTGCATCTACAGCAAGTGAGCTGGCTCCATTACAGTACATTGCTCCATATTCCGGCTGTGCGATCGGTGAAGAGTGGATGGAGGCAGGACAGGACGTATTGATCATCTATGATGATCTGACAAAACATGCGGCAGCTTACCGTACACTTGCATTGCTGTTAAAGCGTCCGCCAGGACGTGAGGCATATCCGGGTGATGTATTCTATCTTCATTCCAGATTGTTAGAGCGTGCAGCAAGACTGTCAGACAAGCTCGGTGGAGGTTCGCTTACAGCACTTCCAATCATTGAAACACAGGCAGGCGATGTATCTGCTTATATTCCGACAAATGTTATCTCTATTACAGATGGTCAGATCTATCTGGAAACAGAGATGTTTAACTCCGGTTTCCGTCCGGCGGTAAATGCCGGTTTGTCGGTATCCCGTGTAGGTGGTTCTGCGCAGATTAAGGCAATGAAGAAGATTTCAGGACCGATCCGTATTGAGCTTGCACAGTATCGTGAGCTGGCAGCGTTCTCTCAGTTTAGTTCAGATCTTGATCCGGAGACAAAGGCACAGCTTGCACAGGGTGAGCGTATCCGCGAGATCTTAAAGCAGGATCAGTACAGTCCGATGCCGGTAGAAAATGAGGTTATCATCATTTATGCTGCAACAAAGAAGTATCTGATCGATGTTGAAATAGAAGATATTCTTGATTTTGAAAAAGGATTGTTTGAATATATCGATACGAAATATCCGGAGGTTCCACAGGATATCCGCACAACAGGCGAGATTTCGGAAGCAACGGAGAAGGTATTGGTTCGTGCGATCGAAGAGTTTATGGCAGAGTTTAAAAAGTAGTAATGGATTGCGGAGGAAGAATTTATGGCTTCAATGAGAGATATTAAACGGCGCAAAGAAAGTGTTCAGAGCACCGGGCAGATTACAAAAGCGATGAAGCTGGTATCTTCGGTTAAACTGCAGAAGGCAAAGGTAGGAGCAGAAGTATCAAAGCCATATTTTGACACAATGTATAATACCGTTGCAGGCATGATTGCAAAATCCGGTCAGATGTCCCATCCATTTCTTCAAAAAAGTCAGTCGGATAAAAAGGCAGTGATCCTGATTAGTTCCAATCGAGGTCTTGCCGGAGGATATAATTCTAATGTTGTGAAGCTAGTGACAAAGGACGAGCGTTTCAACAAAGAAAATACGATTATTTTTGCTGTGGGAACGAAGGGAAGAGATTCTTTGGAGCGTCAGGGATTTGAGATAGCGGGGGATTATTCGGTAGCTATCAACGAACCGCTTTACAGTGATGCGATGCAGATTGGAAAAGATATTTTGAGCCGTTTTGTAAATGGTGAGATTGGTGAAATCTATATTGCGTATACCATCTTTAAGAATACTGTAGTACAGATTCCAACACTAAATAAGCTTTTGCCGATTGATGCAGAGGATATTGTATCTGAAACGGAAGACATTTCCGAAGATCCGCTTGACAAGATTACGCTGATGAACTATGAACCGGAACCGGAGGAGGCATTGAATGCGATCATACCAAAGTACATCAATAGTTTGATCTACGGTGGTCTGGTAGAATCTCATGCCAGCGAAAACGGTGCTCGTATGCAGGCGATGGATTCTGCTACCAGCAATGCCGAAGAAATGATCAGTGATCTGTCCTTGAAGTATAATAGAGCCAGACAGGCTTCTATTACACAGGAACTTACAGAAATTATTGCGGGTGCTTCCGCGATATCATAATGACAAAATCAGAGTAAAGGAGTGAATATATAGAGATGGCAGAGTTAAGTACAGGTAAACTTACTCAGATTATCGGTGCCGTTCTGGATATTAAGTTTCCGGAAGGCAAGCTTCCTGAAATCTATGATGCGGTCAATGTACCGTTAAAAGATGGTGGCAAGCTTGTAGTAGAAGTGGCGCAGCATCTGGGTGACGATACCGTCCGCTGTATTGCGATGGGTCCTACAGATGGACTTGTGCGAGGCATGGAAGCACAGGCAACAGGCGGACCAATTAGTGTTCCGGTAGGTGAGGAAACTCTGGGACGTATGTTTAACGTACTGGGTGAACCAATCGATGAAAAGCCGGCACCGGAAGGCGTTAAGCGTGATCCGATTCATAGAAAAGCCCCTGCATTTGAAGATCAGTCTACGGAAACAGAAATCTTAGAAACAGGTATCAAGGTCGTAGATCTTCTTTGCCCATATCAGAAGGGTGGAAAGATTGGTCTGTTCGGTGGTGCAGGTGTAGGTAAGACAGTACTGATCCAGGAGCTGATCACAAATATTGCGCAGGAGCATGGTGGTTATTCTGTATTTACCGGTGTAGGTGAGCGTACCCGTGAGGGAAATGACTTATATTATGAAATGATCGAATCAGGTGTTATTGATAAGACAACGATGGTGTTTGGTCAGATGAACGAGCCACCTGGAGCACGTATGCGTGTAGGTCTGACAGGACTTACAATGGCAGAAAACTTCCGTGACCGTTCCGGAAAAGATGTTTTGCTGTTCATTGACAACATTTTCCGTTTCACACAGGCAGGTTCTGAGGTGTCAGCACTTCTTGGACGTATGCCTAGTGCGGTAGGTTATCAGCCGACACTTCAGACCGAGATGGGTGCTTTGCAGGAGCGTATCACTTCTACAAAGAAGGGTTCCATCACATCTGTACAGGCTGTCTATGTGCCTGCCGATGACTTAACTGACCCGGCACCGGCAAACACATTTGCCCATTTGGATGCGACAACGGTACTTTCCCGCTCGATTTCTGAGCTTGGTATCTATCCGGCGGTAGATCCGTTAGAGTCTACGTCACGTATTCTTGATCCACACGTGGTTGGAGAAGAGCACTACAAGGTTGCACGTGGCGTACAGGAAATCTTACAGAAATATAAGGAGCTTCAGGATATTATTGCTATTCTTGGTATGGATGAGTTGTCAGAGGAAGATAAGATCGTCGTAAACCGTGCCAGAAAGGTACAGAGATTCCTTTCACAGCCATTCCATGTAGCAGAGCAGTTTACAGGACTTCCGGGACAGTATGTTCCGCTTACTGAAACCATTCGTGGTTTCCAGGAAATTATTGATGGTAAGCATGATGACATTCCGGAGAACTATTTCCTGAATGCAGGAAACATCGATGATGTAGTTGCCAGAATGCAGTCAAGATAGAGGGAGGCTAGATATGGCTGAAAAAACATTCAACCTGCAGATTATCTCGCCTACCCGCATTTTCTTTGATGGAGATGCTGAAATGGTAGAAATGAAAACAACAGAGGGAGAGATTGGTGTACTTGCCGGTCACATCCCGCTGACTGCCATTTTGGAACCGGGTGTTCTTCGCATCAGACAGGAAAGTGGCGTAAAAGAGGCTGCACTGCATGACGGCTTTGTTGAAATCCAAAAGGACAAAGTAACAGTACTTGCGGAATCCTGCGAATGGCCGGATGAGATTGATGTGGAGCGTGCCAGAGAAGCGAAAGAACGTGCGGAAAATCGTATCAAGAGCGGACGTGAGGACGTAGATATGCTTCGTGCAGAGCTTGCGTTAAAGAAAGCGCTGACAAGAATTGATCTTGCAGGCAGAAAATAAAGAGAAGGAGTCAACGATGGGCGTTGGCTCCTTTTCCTTTGTAAAGTGAAAGACTTTTTTTAAATCTTTACTTTACAAACAAAATAAATTGGTATAGAATAGAAGAAATTTTTTGAAAGACAGGACATCGTGGTCTATGATATATTTCTAAAGAAAAGTTTAGAAGTATAGAATTATCACGGTGTTTTTTACTTTTTCCGGAGGGTTATAACACATGGATATGATGATGAGATTTTTGGAAACATTGGGAACCATAGCATTTTCCATTTCCGGTGCCATAGAGGCAATGAAAAAGCAAATGGATCTTTTTGGTGTAATTGTGCTTGGTATTGTAACAGCAATTGGTGGTGGTGTGCTAAGGGATGTTGTGATAGGACAGGTTCCACCGGCGGCGTTTCAAAATCCACAGCAGGCAAAGATTGCAGCATTAACAGCAACTTTGGTATTTATTGCGGCAATGATTCTTTCGAAGCATCGTATTTTAAAAAATAGCAGCTGGTTAAATTACATTTTGTTTTTATCAGATGCAATTGGTTTGGGAGCATTTACTATCTTAGGAATTCATTGTGTACAAAAAGAAATGGGAAATAATAATATTGCTTTGCTGCTATTTGTAGGAGTGATCACCGGAGTGGGTGGTGGGATGATGAGGGATGTGTTTGCGGGAAATGTTCCATATATTTTTCGGAAACATGTTTATGCAACAGCATCCATTATCGGAGCAATAGCTTATCTGGTATTGGATCGAAATGTACCAAAGGAGTTGGGGGGACATAGGCTTGCCGTGTTTTTTTCTATGATCTGTGTATTTGTGACACGCATTCTGGCAGCACGTTATAACTGGAATTTACCGAAAGTGGAGCTTGCAGAGAAAGAGAAGTGATTCATATGAGCTTAACAGTCAATCAGATATTGCATACGGAAGGGTTTGAAGAGTTTCGGGTTATATGTGGTAATTGTGGAATTAATCGGGAAGTATCCTGTGTTAGTGTTATGGATGCACCGGATATTTACAATTGGCTGCAAGGCGGGGAGATTCTTTTGACATCCGGATATATATTGAAAGATAATATGGATTATTTGTTGGAGCTGATTGAAAAAATTGCGCAAAAAGGTGCAGCGGCGCTATTTATTAAGCTGGGAAGGTTTATAGATGACATTCCGGAGAAGGTGAAAAAAAGAGCAGATACGCTTTCCTTTCCAATTGTTGATATGCCATTTTCCTGTGCATTTGTGGATGTGATCACTCCTGTCCTGACAAAGGCGAATTCGCAACAATTAGAAATTATTAGAAAATCAGAAAAAATTCATTGTGTTTTTACAAATATTGCGATACGGCAGGAAGGGATTGGTAAAGTATTACAATATCTGAGCGATTTGCTGGGGTATCAGGTTGCATTTATTGATCAGACAAGAGAGCGGGTATTTTTGTCTGCGGAAGAGATGGAGCTGGATGTTGAAAATTTTATGAGGTGTTATCCATGCTTTCCGATTACGGTTGCCAAGAAGGTGTATGGCTATCTGGTGATCAATGACAATCAGTTTAAGGCATGTGAATATGATCTGATCGCGATTGAGCATGCATCCACGATTATCAAACTGGAGATGCAGCGTGAGATATCAAATGATGAGATCGAAAGAAAATATAGAGATAATCTGGTATTGGATATTATTTATAATAATATCAGCAATGAAGATGAATTACGCGAGCGTGGCAGGATTTTTGGATGGAATTTAACAGGAAAGCTTAGAGTTATGATTGCAGATGTGGATCACTTTAAGAAAAACTATGAGCAGATGAAGCAGGATAACAGAGCAGCGGTTGATGAACTGTCCCGCCGGCTGCTCCGGACGGTAGCCAATGAAGTCCGTATGTCTTTTAAAAAGGTAATATATACTACTTTTACGGATCGTGTGGTATTTTTGCTATGGGATGAGGGGAAAAGTCATAAAGACATAAAGAAACAGCTGGAAGGGATCAACAGAGGGATTTATGAAAAAGAGGGTTTTACATTGTCCTTTGCAATTGGAGGCTTGGTAGAGCATGTGCTGATGGCACATCAGAGTTTTAATGAGGCAAAAACAGCACTCGTAATGGGGCGTAAGCTGGAGTGGGAAAATACGTCATATTTTTATAATCAACTTGGCTTTTACCGGCTCTTAGACCAATTGCGGGGAAACCCGGCTGTAGAAAACTTTTTTCAGGATAAATTAGGACGTGTAGAAAAATTTGATCAGGAAAATCATACAGAGTTATATGAAACATTATTTGCTTTAGTTGATTGTAACTGGAACCTGCGTGAAGCATCAGAGCAGCTGTTTGTTCATTATAATACGATGAAAAATCGTTATCGTAAGATACAGGAGGTCATGGGGATTTCTTTGGACAGCATGGAAGAAAGACTGGAAGTGGAATTCGCTATTAAGTCTAAAATTGTCAATGAAATTTAGAACGGTGTTCAAAAGGGACAACCAGATCAGCTTGAAACTGTTCCGACGGTATATTGTACCGCCGGATTTTGTTTGCTATAATTCGCCTTGTAATCAAAAAGAAAGAAATTAGGTGGTATAGTGAAAGAGAGAAATCCGGAATTTTTTTTGAAGGAATTGCTCAGTATGGACACACAGAATCCACCGGGAAAGGAAGCACAGATTGTTCGGTTCATTATCCAGAAAATGGAGTTAAAAAGAGAACAGTATGAAATTCTTGATCACGGAGGAGGACGTGCATCATTGATCGTATCCATACCAGGAAAGAGTGATGACACAGTACTATTTTTGGGACACATTGATACAGTCCCATGTGGAAATAGTGCAGAATGGAGATATCCGCCCATTCAGATGACAGAAGAGAATGACCGTTTGTATGGCTTAGGCTCTTCAGATATGAAAAGCGGTGTTGCAATGATGTTGGTTGTACTGCAAAAGATATTATCTGCAAAAGAAAAATATCAAAAAACCATACGTTTTGCTTTTACAGCGGATGAGGAAAGTCAATGTGCAGGATCAAAAGCAGTGGCACAATGCGACTGGATGGATGATGTAAAAGAGATTCTTCTCAGCGAACCAACGGATGGAAAAACAGTAATCGCAGAGAAAGGAGTTTTGTGGATAACACTTGACATTGTTGGAAGGCAGGCGCATGGAGCGATGCCGGAAGAAGCCAGAAATGGAAATGAATTTCTCTGGAAAGCAATCGAACAGATGAAAGAAAAAATAAAAGATTTGGAAACTTCTCCTATTTTAGGAAAGGCTTCTATCAGTACAACTGTATTTCAGGGAGGTTTTAAAAGTAACATTATTCCGGGAACAGCAGAAGCTGTTTTGGATATTCGAACAGTGACAGCTTCCAATCATACGCAGATCAAACAATATCTGAAAAAGCTTCAGAAAGATTTCTATGAAAAGCATCAGGTAAAAGTAAGCTTTGAAGTGAAAAACGAAAAGAAGGTATTGGAAGAAAAGACAGATACTAAGCTTGTTCAAAAATGGATGTCACTTGAAGAGACAGAGGAAAAACCTGCGGGAATCCCATATTACACGGATCTGGCAGAATTGTTAAAAAATCATACAAGTGAATTTATTATCTGCGGGCCGGGTAAAATGAAGAAAATGCATAACATAGATGAATATGTTGAAAATGCACAGTTACAAAAAATAACCCAAAAGTATATCGCATTTTTAAATCAATATTGTTGACAAAGGAGTCAATTTCGCAATGTAGCGAAGGGCTCCTTTTATTTTTGAAAAAACATATGGAAAAAGGTTGTGCGAAGACATAGTTTTTTGCACGCGGGATTCGTGTCTGTGCGCACTTGGCATGAACCCGTTCACCACAAAAAACGTGCGCAGAAATGAGGGCTAATATGGCAAATTATATTGTAAAAGAAAAGGTATTTATCCCGCCTTACGAAGGCAGGGGCGTTCGTGTCAAAGCAGGACAGTTTCTTAAGATTGTGGATGTTGAAGGAAAACAGGTAGGCGATTTTATCTGCTTTAATGAAAATGATTTAAGCGAGTATGTATCTACCGTCCATATGAGATCATCTCTTAGCAGTATCCGTTTGAAGATTGGTGATTTCCTTTATAGCAATTACAGAGATCATTTGATGCAGTTTGTGGAAGATACGGTAGGAAAGCATGATTTCTTTTTCCCGGCATGTGACTACTATCGCTATAAAGTTGATTTTGGTGTAGAAGATCATCCGAATTGTAAGGACAATCTGATTGGTGCGCTAAAGAGTTTTGGAATTATTCGAAACGAGATTCCGGATCCAATCAACTGGTTTATGAATAACCATATGGATGAAAATGGTGATTATGTCATCGAAGATCCATTATCAAAACCTGGTGATTATGTTGTATTAAAAGCATTAAAGGACGTTGTATGTTGTGTGTCTGCCTGTTCACAGGACTTTGTTCCGGTCAATGGTATGAAGGTAACTCCATTGGAATTGCAGGTATGCGAATTAGAAGAATAGGAAACAGTGTGAAAAACGTTATTTTTCACATGCGGGGTTTGTGTCTGTGCGCACCTGGCACAAATTCATTATATGCAAAAAAATGTGCGCAGAAATGAGGATTAAATATGAAAACATCCGTAGAAAGCTTGAAATTAGTATCTGAACGGCAGCATCTGGTTGATGTGCTGATGAGTGGAACACAATATGCAGATATTGTGTTAAAGGGTGGAAATGTTGTAAATGTTATCACAAAAGAGATTTATCCTGCAGATGTAGCAATTTCAGGGAAATATATTCTGATGGTGGGTGACTGCGCTAAGCTGATCGGAGCGGATACGGTAGTATATGATATGGCTGGAAAGTATATCATGCCGGGATTTGTAGATTGTCATATGCATTTTGAAAGTGCCATGTTGACAGTTACAGAGTTTTCCAGATTATCCATTCCGACCGGAACAACGTGTCTGATCTCAGATCCTCATGAGATTGGTAATGTGCTGGGGCCTGTTGGCATTAAGGAAATGGCAAAAGAAGCGGCTAAGATGCCACAGCATGTATTTTGTCGTGTGCCTGCACTTACACCGGATTCACCGGGACTGGAAACAGCAGGATATGATGTGACATCAAAGGATATTCCGGAAATGTTGGAATACCCTTCCGTATCCGGTATTGGAGAAACACAGGGAGTAAGTGCTATTCGTTTTGTATATGAACATAATTATCCGGTAATCCGTGATACGATCGTATCTTCCGTGTATGCTCGTTCTATAGGAAAAGAGGTGGATGGCAATGCACCATTGCTATTTGGCAATGAACTGGCAGCACATATTATATGTGGTGGAACTGACGTTTCATGTCATGAAACAACCACAAAGGAAGAAGCAATCGAAAAACTTCGCTACGGTGTCTACATGCTGATGCGAGAGGGATCAACACAGAGAAATATGCCGGAATGCATTAAAGCTGTGACGGAGGAAGGATTAGATTCCAGACGTGCGATCTTAGCAACGGATGATATGTTAGCAGGAGATATTGCAACAAAGGGGCATATGAATGATATTATTCGTCGTACGATCAGAGAGGGTGTGGAGCCGGTAGAAGCAATTCAGATGGCAACCATTAATCCGGCAACATGGCTGGGATTGTCAGAAATTGGTGTGCTGGCACCTGGAAAGCTTGCGGATATTGCTGTTGTTGAAGGAAAGTTAGAAGACATGAACGTTTCAGAAGTCTTTTTATCAGGAGAATTAGCTGCAAAGGACAAAGAACTGTTACTTCCGCTTCCGGCATATCAGTATCCGGAAGTTGTGAAACATTCTGTAAAGAGAAAGAAAGTAACACCGGAAGAATTAATGGTGAAATGCACAAAGGCAGACCCAAAAGTAAATTGTATTGGCTTGATTTTAGATCAGAATCTGACAGATGCGTTTGTAGAAGATATGAAAGCGGAGAATGGATATGTTCTTCCGGATCTGGAGCATGACCTTTTGCCGATTGCCAATGTCGGAAGACACGGACAGAGTGATATTGGAGCGACATTTGTTAAGGGATTCAAAATGAAAGAGGGCGCATTTGCAGAAAGCGTGGCGCACGATACACACAATATCATTGTAATGGGAACTAATTATGAAGATATGGCAGTAGCGGTTAATCATGTCATAGAAATGCAGGGTGGCGTTGCCTTAGCTAAGGATGGAAAGGTTATCGGAGATCTTCCGCTTCGCATTGCCGGTCTGATGACAGACGAATTAAGTGCATCTGAACTGACAGAACGCATGGATACCATTACAAAGATGGCAAAAGAACAGCTGCATTGTGAAGCACATGCCCCATTTATGCATTTAGCATTTTTGGCTCTGACAACCAGTCCAAAATGGAAGATTACGGATAAAGGTGTAGTAGATGCTAATAACTATTGTGTTATACCAACGATCGTGGAAGAATAGGAGGATTTATATGAATTATAATGAAAAATTTGAATTGATTGACTTATCGCAGGAAATTTATCAGGGCATGCCGGTTTTTGGTATGCATCAGAAAACTTTTATCATGACGAATCAGACACATGAAGAAAATATGAAGCAGACCGGTTCTAAAACGCTTGGTTTTAGCGCAAGAAATCTTTTGATCAGTGAGCATGGTCCTACTCATTCTGATGCTGTATGGGAATACAATCCGGAGGGGCCAACGATTGATAAGATGGATATGAAATTATTTTATGGAAGTGCAATCTGTGTAGACCTTTCTCATATCAGATATCCGGATTATATTGAAGCAAAGGATTTGGAAGAGGCGGTAGAAAAAGCTGGCTTAACAGTAGAAAAAGGTGACATTTTCTTAATGTATACCGGACATTATAACCGTACTTATGCAAAGGGAGATATTGAAGGATATCAGAACTATTACACTGGACTTTCCTATGAAGCTGCAGAGTGGCTTGCTAAAAAAGGTGTAGTTAATATTGGTGTAGACTCATCGGCAATTGACCAGACACCGGACGATTTGGACTTTTCAGGTCACTGGGTATGTGGAAAATACGGTATGACCAATACAGAAAATTTGCGAAATCTGGATCTGGTAGCAGGAAAAAGATTCTTTTATATGGGATTGCCATTGAGAATCCGGGATGGCAGCGGCTCACCGGTGCGTGCCGTAGCATTAGTAGAAAAGTAAAGGCGGGATTTGTATGAATTTTCTTGGTTTTTTGCAGTCGTTATTGGGTGGGATTGGAACAGGTACAATCTATGCACTTCTTGGGTTATCCTGTTCACTGATTCTTGGAAGACTTCAGATCTGTTCTGTTGTTCATGGTGATCTGACCATTTTAGCTGGTTATTTGTGTTATCAGGCATTTCGTATGTTTGGAATTGATCCGTTTATTACACTGATTGTTCTTATTCCGATTTTCTTCTTTATTGGATATGGGATTCAGAATATCTTTATGAAACCATTTATGAAGCTGGAAACATGGAAGGGACGCTATGAAGGTCAGGTTATGGTTTCATGGGGAATCGGTATGTGTATTATGGCGGTGGAATATTTTCTGTTTTCCGGTACATATAAAACGCTCAATGTACCATATCGTAATTCTACTGTGAACATAGGAAGCATTGCTATTCCAATCGTACATATCATAGCATTTATCCTGACGATAGTGCTGATTGTGGCAGTGGAACTTCTCTTAAAGAAAACAAGTCTGGGAATTCGCATCCGTGCCTGCAGCTCCGATACGACAACAGCAAAATTAACAGGAATTCCGGTTGACCGCATTTGTGCGATAACATTTGGAATTTCCAGTTCTTTGGCGGCTGTGGCAGGTGTTATTTATGCACTGACCAATTCACTTAGTCCGGCAGAAGGATTTGATCTGACATTTTTAGGATGGGTTGCAGTTATCTTAGGAACGATGGGAAATCTGAAAGGAGCTGTAACAGCTGGAATCCTCATGGGTATTGTGCAGGCAATGACAATATATTTCTGGATTCCGAACCTGGCAACAGCCATGATCTATATCGTATTACTGATCATCCTTGTAGCAAAACCAAATGGATTATTTTATTGGAAAAAGAATGAGAGGGGGCAGGCTGCATGAAAGCAAAGAAGTGGATTCCAAGTCTGGTTGCCGGTGTAATTATTATGATTGCCTATCTGGTTTATTTTCACGCCAGTAATCAATCCTATTTGTCCAGCTTTATTGTGTATATTTGTTTGTTCCTCATTGCCGGGCAGGGTTGGAATCTTTTAGGTGGATATATTGGAGAAGTATCGTTTGGTCATGCCGTGTTTTTTGGTATTGGAGCTTACACGGTAGCACTTCCGGGAGGCTATGGTCATGATATCCCGATTGTACTGCTGGTAGTTTTAGGAGCTGTCATAGCGGGAATATTTGCGCTGCTAATCTCGTATCCGTTACTAAGGATCAAAGGGTTATCCTTTTTGATTGGAACATTTGGGTTAGGTGTTATCTTTCTAAATGTGTTTAAATCAAGCAAATTTTTATTTGCCAGTAAGGGATTATTTGTAAAGTTTGTTCCGACGGATCAGCTGTATCCTGCGATTGTTCTTCTGACAATTCTAACGGTACTTGGGGTAGCTTTTTTGGTAAAGAGTCCGTTGGGATTAAGCTTTAAGGCGGTTCGCGATGTCCCGGAGGCGGCGGAAATGATTGGAATTAATTTGTATCGTACCAAGACAAAGGCACTTGTGATCGGGGCTATGGTGACTGGTTTAGCCGGAGCGTTATATGCACTGTATGAAATGCATATTACACCAACAGCAACCTTTGATACGGCAATCAGCAATGATATTTTGTTAGGAGCGTATGTTGGAGGTTGTGGAACAGTTATGGGACCGGTTATTGGTGGTGCTATTTTGATCATTGTGCAGGAAGCAGCACGCAGTATGATTACAGTAAGTGGTGGTCATAATCTGGTACTTGGTCTGATCCTGATCTTAGTTATGATGCTGATGAAGCAGGGAATCTGGGTAGGCATTTGTCAGCTGACCGAGAAAATGCTTGACCGGTGGAAAGAAAGCAAAATGCAGAAACAAAGTAAGAATCTGGAAAAAGCAGGGGGTGATTAAATGAGCGAACCTATATTAGAAATGAAGCATTTGACAATGGGCTTTGGTGGTCTTGAATTGTTTTCAGATATTAATATATCGGTAAATAAAGGCGAGGTGCTTGGAATCATTGGTACAAACGGTTCCGGAAAAACAACCCTGTTTAATATTATTTGTGGAATTTATCGTGCGCTTAGCGGAAGCGTTATTTATAAGGGAAAAAATATTTCAGGAATTGCTCCACATAAGATAGCAAGAATGGGCATCGGAAGATGTTTTCAGATGGTAGCACCCTTTGAGAGTATGACACCGTTAGAAAATATTAAAGTAGCGAGGGCAAATGCCGGACGGTGCGGAAAGGGTATCAAGCTATCCTTTGATGAGATATTATCACTGACACATTTAGAAAATGTCAAAGATATCACAACGAATAACTTATCTCTTCCTGATAAAAAGAATGTAGAGATAGCAAGAGCTTTGGCGTGTAATCCGGAGATTATCTTATTTGACGAGGTTTCCTGTGGCTTATCCGGCGAAGAAATCAGGGAGCGAATGAAACTGATGAAAAAGCTGGCTGACCAGGGGATTACGATTATTGTCATTGAGCATATTATGATGTTTATTAAGGAAATATGTGATCGTGTGGTTGTACTGCATGCGGGGGAACTGATCGCGCAGGGAACGCCATCAGAGGTGATTTCAGATCCTAAGGTAATTGATGCTTATCTGGGAGGTGGTAAGATATGAGTTATTTTGAGTACAATGATGTCTATGCCGGATATTCTAAAGAAATGAATATATTGCAGGGAATTACCTTTTCACTGGAAAAGGACAGCAGGGTTGCTCTGATTGGTGCAAATGGTGCCGGAAAAAGTACCATTATGAAAACTATTTCCGGACTGGTGCCGTTGCAGCGTGGCAGCATTGTGTTTGATGGAGAGCGCATAGATGGTCTTACACCACATAAGATTGTTGAACGTGGTGTGATTCAGGTTCCGGAAGAAGGTGGAACCTTTCCGAACCTGACGATTGAAGAGAATCTTACCATATCATGTGTCAGCAAAAGAGCACGTGAGAATGCAGCAAAGAATAAAGAACTGGTGTACGACATGTTTGAACCATTGGCGATTAAGTCAGGACTGTTGGCAGGCTCGCTGAGTGGTGGTCAGAGAAAGATGTTAAGTATCGGCAAAGCAATTATGGAAGAACCGGATATTTTGTTGTTAGATGATATTTCAATGGGACTTGCCCCAAAAGTGGTACAGGAGTTATATGGTTCTTTACGAAAGTTAGTGGATCGGTTAAATAAACCGGTACTGGTCGTAGAACAAATTATGGAAATTGCATTGCAGTTTGCAGATTATGGGCATGTGGTGCAACAGGGAAGGATTGTGATGTCCGGAACTTCGCAGGAGCTTCTGGCATCAGATCAGGTGAAAAACTCCTATATTGGTGGATAATGTGAAAGTATTTTCAGACTGTCAAATGTACAGTCTGAGGGTATTAGAGTTTTACAATGAAAAAACGAAGCAGAAACGTTTTTTATTGTGCAGATCGGTGTTTGTGCGCACGAAGCGCAGATCTGCAAAAGGCAAGGGACGTGTGCAGGAAAGAGAGGCTATTATGAGACTACGAAAAATGTGGAAGAAACTAGTAAGTGCAGCTTTGACAACAACACTTGTTGTAGGTCTTGTAGGCTGTGGCAATTCATCGTCCGGAGGGAAAAAACTGGGAAAAGACGGTGGTAAACTGATCATTGGTGGTACTTATACATTAAGTGGAGAATGTGCCCATGCAGGTCAGAATACATTAAAGGGAGCAAAAGCGGCGGTTGAATATATTAATAATAATGGCGGAGTAAATGGACAAAAGGTGGAATTGAAATATTATGATGATGAATTTGATGAGAGTAAAATTCCAACTTTATATGAAAAGTTGATCAGTGATGACAAGGTGGATCTGTTGACATCACCATATACATCACCATTCCTTGCAGCGGCACCAATTGCAGCAAAGCACAACAAGGAAATGTTCTGCGTGGCAGCAGACAGTTATACAGCGAATGAGCAATATCAGAAATTAATTGCGAACCCACAGATGGATGAAAGCTGGAAAGGCGGCGGATGGTGGAAGGATGTATTTGAATATCTCAACGAAAATTATGATAAGTATGAAACATCCGGCAAGAAGACAGTTGCGATTCTTAATCTGGAAACTACATATGGTCATGAAGTAAGTGATGCTGTTGGAAAGTTTTTGAAAAAGAATGGATTTAATGTAGTATACGAAGAGTTCTTTGATCCGGGTAACAGTGACTGGACTGCAACAGTACAGAAGGTAAAGAATTTAAAGCCGGATGTTCTTTTTGCACCTCAGTATTTTGAAGATAGTGTTAGTCTGGTACAGAAATGTAAAGAGATGGATTGTTATGCACCAATCATGATCATAGAGGGAATGAGCTGGGATCCAATCTCATGGCCAAATACAGAACTTGGTGGTTTGGAACCATCTACAGCAAAGTTACCATTCTTAGGGTATTCTATTTACAAAGAGAAATATGATTCAAAATCAAAGGAGTTTTTGGCAGATTATTGTAAGAAAGAGTTTAACTCCATTCCAAGTAATGATGTAATCTGTGGATTTATGGCTGTTGAACTGGCATGTGAAGCAGCAAGAAAAGCAAATTCTACAGAAACAGAGGATTTACAGAAGGCAATGACAGAGAACACATTTAATCTGGCTGGTTATCCATATAAGATGAATGAAACCGGTGGCAACGGAGCTGACTTTGACTGGGGTTGTGGACAGTTTCAGCCAAAGGATCTGTCAAAAGCAGATGAATCCGGTGATGACTGGGTAACACTGTGGCCGGAGAAATATGCAACTTCTTCAGAGGCACTTACATTTAAAGGATGGAAATAACTTTCAGAAAGAGGGAACGGCATGAAAAATTATGTAATTACCATTGCCAGAGGATTCGGAAGTGGTGGAAAAGAAATTGGAAATCAGGTAGCAAAGCGCTTGGGAATACAGTGCTATGAAAAAAGAATTTTGACTATGGCATCAGAGTTTAGCGGATTGAATGAAAAATTATTTTTTGACATTGACGAAAAACTTCGTGGTTCCTATCTTCATAAGAAAA
The DNA here is from genome assembly GCA_934317005.1 of uncultured Lachnospiraceae bacterium. GTDB lineage: Bacteria > Bacillota > Clostridia > Lachnospirales > Lachnospiraceae > Butyribacter. Next base: position 45,126 of record CAKREB010000003.1, read on the forward strand.
TGAAAGATATGTTAGATTATTCGGTAGTACCGGACCCAGCGAGCAAAGATTTTGTTTCTGATGAATCTATTTATCAATTGCAGGCATACATCATAAGAGAGTTAGCAAATTCTGAGTCTTGTGTGATCGTTGGAAAATGTGCCAATAAGATTTTAGAAGAGTGGCCAAATGTCATTAGTATTTATATTGAAGCACCGAGAGAAAATTGCAGGCAGTCAATCATGGAAAAGATGCAGGTTTCTGCAAAAGAAGCGGATCGTCTGATTACAAAAACGGACAAGTATCGTGCAGAATACTATAAATATTATACCGGTGGTGATTACTGGACAAATCCAACCAGCTACGATCTGACGATCAATACCGGACGGGTTGGCAGAGAAAGGGCAGTTGACTTGATCATTGATTATTTGAAGCTACGATTTGATCTGTAGTATGTGCTTACGGGAAGACAGATGAGATAGTAAGATGAATCCTATTAGGGTACGATATTTTTCTGTTTAAAGGAGAGAACAACACCAAAAAGCATCCTTCATTCTGATAACAAAATGAAGGATGCTTTTTGGTGTTGTTCTTTTTATGTTATGGGAAATTACTGCTATGGCAGTAGTGTACCAGCAAGAATTGCGAACGTTTAAATTAAACTTAAAAAATACCGATGGATCGAAAAATCGTCATCCAGCTCCGGATGGAAAGCAAGGGCAATCTGATTTTGGTATTGTACAGCGACAATCTTATCATTTACGGTAGCTAATACGTCAACATCGTCTTTGGCATGCGCAACATACGGTGCGCGGATAAAAGTCATAGGAACTGTGCCTATATTTTTTAGCGGAGCCTCTGTATGAAAGCTTCCAAGCTGTCTGCCGTAGGCATTTCGTTTCACACACATTGGTATTGTTGCAAAATAAGTGTTAGCATCGTTTTCTAACTCTGAGGCAAGTAAGATCATACCGGCGCAGGTTGCAAGAATCGGCATACCGGACTGAATCTGTTCTTGAAGTGTATCAAACATATCAAGTTCCCTAAGCAGCTTTCCCTGAACAGTGCTTTCACCTCCGGGAAGGACTAAAGCGTCATATCCCTTTTCTAAATCTTCTTTTTTTCTAAGCTCGATGCAATCTGCACCAAGCTTTTGAAGCATTTTTTCCTGTTCAATAAATGCTCCCTGTAAAGCTAATACTCCAACTAACATCGGTAAGCTGCCTCCTTGTTTTGTGATTATTAATTATTTTCCGCGTTCTGCCATGAGAAGGGCGATTTCCTGTTCATTGATACCAACCATAGCTTCGCCAAGATCAGCGGAAAGCTCAGCAATCAGTTTTGCATCCGTATAATTTGTAACAGCCTGTACGATAGCTGCGGCACGTTTTTTGGGATTGCCGGATTTGAAGATACCGGAACCAACAAACACGCCCTCTGCACCAAGCTGCATCATCAAAGAGGCATCTGCAGGTGTTGCTACACCACCGGCTGCAAAGTTTACAACAGGTAACTTACCATTTTCGTGAACATAAGCAACAAGCTCGTAAGGAACCTGAAGCTGCTTTGCTGCTTCAAAAAGTTCATCCTCGCGCATGCTGACAAGCTTTGCAATCTCGCTGTTCATCATTCGCATATGTCTGACAGCCTGTACGATATCACCGGTGCCCGGCTCTCCCTTTGTACGGATCATGGAAGCACCTTCGTTGATTCGGCGGAGTGCTTCACCGAGATCCTTTGCACCACATACAAAAGGAACATTAAATTCACGCTTATTGATATGATATACATCATCAGCAGGGGATAATACTTCACTTTCATCGATATAATCGATTTCGATTGCCTGCAATACCTGTGCTTCTGCAAAGTGGCCGATACGGCACTTTGCCATAACAGGGATAGATACTGCTTCCTGAATCCCCTGTATCATTTTTGGGTCACTCATTCGGGAAACACCACCGGCTGCGCGGATATCAGCAGGAATTCTTTCCAGTGCCATAACAGCACATGCACCGGCTTCCTCGGCAATCTTTGCCTGCTCCGGTGTAGTAACATCCATGATTACGCCGCCTTTTAACATCTGTGCCAGATTCTTATTTAATTCATATCTTTCGTTTGTCTGCATTTTTTCCTCATTTCTGTACACGTTTTGTATACGTTTTTTATATGATGCAAGGGTCAAAAGCAGCTAGTAATGTATGTTTACATACAAATTACTAGCTGGTGGCTTGACCCGCCAAACACCGACAAGTAGCAGATTTGCTTGCAAATATGCGGGATTGGAGGTGTTTGTAGGATTGCGAAAATTGCACAGCAATGAAGCAATCCGTGGCATTAGTTGGGGGCAAAATATCTTTTGACCCCAACATCTTTATATGAAATTAGTATAAGGAAAAAGTGACCAGTTCAAAATTGCCAAAATATATTTATTTAATAAGGTCAGAATAAGGTCAACATAAGGTCAGACCGGGAGGAAACATAATCTTTTGACACTCCTATGCAATATTGATACAATACGAATACAGAAGATAAATGATTTTGATATGTTGCTAAAAGAGATGTTGGAGGTTAGACATGACAAAAAAAGAATTAGCCTTAGAAGTAATAGAACGCTTAAAGAAAGAATATCCGGATGCAGCCTGCACGCTTGATTACAGCGATGCCTGGAAGCTTTTGGTCAGTGTCCGGCTGGCGGCACAATGCACCGATGCCAGAGTAAACGTGATCGTAAAAGACCTTTATGCTAAGTTTCCGGATGTGGATGCGCTTGCAAAAGCACCGGTTGAGGAAATTGAGGAAATCGTGCGTCCCTGTGGTCTGGGAAAAAGTAAAGCGCGCGATATCAGTGCCTGCATGAAAATGTTAAAAGAAGAGTATCATGGAGAAGTCCCGGATGATTTTGATGCACTCTTAAAGCTTCCGGGAGTGGGACGAAAAAGTGCAAACCTGATTATGGGAGATGTGTTTCACAAGCCGGCTATCGTTACGGATACACATTGTATTCGCCTGAGTAACCGGATCGGTCTGGTTGACGATATCAAAGATCCTAAGAAAGTGGAGATGGCACTTTGGAAGATTGTGCCGCCGGAAGAAGGCAGTGATCTATGTCACCGTTTTGTTGATCACGGAAGGGAAGTCTGTACCGCACGTACCAAACCATATTGTGACAAATGCTGCCTGGCGGATATCTGTGCCAAAAATGGGATAGATTAGTTTTACGCCTTACACAGATCCTTGATGACTTCGCCACCGATGATCAGACCGGCTACAGAAGGCACAAAGGCTACACTGCCTGGAATATCTCTGCGCTCTGTGCATTTGTGTTTAGCTCCCGGTGGGCAGATGCAGTTAGTACGACAACTGATCGCCATATCTTCAATCGGTCTGGTTGGTTGTTCCTCTGAATATACTACCTTTAATTTTTTGACACCGCGTTTTTTTAACTCTCTGCGCATCACTTTTGCTAAAGGGCAGACCTTTGTTTTATAAATATCTGCTACGCGGAACATGCTTCCGTCTAATTTGTTTCCGGCACCCATACTGCTAATGATCGGAATGTGCATTTCCTGTGCTTTCAGAACAAGCTCTATTTTGGCTGTAACCGTATCGACCGCATCGACCACATAGTCATATTCTTCAAATGGAAAATCCTGCGCATTTTCCGGAAGGAAAAAACATTTGTAGGTTCTTACCTCTGCATTAGGATTAATTTCCAAAATGCGCTCCTTCATTACGTCTACCTTATATTTTCCAACCGTTTTCCTGGTTGCGATAATCTGACGGTTTAAGTTTGTCAGACACACCTTGTCATCATCAATCAGATCAAAAGACCCAACACCGCTTCTGACCAACGCTTCACAGACATAACCACCGACGCCGCCGACACCAAAAATAGCTACGCGGGCATTTTTTAATTTTTCCATTCCTTCTTTATGAAGTAATAATTCTGTTCTCGAAAATTGTGTTAACATTCTATTTTCTCTCCTTTTTGTCTGATAGGAAACTACTCAAAAATATAATCTTAGCGGATGGTTCCGCCATTTTTTAAGAGCTTTTTATTTGCATACATTGCCCGATCTGCTATTTTGCAGATCGTATCAAAGTTATCATATTCATTTGTATAAGCAACTCCTATTGCACACTGGTAGATCGTTTTTCCAAGAGATGTTCTGATTCGTTCGATCATGGACATAATATCACTTCTCTTTTCCTGAAAGCACAAGATCATAAATTCATCGCCACCTGTCCGATAAAGGTAACAGTCAGACAATAATTCTTTTTGGGCAACCTTTGCCAAGGTCTGAATCGCGATGTCGCCTTGATCATGTCCTCCGTGATCATTAATTTCTTTCAAATTATTTAGATCCAATGATACTACGGCTGTAATCTCTTTTTCTCTGCTCTCGGCATCGGAGTAAAAAGATCTTCGGTTGAACGCATCGGTTAAGGGATCACGTTTGAATCTCTGTGTTACAAAATATAAATAATAGAAAACGATCAAAATACTACCCGCAGTATTGATCATACCATCATAGTGTAAAACAGATTCCAAAAATACAGATACTGTTGTAAATACCGTCATAACAATGGTGATCATGGATTCCATCCGGCTTCCGTTTTTGTAAAAGCGGATGGAGGATACCATCAAAAATACCAGATAGATGCCACTGGTAACAAATGGACATATACCTAAGGACCCGCGAATAAATTGATTGTTTGCATCGTAGGTGAATGTAATATCGGTAAAAAGTGCCGAAAAACAGACGATCGTGTTGATAATCAGCGGCAGCATCCACCAATATTTGTGTTTCCAATCGCCTTTCTTTAAAAATACAATGACCATAAAAATGATGGCCGGACGCACAGAATATCCAATGGCGGACATCCATATCCGAAGTGCTATAAAGTGAGAAAGTGTCGCACACCAGGCTTCCACGCTGTCGACGATGATCAAAACCAGAACCATGACTGATGCAATGGAAAACATCCGGACAATCTTGCGGTCAAATATGTTATTGGTATTTAAAAAGATTAGCAGACAAAATAATATCATCACTGATGCAAAGTTTAATTGTACAAAATAGTGTAACATGCTCTTTTTCCCTTCGTATGTTTTACATTGTAAATTCTTTAACAATTAGACCAGTTTTTTATCGTACCATATAATATGGCTTTGGTCAAAATAAAAAGCCAGGACACCTGTGTTTTTGCAAGTGTCCCGACCTTAGGGGTGTGATTAAGATAGAAGATAATAGTTCTACCTTAAAATAATCTTCTTAAGATAAGTATTTTGCATAATCCTCAGCAGTTGTCACACCGTTTTTCCAGTCATCCATTTTCTTTAAGGCTGCGTCATAAGTGTCTTTTGAAATCTGAGGAAGATCTTCTCCCCAAGCCTTTGTAGCTTTTTCAAATCCCTTTGTAATTGCATCCTTTAACAGATCGGCTTTACCGGTATCTCCACCGCTTAAGGCGATTGCCATGCTGACAAGACGATCGGAGGTCTGTTCAACGCCCCAATATCCATCTTCGCTGACATCTTCCTGTGCCTGTGCGATATCTTCCGGGCTTGCAACGGCAGCAGCCTGACGGAATGTATCGGCAAGATTGGTTGCATTTGCAAGATCAAATGTACCTTTCTGCTTATTTAAAAGCTTTTCTACCAAAGACTGCATAGAAGCAATGCGGCTTTCCTGATCTGCTTTTAATTTATTAACGATAACGTTTTTGTTGTAAAGCTTTGCGGTACTGTTTTTGTTTGTTTCTGTGGATTTTTCGAAAACAGCAGCGGCATCATTCTTTGCAGATGTATTGTCCTTTACGGTTGTATCTGCTTCCTTTGCTGTGGCAGCAGTTGGAGCAGCATATGTGTTTACGTTGTTTTGAATTGTCATATCACTCATAATATAGAACCTCCTTTTTCTGCGTGATCATATAAGTTATTATCTGTCAGAAGCTGTAATTTTGTAACAGACAGATACTATATCAATGGCTCATCCGTGAGACCGTTTCCTTTGTACCATATATATCGGAAGAATTGCAATAAAAATTAACGCTATTCCTAAGATTATGATACGGCTTACCTGCTTTCATCCGGTAATTTCGTCTGGCAAAGAAAGACATCGTATGCAGGATACTTTTTCTTTGCGGTGCGGTATGCGATTGTTGCCAAAATCTCATCCTGATAAAGTCCATAGGTGCTTGGACCGCTTCCGCTCATCAGGGAACCGATCGAGCCATTCTGCAGAAAGAACTCTTTTAGATCACCTAATACCGGATATTCTTCAAATGCGACTGTTTCTAATACGTTGGATAAGGTCTGCCCTACTGTTACACTGTCATGACGAGAAATCGCATCGACAGCACGGCTTGTGTCCGGATGATAGTTCAAATGGTTCAGGTTCAGGTGCGTATAAATGTAACCGGTGCTCAAAGAAAAGTTTGGTTTGATCAGGACAACCCAGAGGGGAGCAAGATTGGGAAGCGGAGTAAGGATTTCACCAATACCCTCGGAAAGCATCGTACCCTTTTTGATACAAAAAGGTACATCTGCACCTAACGTTACACCGAGCTCACACAACTCATCCTTTGTCAGGGAAAGTCCGCAAAGCTTATTGATACCTAACAAAGTAGCTGCACAATCAGAACTGCCGCCGGCAAGTCCTGCAGCCGCAGGAATATTTTTCGTCAGATGGATCTGAAAACCATAGGGAAGAGAAAAGTGTTCCTGCATCAGTTTGGCAGCTTTGTAGACTAAGTTCTGTTCCGGTTTGATCTTATCCGGAAGCTCTTTATTCATAGTCAGTACAATATCAGGCGAACCTGTATGCATAATGGATAATTCGTCATATATATCAATCGTCTGCATGATCATACGAAGCTCGTGGTATCCGTTGGGACGTTTCCCAATCACATCCAATGTGAGATTGATCTTGGCAGGCGCTTTGATCTGAACTTCTTGAAACATTACATTCCTCATTTCTGCGCACGTTTTGCGCTGTCTTCTTTGAGGTTCATTATAACATACTTTCCGTCTTGTGTGAACAAAGAATCTGCGTTCTGTCTTTGCACTTTCTACAGATATGTGCTATATTAAATTTGTATGACCAAAAATAAATAAAACTACCTCTATATGAGATACAAATAGGTTGCTGTATCAGAGAATTTATGCATGAACAGTAACACAAATAGAAAATAAAACTGCATGGAACATATGCGGGGAAAAGTACACAAACCTTCGTCTATGGGGCTACAGTGATGAAAGGAAATTCCAATGAGAAAGAAAGCAATTATTCTGGGCACCTGCGTGATTTTATGTGTAGGTGCTTTATCTGCCGGATTGGGACGTTTTCAGGCAGGATCAGAAGCCGGTGTGGCAGAAAGCAGTCCGGATGCATATGAATATTATTACAATACAGAGGCGCCGGAGGATGCAGATGTGAAAGATGCAAAGGGAGCTTCTACTAAAAAGGATAAAGAAAAATACATTGAAGTAGATACACAGCCGGACAGTTATACGGTTCTGGTAAACCGTGATTATCCGATTTCCAAAGACTATGTACCGGCAGATTTAGTGGTACCTGATGTGGCATTTAGTTTTGTGGGAACCTATGAGAAAAGCTACGTCAGGGAACGGGCAGCGCGTGCTTTGGAAAAATTATTTGCAGGGGCATCGCAGAGTGGATATACATTGAAGGCAGTATCAGCATACCGCTCTTATGCAAGGCAGATGCAGATTTATAATAATAATGTACGCACGCGTGGAAAAGAAACGACAAATAAGGTTTCGGCAAAGCCCGGAACCAGTGAGCATCAGACAGGGCTTGTCATTGATGTGTCAAGTGAGTCTGTTGGGTGTGCACTGGAGGAATCTTTCGGGCAGACACCGGAGGGAAAGTGGCTTAAGAAAAATTGTTACAAATATGGTTTCATTATCCGCTATCCAAAGGATAAGACAGAGATTACCGGATATTCTTATGAGCCGTGGCATATTCGCTATGTCGGGAAAAACCTTGCAAAGTATCTGAAAAAGAACACGCTGACTTTGGAAGAATATTATAAGCTGACAACGGTTGACAATAAGGTTAAGTCAGATACGGTAGAGGATACCGATACAAACATCAAGAATGAACCACAGATGACGGCAGCACCGACACCAAATGCAACCATTGTTCCGACAGCAAAGCCGACACTGCGTCCGAGTGTAACGGAAAGTCCGGAAGTGACAAAGACAGCAAAGCCGAAAAAGACAGCGAAGCCGGCAAAGACGGCAAAGCCAACGAAGAAGCCGTCAGCCGTTAAGACACCAAAGCCGACAAAGGCACCGAAACCGGTCAGAACACCGAAGCCGACGAAAAAGCCGGTTGTAAAGCCTACCGCAAAGCCAACGGAACCACCGGCTACAAAAGCACCGGAGCCGACGCAGGAGCCGTCAGCAGATGAAACGACAGAGTAGAGGGCAGGAGCTTTGCTAAAGAGCACGATAGATATCACGGAGAAGTGAAGATTCAGAGGAGAGAACTATGAGAACGATATTAGTAGGAATTTATTTGATTTTTTACACGATTTTGAGTATTCCATTGTATCTCGTTATGTTTATCATTGGAAAATTTGATCTCAGAAAAAAGGCTGTGATCTCACAGAAGATCGTAAATAATTTAGGGTTTCGTCCAATCCTGTTTTTGTCCGGAGTGCGTGTGACGGTAAAAGGACGGGAACATATATTGAAAGATCAGGCAGCATTGTATGTGTTTAACCATAGAGGCTTTTATGATATTTTAGTAGGCTACACGACAGCGCCATATCCAACGGCATTTGTTTCCAAAAAGGAAATAGGAAAGGTTCCGATGGTATCGCGTTGGATGAAGTTTATGAATTGTCTTTTCTTAGACCGGGATGATATCAAGCAGGGTCTGCAGACAATCTTACAGGGAATTGAACTTTTGAAGGAAGGAACATCAATCTACATTGCACCGGAGGGAACCAGAAACTCAGGGGATGAACTCTTAGAGTTTCATGAGGCAAGCTTTAAATTGGCAGAAAAGTCAAAGTGTCCAATCGTTCCGGTTGCCTTGAACAATACAGACGATGTTCTGGAAAGACATCTGCCGTGGATTCATAAGACACATGTTATCGTGGAATACTGCGAGCCAATCTATATGGATCAGATGGAGCGTGCCGAAAAGAAAGTGATCGGAAAAAAGGTAAGAGAAATTCTTAGTGAAAAAGTGAAGGCAAATCAAAGGGAAGCATAAAAAGATATTTTCATAATCTGGAAAATATGCTATACTATTGTTCGCATTATAGGGATAGTAGGCTTTGCTGGAAAAGAACGAATAGGTGCATGACTGGTTTTGACTAGACAGCCCGGCAGAGAGTGAACATGCACGAAAAGGAGATTACATGGAAAACAGTTTTAATTTAGTACCGGTTATGGGAATCAGTGTAGTAGTGATAGTTATGATTGTTATTGCGGTTATACTTATCGCTGCATTAGTCGCATTAAGTATTTATGGAAAGAAGCTACAGGAGCGTCAGGAGTCTTCTCAGAGGGAACTGGAAAATGCTTCACAGAGTGTATCACTTTTGGTCATTGATAAAAAGAGGATGAAGTTAAATGAATCAGGTCTGCCTCAGATTGTATTAGATCAGACACCAAAGTACATGCGTGGACGTAAGGTTCCAATCGTAAAGGCAAAAATCGGGCCAAAGATTATGCCTTTGATCTGTGATGAGAGAATTTTTGAAGTGATTCCGGTTCGCAAAGAAGTGCGTGCGATCATCAGCGGTATTTACATTATGGATGTAAAGGGACTTCGTACTAATCTGGAAGCAAGAAAGACAAAGCTAAAATTCTCTGAAAAGATGCGCCTGAAGATGGATCAGCTTCGCAAGGAAGAGAAAGAGTACGAAAAGGAAAAAGAAACAAAAAAGAAAAAATAAGCAATAAAAAGCAGGGGAGAATGTCGGTTGTTTGTGAAGTGATGCAAGCAGGCGGCATTTTCTTGTAGAAGAGGAAACTGTCTGCGCAGTAGCAGCATATCGGTGCAGACGGTGGCTTTTGGATAGAGGAAAGATATGGGTCAGAATAGTAAAAAAAGAGATGTAAAGATTACAGTGCATGGTATACAGCATGATGTTTCTGATGAGGTGAGCAAAAACAGTTATCAGGGGGATTGTCACTATATGGCAGGAAAGCATATCGTCCGTTATGAGGAAGTGTTTGAAACGGAAGAGGGAAGCGCAGAAAAGAGCGACAATCTGGTAAAAATTGGTGATGATTTTGTCCAGATCAGGAAAAAAGGGGCAGTATCTACACAGATGCATTTTGAGGTGGCAAAGGAGCATCATGCGCCATATCAGACACCATTTGGTGTGTTTGACATGACGATTCTTACAGATGCATTGCAGGTACAAAAGACGGATAAGGATATGACGATTCATATACAGTATCAGCTTAGTCTGAATCAGTGTCCGATTTCACATTGTACGATCAACATGAAAATAGAATATTGCTGACAGGATCATCGGGACAACCAGTCAAGGATGCCAAGACGAAATTCCGGACGGGAGCTTGGAATGGGAGTTTCAGAGGGGCTTTGACCGGAGGGAACAGAAGCTCTTAGCAAAGCATTGTATTCCTCTTCGGTGAGGCACTTTTTAAGGGATTCTTTGGAAGAATCGGGTACCGTGGCAGTTGTTTCATCGACAAAGCAAAGACTTGGGAAAAGGACGCACCACCAGTTTCTGCCTTCTGCTTTTCCAATCTCGATGCAGAGCGCCTGATAGGTTCCGGCAGGAAAGACTAAATCGCCGTACTGCTTGATGGGAAAATAGCGTGTCTGCAGGGAAACTTTGACAGGAGCATTGCTGTGGCGTGACACAAGAACTGTTTTGGCGGTATTGCAGATATCTGCTTGATGTGTGCAGAGAATTTTCTGGGCGTCGGTAACAGACTCTGCGTGTGACAGACTTTGTCTGAGAGATGAGATGATCTGATCGCGTACAGCAAGCTTTAACTCCTGATCGGCAACAGAATCACTGTTGGCGATGACATGAAGCCGTATGATGTTTTTGGCAACATTTTGTTGAATCTGTGTACTGCTCTCTTTTGCATACAGAACATTGTCAGGGGCTTGTACGCAGGTTTGTCTGTAGGCTTGTACTTTTTGCTCCAAAGTAAACAGACGGAGTCCGGTTAGAAACAGTGTAAATGCCATAGAATATAGGAAGAGAAGCAGCATCAGGCGTGGCGTGAAGCTGGTTGTATGTTTGTTTGAATGTTTATGTTTTGATTGCATGATATGGTTTCCTTTCCGAAGGCTGTGCCTTCACGATATTTTAATATTTGCCAGTATTGCCAGTTTAGAGAAAAGTATGCTATGATTAAATGAAATGGCCGATTATTTATATGCGGTTGTGGGTTATGGAGGTATCATCATGGAACGTGATAATAATAATTTTGAACCCATGCTGAATATTCCAAGCATGGAGGAATTAGATAGACAGTGGAAAGAGATGGAGGCATCGAAGGAGAGCAGTAAACGCACTTCTACAAATAATAGAAGTGCTTCCCACTCTTCCAATGCGCGGCGCAGTAATGGATATGGCACGGGAAGTCAAAGGCAGAGAACAACTGCTTCACGCGCAGGAAACAGTGAACAGGCGCGCAGACAGGAAGCACAAAGACGCAGACAACAGCAGCAGGCGGCACAGAACCGCGAGATGGCAAAAGGTTCCCGCAAGGGCAAAAAGCCAAAGAAGCCAAAGAAACACAAAAAACTTCGTTTGTTTTTAAAGATATTCTTTTTGGTGATGCTGTTAGCCGTATTAGGTGTTTTGGTTGTATTTTATTTTAAATTTGGTGATGATCTGCTCGGCTGGAAGAAGGAAGCCGTTCAGTTAGTATCTGAATCGAACAAAGATACTTTCCGATCATCGGAGACAAGCGTTATCTATGCATCGAATAAAAAGCCGATCGCAAAGCTGCGCGGTGATAAGGATACAGATTATGTAAGCATTGATAAAATACCACAGGCAGCGATTGACTGTATGGTTGCTACGGAGGATCGTGATTTTTATGACCATTCCGGTGTGGATATTTTGTCGACGGCAAAGGCAGGACTTTTGTATGTCAAGGGAAAGTTAGCGCATGATAAGCGCATTACGCGAGGCGGAAGTACGATCACACAGCAGCTTGCCAAAAATGTATTTTTATCAAATGAGCAGACAGAAGAGCGAAAGATACGCGAAATGTTTATTGCGATTGAGTTAGAGAAAAAGTATACCAAAAATGAGATTATGGAGTTTTACTTAAATAATATCTGTTTTGCAAATGCACATTTTGGTATTGAAGCGGCAAGTAAGGCGTATTTTAGTAAATCTGTCAGCGAGCTTGATCTGGCAGAGATTGCATTTTTATGTGCGATTCCAAACATACCAACATATTATGATCCATTGCAGCACTATGATCACACACAAAGCCGAAAGGAACGTATCCTAAAGCAGCTTCTGGAGGCAAAAAAGATCACATCTGCAGAATATAGTGATGCGATGTATGAGCAGATCGTGCTAAATCCGGCTGAGGCGATTAAGACACAGGACAATATGACCACATATGCGATCAGCTGCGCGACAAAGGAACTGATGAAGCTAAAAGGCTTTGAGTTTAGAAATGATTTTTCATCGGATGATGAAAAAAAAGCATATGATAAGGAATATAAGTCCCTGTATGAAGAGTGTCACAGTGCACTTTATACCGGTGGATATCAGATTTATACCTCGCTTAGTGCAAGCAAGCAGCGGAAGTTACAAAAGTCAGTCAACCAGACTTTGGCAGGCTTTAAAGCGAAGGCGAAAAATGGAATCTTTAAGCTGCAGGGAGCGGCAACCTGTATTGATAATGAAACCGGCTTTGTCGTGGCGATTGTCGGCGGCAGAAAGCAAAAGAGCATCACGGGATATACGCTGAACCGTGCATTCCAGAGTTATCGACAGCCGGGAAGTTCATTTAAGCCATTGGTGGTATATACACCACAGCTGGAGAGGGGTTATACACCAAACAGTATTGTAGATGACAGCTACTTTGAAGGTGGACCGCGAAACTCAAATGGAACATATGCCGGCAAGATACCACTTCGCAGAGCAGTAGAACAGTCGAAGAACGTAGTCGCTTGGAGACTGTTTGAGGAATTGACACCAAAAGTAGGTTTATCTTACGTCAAGAAGATGAACTTTGAAAAGATTGTGGATAGTGACTATTATCCGGCAGCTTCTCTGGGTGGTCTGACAAACGGTGCAAGTACCGTAGAGATGGCATCCGGCTTTGCAACGATTGAAAATGATGGTGTTTACCGTGAGCCGACCTGTATTAAAAAGATAACAGATTCAGATAATCAGGTGGTTATCAATAATGTGAAAAAGCGTGCGAAAAAGCAGGTGTATGAAGAAACGGCAGCCCGCATGATGACAGATATCCTGACGGGAGTTTTGATCCGTGGTACAGCGGCAGGTAAAGGCTTATCGGATATGCCAAGTGCCGGTAAGACAGGAACAACCAGTGACAAGAAGGATGGATGGTTCTGTGGATATACACCATATTATACGACGGCAGTATGGGTCGGTTATGATTCTCCTCAGACGCTTAGTGATCTGTATGGTTCAACCTATCCACTGACGATATGGCATAATTATATGGAAGAGATTCACCAGGGCTTGGAACGGAAAGAGTTTGCAAGCTATGATGGTGCTCCAAGCAGCAAAAATAATTATGATAATTCTGCTACGACAACAGAGCCTACGATTGAACCGGATGCCGCAGATGCAACAGAAGCACCGGTAGTAACTAAGAAGCCACAGGCTACCAAAGCACCGGTGGCAACGGAGGCACCGGCAGCAACAAAAGCACCGGAACAGAATGAACCGGATAATAATACGCCGGATGATGTGCCGGATGACAATAACACGCCGGATGATGTGCCGGATGATGCAGCAGAATAAAGGAGATGGGAAGAAGATATGGTAAGTATCAGTCTGTGCATGATCGTTAAAAACGAGGAAAAAGTACTGGCACGCTGTTTGGATAGTCTGGCTCCGGCGATGGATGAGATTATCATTGTCGATACCGGATCAGAGGATCAAACCAAAGAAATTGCAAAGCGTTATACAGATAAGGTGTATGATTTTGAGTGGACCGGAAGCTTTGCGGATGCCCGCAATTATGCATCGGGAATGGCAACAAAAGAGTATATTTACACAGCAGATGCGGATGAATATCTGGATCAGGAAAACTTAGAAAAGCTGCTTCAGCTTAAATCGATTCTGTTACCGGAGATAGAAATGGTACAGATGCTATATTGTACGCAGGGGGAGTATAATACGGTGTACAATTTTGAAAAGGAATATCGTCCAAAGCTGTATCGACGCTTACGGAAGTTTGTCTGGATCGATCCTATCCATGAAACACTTCGGACAGATCCGGTGGTGTATGACAGTCAGATTGAGATCAGACACTGTCCGGAAGGAAATCATGCAAAACGTGATCTGGATGCGCTTTTGCAGGCGGGACTGCGGACAGAACATTTTTCAAAAAAGCTTCATCATATGTATGCGATGGAGCTGTATCATTCCGGTGAGAAAGAGGACTTTATACAGGCAATACCGGTATTTGAAAAGACATTAAATGAAGATGGCAGAAGCATGGATGAAGTAAAAGAGGCAATCTGCGTGCTGGCAAGAGCATATCGTTTGCAGGAAAATGCCGTGAAATTTTTAGGCTTTGCCCTAAAAGATGCTGTTACGACATCCAGTGCGGAAGTCTGCTGTGAGCTGGGAAGGTTTTACGAAGAGCAGAAGGAATGGCAGGAGGCCGTTTTGTGGTATCAGAATGCGGCCACAGAAACAGAGAGTATTTTAGATATCAGAACGTCACAGGAAATACCGCAGGAAGGAATCGGACGCTGTAGTAAATAAAAAGGAGAAGGAACAATGAGTGGTAAGAAAAAATTAAAAGTATCGGATATTATTATGGATTGCATTATCGGAGGAGTGGCACTGGTACTTTTGATCGTGCTTTTGACGGTTCTGTTTAAGGATTCCGGAAATAAGGATACAGACAAAAAGAAAGCAACAGAAAGTACGACAACAGAACAGCCGTCAAACCAGCCAAAGCAGGCGGGTGATCTGCGCTACGAGTGTGTGATCAACGGAGAAAAAGAAGGGACAAACAGTACCACCTTTGTACTGCTGTTCCATACAGATCGCAAAACCTATGAGGAAGCCGTGCAGGTGGGTACAAAGACAAGTCAGTTAGACAAGGGAAGCTATGAGAAAAAAGGGGAATCCTTTGTGACAAAGTCGACGGAAGGAAAGACATCTATCACATATACGCCAGATGACAAATATCTGATCGCAACCAGTGATGTTTACAGTGGAAAGATTTCGGATGATGATACATTTGACGCTGTCTGCACTTATGAAAAAGAAAAAGAATTTAAAAAGACGATTACATTTAAAAAAGATGGTACATATGAGCAGACGCTAGTCAGTTATGCAAAAGAAGGATCTTCTGATAAGGATTCTACGGCAACGACAACCGGCACCTATCAGAGAAAGGGAAAATTTATCCAGAGAACTTCCAATCAGAAAGAATCTCTGATGGATTTTTATGTATATCATAATCAGATCAGTGATGCATATTATCAGCTCGCTGAATAAGCGGAAAGGAAGGAATAAAATATGACAAAGGAACAGTATGACGGTTATACCTATGTTGAGGGAGGTGTCTGTGCGGCGCAGGGATTCGTGGCGAATGGTTTGAACTGCGGGATCAACCCTGACAAGGCAAAAAACGATCTTGGAATGGTATATAGTAAGGAAGTGTGCCATACGGCGGCAGTATATACACAGAACAAAGTAAAGGGCGCCCCAATCTTAGTTACAAAGGATCATTTGGATAAGACAAATGGACAGGCAAAGGCTATTATCGTAAACTCCAAAAATGCCAATACCTGCAATGCGA
Source organism: uncultured Lachnospiraceae bacterium (assembly GCA_934317005.1). GTDB lineage: Bacteria > Bacillota > Clostridia > Lachnospirales > Lachnospiraceae > Butyribacter. Next base: position 61,123 of record CAKREB010000003.1, read on the forward strand.
ATGGTGTGGAGATCGCGGAAGCGGTATGTGAGCTGGTTGCAAAAGAGCTTGGCATCAAAGCTACAGAGGTTGTGGTTGCCTCAACCGGTGTGATTGGTGAGCCTATTTTTGTAGAACCTTTTGCAAATGCTATGCCAGCGTTAGTCAAGGGACTTTCCGTGGAAGGCCATGAGGAAGCAGCAAAAGCAATTATGACAACGGATACGGTAAAGAAAGAGGTTGCCGTTACCTTTGAACTTCAGGGAAAGAAATGTACACTTGGTGGTATGGCAAAGGGCAGTGGCATGATTCATCCGAATATGGCAACGACTTTGAACTTTATCACAACAGATGCAGCGATTTCAGCAGAAATGGTACAGAAGGCATTGAGTGAGATTGTTAAGGTGACATATAACTGTCTGTCTGTCGATGGAGATACTTCGACAAATGATATGGTTAGTGTCATGGCAAACGGTGTAGCAGGAAACAAAGAGATTCAGACAGAGGATGCAGATTACGAAGTATTTAAAAAGGCATTGTATATTGTTATGAGTAATCTGACCAAAATGCTCGCTGCGGATGGAGAAGGTGCGACAAAGTTCTTAGAGTGTACCTGCTGTGGTGCAAAGGATCTGGCAACAGCCATTACCGTGGCAAAGAGTGTGATCGGTTCCAACCTGTTTAAATGTGCAATGTTTGGAGAAGATGCAAACTGTGGACGTATTCTCTGTGCGATTGGTTATGCCGATGCAGAGTTTGACATTGATAAGGTTGATGTAGACTTATCCTCAGCAGCAGGAACAATGACAGCGTGCAGAAATGGTGCTGCGGTAGAATTTTCAGAGGAGCTTGCTGCGAAGATTCTCGCAGAAGATGAGATTTATATCCGTGTAGATTTAAAGCAGGGTGATGTAGAAGCAAAAGCATGGGGATGCGATCTGACATATGATTATGTAAAGATTAACGGAGATTATCGTTCATAAGAGTGATTAGCGGACATCCGGAAAAAAGTTTCTATTCATCGCTATCATAGCAAAGCAGTAATAGGAACTTTGAAAAAACGATAAAAACGGCACCGTCGTGTTTGAAGACGGTGCCGTTTTTATCATGTTATCTAGTAAATAAATACAGGTTCGCGGTATTTGCTAAGATTATAAATCTTTTTAGCATCATCCGGATGTAAATTGATGCATCCGTGAGATCCTCTGGTCTTATAAGTATCTTTCGTCCAATGCGCCCAATCCTGCCAGGTAGCAGGGTGGAAGCCGGTACCGGTCCAGGTGATCCGTACCCAGTTTTTTACCGGAGTAGCATAATCTGCACCGGTTAGAGTATAAGCTTCCCGATGCTCCTTGATATAAAAGGCTCCAGTTGGTGTTCTTCTGCCTTCTACCGGTCGGCCGGTGATGCAGTGGCAGCTAAACTTTACTTTGCCGTTGCGGATGACATAAACCTTCTGTGCACTGATAGAGATTTCGATATAATTCTGGGTGTCCCAATCATTGATAAAATTAGTATAGTCCTTTTTAAATGCAGTATTTGCATAGATAACTTTTCTTTTTAAAGTCAATGCTTTTTTGTTAGCAGCGTTTGGATCTGCAATATAAGCATTTGTAGTATCTTCCGAAATGACTGCCTTTAAAGCTTTCTTTGTCTGCTTTAAGGTTTTGTCAAAGTCGATCTGCCAGCCGTAGTCACCACCAACGATAGTAACGGTCTTGCCATTGTGTGCTTTGATCTTTCGGTTTTTGCCGACAGTTTTGTATTTCAGGCAAAAGGCTTCCACCCAATCGGAGATAGCATCCTGATCATATTTAATCTTGCCGTTTTTATAGTTGATCCATTTGGAAATATCAGATGGTGTAATCTGTTCTTTGACACCTTCTCCCATATTCCATGTGATATAACGTACCGCAGCGTTATTGCAGACGGAAACGGCAGTCTGCAGTTTGTCGTCATCGGAAGAAACCAAAGGAGCTTTGTACACATCCGGATAAGTCTTTTCGTTTGTGATATCCAGTGTTGTCTTTGCATCGTGGATCGCATCCTCTACGGCAGTTAGCAGAGCCTTCACACGGATTTTGTTTCCCTTTACTTCCTTGACACATACATATTGTTTTTTCTCATCAGAATATGTTACGGTTGCAGCTTTTGGTGCAGTAATCTGATAACTGTCACTTCCGGCAACCAGATCCGACTGGCGCAGCAGTCTGCGAAGCTTGCGTGCATCGTAGGTTACGTCAAACTCCAGATCGTAAGTGTTTTTTCCAGCGAATAAAGAAAATGTCTTGTGCTGTTTTTGGAACAATTGATCAAAGTTAGAACTGATCTGAAAAGAATAATCAATATCATCACCATTGACCGTCAATGTCCCGTTGTCCCTGCCTTTGATGACAAGAGCATAATTGCGGTAAGTGTTTTCTAAGTTTTTCTTCGACTCTTCCAATGTCTGACCGGATAGGTTGATACCATCTACGGTAGTGTTTTTATACCACTTATTCTGATAGTGAAGCTTTTGTTGAAGAATGATACCTGCCACAACCACAATAGCGATGGTAAGTGTTCCTCCTAGTGCTAAGAAAAGCTTGCGTCTGCCGGATGCAGCCTTTCCGGTGTCCAAAGTAACATCATTTGTTTCAGGCGAATCCTTTGGCTCTGTGAGCCGCCATGAAGCCGAAGAATCAGAAACTTCGGCTGTGCCTGCAGTTTCATCGGAAGTATTTTCTTCTGTAGTCTGAAGGGTATCTTCTAAAGAAGTATTGTCAACAGAAGAAGTTTTTTTGAAATGTTTGTTTTTCTTACTCATGTTATGTATACCGTGTTTCCCTTTTCTAATAATTTCTCTTTTTCTGTATCATATGTATGTAGGCAGAACCTATTGTATGTGTGTTGTCCACAAGTCATATGTTACAAAAGAATTGTTTTTGTAAACAGTATTTATTATAATGAGTAGTAGTGAAGGATTTGTATCAAAAAAGTTACAAAAGTAATTCAATTTGCATGAAAATGTTACAGATATATTAAAGAATAAAAGAAAAGATAAATGAGAGAATAAGAAGCAGAGAGGAAGTAGAGAATGGAAAAAATATTACTGTTTCAGGTGCCGAATGCTACAGAAATAAAGAGTGCACTGGCACCGTTACATATCAGGACAGAGGAAGTGGAAACGAAGGATTTTCGGAAAACACTGGGTGCGATTTATGCGGACGAGAAGACGACGGAAGAAGAATTTCATGGAGAGGCACCAAAGGGAAGTCTGATGGTATTTTGCTGTTTGCCGGATAAAGTGCTTGACCGGGTGCTGGCAGCCTTGAAGCGTAAGCATATTACCGTGGACTATAAGGCGGTGATGACTTCGACCAATGCAAAGTGGAATATACTGCGCATTTACTTTGAGATGGAACGTGAGAAAAAGAGTCTGTCCTGAATTTGGAGGGGAAATAAGAAAATACGGTATATGACTTAGTTTCGGTGAAAGGAAAGATAATTGACAATAGGCTTTTTCAATGTTACTATCAAGCAAGAACAATGCGAAAAGCAGTTAGAAAGGGGAAATTATGAACGATAGAAATAGAGAGTTATTATTTGGGGACAGTGATATGACAGCAGTCATTACCTTAACAGATGAAGATGGCAATGATGTAGATACAGAAGTGATCGCTTCGATGGAAGTGGAAGAGCTTGGCAAAGAGTTTATTGCTGTACTGCCACAGGATACCAAAGAGGGAGAAGAAGCAGAGGCTATGATCCTTCAGTATTCTGAGGATGAGAAAGGAGATCCGGTATTTGCACCGATCGAAGATGAGGAAGAGTTTGAAATTGTTTCGGAAGCATTTAATCAGGTCTTTGAACAGGGAATTGATGAAGATGACGATGAAGCAGAGAACGGTTTTCTGGATGACATTGGTGATATTATTCCGGGTGTGTCTATTAAAAATGATTAATCCGTTTATGGAATTTTCGGAAAATTTGCAGGGAGAATGCGTTGGCATTCTCCTTTTTGCGTTTAAAGAAAATTGCCGGCTTTATATCAATTAAAAATGCTTTGTAAAGATATGAATATTGCATTACAGAAGATGCTTGCACAATAGTGATACACCAACAGGGACTGCCCTGTGGAAATAAAAAAATCTGCAAATATACTTGTGAAAAATACACAAAAGTTGTATACTATATATAAAATATTGGTAGCAGATTATACAAAATCAGATTACTCTGATTTGGGTGGGCAGATATAGAAAGGTGGAATTGATTATGAACAAAGTAATTACAATTGGAAGACAATATGGTAGCGGTGGACGTGAAATAGGACAGAAGATAGCAGAAAAGTATGATATTCCATTTTATGATAATGAATTGATCACACGTGCGGCAAAGGAAAGCGGATTTGCAGAGGAAACCTTTGAAAGAGCAGAAGATAAGGCGACAAACAGTCTCTTATATTCTTTGGCTATGGGTATCAATGTATATGGAAATCAGGATTTTGGATTTTCCGGTCTGTCGCTGGATGACAGGATTTTTCTGGCACAGTCAGATGTGATACGAAAGGTTGCGGAGGAAGGACCTTGCGTGATCGTAGGTCGTTGTGCAGACTATGTACTGCGGGAACGTGACAACGTATTCAACGTTTTTGTCAGAGCATCTATGGAGTATCGTTTGCAGCGTGCGATTAAAAACTATGGTGTAGATGAAAAGGGAGCTGCTGATTTCATTCTGAAAAATGATAAGCGCAGAGGAAACTATTACAGCTATCATGTTGGAGAGAAGTGGACGAACCTAAACAACTATGATCTGGTCATTCGTAGTGATGTTATGGGAATCGATCAGGCAGTCGCATGCATTTGCACTTATTTAGGAGAATAATCAAAAGGGCCGGATACAAGCGATAGGGGGTGCTGTTATGGATCAGGTTTTAGACAAGATTAAGGAAATCGTCAGTGAAAGTCAGAACATTGTTTTAGTAAGCGGCAGTGAGGTGATGCGCGAGACAGGATTAAACGGGATTCATGCGGAACATATGGCATATGAGATCGAAAGTAAATATGGTTATTCCAGTGATGAGATTGTTTCCTCACTGTTCTTAGGGCGTCAGGTAGAAACTTTTTATGACTTTTACCGCAATGTTATCCTTAACAAAATGGATGTAGAACCTACGGCAGTATATAAGGCAGCAGCTCATTTGGAACAGGAAGGAAAGCTTACAGCGGTCGTTACCAGAATGATCTATGGCTTATATCAGAAGGCAGGCTGCAAAAATGTGATTGAAATGTATGGTTCAGCAGAGAAAAACCGCTGTCCGGTATGTGGCAGAGTCTATGATGCACACTATATCAAGGAATGCGATGAAGCACCGAAGTGTACGGAGTGTGGAGTGATTCTGCGTCCCGGTTTTACTTTATTTGGGGAGATGCTTGACAATGGGAAGCTGACAAAGGCATGTGACGCGATCGAGCATGCTGATGTTTTGATCGTGGCAGGTATGGCACTTCGTTCTCAGACATGGGCAGGAATGTTACGATATTATGAGGGCGATAAGCTGGTTTTATTAAATACGCATGAAAACAGAGGCGATGAAAAAGCGAATTATCGTGCTTATGGCAAATTGTCGGAGCTTTTTGCGTACATTACAGATCTGCCACAGGAATGATGCGATGGTTGCAAAGAACGTAAAAAAAGTATACAATAAAGGCTGCTTATGTCTGTAGGGACAGTAGCCGATATTGTATACTTTTATTAGTGTATGGGAAAGATATTGTTTTCTATGCAAAACAGAAATGAGGAAGAGAATGAGTAAAAAAATTAGAACAAGATTTGCTCCGAGTCCTACCGGAAGAATGCATGTAGGAAATTTAAGAACAGCTTTATATGAGTATCTGATCGCAAAGCATGAGAATGGTACATTTGTACTTCGTATTGAAGATACAGATCAGGAACGTTTTGTGCCGGAAGCATTGGATATTATTTATCATACAATGGAAATGACAGGATTAAAGCATGACGAAGGTCCGGATAAGGACGGTGGCTATGGTCCATATGTACAGAGCGAGCGTATGAAAAGCGGTATGTATCTGGAATATGCCAAGCAGCTTGTAGAAAAGGGAGAGGCATATTACTGCTTCTGTACAAAGGAGCGTCTGGAATCTCTTCGCGCATCCAGCACAACAGAGGATGGAAAAGAGATTGCAAAGTACGACAAGCATTGTCTGCATTTATCAAAGGAAGAGGTAGAGGAAAAGTTAGCAGCAGGAGTTCCTTATGTTATCCGTCAGAATAATCCGACAACAGGAACAACAACATTTCATGATGCTATCTATGGTGATATCACAGTAGACAATGAAGAATTAGATGACATGATCTTAATTAAGACAGATGGCTTCCCAACTTACAATTTTGCCAATGTTATTGATGATCATCTGATGGAGATCACACATGTTGTCAGAGGAAATGAGTACCTTTCTTCTGCACCAAAATACAATCGTTTGTACGAAGCTTTTGGCTGGGAAGTACCGGAATATGTACATTGTCCGATCATTACAGATGAGAACCACAAAAAGCTTGCCAAAAGAAGCGGTCATGCTTCTGTAGAGGATCTGTTAGAGCAGGGATTTTTGCCTGAGGCAATCGTAAACTTTGTTGCGCTGCTTGGATGGAGTCCGAGTGATGACAGAGAAATCTTTTCTCTGAAAGAATTAGAAGAGGCATTTGACTATCATCATATCAGCAAATCGCCGGCTGTGTTTGATATTACCAAGGCAAAGTGGATGAATGGGGAATATATTAAGGCAATGGATATGGATCGTTATCTGGAGTACGCACTTCCGGTAATTAAGAGTGTTGTAACAAAGGACTATGATCTGACAAAGATTGCAGAGTTAGTTAAGACCAGAATCGAGGTATTCCCTGATATTAAGGAAAAGATTGACTTCTTTGAAGAGCTTCCGGAGTACGATACAGCTATGTATACACACAAGAAGATGAAGACGAACAGTGAAAATTCATTGGAAGTGTTAAAGGATATGCTGCCTCGATTAGAAGCGCAGGAGGATTATTCTATTGCCGGAATTGAAGCACTTTGCAAGGAATATATTGCAGAAAAAGAACTGAAAAACGGTCGTGTGCTGTGGCCACTCCGTACTGCTGTTTCCGGAAAGCAGATGACACCGGGTGGAGCGTATGAGATTATGGAAATTCTTGGAAAAGAAGAATCTCTTGCCCGTATCCGCAAAGGAATTGAGATGTTGGAACAGGAGAATGCATGAACGGATTGAATGATGCACAAAAGCAGGCGGTCTCTCATTTTGAGGGGCCGATGCTTGTTTTAGCAGGACCCGGCAGTGGAAAAACCCGCGTGATCACAGAGAGGATTCGTTATCTGATCGAGGAAAAGGGGGTAGCGCCGGCCGGTATTTTAGTGATCACATTTACAAAGGCGGCTGCACTGGAGATGAAGCAGCGCTATCAGAATCTTTCTCATTCCCGCAAGGGCGGTGTTCACTTTGGCACATTTCATGCCATTTTTTTCATGATATTAAAATATGCTTATCATTATACGGCGGATAATATTGTGCGGGATGAAGTGCGATATGAAATCTTAAAGCGTATCATGCATGAAACAGATCTGGAAATTGAAGATGAAAGAGAGTTTCTAAACGATTTAGAGGCAGAGATCAGCCGTGTCAAGGGCGATCGGATCGATCTGGCAAATTACTATTCTCCCCTTTGTTCAAATGAAGTATTTCGAGAGATGTTTCAAAAATATCAAAGAACTTTAGAGCAGAAAAGACTGATTGACTTTGATGATATGTTACTGTACTGCTATGAGCTTTTGGAGCAGAGAGAAGATATCAGGCAGATCTGGCAGAAGCAGTTTCCATACATATTGATTGATGAGTTTCAAGACATCTCAAGAGTGCAGTATGATGTTGTACGTCTTTTGGCAGAGCCGCGCCGCAATGTGTTTATAGTAGGGGATGATGATCAGTCAATCTATGGTTTTCGCGGAGCAAAGCCGGAGATGATGAAGCAGTTTCTAAAAGATTTTCCCGAGGCAAAGCAGTGTACGCTGGATATCAATTATCGCAGTGCAGCACCAATTGTGGAGGCAGCACAGCGTGTGATCTCGCAAAATAAGAATCGCCTGTCAAAAAAGATCCGTGCAGCAAAACAGGGACAGACAGTAGTGCGGAAAGAGCGTGGAAAGCAGGTACTGTGGGCGGATGCCGTTGAAATACAGGAGTTCTTGCAGCCGGCACAGCAGAATGAGCAGATACGTGCAAAGCTTTTGGAATATCGCAATCAGGGGATTCCTTATCATGAAATGGCAGTTCTTTTTCGAACAAATACGCAGGCGAGAGCGCTTAGTTCCAAACTGATGGAGTTTAATATACCATTTACCATGAAAGAACGTCTGCCGAATCTATATGAGCACTGGATTGTGCAGGATGTGCTTACCTATGTGCGCGTGGCAAAGGGCAGCCGCGAACGCGGACAGGTGCTGCGCATTATCAATCGTCCGAAAAGATATGTTCATCGCAATGCATTTACAGAACCTTATGTGGATATAGAAGAGCTAAAGAAATTCTATGAGGATAAGGAATGGATGGTAGACCGGTTAGAACAGCTTCAGTATGATCTGTCGATGTTAGCGCAGATGCGGCCTTATGCTGCGGTAAACTTTATCCGGCGTGGAATCGGTTACGATGAATATATCAGAGAATATGCTGAGTATCGTGGTATCCGTGCAGATGATATGTACGAAATCTTAGATGAACTGCAGGAGGAGGCACGAGAGCAGGAGTCCTTTGAAGCGTGGTATGCACATATGGAAAACTACAAAGAGGAATTAAAGGAGCAGATGCAAAAGAGTCATGAACTGCAGCGGGGAGGCAGCACTGAGGACAGTGTCATGCTTATGACGATGCATGGGGCAAAGGGGTTGGAGTTTGAATGTGTCTTTATTCCAGATGCCAATGAGGGGATAACGCCACATAGCAAGTCTGTTCTTAACGCAGACATGGAAGAGGAACGAAGGATGTTTTATGTGGCGATGACACGTGCTAAATCACATCTGCATATTTATTATCTGAAGGAACGTTTTCACAAAGAAGTGGATGTATCCCGTTTTGTCGAAGAGATTTTACGTTCGTAGGTTTTTATAATGACATGGAATGACAGTGTACTATCGGATACACTGTTGTGTCGGTGCTTTTCTAATACATAAAATACCGGGTTTCAATCGTTACATTTAGGATACGATTGGAACTCGGTATTTTTATGAAAAAGTTATTATTTTTTATTTGCTTTTCGATACTCGGCAGGACTTTGATTGACATATTTTTTAAACTTTGTATGGAAGTAATCAACATTGCGATAGCCGACTTTTTCTGCAATCTCATACACCTTTAAATCGGTTTCGATCAACAGCTTTTTCGAGTGATTGATCCGGACCTGATCGACAAACATGTTAAAGCCCATGCCGACTTTTTTATTAAAGATCTTTCCGAGATAAGAGCTGTTATATCCAAAAAGCGGAGCAATATTTTCCAGCTTAATATTATCCATATAATTATGCTCGATATAATGAATGATATCATCCATGACACCACTGCTGGAAGGATTTCCGATAGTGCGCATAATCACTTCAAACTGCTCGGTAAAGAAAAGGATAATCTCATATAAATAATATTTTTCACTGATCAGTTTGATGATCTCTGCATTTCCCGGAAAAGGAATATTTGCGTTGTGGTACAGATGAGAAAGCTTTTCTTTGATGGAAAGATATAAGTCGGTCAAAAAGAGCTTGATCTTTGGAATATCTTCCGAAGCATAGTATAGATTTTTCTCTAATTCGTTTAAGGTTTCTGCCATCTGGTTACGCTTGGCGGTCTGAATAAAGCCAATCAGCTTTTCACAATACTCCTGCAGACGCTCCGTGGTCAATTTATATGTACCGCGTGAGGCAATGTCAGGAAGCTGCTCATATCCGATGGTATGCTGACGATGTTCACAGAAGAAACGGCGTTGTAAGAGGCGCAGTGCTTCGTGGTAGGATACATGCACATCATCCAGAGAAGAAACCACTCTTCCGTAAGTGATAAAAAGAGTATCCAAAGGTGAGTTTGTCTGCGGCTTCTGCTCGCGGTCGTAATGCTCTAAAAACTCCTGAAACTTTTTCAAAATAAAGCTTCCTTTTAATAAGAGGATTTCGTTGTTATCCATCGTTACGCTTTCGTACGAGCTGTTATCCTCGTTAGTTACCTTTAAAAGATCTGCAAAACGGTAAGACATAGAGGTTGCATGATGGCTGTATTTTTCATAAATGACAACCTGATACTGTTCTGCATCTAAGTTCATCTCAGCAATATTGTGTGGTGTCAGCGTAGCCTGTCCCTCTAATATATCATATAAAATAATGGTTCGTGCTTTGGTACGGTATTGATCGATCGCTTCCTGACGGTGCGCTTCATTTTCAAGATTCTTGCTGATTTCCTGTATCGTTTCCGAAAGTTCATCTTCATCGATCGGTTTTGTCAGATAGTATTTCACACCATAGCGAATCGCTTCCTGAGCATATTTAAAATCAGAAAAACCGCTTAAGATAATGACCTTGCCCTTGTAGCCTTTTTCACGGGCCTGCTTTACAACTTCCAATCCCGGAAGTTTAGGCATCCGGATATCCATCATGACAACATCGGGATTCTTTTGCAGGATCAGGCGCAAAGCTTCTTCGCCATTGGAGGCTTCTCCAATGATTTCAAAACCAAATTTATCCCAGTCAATAATGCACTGAAGACCCTGTCGGATGATCAATTCATCGTCTACAATTAACACTGTGTTCATATAATATACTCCATTGATCTGACCTTAACGTTTCCGGTAAAATATGTGCACGCTGTATCATTGTTACAACTGAAAATGATGTCAGCTGTATGGATAGATAGTGGTACAAAATTAACCCAAAACGCTCTTTCAGATAGGTTGTTTTCGTTCTAAATAATTTTTTGCATCATATTTTATTATAACACAAAAATGTACATTTTCGCAATATTGTGGAGGTGAGGATCGGAGCAATGATATAAGATTGCGCACGAAAATCACATTTTTAAAAGGACAGAACACAGACAATGCGAAATAAGGATCTGCATATGAATATGATTACCTTTTTATCCAATCTGATCATTCCAATCATTATTTTTTACATTATTGGATATGGACTGCTTTGTAAGACGGATATTTTCGATGCCTTTGTCAAGGGGGCGGGGGATGGGTTGAAGATGGTTTTTGAAATTCTGCCGACTCTGATCGGGCTTATGGTGGCAATCGGCCTGATGCGTGAGTCGGGCTTTTTGACGATGCTTTCGGAGCTACTTGCGCCAATCGTGCAATATGTTGACTTTCCGGCATGCGTAGTGCCACTTACCCTAATTAAGATGGTATCTTCCTCAGCGGCAACCGGACTTTTGGTTGATATTTATAAAGAGTTTGGGACAGACTCTAGAGAAGGATATCTTTCGTCCCTTCTGATGTGCTGCTCGGAAACTATCTTTTATACGATATCGGTTTACTTTTTGGCAACGAAGGACAAAAAACATGCTGCAATCAACGGAGGTCGTTGGCTGCTTGCCGGTGCGCTTTTGTGTACCTTTGCCGGAGTGGTCGCAAGCGTGGTTTTGACAAATTTAATCATTGGCAGATGAAGTGCCTGTGTTACCAGCTTTCGCAGTGGGAAAAAGCTTTGATGCAGTGATTCCTTTGTTGCGAAAATGTATCAGGCAGGGTAATATATTCTTAGCAGGATTATACAGAAAAGAGGATGATTATGGCAGAATGTGATACTTGTGCAAATTACTATTATGATGAGGAATACGAAGAATATATCTGTGATGTGAATATGGATGAAGATGATCTGGTTCGCTTTTTGTCGCAGGAAAGACAGCAGTGTCCGTATTATCGCAACGGAGATGAGTACAGAGTGGTGAGAAAGCAGATGTAGATGGCTAAAGCAGATAAATCTCTTTAGAGAAAGGAATTTATATGAAGTGGATTTACCCTATTTTGGGAGATCAAAAACGTCTTCCGGTGTATTTGTCGGGGATTGGAATCGCGGAACCGGAATATCATGTATGCCGGAATCAGGGACTGGTATCTCATCAGTTTCTCTATACGCAAAGTGGCAGAGGGATTGTCATTGTCGATGGAAAGCGTTACCACATGGAAAAGGAAAGCTTATTTTATCTGGCTCCCGGTGTGGCACATGAATATTATCCGGTCGAAGAGGGACAGTGGACAACCTGCTGGGTTGTGCTTCGAGGAGAGTATCTGACGCAGCTTCTGCAAAATATCGGATTGGAGAGATTTGCTTATGGGGAGTGTGTTGTGACACCGGAGATTCGCACAATTTTTTCGCAGCTTATGGCGGCAGCCAAAGACACCCTTGGTGGAGCGCAGCAATGTTCTGTACTTTTATACGAATATATCCTGTCGGTATGGCGTAGTCTGGCTGAGCAGGGCAGGGACGGAAGACAGGCAGAGAAGGCGAAGGGGCTGCTAAAGAATGCTGTGCAGCATATGGAGGAACACTACGCAAAAGACATTTCTCTGGAAGAACTGGCACAAAAGAGTGGCGTAACGAAGCAGCACTTTTGCAGAGTGTTTCGGGAACAGATGGGCATGCGGCCGATGGAGTATCTGGCAAGGCTTAGGATTGCAGCGGCAAGAGAACTTTTGCTGCAGACAGGAAGCAGTGTGGAAGAGATAGGAAAGCAGGTTGGTTATGACAATCCGACATATTTTGGTATGGTGTTCAAAAAATATGAGGGAATCACACCGACAGAGTGTCGTAGAAGGCGTGGAACAAGGTCGATGTTATAAAAAGAGAAATTTTAAGCAACAGAAAAATGTTCATATTTGTGGGAAAACAGAATTATTTTAGATTGTTTGCGATCAGGAGCTGGTCTATACTAAATAGTGTAAAATACTTTTCAAATGGCAAAGAATACAGATGGAAGGTAAGAGGATTTTATGCACAAAGAAGGAGGAAACGGTAATGAAAAAGGTATTCAAAAGGGCAATCGCATGCCTGCTTGGGGTGTCCATGACACTGACGGGAAATGTCGGCATGTGCAGTGCAGCGACGGAGGCAGACATGAACACGACAGTACAGACAAAAACAGGCTCCATCATTTTAGATGGAGATGATATTAAGGCAGATAATGTAAATGGTCTGACATACAAAGGATTTGGACTGTTAAGTGCCAATTCGACGAGTGATCTGTTGATGGACTACAAATCACAGAATAAGGAAGCATATGCGCAGTTAATGCGTTATCTGTTCGGTGGAAAGTATCCGATCTTTACACACGTAAAACTGGAGATGGGAAATGACCGTAATAATTCTACCGGCTCGGAGAGTGCAACGATGCGTACAAGGGATGAAAAGGCAAATGTCCGCCGAAATCCGGGATGGCAGCTGGCAGCAGATGCCAAAAAGATTAATCCGAACCTGAAGATTAGTATATTAAGTTGGAAGAAGCCAAAGTGGGTTACATCGGATGAAGACAAGTATCAGTGGTACAAGCAGAGCATTTTGGCGGCTTATGAGCAGTATGGTGTCATGGTAGATTACATCAATCCGAATACCAATGAAGCCTGGGGCGGCGAAAGCGATATTGCAAATACTAAAAAGTTTGCAAAGTGGATCGCAGCAGAAAACAGTGAAACGATTCCGGATCAGACAGAACTTGCTCTATATCACAAGATTAAGCTGGTAGTTTCTGATGAAGCGAATGTTGTCAGCGCAGCAGTCGCAGAAAACTTAAAGAGTGACAAAGAGTTTATGGATGCAACTGACGTAGTCGGATACCATTACAAGACGGCAGATGATGAAAATGATGCCATGAAGTGGTTAGCTGAGGTGATGGATAAGGAAGTGTGGAACAGCGAAGAGCAGGCAACCTTTTCAAACTCTGCTTTCCGTCCGGCAAACAACCTAAAAGATCCTACAGTAGAGGGAACCGGTATTGGTGGCTCAGGAAGTGCACTGGAGATGGGAAATACGGTTATCAAAAGCTTCGTAGAATCCCGACGCGGTCATGTGATCTATCAGCCGGTTGTTGGCTCGTTTTATGAGGGAGCGCAGTATTCCTTTAAAGAACTGGTCAGTGCAAGAGATCCGTGGTCAGGCTGGATGCACTATGATGCCGGCCTTTTGATGCTTGCACATATCAGTAAGTTTGCCGTGACCGGATGGGAAAATGAAGACAATACGGCAGGAATCTGGCGTGGTGTGCCTTCAGCGTGCAAGGCTTCTGCAATTCAGACTACAAGCAGCAACGCAGTGAATGGCAGAAACGGTGGAGAAAACTATATGACATTGGCAGCGCCGACAAAGGACAACTTTTCGACGGTAATTGTCAATGACAGTGAGTATCCGATGACATATACGCTTCAGACAAAGAATATGAAGCTGTCAAAGGATCAGAAGCTGGAGCTCTGGGAAACGAGAGCTGCCGATGACGGTGCTTTTAATGAAAACTATATGAAGTGTATCGACACACTTTCAGCAGATGGGGATGGTGTTTATTCTTTCCGTGTAAAACCATATTCTACGGTTACGGTAACTTCTTTACAGGTATCTGACAGCAAAGAGCATACACAGGCACTGCCGGTCGAGGGGACACGTACTGTACTGGATACGGATGCAACAGGTGATGTCCAGAATACAGAGGACGGTTATCTGTATGCAGACGATTTTGAATACGCAGGCAAGACCGTTCCGGTTTTAAACAGCGATGGTGAGATTACTGACCAGGTAGAGGACTATATTGCATCCCGTGGCGGAGATACGGGCGCAATGGCGCGTTATACCCATACGATAAACGGAGCGTTTGAAGTATATAAGAGTGAGTCAGGAAACCGTGTGTTAAGGCAGCAGTTAGACAGCAAAGCAACCGGAGTAGGTGGTGCTTGGAACATTGGTGATCCGGTGACGACCATCGGTGATTTTCGGTGGATGAATTACACGGCTGCAATTGATGTGATGTTTGAACGTGCGACAGATGATCAGTACGCACAACTTGGTATCCGTCAGACAGGCTCTAATCATAGAATGACCAATTCCTGTGGCTATTCTTTGAAAGTAAGCGACAGCGGTGAGTGGCAGCTATATCGCAGTAATATTAAGAAAACGGCAGTCAAAGGTACGGAAGTGGCATCCGGCAAAGTAGATGCTTCCAAGGTGGCACCGGGCAAATGGTTCCGGTTAAAAGTGCGTGGCGAGGGCAGTGTGATTAAGGCATATATTAATGATAAGCTGGTGGCAACATATAAGGATACCAATCCGATCACATCCGGACGTATTGCACTGGGCTGTGGAAATACCTATACACAGTTTGATAACTTAAAGGTTACGAAGATTAAAGGATATGCACCATACTATACAGAGTATCTGGACAACATGGAAATGTATGATCTGACAGCACAAAAGAATACAAAGCTGGAATACAATGATAAGTGGACACATACCTGTGCAGATCAGGGAATGTATGTATACCAGAGAAGCGTATCTTATAGCAACGCTGTTGGGGCTTCCGTGACATATCGCTTCAAGGGAACCGGACTGGAGGTTCTTGGAAGTAATGATGCGGTGATTCATAAAGGAAAACCAAATGAAGTAGTAAATGCAGTCAATGTAACAGTTGATGGAAAAGAATATAAAAAGAAAGCTCCGATCCAAAAGGCAGATAATATGTGTATGACATATTCCCTAGACGGTCTTTCTTATGGGGAACATACAGTAACAATCACTGTTGCAAGTGGTTCCTTAAATATCGATGCGATTGCTGTGATCGGTGCAAAATATCAGGGCAGGGAAATTGATGCAGCAGATACGCCGAGTGTAAAAAAAGGAAATACCTATACGGTGGGAAATGCCATCTATAAGGTAACAAGTGTATCAGCAGCAACGGTATCGTATCAGAAGCCAAAGAGTAAGAATGTGACGTCTGCTGAGGTGCCGGCAACGGTGACAATTACTACAGGTGATAAAAAGCAGACCTTCCGCGTAACAAAAGTATCTGCAAAAGCATTTACCGGCTGCAGAAAACTGAAAAAAGTAACCATTGGAAAAAATGTTACGGAAATCGGCGAGAAGGCATTCTTTAATGACAAAATGTTAAGTAAGATCACAATTTCTTCTGACAAGCTTAAAAAGGTTGGAAAGAATGCATTTAAGGGAATTGCAGCCAAAGCTGTATTTAGCTGTGCAAAGAAGAATAAGAAGGCATATCAGAAGCTGCTTTCCAAAAAGGCAGGTTTTAAAAACACAATGAAGGTAAAATAGTTTTTCTGAATAGAATATAACGATATGCAAGTAAGAGCAGGGCATGCTTCCGGCAAAGGAAGTGTGCCCTGTTTGAGATTTTCTCATTGTATGTGACAGGAAATTGCCTATACAGCAGGGATATTAACAAGAATCGCGAAGCGATTGATTCTTGTTATAAGAAAGATACAAAAAAATAAGCAAATCCTAAAATCAGGATTTGCTTATAAACATTCGTGCGGAAGAAGGGACTTGAACCCTCACGTCGTTGCCAACACTAGATCCTTAGTCTAGCCTGTCTGCCAATTCCAGCACTTCCGCATATATCGCGTGTTGCTCACGAACGATACCTATCTTAGCATCTTTTTTAATATTCGTCAACCCCTAATTTTTATTTTTTTTAGCTATTTCCTCTTTTTTGATATAGCAATCTTGTTGGGGAAAGCAGAGTATGCTATTATGATACATAATAATAGTGCGAAACGAGCGGAAGGAGGATACCATATGGATAAAAGAGTAGGACGGAAAGCGGCAATGATTCTGACATAGTCTTTGACGATAGTGACGATGACGACAATCTAGATGATGATAGTGAGTGGTAGGCTGATATAAAAGAGCATAGGAAGATGTGCTATAGCGGAGGACGAAAAGTGGGACTGGAACTGGCGAAAAAAGACGAATTGTCACAGATTATGCAGTTATACCGTTGTGCGGTTGGAAGCGAGGGCTGCACCTGGTCGGATGAATATCCAAATGAAGAAATCATGGCAGGTGATTTTCAAAGAAATGATCTTTTTGTTTGGAAAGGGGAGTTAGGGGAGCTTCTTGGAGCGATTTCCATTGACGATGATGAGGAAGTAAATGCTTTGCCCTGCTGGTCTTTGGAAGCAAAGTCGGCTGCAGAGCTTGCGCGACTGGTAGTAAGTGAGTCATATCGCAATCAGGGGATTGCACGGAAGATGTTGCAGGCAGTTTTGGATGTCTTGAAAGAACGTGGGTATCACAGTGCCATGTATCTGGTAAGTGGAAAGAATCAAAGGGCAGTGCGTTCCTATGCCAAATTAGCTTTTGACAAAAAAGGAGAAGCAGATCTGTTTGGGGAACACTGGATGTGTTATGAAAAACTTCTTTAAATATAAAAGTGTATGGAGATATGTACGCAGATAGTTAGAGATAAGTTGGTAAAGAATTGGTGTAAAAAGCAGAGAAAATTTCTAAAATTTTTCAGAAATGGCGAAAAATGTCAATAAAAGGTTGAAATCGAGTAGAAATAGTGCTATACTAATAGCGTCGATATAAGAATGTGGGGATGTTCTTTTATCATTTACATTCAGTATAACCGTTCATCAGATGTATATTGTGGGATGAAGAATAGTTTTCTGAAATGGAGAAGGTAGTATAATAAAGGCGTTAGGAGCGTCAAGAGAAGAGTTATAAAAAGTGACCGTCATATCACTTTTTATAGCTCTTTTCTTTTTGGGATAGAAAAATGCTTGTATAATATCTCGCATTTCATGGGTAATATTTGAGTTGCCTTTGCTGCATTGCATCAAGTATAATAAAAATAATCAGGCTATTTAAAATAGAAAAGCTACGAGGAGGATTAGAATGGAAGATTTAAAGGTAAAAGCATTACACATGGGACCGGCACAGTGTGCAGTCGATTTGGGCGACGGAAGCGAAAGAGGAGAATATGTTGATCAGGATTATATTCTTCAGAAGCTGGGAAGACCACACAGAGCGGTTAATCTGATGTACTGCTATTATCCAAATGATGACAAATGGCCGGGACGTGCCAGCGTGGTACATGCCGATCCATCTGTACAGTTCGCATGGGATTTCCCATATGATGACTATTTTACATATAAGGGTGGTCTGAATGGAACATTGGATGATGAACCATTTACATATATGCGTGATGTTCGCAGACATGGTCAGGACGTTCTTTTGACTATGACGATCGATCCTAAGCTGACGGATGATCACATCATTGCAATCGCAAAGGATCTACGCACGTTCGGACGTGTGTTACTCCGCATCAACCATGAGGCAACCGGTAACTGGTTCTCTTTTAACAAAAGAGCTTCTTATGAAGAGGTTGC
This sequence comes from uncultured Lachnospiraceae bacterium, assembly GCA_934317005.1. Classification (GTDB taxonomy): domain Bacteria; phylum Bacillota; class Clostridia; order Lachnospirales; family Lachnospiraceae; genus Butyribacter. Next base: position 79,522 of record CAKREB010000003.1, read on the forward strand.
AGCGTTCTTTACACATTGCTGTGAGATCATTCATCGTGAAGCACCAAATGTAAAGACAATCATTTGTCTGGATGGCTGCAAAGAGCTTGAGGATGAGAAGATGGAGATGGAAGATATTTTCGCCGAGGCATCCCGTGCGGCAGACATTGTTTCTGTTGACCGTTATATGGCACTTCACTGGGGATGGCCATATGATGTAGCAGAAGAGGGCGGCACTACTTTTGCACGTCACACAGTAGATAAGATTTATAATCTTGCTAAGAAAAGCTATGAAAGATATACTTATGTAAATAACGGAGTGAAAAAGCCAATGGTATTATCTGAGTTTAATGCCGATGGTGATGTAACAGGTGCTTATGATCAAGCAGTTATGTTAAAAGAATTCTGTGAAATGTTAAAGGCAGATAAAGAAAAATGGCTCAGTGGATTTACATTATATCAGATGCGTGACCGTGGTCGTCTTGGTCTTGAGATTGAAGATCCAAACAATGCTAACGTTGGTATTGAGCAGCCAATCTTAGAAACATATCGTGAGATCATTCATGAGGACTTCTTTAGTCCTTCTATGGATGAGGGCGAAGAGATCAAGCTTCCGGCAAAGCTTCGCTGGGGTGGTTCAGAAGATGCAGACGGTATTGCGATTCCGGTACATTTTGATTGTAACCCGACATTCTGTGAGGTTTATTTCGACGAAGACGAATCTTTACAGGAAATGAACCTTATGATGGAATTGAACGGACACTGGTTCTATAAAGCACCTGGTGTTAAGTGCATCGATATGATGAGTGCATTCTTTAAGAAGCCTTTAGAGGGTGCTGCAGACATGACTTTAAAAATCTTTGCACCACCTGCATCCGGTGAAAATGATGCATCACAGGGTGATGATTGGATGACAAACTATTACACAGAGTTAAAGGCACTTCCAAAAGTACGTGTGCGTTTTGCTCCAATTGTGAAATAGCAGTCTGATTAACAAAGAGAGTAAGATAGGAACAAATTTAAGATAAAACAGTAGAGAGAGAATGCGCATATTGGCATTCTCTCTTTTATCGTGAGGAGAATTGCAGAGAGGATGTGCGGTCATTCTTTTTGTAAATTTTTGGCTAAATATACAAAATCACGGCAAAGTGCTTCTTTTTTTGTGAAAAAATTGTGAATTTTTTTTCAAAAAAATGCCAAATTTTATCGACAGAAATATAGGAGTAGTGTATAATAGGAATACTTAATAGTATAAAAATAGTGGGAAACGCTGTTGTTTTATCTGCCAGACCGTTATCAGGCAGATTATCAGACAGCATTGGAAAATAGGCTGGTTTAATCAGGAATGGATTCCGGATTCAGCTATTTGCATCGGCAAATTCCAGGGAAAGGAGAGATTGCTATGAATGCAGGCATTTACAATAATCTTTTAACAACATTTGACACAAAGTATATGACAAGACATGCGCATAATTCGTCAGAATTGCGCTCTGTCGTAAAGAGAATCCGTAAGCAGACACAGTCTTCTCCTGTTTATCTGGTTGATTTTACGAATGCGAAGCAGTCCTATGTGCTGGGTGTTAAAGATGCTTCTATGAGAATTAATGATACTTTGCAGACTCTTGCAGATGATTCACCAAATAGTATTTTTACGCAGAAAAAGGCACGTTCTTCTGATGTAGAGCAGGTCGGAGCCGATCTGATCGAATCAGATATGGAACAGCTCCCCAATGCGTTCACGATTCGTGTAAAGCAGCTGGCAAATGCACAGATCAATCAGGGAAAAGAATATTATGAAACAGGCAAAGGGCTTACAGCCGGAAGATATCAGTTTCAGATTACGGTAAATGATGTAGGATACGATTTTCAGTATAATATCCGTAAGGACGCTACTCACAGAGAAGTGATCAGTGGATTGTCTGACTTTATTACGAAGGCAAAAATTGGTATTCAGGCAGAACCGTATTCTACAGAAAAGGGAAAGATTGGTATGCGTCTGGAATCTACTATGGTAGGTGCTCCGGATGGTGAGGCAATCTTTCGCATGCAGGATAAGTCGGTTGATGGAAGTGGAAGAGGCATCGTAGAATATTACGGTTTGAATCATATGATCGTGCAGCCTAAGAGTGCAGTGTTTGATCTGAATGGTGTGCAAAAGACATCATTGTCAAATGAGTTTACGCTGGGAAGATCGGTGAAGGTATCCCTGCGCAAAAAGTCAGACACAGAAGCTACGGTTGACTATCATCCGGACAGCGAGGTAATCCTTTCCGGTGTAAAAGATTTTGTAGATCAGTATAATCGCCTGATTGACTATAATCATCAGTTCGAAGAAAAGACAGGAAACCCATCTAAGCTGTTGCGTGAGTTAAAGGTGTTGGCAAAGCCGTTCACTTCTGAATTGGAATCCTGCGGAATCCGTTTTAATGATGATGGATATATGGAATTAGATAATGCACTGGCGACGCAGGCGATTGAAGATGGAGATATGAAAAAGCTTTTCCAGCCGGATTCGGCGATGGCAACACGTTTGTTTGCAAAGACAGATGCAGTCAAGATCAATCCGATGGAATATGTAGACAAAAAGATTGTAAGTTATCCTAATTTTGAGAAGCCGCCAAGAGGTTATTCCTATATTACTTCTCTTTATTCAGGATTGTTGTTTAACTACTATTGTTAAAAATAGACCGAAAGGGCAATGAAGGGCACTGCGTTTGGCGCAGTGCCCTTCATTGTCCTTTCGGTGAGCATATGTTAGAAAAATGCATTCTCTCTATTCATTAAGTTCGTGAATAATCGTTGTCAGAGAATCTAATACCGAAGAAATCTCTGTGCTTGTAGAAGACATACCGTCTGCCAGCTTCTGTACTTCTGATGCTACGACGGAAAATCCACGTCCGGCTTCTCCGGCACGTGCAGCTTCAATTGATGCATTCAGAGAAAGCATACGCTGACGGTTACTAAACTGTTTGATCTTTTTAGTGCTTTCATTTGCTTTGTCAATATACTGTACAGCATCTTTCACACCGGACTGCAGCTTGTCAAGTAAGTCTTTGTTCAGCATAGTCATGTAACAGTCGCGAACATACATGTTGATAACATCGCCAAGTAAGGTTGCTGAGGCTTCAATCTCTTCGCGCTTCTTTACATTTACCTTGTGCAGTGCAGTAATATAGGCGTCTTCGTTGATTCCTAATTCACGGGCAGTCTGGCGAAATGCCTCATCATCCGGATTCTCCGGCAGAACCTGTCCTCCGATTACACTGCCAAGTACCGTACCATCCTCTAAAGTGATCGGAATACCAAAGTCCACAAGACCGGCATGACAGTTATAGACACCGGTACCCTCCTGATCGCACTTTTCACAGCGGCGGCAGCCCTCGGCACTGCCACGGGTCAGCTTGATACAGAAATCAGTAAAGTTGTAACATTCACTGATGTAGTTTCCGTCAGCACCGACTGCTACGGTCGCAAGACCTGTACTCAATGCCCAGTTCTTCATGATACTTTCAAATTTTTCCATGTCACAAAAATCTTGTATTTTCATCGTTCCAAACCTCCTGTACAGAAAAATATGTACATATTGTAATGGTGTAATTATAGCATTTATGTGCAAATTATACAATGGGTTGAGGGGGAATTAGCAGGATTTTACGGAAAAACTGTGTTATTTTGCAACGCCGTCAAGTGTCTCTTCTTCTGAGTCAGAAGAAATCGAAACAACAACCTTGTGTGGGAGGCAGACCAGTGTCTGTCCCTGCCTGGAAATCTTTTCCTGATGCACGCAGAGCTTATCGGGACAGTCTGCATCCGTAATATTTGCAGAGCCATTTTTGATCTCCAGCACGTTCTTTCCGGATTTTGTTTCTATTATATAGGTAGTGTTCTGGCCCAGAGGCAGAGTTTTGACAAGCTTTCCATCTACAGTGACCTGCACCGTTTTCCCGGTTTGCAGATGCAGAAGATGGTATCCGGCAAAAACAAGTATGGCAAGTAAAAGAATGCCGGTTAAAAGTTTAATATCATTTTTTTTCATAGTTTCGTTCCAATCCAGATATGTTATTTTAAATTGATTGACACATGGGGCAGGCGGTAGTACCTGAAAATAAGACATAGTCCTGTTGTCACAAGGATAGTATAGCATAAATGTATGACAGAAAAAATGTCAGATTTTGTTAAGCAGGACACACTTTGGCAAACGCTGTGAAAATCAACGGAAAATCGAAAAATTCTCTTGACGCAAAAGGTTGTACATGGTATAGTAGATGGGCGATGTAACAGTCTTTTTTTTATGCCTAAATTTTCTTTGGATAAAAAAGCTGGATTTTAAAGGGCTTAGAAGCTGTAAAATAGTGGTGTTCTATTTTATAGAATAGGAAAATTACCCCTATAATAGCAGGATGCCCTTTTTTATGCGGTTCAGCGTTTCAAAGCCGATTTCGGTGCAACTGTGAAAGCAGAATATTATATATGGAGGTACAAAGTCGTGAGAGTAAAGATTACATTAGCTTGTACAGAGTGCAAACAGCGCAACTATGATACGACAAAGGAAAAGAGAAACCATCCGGACAGAATGGAAACAAAGAAGTATTGCAGATTCTGTAGAAGACACACATTACACAAAGAGACCAAATAATATTGTATTTGGCGTCATATGAAAGGAATGTGAATTATGGGAGATTCTGAAATCAAGAAAGATGTAGAGAACCAGAACACACCACAGAAGACAGATAAGCCTGCAAAGAAAAAAGGCGGTTTCTTTAAAGCGTTGAAGGCAGAGTTTAAGAGAGTAATCTGGCCGGATAAGGATACGATTATTAAGGAAACTACCGCGGTTGTTGTTGTAACAGTAGTTTTAGGTGTAATCATTGCCCTGCTTGATTTTGTCATCAAGACAGGACTTGATAAGATTATTCAGATAGGATAAGGGTGATAGACTTATGGCAGATGCAGAAGCACACTGGTATGTTGCTCATACTTATTCAGGGTATGAGAACAAGGTCAAGATGGATATCGAGAAGACAATTGAAAACCGTAATCTTCAGGATCAGATTTTCGAGGTATCTGTCCCTATGTTGAATGTACTTGAAGAAAAGGATGATGCCAAGAAGACCGTTCAGAAGAAGATGTTCCCGGCATATGTTCTTATCAATATGATTATGAACGATGATACATGGTATGTCGTTCGTAACACCCGAGGCGTTACAGGTTTTGTCGGACCGGGATCTAAGCCGGTTCCACTGACGGATGAAGAGATGGCAAGCATGGGACTTAAGGTCGATGCACCGGATGTTCCGTTTAACATTGGTGATTCCGTAGTAGTAAAATCTGGTGTTTGGGAAGAAACAACAGGCGTTGTTCGTAAGATCGATCATCAGAACAGAACCGTTACGATCAACATTGACATGTTTGGTCGTGAAACACCTGTGGAACTCAGCTTCAATGATGTTGAGGCAGTATAAGTTTAAAAAGTGTTCGAAAAAGAAAGACGATTGTAAAATTTACAGGAGGTAAAGAAAAATGGCTAAAAAAGTCGAAGGTTATATAAAATTGCAGATTCCTGCAGCAAAGGCAACACCAGCACCACCTGTTGGTCCTGCTCTTGGTCAGCACGGAGTTAATATTGTACAGTTTACAAAGGAGTTCAATGCTAAGACAGCTGGACAGGAAGGTATGTTAATTCCTGTTGTTATCACTGTATATCAGGATAAGAGCTTTAGCTTCATCACAAAGACTCCTCCAGCAGCAGTTCTGATCAAGAAGGCTTGTAAGATTCAGTCTGGTTCAGGTGTTCCTAACAAGACTAAGGTTGCTACAATTACAAAGGCTCAGGTTCAGGAAATCGCAGAAACAAAGATGCCTGACTTAAATGCAGCTTCTCTTGAAGCAGCAATGAGCATGATCGCTGGTACAGCACGTAGCATGGGTGTTACTGTAGAAGAGTAATACGATTTATAAGAATCATGGTGCATAAACATGATGTAAAACAAAGGGAAGATTAAGGAAAGTTAGTGTTTTCCCGAAAAGATAAAGAAAAACGCATAAAAAGACTTGTTATTGAATTGGACGATGTGGGAGGCGACACAGATGTGTCTTAGAACCCGCCGTTACTACCACCAGGAGGTTTATTATTATGAAAAGAGGAAAGAAGTATGTAGAAGCTGCAAAATTAGTTGACAGAACTATGCAGTATGAAGTGCCAGAGGCTGTTAGCTTAGTAAAGAAAGCAGCAACTGCAAAATTTGATGAAACTGTAGAAGCACACATCAGACTTGGTGTTGATGGACGTCATGCTGATCAGCAGATCCGTGGTGCCGTTGTATTACCTAACGGTACAGGTAAGCAGGTTAGAGTTCTTGTATTTGCAAAGGGCGAGAAGATTGACGAAGCTTTAGCAGCAGGTGCAGATTATGCAGGTGGAGAAGAGTTAATCCCTAAGATCCAGAACGATGGATGGTTTGAGTTCGACGTAGTAGTTGCTACACCTGACATGATGGGTGTTGTAGGTCGTCTTGGTCGTGTACTCGGACCTAAGGGCTTAATGCCAAACCCAAAAGCTGGTACTGTAACAATGGACGTAACAAAGGCTGTAAACGATATCAAGGCTGGTAAGATTGAGTACAGACTTGATAAGGCTAACATTGTACATGTTCCTGTAGGAAAGGTTTCTTTCACAGAAGAGCAGTTAGTAGAGAACGTTGAAGCATTAATGGCTGCTATCACAAAGGCTAAGCCTGCAGCAGCAAAGGGTCAGTATTACAAGAGTGTATCTATCTCTAGCACAATGGGACCTGGAGTAAAGCTTAACACAGCTAAATTTGTATAATTAGCATACGAATTTCTATTTATAAAAAAGTGTCTGCTATTCGCGGGTAAGTGGCGTTTGGCAGGCACTTTTTATTTCTTTATGGAATTTGAAATAGGAAAAACTTGTTGACAAGAGAGGAAAAATTGTCTACTATGGTTTTCAAGGTTGCAAAACAGATATAGGTGAAATGAAGATATCAGAAGTTTTTCAATCTGTTTGAAGCACAAATACAAAGCAAATAACAGAAATTACCGGAAGCAATGGCGCTCATTATGAGTTATGCCATGCTTTTTTTACTTTATAGGAAACTTTTCGTTTCCTATAAAGTAAAAAAAGCTCCGCGAAGATCGCACTGCGGCAAGCAGGAAGATGTCACTTTTGCGGTATTTTGTGCATACAGAATACATTCGCAGGAATATTTGTGCATAATACCGGTTTGTATGATCTGGAAGAAGCAAAAAACAAAAGAAAGCACAGAGAAAGGTGGTAGATTTTATGCAGAACTTTTTTTATTCTATTCCAACAAAAATTGCATTTGGTGAGGGGGAACTAAAGAACCTGCCAACATTTGTAAAAGCATGTGGAACGAAGGCACTGATCGTATATGGTGGTGGCAGTATCAAGCGTACCGGGTTGTACGATAAAGTGACAGGACTGCTTCGTGAAAATGGAATTGAGTACGAGGAGCTGTCGGGAGTAGAGCCGAATCCGAGAGTGACAACGGTAAACAGAGGTGTTAAGATCTGCCGTGAAAAAGGAATCGATGTAATTCTGCCAATTGGCGGTGGAAGTACGATTGACTGCGCAAAGGGAGTGGCAGCAGCATATTATTATGATGGTGATGCATGGGATATCGTAGAAGATAATTCACTTGTGACGAATGCACTGCCGATTGTAACAATCCTGACTTTGGCGGCAACCGGATCAGAGATGGATTATTTTGCGGTTATTTCGAATGATGAGTTAAAAGAGAAGAAGGATATATACAGCCCATTGGTGTATCCGGCATATTCTATCCTCGATCCGACTTTAACCTATTCTGTACCGCAGTACCAGACGGCATCAGGAACGGCTGACATTATGTCACACCTTTTTGAGGTTTATTTTAATGGTGTGGAGGGAACCTATTTTCAGGAACGCATCATAGAAGGCATGTTAAAGACTTGTGTGAAATATGGACCGATTGCCTGCAAGGAGCCAGACAATTATGATGCAAGAGCAAATCTGATGTGGACGTCAAGCTGGGCAATCAATGGATTTATTGCCTGTGGAAAATCAGGAGCATGGCCTTGTCATGCGATGGAACATCAGCTTAGCGCATATTATGATGTGACACATGGTCATGGTCTGGCGGTGCTGACTCCAGTGTGGATGGAATATACCTTGAATGATAAGACATTATCTATGTTTGTTCAGTATGGCAAAAATGTATTTGATATTGACGCTTCTTTAGATGACTATGAGATTGCTCATCTTGCGATTAAAAAGACAAGAGAAGTATTTGAAGCAATGGGACTGAAGCTGACGCTGCGTGATACGGGTGTGTCTGACAAGGATAACTTCCGTGAAATGGCAGAAAAGGCGGCAAAGGCAAGTGAAGGCAGTTTTGTAGAACTGACGGTAGACGATATTATCGAAATCTATGACCGTTCTTTCTAGAAAATGCCATGTATGTCAGAGATGTCCTGAAGTGAAAACGGTTAAGAAATCGCCAGATAAAGTGTATGAAACTTAACAAAATTCAGAAAAATGATTGATAAAATGTTAATTTTGGTAGAATTGACAGAAAAAAGTATTGCTGATACAAAATGATTAATAAAATTAACCAAAGATGAAAAAATTATCGAAAAAAGATTGACAGTGCAGATGTAGGATGCTAAGATAAGCCCATAAAATTTATCTGTGTTAAGAACACATAGAACAATACGGAAATTAGAAACGGTCGACGGAGACTCTAAGGAATCTCTGCCGACCGTTTCTTTGTTTTAGTCGGATGATGCACAAGAGCACGGACAGACGGGTTTCTTGTAAAAAGAACAGTATGCGTCAAAGAAGCAGAAAACGTTTCCAAAGCTAAGGAGGGACAGAATATGAGAATGAAAAAACTATTATCATTGAGTTTGGCAGCAGCGTTGGTTGTATCTAGTTTAACAGGATGTGGTTCAGGTAGTGATAAGAGCAGCTCTGAGGGAAAAGCAGACAGTATTAATATCATGGTCTGGGAGGGAACCTGGTCGGAGGAAGCATTTAAAGATTTTGAAAAGGAAACGGGAATTAAGGTCAATGTCAGTTACATTGATAATACTGATACAATCATTTCAAAGCTGGTAGAAGGAAGTGCAGATTATGACGTGGTTGATATCGAATCAGCATATGTAAAATCCTTCGTTGATAATGATCTGTTAGTAAAGCTAAACAGTGACAAGCTTACAAACAAATCAAATATCATTGATGAATATCTTGCAGGAGCCATCGGTGATGAAAAGATGGAATATACATGTCCTGACATGGCACCGGGTTATACAGGAATCATCTATAATAAAGAAACCTGTCCGATTAAGATTACAAAGTTTTCTGATCTGGCTGATCCGAAGTTAAAAGGTCAGGTCGCTATGGTAAATTCAACGATTTCGCTGTATGGAGCAGCGCTGGAGGCTCTTGGTTATCAGGCTGATTCAAAGGACGAAAAAGAGATTTCCGAGGCAAATGAGTTGCTTAAGAAGATTAAGAAAAATGTAAAGGCATTTGTCGGTGAGAGTGCTACTTCACAGCTTGAAAATGGAGAATGTAGCGTAGCACTTTGCTGGGATTACCTGCAGCTTTGCAACGATACAAAAGAGAATTGGGATAAATTTGCTATGGCAGATATTGAATCCGGATGTGAATATTTTACACAGTACTGGGGCGTGCCATCATCCTCTGAAAAACAGGATGAGGCAGAAGAGTTTATTAATTTCATGTTAAAGCCGGAAGAACTAGCAAAATGTTATACGGAAAATGGTGGCGTACCGGTAGTAAAGAAGGAACTGATTGAAAAATATCTTCCAGACGGTTTCTATGATAATCCTGCTATTAAGAAATATGCAGAATTAAAAGACAGTGCATGGAACATTGCAGTAAGTGATGATCAGATCAGTCTGATGGATACTTACTATACAGAACTGATGGGAAATGAGTAATGTGTTATCGGTAAAAATGATAGTGTCGCAGATAAAGCAGCAGAATGGGGATTGTGTGAAAATATAATTTTCCACACGCGGGATTTGTGCCTGAGCGCACTTGGCACAAACCCGCTACATACAAAAAAATGTGCGCAGAAACGAGGATTATTATGAAAAAAATAGAGATTGTAACAAGACCTGAGAAACTTGTAGGATTAAAAGAAGTGTTAGCAAGTCATAACTGTCAGGGTATGACAGTAAATTCCGTAATGGGTTGTGGACGTCAGAAAGGATACCTTCCGGAGATGAATTTTACCGGTGAAGATATTAATCTTTTACCGAAGATTATGGTATTTGTTGTTGTAGAGGATGAACAGACAGAAGAAATCTTAGCAGATATTTCTACTGCAATCGGAACCGGTAAGACCGGTGATGGTAAAGTTTTTGTAACTGATGTTGTAGATGTTATGCGTATTCGTACAAATGAACGTGGTGCTGACGCAATTAACTAGTATCATATGGAACGTGCTACACAAAAAGATGTGTACAAAAAATTGGACAGATAAGGAGATTTGCATATGAGTAAAACAATAGTATCCTTAATGAATGTAGAAAAATGGTATGGAGATAATCATGTGGTAAAAAATATGAATGTCAACATAGCAGAAGGCGAATTCCTTACATTGTTAGGACCTTCCGGATGTGGAAAGACAACAACGCTTCGTATGATATCCGGATTTGAACTTCCAACAACAGGAATGATTAAAGTGCAGGGAGAAAGTGTAGAGAAAAAAGAACCATATCAGCGTGATGTAAATACGGTATTTCAGAATTATGCATTGTTTCCAAACATGAATGTGTTTGACAATGTGGCATATGGGTTAAAGGTAAAAAAGGTGCCGAAGGATGAGATTAAAGAGCGTGTAACAACAATGTTAAAGCTGGTACAGCTCGAAGGATTTGAAAAAAGAAAGATTACACAGATGTCCGGTGGTCAGAAGCAGCGTGTTGCCATTGCGCGTGCGCTGATCAACCGCCCCAAAGTACTTTTGTTAGATGAGCCGCTTGGTGCGCTGGATCTAAAGCTTCGTAAGCAGATGCAGATTGAGTTAAAAAGACTTCAGAAGAAGTTAGGCATTACCTTTGTCTATGTCACACATGATCAGGAAGAAGCTTTGACAATGAGTGACCGTATTGCCATTATCAATCAGGGAGTTATGGAGCAGATTGATACACCAATCAATATCTATCAGAAACCAAAGACAAAATTTGTAGCCGGATTTATCGGTGAATCCAATATTATGGATGCAATTGTTTTGGAAGATCATGATGGAAAAGCAGTAGTCGGTATGGAAGTTGGAAAAGGAACGGTTGCAGACTTAGAGGATAAGCTTTCTGTCAATGATCCGGTTTCTGTATCCGTTCGTCCGGAGAATATGCTGTTTTCTGAGACTCCAGTGGAAGGTTTTAACTTAAAGGGTGTTGTAAAAGAGCATATTTATGTGGGAAATATCATCAAAATGATGATTACATTAAACGATGGCACAGAAATTAAGGTAAACCGTTTCAGTCCGGATGATCTTGCAGAAGTAGGAAAATTAGTGTATCTGTATTGGGATCTTGATAAGGGTGTTGCGATCAAAGAGAAACATCTTGTCAATACAGATTCCGTCAGAGATATTGAAGGAGGGAATGCGGATGACGAAGACGAATGATGCGAAAGCTGCCGTAACAGGCAAAAAAAAGCACAAGGATAAACGTTCCTTTAAATCGTGGCTTGCATCTGCTGTGATGTGTGGCCCGATTACCATCTGGACTGTTCTTTTCATCATTCTGCCAATCATTCTTCTGGCAGTGATGAGCTTTATGACAAAGGGACCACTTGGACGTGTAGTATATAAGTTTACATTAGATAATTATGCAGAAATGTTTAAGCCGGTATATTTTACCGTAATCAAGCAGTCGCTGATCATTGCACTGTGGACAACAGCATTGACGGTTTTACTTGGCTATCCGCTGGCATCCTTTATCGCGCATGTCAAGAGTAAGACCTCCGGTGTATTGACGGTACTTTTGATGTTGCCATTGTGGGTAAGTGGTCTGGTTATTTTGTATAGTTTCGTTATTATGTTGAATAAGACAGGTGTAATTAACACAATTCTTATGAATCTGCATATTATTAAGAAGCCATTGAATCTGTTATATAATAATTTTGCGGTTATTGTGGGTATGCTGTATATGTTTATTCCGTTTGCTGTGCTACCGATGTATTCTTCTATCGAAAAGCTAGACAAAGGGTTGATTGAAGCATCCAAAGACTTAGGGGCAGGACCGGTTAAAACGTTTTTTAAAGTAACGCTTCCACTTACCTCACCGGGGATTTTTGCTGCCGTTATCCTGACGTTTATTCCTTGCATTGGTTACTATATGGTAACAGATATGTTAGGAGGAGGAACGAACATGATGGTAGGTAACTTGATTTATCGTCAGTTTACAATTTCGAGAAACTGGCCATTTGGTGCAGCACTTGCGATGGTACTGGCAATTGTGATCTTCATTATGTTATTTATTTATACGAAACTCGGTGGTGACTTAGACGATTTGGGGGCATAGCTTATGGATAAAAGAAAAGTAAAGAAAAAGACCTTAAAAGGAATCTCTGTATTTTATGTCGTTTTGATGTATATATTCTTCTATGCACCGGTTGCTGTTATGATTGTCTTTTCGTTTAATAACAGTCGTGCAAATGTAGTATGGCAGGGATTTACTACAAAGTGGTATGCAAAATTATTTGGGGATACAGAACTTTGGACCGTATTTGGAAAGACACTTTTGATCGCCGTGATCACGACTGTGCTTGGTGTCGTTGTCGGAACGATGGGTGCTGTTGGTTATATGAATGCAAAATACAAAGGCAAAAAGCTGATTACTAATGCGATTTATTTTCCAATCGTTATTCCAGAGATCGTACTTGCGATTGCAACACTTCTGGTGTTTAACCAGAGCGGATTTTCCCTGAGCATAGGAACCATCATCATAGGTAATACAACATTGGTACTTCCTTATGTATACATTACAATCAAGGCACGACTGGTCGGCATGGATCCGTCGATCGAAGAGGCATCTCTGGATCTTGGCGCAAACCGTTTTTATACTTTTATGCATGTAACACTTCCGGCTATTGTACCGGGTGTTATGTCAGCAGCCTTTATGGCATTTTCGCTGGCACTGGATGACCTGATCATTACAAGCTTTCTTGCCAATGCCGAAACATCAACATTGCCAATGAAGGTATATTCTATGATCAAGAAGGGCGTATCACCGGAAATCAATGCTTTGACAACTATTATCTTTAGCTTTAGTATAATCTGTCTGTTGATTTATTTTGCAAAAGAGATCATTCATAAAGTACATACAGCGAGACAACGTGCACATTCTATGTAGCAGAGTACATGCTGGAAAGCAGGTTTAAATGATGCACACAAAGTATTCTGAGTAACATACGAAAAACAGAATAGCGTATTATGAAACGCGAAGAGGCGGCAGAGCAGATTTTGCTCTTCTGCCTCTCTTTTTGATAGATGCGTTTTGGATTGGAGGAAATTATGGATACAAAGATTGAATTTTTATATTTAAATGAAGAAGATATGTTAAAAGCAGGTGTGTTAGATGCCGGTAAATGCGTAGATACAATGGGCGAAGTGGTGAGCTTATTAAGTGAGGGTGACTGCATGATGGGCGGCCGCAACCGTAATAATCATGGAATCCAGCTTATGTTTCCTAAAAAATCACCGATTGAAGGATTCCCTTTAGAGGATTCCAGAGATCGCCGGTTTATGTCGATGCCGGCATATCTTGGCGGCAGATTTCATATCGCAGGGGAAAAGTGGTATGGTTCCAACGGACGAAATGCACAGCGTGGATTACCTCGTTCGATCCTGATGGTGACATTAAATGATATTGAAACGGGACAGCCGCTTGCGTACATGTCAGCCAATCTTTTGAGTGCAATGCGTACCGGGGCAATGCCCGGACTGACGGCGCAGTATCTTGCGAGAAAAGACTCAAAGGTGATTTCTCTGATCGGGCCGGGTGCAGTAAATAAAACATGTCTGATGGCATATCTGTCAAAGTTTGACGGCATTGAAACCATTAAGATTAAGGGAAGCTCTGCAAAGTCAAAGACAGCACTGGAGATGAAAGCATTCATTGAAAAGGAATATCCTCAGATTAAAAATATCATTATCTGTGACGATTTGGAAGAGGCGGTAAAGGATGCAGATATCATCAGCGAGGCAGTTTCTGTGGCGCATGGAAAGTGGCCGGTCTTTAAGCCTGAGTGGTTAAAGCCAGGATGTGTCTTTATTTCTTCCGGCACAATGGATATGACAGATCATACTTTTATCCAGAAGAATATGACAAAGGTTGTGGACAATATTCATATGTATGAAGAATACATAGAAGTATATCAGGAGTATGACAAGAACGGAAAACGTAAGTCTTCCGGAACACCTGGCATGTATTTTGTCAATATGATCGAGGATGGATTGATTGATAAAAAAGAGGTGTACCATTTAGGGGACATTGTTCGCGGAATTACTCCGGGAAGAACCAGTGATGATCAGATGTTTTTAGTAAGTCTTGGCGGTATGCCAATCTTAGATCTGGGCTGGGGCTTTGAATGCTGGCAGAAGGCACTGCGCATGGGAATCGGTACAAAGCTTAAGTTATGGGATACACCGTTTTTGTGTTAATGTAGTCTGGTTTGGAAAGATTATGGCAGAAAGGTATGGTAGCAGTGTATGAAGACAGACAAGAAGTTGACAGCGAAGTATGGTGCATTGCAGGGGGCATACTGGATGCTTGCCGCGGTAGGCATGGCGTTTTTGACGCCGATATTAGAGGCAAAAGAGTTTAGCAGTGCTGAGATTGGATGGCTTAATGCGATTAAGTTTGCATCAGTTATTATTTTTCAAATCTGGATCGCGGCCTTTTCGGATCGTCATGCTAAGACGGTTTCGCTCAAGTGGGTTATGGAAGCGATGGCAGTTGTCAGTATGGCAGCCGCCGGAATATTGTGGCTGATAGAAGATGATTTTATACAGGCAGCATTGGTCTTTATATTGTATGGTGCGACAGTAAGCTGTCTGTCACCGATCATTGATTCTCTCTCTATCCAATATTTGAATCATGGAAGAAATCTGAACTATACTGTTGCGCGCTCAGCAGGATCGGTTACGTGGGCATTTGCCTGTATTGGTATCGGTAAGGCTGCGGATATTTGTGGTGTGAATAATATTTTATTGTTACAGATAGCGGCTACCATCCTGTTTTTTGTCATCTGTGTCTGGATGGATCCGGTTGATTTTTCTAAAGAGAGCACAGCAGAGTCCGAAGAAGTAAAGAAAAGTGACGATGAAAAAAAGGTTCACAGTTCTTTTTATTTGATCTGTAATTATCCGAAATATACATTGTTTCTGATCGCCTGCCTGATCATGTATATGGGATATAACCTGAATGCCACTTTTATGATTGACATTATTAAGCGTCTTGGTGGCGGACATACAGAGCTTGGATGGTCGGAGTTTGTACTGGCAATCTCGGAAGTGCCGGTCATGCTGCTGTTTGCAAAGATGCGAAAGAAGTTTTCCTTAGATCAGCTTATGGTTATCTGTGCCATTTTTTGTACACTGCGTGCGGCTGGAACGGCATTTGCACCGAATGTACTGCTTGTTATACTGGCACAGGGCTTTGAGATTTTTGGTATGAGTATTTATTATGCCGGTATTGTTTTTTTTGTCATGGAAAACCTGCCGGATACAGATGTGGTGAAGGGAGTTTCCTTTATCAATGTGGCAGCAGTTGGAGTGGGACAGGTATTTGCATCAGCGGTCTGTGGGATGATTCGGGATGCATTTGGTCTTGACTGGCTTTTAAATATCAGCATCTTAGTATCAGCGTGCTCTATTTTACTAATGATTGGGATGCTGAGAGCACCAAAAAACAGAAAATGTTATGAGAAGCAGAAAAAGAAAGTACTCGTATAATAAAAAGAGAATGCGCCGTGAAGTGGGCACTTCACGGCGCATTCTCTTTTTGCAGTAATCAGGCTTTAAAGTCTATTTTTGTTGCTGTCATGGTAGAAGGAGTGACAGGCAGCGCAGATAAAGAAGTCGCGGATGCAGAGTTCTTTTTTGTCACAGAATTGCCTGACATGCTAAGTGTTTTCATAAAACGATTGATGGAAGTGGCATGCTTGCTTATCGTTTTTGTGAAATCACTGTCAGCTGAAAAAACTTTTCCAATCTTGTTCGGTTTGCATTCCAATAAAGTTTCTTCTTTTAAGTTTAATTTGCCGGAAGACGCGAGGTTGATTCCCAGTTCTTCTAACTCATCCTTGTTTGCCTTTACAAACTTTGTGAGCTTCTTTTCCAGACGTGACAACTCAGAAGAAGTCGTCTTTCCGGTGCTTTCTATCAAATTATTATAAGATTGTACAAACACTTTGATGTTATTGTAAATGCCAACACCGTTATCGGTTGTATATTCCATGTCACGCAGATTTTTAGATACTTTTTTTAATGCATCGGAGTCTGCCTTGACCAGATCATCTGAGTTTAAGCTGGAGCGGGTAACTGTTTTACGCGCACTGCGGTTTGAAGAATAGCAGTTTCTAAGCAGATAGTCATAAGTTGTAATAGATGCCATAAAATCTCTCCTTTATGTAAAACTTTTTTCTTTGTCAGATGTCACCTCATGTATGTAGAAAAAAGCTATAGTTGTGTTGATAAGATTCTTTTATTATTTACAGGATCAGGGATTCTGATACCCTAATCTTTATATCGGCAAAAAGTAGCAAATTGTTGAGGTGTATGTTATATTGGATACGAAGTAGAGAAAAGAATTAAAATATATTTGCAAAAAGAGGGAAGTTATGTCGGGTTACAAGGTAATGATCATAGAAGATGACGAAGTAATCGCAGATGTTGTCTGCGATGCGTTGGAAAAGTGGAACTATACAGCGGTAGCAGCGAAGGATTTTAAGGATGTTACTGTGTCTGTGGCACGGGAGCAGCCGGATTTGATTCTGTTAGATATCAATTTGCCCTTTTACAATGGATTCTACTGGTGTGGTAAGATTCGGGAGATTTCCAAAGTGCCTATTATATTTTTGTCATCAGCAGATGACAATATGAATATTGTGATGGCGATGAACATGGGCGGAGATGATTTTATTGCGAAGCCTTTTGATATGAATGTACTGATTGCAAAGATTAGTGCCGTTTTGCGTCGAAGCTACGCATATCCGGAGCAGAGCAATGTGATCACGGCGGAAGGACTTGTTTTAAATCTTGCGGATGCCACGGTGGTTTTTCAGGGCGAAAAGGTAGAATTAACCAAAAATGAATTTAAAATATTGAAGCTTTTGATGGAGCAGGCAGGAAAGCTAGTCAGCAGAGATACGATCATGACGTATCTGTGGGATGATGAGGAGTTTGTTGATGACAATACTCTGACCGTTAATATGACAAGAATCCGCAAAAAGTTAAAGCAGATTGGTGCAGAGGGCATGATTCAGACCAAAAAGGGGATTGGCTATCTTTTAGAGAAGGAGTAGGGTGTATGTGTTTTTTGTATTATTTGCGGGAAAAGCTATGGAGAAATATGGTTTGTATCAGTGCTGTTATCATAGTGGCAGTGGTCTTTTTTCTGCATGGAGTGCCAAAAGAAGCTGTTCAATATAGTGTTTTTCTGTGCCTTTTCATTTTTCTGGTAGCAAGTGCTATCGAATATTACTTTTATCAGAAGCAGAACAGCCAGCGGAAACGCTTGTTTGAAACGGTAGAATATAATCTTTTAGATCTGTATGATACCAGATGTAAGGCAGAACAGGATTATCGGTTACTGTTAAAGCAGCTTTTAAAGGAAAAGAAAGAAAATACACAAAAGCTGCAGTCAGATTATCAGGAATTAAAGGAATATATTATGATGTGGGCACATCAGATAAAGACTCCGATTACGGCATTAAAGCTTCTTGTGCAGAATATGGAAGCAGGGGAAAATCTAAGTGAGGAAAAGCTGCAGCAGATTCGCAGGATGAAAGAAGAGATTTTTCAGATTGAGTCATATGTGTCTATGAATCTGCAATATATACGTCTGGACAGTCTGCAGGCAGACCTTTCCGTGGCACCGTGTAATCTTGAGAAGATGATAAAAGCAGAGGTACGCAAGTTTTCCACGCTTTTTATTTCAAAAAGGCTCTCCGTGAAGCTGACAGATCTGGATCAGACAGTTATTACGGATGAAAAGTGGTTGTCTTTTGTGATCGGGCAGATTTTGTCCAATGCAGTAAAATATACCAATGAAGGCAGCATAGAGGTTCGCACAAAACGACTGGGAACTGATGTCCATATTTTGGTACAGGACACCGGGATAGGTATTGCGAAGGAAGATATTCCGCGCATTTTTGAAAAAGCATTTACCGGATTTAATGGTCATGTGGATAAGCAGGCGACAGGAATTGGTCTGTATTTGTCTAAGAAGATATTAGAACGTCTGGGACATGATATCAAGATTTCTTCGGTGGCAGGAGAGGGAACTTGTGTTACCATCCTGATTCATCAGGAAGAGGTGCTGGAATAGCCGGTTCGCTATAAGAGGTTTGGGCATATGATTTAACCTTACAAAATTGTAAGATTAGACAGAGGAAATGTAAGCTGGAATTAAGGCAGCGCATTTCCTTTTTTTGTATACTGTATACAGTTCAAAAATGACAGACGGAAATTACTGTTATAATTAGTAGAACGCAGAATGGAGGAAAATGATGACACTTTTAGATGTAAGAAATGTAAAAAAAGTATATACAACCCGGTTTGGCGGGAATAAGGTAGAGGCACTGAAAAATATTTCTTTTTCTGTGGAAGAGGGAGAGTATCTGGCAATCATGGGAGAGTCGGGAAGCGGTAAAACAACACTTCTTAATGTACTGGCGTCCATCGATAAACCGACCAATGGTTCTATTCAGTTGAACGGAAAAGAAATCAGCTGCATTCCGGACAAAGATCTTGCGAAGTTTAGAAGAGAACATTTGGGATTTGTTTTTCAGGATTTTAACCTGCTTGACAGCTTTAGTCTGGGAGATAATATCTGTCTGCCGCTTGTGCTGGCAGGAGAAAAATATGCAAAGATCGAGCCGAAGCTTCATGAGGTGGCAAGAAAGGTGAATATAGAAAAGCTATTAGAAAAGTATCCGTATGAAGTGTCTGGCGGTCAGAAGCAGCGTGCGGCAGTATGTCGTGCAATTATTACGCATCCGGAACTGATTTTAGCGGATGAGCCTACCGGAGCACTTGATTCCAAGTCGACAAATGATCTGCTGGATGCATTTGAAAATATTCATAACAGTGGACAGAGCATTATTATGGTAACTCATTCAACGGCAGCAGCGGCAAGAGCCGGAAGGGTGCTGTTTATTAAAGACGGTGAGATTTATCATCAGATTTACCGTGGAAATATGACGAATGAGATGATGTATAAAAAGATCTCAGATACACTGACATTGTTATTGTCACAGGGAGGAGAGGCATGAAACGAGGGTTATATTTTAAGTTAGCATTTACAAATGTGCGGAAAAATAAAAATTCATTTTTCCCGTTTCTGATTTCTGTAATCGCAATGACTTCTATGTTTTATATGTTAAAATCTATTGCAGGGCAGGACTGGGATGCATTTTACGGGGCGGAACAGGTTCGCGTCGTGTTGGGATTTGGTGTTGGAGTCGTTGGAATTGTTTCGGCAATTATTATCCTTTATACGAACAGTTTTGTCATGAAGCAGAGAAATCAGGAGCTGGGACTTTACAATGTGCTTGGAATGGAAAAGAAGCATATTGCAAAAGTGCTTTCATGGGAGATTGTTATTGTAGCGGTAATTGGTATGGGAATTGGACTTATAGGTGGAATTGCATTTTCTAAACTGCTGTTTTTGATTTTGATCCGCATGATTGGTCTGGAACCAAAGTTCCAGTTTCAAGTGTCTTTGGAGGCTGTCTGGCAGACTATCGCAGGATTTTTGGCGATTTTTGCGGGGGTTATCGTGCTAAACCTGCTTCGCATCCTGCGCTTAAAGCCGGTGGAACTTATGAGAGAAACACACGCAGGCGAGCGGGAACCAAAGGCAAAATGGCTGTTAGCACTGCTCGGTATTGCAGCACTTAGTATCGCATACTACACAGCACTAACGAAAGAAAATCCTTTGGAGGCAATGAATTATTTCTTTTTGGCTGTTATATTAGTTATCATCGGAACGTATCTGCTGTTTATAGCAGGAAGTATTGTTTTTCTAAAGCTTTTAAAGAAGAACAAAAACTTTTATTATCATAAGACACATTTTGTAACCATATCCGGTATGTTGTACCGCATGAAACAAAATGCAGCAGGTCTTGCAAGCATCTGTATTCTGGTCACAATGGTGATCGTTACCTTTGCAACAACCGTATCACTTTATCTGGGAGTAGAGGATGAGGTGCGATATCGTTATCCAAAGGACATTAACATTACATTGCCTGTTAGCGATAAATCACAAAAAGAATGGAAAACATTGCTTGGAAAAGTGGAAGCGGAAACACAGAAATGCGCAGAAAAAAGTAAGCTCACCATCAAAGGACTGGAAGCGTATTGTCAAAGTGAAGTTTATTTGGTAAAAACCGGAAAGGCAAGCTTTCGGACGGGTACGACCAACAGTGTGTTGTCAGACATTGTAGTGTTAAAGATTATGATGACATCAGAATATAACCATTTGACAGGTCAGAATAAAAAAGCGGCAGGAGAAAAGCCGCTGCTATTGACTTCAGACGGGGTAGAAGTATATGGCGACGCAATAAAGGTGGATAAAAATGAGATCCCTGTTGAAAAAGCAGGAAAGGTAGAAAAGAAGCAGCAGAATGGTCTGACAGAAACCATGTATATGTTGGTTGATAGCTACGATGCACTGTGTGATATGACAAACGGGCTGATTCCGAAAGAGGAACGGAAAAACAACGACATAAAGCAGTTTTATAATTTTAATCTGGCGGGGGAGCGCAAGCAGGAAGAAGCATATGCCAATAAAATACAGAACCGTTTTCTTAAGGCAATACCGGAGCAGGATGTCTATTTAGAAGATTATTATAGTGGCTGGAAGGATGCAATTGGAATATATGCAAGTGTATTATTCATTGGAATATTTATCGGAGTACTGTTCTTAGTGGCAACGGTACTGATTATTTACTACAAACAGATTAGCGAAGGATATGAAGACCGGAAAAACTTCCAGATCATGAGTAAGATCGGACTTGCCAATCAGGAGATCGGTCATATCATCAACAGCCAGATCTGTACGGTGTTTTTACTTCCGATTGCGGTGGCAGTCGTTCATATCTGTTTTGCGTATCCAATGATTGAAAAGATCATGGCACTTATGAATCTGACCAATGAAAAGCTGTTTGTAGGCTGTGTCATTGGGACAGTCGTTGTCTTTGTGGCAATCTATATGTTGATTTATAAAATCACATCAAAGGTATATTATAAGATTGTCAGACGTTAGACGGATACTGTGCCGATACCGCAAAAAGGATTTTGGCTTTTATCATACAAAGAGAAGATGTATCATGGATGGGTGCATCTTCTTTTTGTATGGAATCGGATATTTTTTACTTCTCAATCGTATATCATGTAGAAGCAGAAAATAAGGACTAGTCAGGAAGCTTTAGAAAGGAGGGAAAAAAGTGTCTGTGAAAGAAAAGGATGCAGATGTAAAAGAAATTTATGACCGGGAGTATCAAAGGGTATACCGCATAGCAATGATTTATCTTAGAAATATCCATGATGCTCAGGATGCAGTTCAAAATGTATTTATTAAATTGTTAGAGCACCCGAAATCCTTTGAAGATGAAGAACAGGAGAAAGCATGGTTTATTACAGTGACCAAAAATTACTGTAAGGATATATTGAAATCCTCATGGAAAAGGAAAATTGATCTGGGAGAAATACCGGATATGGCAAATGAAGAAAAAGAAATATATGATGTTATGACGGACATGATGAAGCTGCCGGCAAAGTATCGAGAGGTATTATACTTGTATTACTATGAAGGATATTCGGTAAAAGATATGTCCGAAATGTTGGATAGAAAGGAAAGTACCTTGCAGACGCAGCTTGCAACGGCACGGAAGAAGTTAAAAGTGGAATTGGAAAAGGAGGGATTCGTATATGAGGGAAAATGATTTGCATAAGATTTATGAATCGCTGACGCTCACAAAGCAGCAGGGAGAACAGATGTGGGCAGCAATACAACAGGGAAAAGAGAAACGGATTCCGTCCGCTATGGCGGAAAGACAAAAGCAGACGACAGGTACCAGATGGGGGCGTTTTGCGGTGGCAGCCGTTCTTGTGCTGCTTCTTTGGGGAACGGGAGCAGCGGTAAATGCAGCCACAGATGGCGGAGTAGTCAGACAGATATTAAAATGGATACAACCTGCCACGGATTCGCAAACAGAGCAGGATATTGTTGATGAAGCAGTGGATTTGGGAGAAGAAGGGATGGAGACATATGCGCCGGATATTCTGATGATGGATGAAAAGTACCTCATTTTTGGTAATCTACGTGGCATATTAGTGTATGATCTGAAAAGGGATAAGCTGATTGGAAGCATTGATACACAGAAAATAGACTGCATACATTTTGAGTCGGGGCAGATTCAGAGTATTCTATGGAAAGAGGATGACATGATTTATCTATGGAATGAAAGGGATAAAAAGTTACAGGGGAAAGTGCATCCGTTCCAGATACAAAAAGAAGATGAAAAGGGAGAAAAACTGGTGGCAATGGACGAGGCTGCAAATGGTCAGGAAATTTCTCAAAAGTATCACAACCAAAAACGGAAAAACAAGGTAGATACCTTTCGGAAGCTTTCCGGGTGGGCAGAGAGTGAAAAAAAGTTAAGTTTTCTTTTGAAGGGAGAAGAAACTCTTTATAGTGAAAATGCATATGAGCTCAAAAACGCAGCGGGTGAAAAGACACTAAACTTCCTGACGCTGCAGGGGAAAAAATATTGTTTATATGAATGTAACATGCAGACAAAGAAACTTCGGATACAACAGCTCTGTCTGACAGCAAAAGAGAGAAAAAACCGGAAGCTGCCTGATTTTGAGTATACAGGAGATAATACAGCGTTGGCGGCAATTATTTCCTATCAGCAGAAAAGATGGAAGGAATTAGAAAACGACGGGTGCTTTGTACCAGAGTATGTAATCTATAAAATGGTACAAAAGAATGATGAATATTTGGTGTTTGGAAACTTTTATGAGGAAGGCTATCGTAAGGTTGGAAATGTCCTTCAAAGTCTGAGTGGCGGAGAAATGCCGGCATGCTTTCATTTGGTAAAAGACAAGAAAGGGTATCGTGTGAAAAAGGTTGAACGGGCAGGAGATGGAGCATACTATGCCGAAGGCATTCGAAAGTTTACAAAAGGTTATGCTGGTCTTTATGAGGAGTTTATGAAGGATACCGACATAAGGCAAAGGGAGTGGAAAAAAGCCAAAAAGAAATATCTTAAAATGTATGTGAAGGAACATGATCTGGACGTGAAGATGTATAAGGATTCCGGATGGGATGCGGATGATTTTTAATAGCATTTACATGTAAAAGCCAGCCGATTTGAGAAAATGTTGCGTTTAAGCTATAATCAAAGTGTTATTTGATTTGGAAAGGGGAAGTTGAATGAAAAAGGCATTGATTGTAGTGGATATGCAGGTTGATTTTGTGACGGGAGCACTTGGAACGAAAGAGGCACAGGAGATTGTACCGGCAGTACGTCAAAAGATTACAAAATATATAGAAGAAAAGCAGAAAATAATTTTTACCAAAGATACCCATCAGGAAAACTATCTGGACACGCAGGAGGGGAAAAAGCTTCCGGTAAAGCACTGTATTCAGGGAACAGAAGGCTGGGAGATTATACCGGAGCTTTCCGGGTATGTAACGCAGGTGGTAGAAAAACCAACATTTGGTTCGACGAAGCTGCCAGAGCTTGTAGAGGATGTGGACGAGATAGAACTCATTGGCCTTTGCACGGATATCTGTGTTATTTCCAATGCTATGCTTTTAAAAGCGTACTATCCGGAAAAAATCATCCGTGTGGATGCATCCTGCTGTGCCGGCGTGACGATACAGTCACATCAAAATGCATTGGAAGCGATGAAAATGTGTCAGATAGAGGTGATAGAAAAAGAGAAAACCCCTCATCAGGTTGTTGTGCAGACCTTTGGTAAGTTTCAGATGTTTGTCGATGGGAAGCCGGTTAAGTTTACCAGAAGTAAATCAGAGGAGCTTTTTGCTTTTTTGATCGATAGGCGTGGTGCAGGCGTTACAAATGGTGAAATCGCAGGAGTTCTATTTGAAGATAAGGAATATAACCGTTCTGTTAAGAATCAGGTACAGACCATGATCAGTGGCATGATGAAAACATTACGTGACTATGATGTTGAGGATATCATTGTGCGTCAATGGAACAGCATTGCCGTAAATACTACAAAGGTAAAGTGCGATTATTTTGATTTTCTAAAGCATGAAAAGAATGACATGATGGATTATGCCGATGAATATATGGTAAATTACAGCTGGGCAGAATATACGAATGGTTATCTGATGCAGCAGAATAAGCGGAGAAACGGGCATTAGTACACTGGATCTGCAACGGATTTTACAGGGGTGTTTAAAAGAACCGAATATGGAAATATAAAAGGCGAAAAGAGAGAAAAGAGAAGAAAAGTGAAAGATGATGGAGATATTGCAGAAAATATTAAGAAAATAATAAAAGTTTTTACAAAAAAATGTAGAAAATATTAAAATATGGTGTCCTTTTGTTGTCCTTTCGGTGCTATACTGAACTTGTTATCAAGTTACTAGATGTAACAGTAACAAGATATACCCCTCAAACCCCTCTCCTCTTCAGAGTGATTTATCGCTGTGAAGAGGAATTTTTTTGTTTTCATAAAGTAAGAAGCGTTTTATGGGGATACGGAGTATGGCATAGAAGAAGATAAATTTTTAATATTTTGTAGAAAGATGTTTCTATAACAATGGGTAGAAGCATCTTTATTTTTTAATGCAGAAAAGATGCTTTGTTATGCTTTATAGCCTGCTGGGTGCTATTTGGGTGTACAGATTTTTCAGAGAAAGTTAGCGTTGACTTTTTTGGTACAAATGATAAAATTGTAGATGAATTGTGGCATGGTTCTTGGTGAAAATGTCAAAAAAACCGGAGAATTTCAACCATATGTCACATAACAATCTTGCAAAAAGCATAGATTGAAAAAAAATACAGAAAGGGGAACCGGAATGAGTGAAGCAACATTTCGCGGGGGAGTGCATCCCTACGAAGGAAAAGAACTGTCCAGTGATTTACCAATTAAGACGGTGATGCCAAAGGGTGATATGGTATTTCCAATGTCACAGCATATTGGTGCACCGGCTACACCTATTGTAAATAAGGGTGATCAGGTGTTAGTTGGACAAAAGATTGGCGAAGCCAGTGGTTTTATTTCGGCAAATATTTGCAGCTCGGTTTCTGGAACAGTGAAAGCTGTTGAGCCTAGAATGCTTTTGAATGGTTCAACTGCAACATGTGTAGTGATTGAGAATGATGGAAACTACACGGGAATTGAGGGTCTTGGTGAGAATCGTGATTATACGAAACTTACAAATGACGAGATTCGTGAAATTGTTAAAGAAGCAGGAATCGTGGGTATGGGAGGTGCTGGATTTCCAACGAACGTTAAGTTAGCACCGAAGGAGCCGGATAAGATTGACTACATTTTGGTCAATGGTGCCGAGTGTGAACCATATCTGACCTCAGACTATCGTCAGATGCTGGAATGTCCAGAAGAAATCGTAGGAGGTTTGAAGGTGATTCTGAAGCTTTTCGATAAAGCAAAGGGATTGATCTGTATTGAGGATAACAAACCGGAAGCGATTAAGAAAATGCAGGAGGCAGTTGCCGGTGAGAGCCGCATTGAAGTTAAAGTGCTCAAGACAAAATACCCTCAGGGTGGCGAGCGTACATTGATTTCGGCAGCAACAGGCAGAAAGATTTATTCTGCAAAACTTCCGGCAGATGCAGGATGTATTGTAGATAACATTTCTACTGTTATTGCAATCTATCGTGCTGTGTGCAAGCAGACACCTCTTATTACAAGAGTTATGACATTGACAGGAGATGCGTTTAACAAGCCTATCAACGTAAATGTACGTTTGGGATGCAACCATGCAGATCTTGTGGTGGAGGGCGAAGGATTTAAACAAGAACCGGCAAAGATTATTTCAGGTGGTCCTATGATGGGATTTGCTATGTTTGATCTGAATGTACCGGTTACAAAGACTTCTTCTTCTATATTAGCGATGACAAAGGATGAAGTGGCAGAGTACGAGCCCTCACCATGTATTCGGTGTGGACGCTGTGTTGCTGCCTGTCCGGGTAATTTAGTGCCACAGAAGATGGCTGCAGCAGCGATGCATAATGATTATGATACCTTTGTAAAACTCAATGGTATGGAGTGTTATGAGTGCGGAAGCTGTACCTATGTCTGTCCGGCTAAGCGTCCACTGACGCAGAGCTTTAAGCAGGCGCGTCAGTATGTGGCTGCGCAGAGAAGAAAGAAATAGGAGGTGTAATGTACAGTGAGCAATTTATTAAATATATCATCGTCACCGCATGTTCGTGACAAATCCAGCACGAAAAGCATTATGTGGGATGTCTTTCTTGCACTTATGCCTGCTACTCTTTTTGGTGTTTGGAATTTTGGGTACAAAGCTGCTGTATTAATCGTAGCGTGTATCGCAACCAGCGTATTGACAGAGTATATCTGGCAGAAAGCAATGAAGCTTCCACTTACCGTGAGTGACGGCAGTGCGGCAGTGACTGGTTTGTTACTGGCATTGAACCTGTCTTCTACTTTCCCGGTATGGATGGCGATGCTTGGTAGTGTATTCGCAATTATTATTGTAAAGCAGTTATTTGGTGGTCTTGGTCAGAACTTCATGAACCCGGCACTTGGTGCAAGATGCTTTTTGATGGTATCTTTTGCCGGCAAGATGACATCATTTACATATGATGGTGTGACAGGTGCAACACCATTGGCATTGATCAAAAACGGAGATAACTCTACAAATCTTCTTGATATGTTCCTTGGAACAATTGGTGGAACGATTGGTGAGACTTCTACACTTGCTTTGTTGATTGGTGCGGCATATCTTTTGATTCGTAAAGTAATCACATGGAGAATTCCGGTCTGCTATATTGCAACCTTTGCAATCTTTGCATTGATCTTTGGTGGACATGGATTCGATATGACATATTTGGCAAAAGAGCTTTGTGGTGGTGGTCTGATGCTTGGTGCATTCTTCATGGCAACAGATTATGTTACAAGCCCGATTACAGCAAAGGGACAGATTGTATTTGGTATTCTTTTAGGTATTTTGACAGGAGTGTTCCGTATTTACGGTGCTTCTGCTGAGGGAGTTTCCTATGCGATCATTATCTGTAACCTCTTAGTACCTTTGATCGAGAGAGTTACACTTCCGGTTCCATTTGGAAAGGAGGGAATCAAAGATGGCAAATAGTACAAAGTCAGATAATACATTAATTCATGATACCATATGCCTCTTTCTGATTACTCTGATTGCAGGTATTTTGCTTGGCGGTGTCTATCAGATCACAAAGAATCCAATCGCAAAGCAGAATGAAAAGGTAAAACAGGAAGCGTATGCAGCTGTTTATAAGGGTGCATCCTTTGAATCAGATTCTAAGATCGATTCTGCATTAAAGACCTTTCAGAATGATCTGGCAAAGGGAAAAGTAAAGACAGCATCCGGAACGGATCTCTCTGACGTAGAGATTCAGGAGGTTATGAAAGCAACCGTTGATGGAAAAGATGCCGGCTATGTTGTGACATGCAGTGGAAAAGGTTACGGTGGAGCCGTTAAGATTGCACTTGGCGTAGATGCAGATGGTGCAGTTAAAGGTATCCAGATCATGGACTGCAGCAACGAAACTCCGGGTCTTGGTCAGAACAGTGCTAACACAGAGTGGAACAAACAGTATGTTGGCATGAACAAATCACAGGATATCACTGTTGTAAAGGACGGCACAGGAAGCACAAAGGATGGCAAGATCAATGCGATCAGTGGTGCAACGATTACCAGTAGTGCTGTAACAAGAGCGGTAAACGGTGCTTTGTTATTTATTACATCATTATCAGAATAGGAGGGACATTCATGAATTCATGTACAGAACGTTTAAAGAACGGTATCATTACGGAAAATCCCACCTTTGTAATGATGCTTGGTATGTGTCCGACACTTGCAGTAACATCTTCTGCAATCAATGGTCTGGGCATGGGACTTACAACGACAGCGGTACTGGTACTTTCCAATGTATTTATTTCGCTGCTTCGTAAAGTGATTCCTGATAACGTGCGTATTCCGGCATTTATCGTTATTGTCGCATCGTTCGTTACAATTATTCAGCTGCTGTTGCAGGCATATCTGCCTTCATTAAACAGCGCACTCGGTGTATATATCCCATTGATCGTTGTAAACTGTATCATCTTGGGAAGAGCGGAAGCATATGCATCTAAGAATCCGCCACTGCCATCTTTGTTTGATGGTCTTGGTATGGGACTTGGTTTTACATTTGGTCTGACTTGTATTGGTATCTGCCGTGAGATTCTTGGTGCCGGTGCTATTTTTGGCAAGCAGATCATTCCGGATGATTTTCATATTACATTCTTTGTATTAGCTCCGGGAGCATTCTTAGTTCTATCATTCCTGACAGCCATTCAGAATAAGCTGAAGATGCCATCTGCTACCAATGTACCGGGTGGAGATGAAAAGCTGTCATGCGGTGGTAACTGTGCATCCTGCGTTGGTTCAAACTGCGTAGCAAACAAAGGTCTTGTAGAGGCTGAGCGTGTTGCTGCAAAGGCTGCAAAAGCACAGGCTGCAAAGGAAGCAGCAGAGAAAGCAAAAGCTGCAAAGGCTGCGAAAGCAGCGGCTGAGGCAGCGCAGAAAAAGGAGGATTGATTTAAGTGAATTTATTTGTGATTATTATTTCATCCATGCTTGTAAGCAATGTTGTACTTAGTCAGTTCCTCGGTATCTGTCCATTCCTTGGGGTATCCAAAAAGATTGAAACAGCCGTTGGAATGGGGGCTGCGGTAACATTCGTTATTACAATTGCAAGTATGATAACGTACCCGATTTATTATGCGATTTTAGTGCCTTTGAAGTTAGAATATCTGCAAACAATCGCATTCATTTTGATCATTGCAGCATTGGTTCAGTTTGTGGAGATGGCATTAAAGAAATTTATGCCGGCACTTCATGCATCGCTTGGTGTGTATCTTCCTCTGATTACAACAAACTGTGCGGTACTTGGTGTTGCAATCAATAATATTTCGGATGGATATAACTTTATTCAGAGTGTACTCTGCGGTATGTTTACGGCAATTGGTTTCCTGATTTCTATCACAATCCTTGCCGGCATCCGTGAGAAGATTGAATACAATGATATTCCGGAGTCTTTTAAGGGTACGCCAATTGTATTAGTAACAGCTAGTTTGATGGCTATTGCATTCTGCGGATTCGCAGGATTAGTCTAGGAAGGGGGAAACAGTATGACTCAAGTATTGATTGCAGCAGTTGTAATTGGTGTGACTGGTCTTCTGATCGCTCTTCTTCTGGGATTCGCTGCGATTCAGTTTAAAGTACCTGTTGATGAAAAAGAAATCGCTGTACGCGAATATTTACCAGGTAACAACTGTGGTGGATGTGGCTATGCAGGTTGTGATGCATTGGCAAAAGCAATCGCAGCAGGTGAGGCACCGGTAAATGCCTGTCCTGTTGGTGGCGCTGCCGTTGCAGAAAAAATCGGTGCTGTCATGGGCGTAGAGAGTGGCGATGCAGTAAAGATGGTTGCTTATGTAAAATGTGCCGGTACCTGTGAAAAAGCAGGCATCAAGGCAAATTATTATGGAATTTCTGACTGTAAGCGTGCAGCAGCCATTCCGGGACGTGGTGATAAGGCATGTTCTTATGGCTGCCTTGGCTTTGGCTCTTGTGTAGAGGCATGTCAGTTTGATGCAATCCATGTCAGAGAAGGTATTGCAGTGGTAGACAAAGAGCACTGCGTTGCCTGTGGTAAGTGTATCAAAGAGTGTCCAAACGGTTTGATCGAGTTAGTACCGTATGATGCAAAATACGCAGTAAGCTGCTCAAACAAGGATAAGGGACCAAAGGTTATGGCAGTATGTGATACAGGATGTATCGGCTGTGGAATCTGCGCAAAGCAGTGTCAGTTTGATGCAATCACATTAGAAAATAATGTGGCACATATTGATCAGACAAAATGTAAAGGCTGTGGAGCATGCGCAGCTAAATGTCCTAAGAAGGTTATTTTGGCACACTAATCTAACAGATATCCCTATAGGGATGCGTATGAAAAATAAAGCACATAGAAAAAGTACTGTCAGTTTTGGCAGTGCTTTTTCTGTTTGGATACTGCAACATTTGCAAAGGAAATCTTGCGGCTTGGTAGAAGGATGTGTTATACTTAGATATATTGGCTATTTTGCAAAATAGCGGGGGGTTACGGCGAGTGCTAAAGTAAGGAGAGGGAACAAATGAACGAATACAACAAACTAGAAGGTTTTTTGGAAGATACATTCTTTCAAAGAAATGAAGAGCAGGTCAACCGGTTGGTCTGTAAAGGGGTAGCTTATGCTTCTTTAGTATTTCCATTAATGGTGCTGCTAAATGCGATAGGGATTTTTCGGTTTACGAGTGCCATATCCGTTTTAGTCCTGATTATTGG
The DNA here is from genome assembly GCA_934317005.1 of uncultured Lachnospiraceae bacterium. GTDB lineage: Bacteria > Bacillota > Clostridia > Lachnospirales > Lachnospiraceae > Butyribacter. Next base: position 110,378 of record CAKREB010000003.1, read on the forward strand.
ATTTTTTTGCACACTTTCACCGATGATACTGCAAAGAGTAGTAAAGAATCAGATATTTACGAAATATTATGTGTTAATCTGTATTATTGTGCTAGTCAGTGTTCTGGCAACGCAATATCATATTGGAATCTATATTACATTAATTCTGGCACCGATTATAAGCTGTTTGTATTTTGACAGGAAATTTACGATTCAGATTGTGCTGTTGTCTTTTGTGGGCTTTTTGATCGGCTGGTATTTCCGTTGCATACAGTTGAGGGATGCGCTATATCCCGGTGAAACGGTGTGGGCAACATACATCCCGTTTGTTTTTGGTTTTGTGATTGAGTTTGGCGTTGCTTTATTCTTTTTGTCTAAGCTTGCTGAGCGTACACATACATTTCTGGTGGAACAAAAAGAAATGCTTGTCGAGATGGAAAAAAAGGATGCAAAGATACAGTTGGTCTTAAATGCGACCAAAGATATATTGTTTGAGTATAACATCGAGGAAAACTTCTTTTCGAGCAATGGCAGTATTCGGAATTGGACGCGGAAAGATATAGAAATTGAGAACTTTACGGATTATATCCGTCAGATACAATGGAAAACAAATGATTTTATTGATGCTGTCAAAAGATATTCTATGGTTTCGGAGGAAGATGGAAACCGTTTTCAGGAAGAAATCTGTCTGAGTTTTTCAGAAAATGGAACAGAGAATGGAAAAGACTATGTAATCTGGGCATACTTTGAGCTAAGTGTGCTGCGCAATTCAGAAGGCAAGGCAAAAACCATCGTAGGAAAGCTTCGTGATATTACGCAGCAGAAATTAGATGAGCTGCAGGCGGATGAAATGAAAAAGTTTGACACGCTTTCCGGTATGTACAACTATGCAAGCTTTCGTAAGATTATTGAGGAACGCGGTCAGTCAGGCGGTAAATCACATGAGCTGATGATCGTACACATCAGAAATTATGCAGAGATTACAGAGTGCTATGGAGATGTTTACCGTGATTTTATTATGGTAAGTGTCGCAGAGGCAATTAAGAATGTAGCGCAGGGCGAAGGTGTACTGCCATGTCGTTTATCAGATACGGTATTCCTTGTCTATATTGAAAATGTTGATCTGGTTGACAATGGAACGATGCAGCGTGATCTGAATCAGGCACTGGGAAGCCTGTATGTAGGTGAAAAAGATGTAGATACGGTATCTTATGACTTTAGTTACTACCTGGGTGAAGAAAAGCTAGAGGAGCTTGTGTCTATTGCACTTCGTTATGTAGATGCAAAAGAATTTGCGACAGAAGTAGAGCTTGACATGAAAGAGGAAGAAAGTCCTCTGATCGCCGTTGCATCCACAGAAGAAACATTTCATCAGTTATCAGAAGAGAGACGGCAGGAAGAGGGCGAAAATCTTATCACTAATATTGCCGCTTTGGTCGTAAGTGCAAAGGATTTCCGAAGTGCGATACAGATGGCACTGGCACAGGTAGGAAGATTCTTCGAACTGGACGGAATACGCATATATGAATTTAATGATACAACACAGACCGTTCTGCCTGATTTTACATGGGCAGTTGATACAGAAACGGCAAAAGAGTGCAAGGATGTTGTGTTGGATTATGAGATTCGCCATTTCTTTACTGAGAACTTTGGAAAGAGTCGTGTGGTAGATAATACAATTGGCGCATTTCAGGATTTCTTCCGACAGTTTGGAGAAAATCCGTTTTTACTGCATGAATATTCTACGCTGATCTGCCCGATTACGGTAGAATCCAGTTGTCATGCCGTTATTTTATATGATATGAAGGAGAATGATTATACCTGGAGTGATCAGCAAAAAGAGCTGTTGCTATCTCTGGCGAAGATTCTTGGTAACGATATTCTGGCACTTCAGCAGGATTCTGCGAACAAAGCAAGAAGTACATTTTTGGCAAATATGTCATATGAGGTTCGCTCTCCGATCCATGCGATCATGGGATTTACAGAACTGGCACGTGGCGAATTACAAAACACAGACAGAGTGAGAGAGTGTCTGGATTCTATCGACCGTTCATCTGAAAAGCTGATCAATATTGTAACCGATACATTTGATCTGGCGAAGATGGAACTTGGAAAGATGAAGCTTACTCCTGATGTGTTTAGCATGGAAGATCTGCTTGCACAGGTGGAGGAGCAGACGCAGTATGAAGCTTCTAAGAAGCAGACGACCTTTTTACTGGAGCGAAAGTTTAAGGAGAATTTCTTATACGGTGATGCAACCAGAATCTATCAGGTGATTTCGTATCTCGTAGAAAATGCGGTTCGCACGATTCAGACAGGCGGCAGCGTGTATGTGTTAGCAGAGGAACGGGAACATAACGGTTCGGAAGTATCTATGTATTTTGCAATATCAGAGATAGGTGGAGAAACGGACGATGAGGTCAGACAGCAGCTTTTTGCTGATCTGGAGCAGGGAAAGGATACCAATATCAAAAAGCATAACGGAACAGGACTTGATCTGGCAGTATGCTATCATTTGGTACAAATGATGGGTGGAACTCTTGAGATTGACAATGATAAGGAGAATACGACGACATTCCATTTCGTGCTAAAGTTAGAGGTGCCATCTAAGGAAAGTACCGTACAGTATCTTGGAAAACAGAAGGAAAACACTGATGAAATAGTTAGTCTGGATGGCAGGAAGATTCTTCTGGCGGAGGATAATCTTGTCAGCGCAGAGGTAGTTAAACGTCTGCTTGAGCTGGAAGGGGCTTTGGTGACAGTTGCTTTAGACGGTGAGGAGTGTGTGAAGCAGTACTGGCAGAGTCAGATAGGAGAGTATGACTTTATTTTGATGGATGTTCATATGCCGAAGATGAACGGGTATGAAGCGACACGTGATATCCGTGCCTGTGGAAGACAGGATGCTTTAGATATACCAATCATAGCGATGACGGCAAATGCGTTTGATGAGGATGTTCAGGAGGCAATGGATGCCGGAATGGATGCCCATCTGGCAAAGCCGGTACAACTAAGAGCATTGCTAAAAGAGGTTGGAAAACTTTTAAGTAAAAAACAAAGCAGAGGTGAAAAATCCAATGGGAAAAGAAGTAAAGACAAATGCAATGAGGATTTTGGACCGCAATAAGATTCCGTATCGGATTAATTTATATGAATGCGAAGAATTTATTGACGGTGTGCACATCGCCGATCAGCTTGGTCAGGAGTATGCCATGACATTTAAGACACTTGTTATGGTAGGCAAGAGCCGTCAGTATTATGTGTTTGCGATTCCAATCGATCAGGAAGTTGATATGAAAAAGGCAGCCAAAGTAGTTGGTGAGAAGAATCTGGAAATGGTTCACGTAAAAGATATCAATCAGGTAACTGGGTATATTCGGGGAGGATGCACTCCTATCGGCATGAAGAAAGCATATCCGACGGTTGTACATGAGAGTGCAAAAGATTTTGACGAGATCATTGTCAGTGGTGGAAGACTGGGAACACAGATTTTTTTGAATCCGGATGATCTGATCAAGGTAACGCGTGGAAAATATGCTGATATCATTGTGCAATAGTACACATGTGACATAGAAAAATACAAAGAACAGAGATTGTGATGCTTTAGAACATAATCTCTGTTCTTTTTTTGCTTAGGAAAACTTTTTGCTTTCTATAAGATAAAAGACGTTTTACGGAACAATGTTTAAAATATTGCAAAATACCAACAAAATCATTTTGCTATACAACACTTCAAAACTTAATGAATTTCGAGAAAAATGGTTTTTGAAGATAAAAATCACTAAAAAATATCATGAAAAATACTCCAAAACGTATCATCTGTAATGAAAAAACAGGGCAAAATGCAAGGGAATAAAGGATACTGTAGTGAAAATGTATAAAAAGTAGAAAAAATGAAAAAAATACTTGTATATTTTTACAAGTTGATATATAATAACATTACGAAAACGATTTAGGAAAACAGTTACGTTAAAAGTATGCAGTGATAGAAAGATAAGAAAATAGTTATTGACAGGATCTGGATACATTTTTTTCAACTGTTTTACGCAAACGTTTAAGTAAGAGAAAGGTAACAGAAATTATTTTAAGAGGAGGATTTCTATGAGAAAGAAAATTTTAAGCGTACTTTTATGTACAGCAATGGCAGCAGGTATGCTGACAGGCTGTGGAGGATCAGGTGATTCAACAAGCAAGAAGAATGATGCATCAAGTGCAGACAGCAGCGCAGCAAGCTCTGATGCAGATGCAACACCAATTCCTACAAATGCGGTAAGTGGTGATGAGAATGCCGATGATGCATTTGTTGTCTGGGGATGGAACGAAGATATTCAGAAGATTCTGGATGGACCATTCAAAGAGGATAATCCGGATCTTTACAAACGTATCGTATTCGTAAATACAGCAGGTTCTGACTTCTATCAGACAAAGGTAGATGAAATCTTAGCGGATCAGGAAAATGCATTATATCCGGATCTGATGGGCTTGGAAGTTGACTACGTTTTGAAATATGTAAACAGTGATTACTTACTAAGTGTAGATGAGCTTGGAATCAAAGAATCAGATTACGCTAACCAGTATAAGTACAATCTTCAGTTAGGTACTGATCAGAGTGGTAAGGTAAAAGCATTATTCTGGCAGGCAACACCTGGTAGCTGGCAGTTAAAGGCAAACTTCTGTAAGGAATATCTTGGAACAACAGATCCTACAGAGTTACAGGATAAGTACTTCGCAGATTGGGATAAGGTATTAGAAACAGCTAAGAAGGTAAATGATGCATCTAAGGGCAAGGTAAAACTCCTTTCCGGTTATGCTGATATCTTCCGTGTATTCTCAAATGCACGTACAACAGGATGGTACGACAAAGATGATAAGATCACAATTGATGATCAGATGACAAAGTACATGGAAGTTGCTAAGAAGTTATACGAAGATGAGCTTACATATAACACAGATCAGTGGGGAACTGACTGGTACGCTAACATGGAAGGTGACGGTAAAGAAACAAACGCAGCTCTTGCTTACACAGGCTGCCCATGGTTCACATATTGGTCATTAAAGGATTCTTGGGAAGAGAACACAATCCTTGTAGCTGGTCCACAGCAGTTCTACTGGGGTGGTACAGGTCTTGCAGCAACAGTTGGATGCTCAGACAAAGACATGGCTGGAACAATCATGAAGTACTTCACATGTACAGCAGATACTATGGTTAAGATTAACGCATTGAACAGTGACTTCGTAAACAATACAGAAGCTATCAAGACAATTATGGCTGACAAGAAAGCTAACAAGTGCTCTAAGCTTTATCCGGATGCAAAGCAGAATTATATGGAATTCTACCTTCCACTTGCAGATGGCATCGATGCTTCCAGCGTAACAGCAGAAGATCAGGATATCAACTCTATGTGGGATACACAGGTTAAAGAGTACATCCAGGGTAACAAGGATAAAGATACTATGATTGCTGACTTCAAGGCATCTGTACATGATAAGTACAACTATCTGAGTGCAGAATAATCAGACTGAGTCAGGCTGTATCATGGAAGGACGGAAGGAAACAGTAGTCAATCCGGTACAGTAATGATTTTGGTAAGAGTTATGCAGACAAGTAAATAAAAAAGGAAGCTGCTTCCTTCTGAAAAGGAGGAGGCAGTTTTTTATAAAAAGCAAAGGGACAGACAATAAGGGGAATTGTATTTGTTACATTTTGAATTGTTTATAAGACAAATGATAGAAAAATAATCATTTGAGAGCAGAAAGGAGTGTCATAAGAAGTGGGAAATCGAAAAAGACACAAGAAAGTCGAATATGGAAAGTATGGTTACTTTTTTATAGCTCCTTTTTTTATTGCATATTTGATTTTTCAGTTTTGGCCATTAATTACTACATTTTATTATAGTACATTGATGTACTCAAAAAGAAATTTAGTAGAAACGGTAACATATGGTGGGTTAACGAACTTCACTAATATGCTTGGATTATCAGCAGGGGAAAGAGGATACGCAGTTATTTATTTGAAAAATACAGTGATCATGTGGATCTGCAACTTTATTCCACAGATTATTGTTTCTCTTCTGTTAGCGGCATGGCTGTCTGACAGTAAGATTAAGTTGAAAGCAACAGGCGTTTACAAGATTATCATTTATTTGCCAAGCGTTATTACAGCAGCATCTGTATCTGTATTGTTTAACGCAATGTTCTCTCAGTATGGACCGATCACAAAGTCATTGGTTTCATTGGGAATCTTAGATAAGAGCTTTGATTTCATGCGCAGTGTATCAGGAACAAGAGGTCTGGTTTCATTGATCCTGTTCTGGATGTGGTATGGTAATACAACACTGCTTTTGATATCAGGTGTTTTAGGTATTGATCCTAGTATCTATGAGGCGGCAGATATTGATGGAGCGAATACACAGCAGAAGTTTTTCCGTATTACGCTTCCATTGTTAAAGCCTATTTTGATGTATGTATTGATCACATCTGCTATCGGTGGTTTACAGATGTACGATATACCGGCATTGTTTAACCGCAGTAAGACAGGATTTATTGGATTGCCGGATGATACTTCGACAACCTTGACGATGTATATCATGCGATTATACAGTAGTGATGTAGGAAAGGCAGCCGCCGTATCCGTATTCCTCTTTATTATCACATTGATCATCAGTTTGTTATTCTTTGCGACAATGGGTGATAAAGATGCCAGAGCTTTGAAGAAGGCTCAGAAGAAACAGAGAAAGGCGGGGATGTAATTATGGGTGAAAAGGCAGTTATGAGTAATGGTATCAACAAAAGTTACTCTGCATCAATTTTCAGACAAAAGTTATTTCGCAATATTATTTGTATTCTGTTTTGTATCATCAGTTTATTGCCATTTGTTATGATGATCATGAATGCAACCAGAACATCCAGTGAGATCCAGCAGGGAATTTCCCTGTTGCCATCAGGAAACTTCATGAAAAACTGGAAAAACCTTTTGGTAAAACAGTCTGGTATGCAGCTTACAATGGGAAGAGCAATGTTGAACTCTTTGATCATTGCAGTACCCGGTACATTTTGTGCAGTTTATTTTTCGGCAATGACTGCATATGGTATTCATGTATATGACTTTAAGGGAAGAAAATTTGCATGGGCATTTATCATGGCAATCATGATGATCCCAAGTCAGATTACGATTATCGGTTTCTACAAGTTTATGATGAAATTAAACATGTTAGATAACTACCTTCCTTTGATCGTTCCAACGATTGCAGCACCTGCAGTAGTATTTTTTATGAAGCAGTACATGGAAAGTACACTGTCACTGGAAATGATTGAAGCAGCCAGAATTGATGGCGCCGGAGAGTTTCGTATTTTTAACACGATTATTGTTCCTTTGTTAAAACCGGCTTTGGCTACACAGGCAATCTTCCAGTTTATCGCACAGTGGAACAACCTGTTTACACCATCTATCCTGCTGACGACAGAGTCGAAAAAGACGTTGCCACTGTTCGTTCAGATGCTGACATCCGATCAGTTTAAGGTAGACTTTGGTGTAGTATATATGGGATTGTTCATTACGGTTATTCCTTTGATCATTGCATATCTGTTATTGTCAAAGTATATTGTGGCCGGTGTATCTCTTGGTGGTGTAAAAGGATAAAGAATCATCGGGGACTAGTAAGCATACACAGCATAGCAAAAGTAGAGGTTATCACTTTAGAGTGGTAGCCTCTTTTTTGTTGAATGATATTAGGAAAATGCTCGTAGAGGAGAAACTTGCATGGTTTGTCAAATCTGTGCTATGATAGACATAAGTACGGGTTATTGTGCGTAGTTTGCAGCACAGGAATGAGGTTAAAATATGAGAATACAAATAAAGAAAGTAATGGCAATCTGTCTGGCACTGTCAATGGCGGTAAATAGTGCAGGTTGTGGAAAGCAAAAGAAGGAGCCAAAGCCGACACCGCGGGCAACAGCGAAGGTAGATGAAGGAAATGCAAACGCAAAAGGAAAGGGTGACAATCAGGCAGATGTTCCGATTGTTGTCGCAACAACGCAGTTTTCGAAAAAGTTTAATCCTTTTGTGGCAAAAAATGAAGCAGACAAACAGGCGGTAGATCTGACACAGATCAAGCTTGTGACAAATGATCGCGCAGGACGGCTGATCTATAAAGGAATTGATGGTGAGCTGCGCCAGTATGGTGATGAAAATTACACATATTATGGTGCGAGTGATCTGTCAATCGCATATGATGATAAAACAGATCAGACAACCTATAAGATCAAGCTGCGGGATGATCTGGTCTTTAGTGATGGTGAAAAGGTAACGATAGATGATGTGATTTTCTCTATGTATGTTTTTTGCGATAAGGATTATTCTGGAGAATATGATCTGAAGAATATGCCGATTCAGGGGCTTTTAAACTACCTTGCTGACAGTACACGGGCAGAGAAAATTTCCGAAAAAAAGATTGCAAAGTATCGTAAAAAGCATGCAAAGTCCCTTAAAAAATGGACGAAAAAGCATATTACCCTAAAGGGGATAGAAGGAAAGCAGGCAAACGATGCCATAGAAAATCATATCCGTATTCTTCTAGCAAAAGGAAAGGGAAAGAAGGTCAAACAGATTTCGGGAATCCACAAGGTAAGTGATTATGAGATGACACTTACAACGAAGGGGTATTCCAGAGAAATGTCAAAAGCACTTCAGATCCCTGTCTGCGCATTGCATTATTATGGAGATACGGCAAAGTTTGATGTGGCAAAGCACCGGTTTGGCTTTACGCGGGGAGATATTTCCTCTGTCCGTGCCAACAAGACTGCTCCGGTTGGCGCAGGAGCATATCGTTTCGTAAAATATGAGGACGGCATAGTGTATTTTACTTCTAATGAACTGTACTTTTTGGGCTGTCCTAAGATTGCATATCTTCAGTTGAAAGATATCACAGAGAGTCTGAAGGAAACGGCACAGAATCTGGAAGAGAAAAAAGTCCGTGCGCAACAGCAGGTGCAGGATGAGGAACAGGCAGAAAAGGGGATGGAGCTGGCAACTCTTCCGGAAGTAGAGGATTTAACGGGTGGTGTGGCAGACGTAATTACAGGAAACTTCAAAGGAAAAGATCTGATGTCTGTAGGAAATGTAAATTCAAACGGAAAGATATCCGGTGATACGATACAGACACAGCTGATTGGCGACGGAAGCTACTATTATATTGGAATACATGCGAAAAATGTTTCAGTTCATAGAGCAGAAAATAGTGAAGCGTCTAGAAACCTTCGAAAAGCACTGGCGACTGTTTTGAGTGCATCGCGAGAGAGCTTATATGAAAAAGATTCTGATGCAGTGAGGATTGTTAATTATCCAATCGCATCCGAATCGTGGGTTTCTCCTGCGCTTAACAGTGATTCTTACCGGACAGCCTATGCAAAAAAGGTTTCCGGTGAAGATATATATAGTGGAAAAGAAAAAACGCAGGAAAAAGAGGAGCTGGCAGTGGAAGCGGCTTTGGAATATTTGGAAAAAGCAGGCTACACCATAGAAGACAAAAAAGCGGTGAAAGCACCGGTTGGAGCTTCACTGACGTATACTGTTTTGGTAAGTGACGGAGAAAAGAACAATTTATATCCTGCTGTGGAAAAGGCGGCAGAGCTTTTGGACAGACTGGGAATAACCTTAAAGATTCAGAAGGTAGACGGAGAAAAGCTGTTAGATAAGAAGTTAAAACAAGGAAAGCAGGAGCTGTGGGTTGGAAGTCGTGATATAGAAGATGTAGATCTTGCAGCACACTATGGTTCCAAGCAGGAAACGAATTATTTTGGGCTGTCGAATCGAAAGATGGATCGTCTGACAGAAAGACTGAATACATGGATGAGATCGGCAGATCGAAAGACATTGTATCAACGCTGTTTCCGTATGACGATGAAATGCGCTATCGAGGTACCGGTTTGTGAATACCGAAAAAGCTGTATCTTTAGTGCGAAGCGTATTGATACGGATACGATTCCGCAGGCAAGCACTCCGTATTACAGCTGGTTGAATGAAATACAGAAGGTAGCAATGGAGTAGAAAAAATATGGATTTTAAGATTGGTGATGTGATCAAAATGAAAAAGGCGCATCCCTGTGGCACAAATCAATGGGAGATTACCCGTGTAGGAATGGACTTCCGCTTAAAGTGCCGGGGGTGCGGCAGGCAGGTGATGTTACCACGGAAGCAGGTTGAGAAAGGATTCCGCGGTAAGATAGAAAATGCATAGAAAAGCCGGACAAAGATAAAAAAGTTCTTGCATATAAGCTGAAAATGTGATAGAATGTCAAATTGTGATACGTTAATTTTCCTTGCTCTCTTCTGCTAGGACAAAGTGTGTAGAAACACATCGTTTCTGAGCTTATCACGCAGAAACGTTGTCATGAGGAGGGCCAGAGACCAAAAGGAGGTACAGGCAACTATGAACAAATATGAGTTAGCGTTAGTTGTCAATGCTAAGATCGAAGAAGATGTGAGATTAGCTACAGTAGAAAAAGCAAAGGATTATGTTGCTAAGTTCGGTGGTAATGTCACAGAGGTTGAAGAGTGGGGCAAGAAGAAGCTTGCTTACGAGATTCAGCATATGAAGGAAGGATACTACTACTTCATTAAATTCGACGCTGAGGCAGATGTTCCAGGCAACCTTGAGCAGGTTGTTCGTATTATGGACAATGTCATCAGATTCTTATGCATTAGACAGGAAGCATAGGAAAGGAAGGTGTTTCCTAAATGAATAAGGTTATTCTGATGGGACGTTTGACCCGTGATCCTGAGATCCGTTATTCTTCAGGAGAAAATCAGACAGCAATCGCAAGATATACTCTTGCGGTAGATCGTAGATTTAGACGTCAGGGTGATGAGCAGACAGCAGATTTTATCAACTGTGTTGTGTTTGGCAGGGGAGCAGAATTTGCAGAAAATTATCTTCATCAGGGCACGAAGATCGTAGCAGTTGGTCGTATTCAGACAGGTAGCTACACAAACAAAGATGGACAGCGTGTTTATACCACAGATGTAGTTGTGGAGGAACAGGAATTCGCTGAGAGCAAGGCGGCAGCCGCAGGAAATGGTGGCGGTTATCAGCAGGCAGCAGCTCCATCCAGACCGGAGCCTACACAGGCGGCTGGTGACGGATTTATGAATATTCCGGATGCCATCGATGAGGAATTACCATTTAAAAACTAGTTTGAACTAGTAGTATATTAAGGAGGTTTCAAAATGGCATACAATAAAGGCGATAAAGATGGTGCTTCTTCAAGAAGAAGACCAATTCGTAGAAGAAAGAAAGTATGTGTATTCTGTGCAGATAAAGAGCATGATTACATTGACTACAAAGATGTAAACAAATTAAAGAGATATGTCTCTGAGAGAGGCAAGATTCTTCCTAGAAGAATCACAGGAAACTGTGCAAAGCATCAGAGAGCTTTGACAGTAGCTGTAAAGCGTGCAAGACATGTTGCAATCATGCCTTACACAACAGACTAATTATAAGTTTGTATTGAAAAGTGAATAGAACTTTTATGAGAACTGTTTCATAGAAATATGGGGCAGTTCTTTTTTACTTATGTGAAACTTTTTTGCTATAACTTAGAAATATTTTGCAGGGGGTGCGAACGTTACACAGAGGAGGATTATTATATGAAAAAGTTGCGCACTGGTTGCGCAAAATATACTGTAGTATATAGTAGAAAAGGTGCAGACAGCTTAGCAGAGTGACGGAAAAATGTGAATAAACGATAAACAATATTCTTAAATAAATAATTCTATGATATACAAAATAGACAAAAAAGAATATGAAAATTTACTATAATTGTGATAAAATTCGTGAAAATGACGAAAAAATCATGAAATGTGAAAAAAGACTGTACAAAATGTTTACGATTTATTAATATATCAATGAAGCATTCAATAAAACACACAAACATGGTTAATCGGTTGCAAAAACATGGGGACAAAGAGAGGGAAGCGCACCATATTAATCGGAGAAGGAGGAAACATGCGTTTCAAAAAAGTATTAGCAGTTATGATGGCTGCGGCAATGTCATTATCGACATTAGGGGTTACTGGGGGTGTGTCAGAGAAAGCGAGTGCAGCAACATTTCAAAATCTGAATCAAAGACAGATGGTAGCAGCGATGGGAGCAGGCTGGAATCTGGGAAATCAGCTGGAGTCAGCCAATAATGGGACGCCCGCTGAAACAAACTGGGGCAATCCGGTGATTTCAGAGAATTTGATCAAATCAGTGAAAAGTGCAGGATTTCAATCGATTCGAGTGCCGGTATCTTATCTGAGCAAGATTGGAAGCGGTTCAAGCTATACGATTGATTCCTCATGGCTAAACAGGGTGCAGGAAGTTGTAGACATGTGTATCAAATATGATCTTTATGTAATCATTAATATGCATGGCGATGGTTATAATTCAATTGATGGCGGATGGCTTTTGTGCAATGGTTCTGATCAGACAACGATCCGCAACAAATATGCTGCATGCTGGAAGCAGATTGCAAACCGTTTTAAAAACTATGATCAGCATTTGGTGTTTGAATCAATGAATGAAGAGTTTGATGGTACATATAGTACACCAAACAGAACATATTATAGCAATATCAACAAATTAAATCAGACTTTTGTAGACACTGTCCGTAAGACGGGTGGAAATAATGCAAAGAGATGGCTGATGGTTCCGGGATGGAACACAAACATTGAGTATACTGTTGGAGATTACGGTTTCTCTGTTCCAACTGACAATTATCGCTCCAGCGAGATTGCTTCCGGTGAAAAGAGAATTATGATCTCTGTACATTATTATGATCCATGGGATTTCTGCGGAACAGAGAGTAGCACACATACACAGTGGGGCAGTAAGGCAACAGACAGCTCTAAGGTGCCGGGCTACTGCGATGAATCAGCATTAAATTATGCGTTCAGCCGCTTGCAGTCTAAGTTTACAAGACAGGGATATCCGGTTGTGATCGGTGAGTACGGTGCAATCGATAAGTCAGCATATGATTCACAGAATACAGCTTGCAGAGCAGATTTTGCAGCAAAGGTTTGTACTTATGCGAAGAAGTACGGATGTGTGCCGGTATGGTGGGATAACGGTGTGACAGGAACATATGGTTTTGCATTGTTCAACCGTTATAATTATCAGGTAACGCAGCCAAAGATCATCAGTGCGATCATGGGCGTTTATGGCTCTTCCAATACAAGCACAGGAATTGATACGAGCAAGAGTTACATGTTAAAAAATGTAAACAGTGGTATGTATATGGATGTTGCCGGTGCAAAGGCAGTCAATGGAACAAATGTATTACAGTATACTGCATCTAAGGCAAAGAATAATAATACCTGGAAATTTGTTTCAGATGGAAATGGTTACTATTATATTTATTCTGCACTGGGCAACGGCAACACATTCCTGTTAGATGTTGCAAATAACAGTAGTGCAAACGGAGCGAATATTGGTATCTGGCAGAATACTTACTGTGATGCACAGAAATACAAATTAGTAAAAAATTCAGATGGAAGCTATACCATTTATACTAAAGCTTCCGGCTGCAAGAGTGTTGTAGAGATTGTCAATGCATATACAACAAAAAATGCTAATGTGCAGCAGTGGGTTTACAACGGACACAATTGCCAGAAGTGGTATCTGGAAGCAGTAAACTAACTTAATGACATTTATTGCAAAAAACACGTAATCACGTAATATATAGTAGGGATTAAAAGAATCTGCGGGGTCGGATGACCGGCTCCGCAGATTATCGTGTTTGTAGGGGAAGTTTTGAAAAAGAATTGTTTATAGAAGGAAGAGAAGAAGGAATGAAGTTAGCAGAATTTCCACGCGGAACAAAAATTACAATCTGTTCCAGTAAAGAAAACAGTTATCACGAGTATCAGACAGAGATTATTGCGGCGAAGGATAGTCTTATCCTTGCCAAACCGATCATGATCGAAGGAAGGATGGTTCGCTTTGCTAATGAAACGGCAAAGCATGTGATCAATGTAAGTGAAAACAAAAAAGCATATGTGTATCAGGAAGTAGAGATTTACATGGCGAAGCTTCCCACAAAAGGGAACCAAAGTGCCATCTGTATCCAGACACAGGAGGATGCAAAGCCGGTAAACCGCAGGGAGTTTTTCAGGGTATTTTTAGGTGTGGATGGTCAGATGAAGTCGGGCAAGACGACACGCACGGAGGAAGTTGTTATTAAGGATGTCAGTGCATCAGGTCTGGGCGTGTTGTGTGATGGTGCGGTGCATGTACCATTGGAATCTACAGTTGTTGTGACATTTATAGATGAACTGACAGGAGAGACGTTTGCGCTGGAATGTATGGTGGTGCGAAGAAAAGAGCAGAGTGAAAATAAGGTGCTTTATGGCTGTAAGCTTCCTAAGCCGAGCAATGAGATGGAAAAGTTTGTGGCAAGAAGGCAGCGCGGACATTAGTGTAATAAAGATAAAGAATCTTGTTATAAAATTGTAATAATAATTAATGAATTTGAAATGCACAAAGAGGAATATTTGGTGTACAATCATCCGTGCAGATGTTGTTTGATGATTAGACAAGAATAGTCTGCGCAATATCAGGAAAGAGGGGTATCACAGGATGAGGAAACGACACACAAGAGTAGTATCATGGCTTTTGGCGGCAGCGATGGCAGTTACCATGTCGAATGTACCGGTAAAGGCAGATACCAAAACGGCAGCATCAAATACGATTCAGGATGCACAAACGACACAGGATCAGGAGAAAGACGTTGAAAAGAGCGACACGGCTGCTTTTGACAAGCAGGATATAGCATCGTTACTGGAAGCGAAGAAAATAGTGATTTCGAATCAGGAGAAGCTGACTGTGAAGCAGGAAAAAAGCGGAAGCGGCATAGTTCTTTCGGGAAGTGCTGCGGACATAAGAAATACGGTTTTCACTTTTTCAGAAGCGTTTGATTTTCAAAAGGGTGTAGTTGGCAGACTGGAGCTCGATGCGATGTGCACAAAGGATAATATGCTAAAGGCAGCATTCTATCTGGACCAGGAAAAGGAACCGTTTGCAACGGTTCAGATGGCGAAGCAGAAGAAAAAGGGAAAGTGGTATACAAAGTCAAGCTCTGTCAGTGTATATGATAAGAAGATCACAGGTGTACATACGGTATCATTTAAGATCATAACAGACAATGACAAGGCGGCAGAATACTTGCTGCGTTCGGTTACTTTGGCTAAGAGTACGATTCCTGTTGTCTATTTTAATATAGATGAGTCACAGGGGACTATTGCTGAGATGAATAGTGACAGTGAGCACAATACAGAGTGCTATGGAGCCATGACGGTAGAAGTTCCGGATGATTACCGCTGTGAATATGCAGATAAAAACGGAAAGACAGACAATATTAAAACACAGACATATGCGTTAGATCATATACGGGGCAGAGGAAACTCTACATGGGGAGCGGAAAAGAAGCCATATAAGATCAAGCTGGCAGAAAAAGCGGATCTGTTCCATATGGGAAAAAATAAGCATTGGGTATTGTTAGCTGATTATTATGATCCAAGCCATATTCGTAATAAGATTACATATTGGATGGGTGCGCAGATGCATCAGGCATTCACACCGCAGGGCGTTTATGTGGACGTTGTCATGAATGGTGAATATTATGGAAGCTATATGCTTACAGAACAGGTGCGCGTCGGAAAAGAGCGTGTCAATGTGGATGATCTTGACGAAACGGAAGAATCGCAGAAAGCTACGGATGAGCCGACAATCTCCGGGGGATATCTGTTGTCAATGTGTCCGCATGGAACGGAGGAAAAGCAGGTAATCTGTACATCAAGAGAAAATGCATATTTGATTGAAAGTCCGACTTTTGAAGACTATTTTAATGAGGCGCAGTATAATTATATTCAAGATTATGTGCAGAAAACAGAGGATGCTATTTACGGTACTAACTTTAAGCTGGATGGGGGGGTATCTTACCGGGAGTATCTGGATGTGCCATCTTCTATTGATTATTACTGGATGCAGGAATTTAGCATGAATGGCGATGCGTACGCAAGTCCCAGCTCTTACTTATATAAAGAGAGAAAGGGCAAGCTTTTCTGGGGACCTTTATGGGATTTTGATTATGTTGCGTGGGGCAATAATGACTATGAGTGCGACAGTTATCGGGACTGGCAGCTTCGGGGCAACGGCTGGCTCAAGCAGTTGTTTAAGGATGAAACATTTGCAGCGGAAGCGGTCGCGCGCTGGAAAGATTTCCGTAGTATTTTGGTAGAAGCATCAAAGGAAGGTGGCCAGATTGATGCCTATGCAGATCAGATCAAATGGTCGATGAAGTATAACAATAACCGCTATGGTTCTAACTATGATAAGACGTATGATGACAAGACATTTTCGGATAGCGTAGAGCAGTTAAAGCAGTGGATACAAAAAAGGATTCAGTGGGTTGACGAAAATGTAGAAACTCTGCCGATGAAGTCATACCATGTTACATTTAAGGATGGCAATAAAGTGTTGAATGAGGTGACGGTTGGAGAAATGGAAGACGTGGTTCTTCCGGAAGAACCGAAAAAAGCAGGATACGCTTTTGCAGGCTGGTATGTAAAAAATGATGACGGAGAGTATGAGCTGACAGCAGGAAACAGCGTGTCATCCGATACGGTAGCGTATGTTAAGTGGGTCAAAGAAGCAGAAATCACACCGGTAGAAAAGATCGTGTTCGGTTATGAGGAACACCGTGCATGGTATTCTAAATGGGATGATGAGAGCGAACGTACAGAACGTATTCCATATACTGTCATTGGAGGACGGGGAGATTATGAGAAGCTGGAGTGGAGCTCTTCAGATCCGTCGGTTGCGACTGTTGATGACACAGAGCAGGGAAAAGTGTTCTTTAAAAGTGCAGGAACAGTACAGATTACAGCACAGACGAAGGATGGAAAAGTAAAAGCAAGCTGTAAACTGAAAATATTTGATCACTATGGAGATGGATATGTAGCAATGAAATCGTTCCGTATCAGCAATACGGATGCCGTTGTCAAAAAGGGAGAGAAAACAGTGATTTCTTGCATTCCACAGCCATTAGATGCGAACGGCGGATGGTTTGAGTTTGCATCTACAGATGAATCCGTAGTGCGTGTAGCTTCTTGTGGAAATAACGTGATCGTTACCGGTGTTTCAGAAGGAAAGGCACAGATCGTATGCATGTGCTATTTGGACGAGGAAAGAAAGATTAAGACGATAGATGTTACCGTTACAAAAGATGGAAAAATGCCGCAGAAGGTAGAAACGGTTTCTATCGGAGAAAAGGCAGCAGTTGGAAAGCTTAACTATAAAGTGACTTCTATTACCCAAAAGGGTGGAACGGTAGCAGTAACCGGACTTCAGTCTAAGGCAAAGCCAAGCAGCTTAGTGATTCCTTCGCAGATTAAGTGGAAGGGGAAAAGCTATAAGGTGACAGAGATTACAAAAAATGCCTTTGCTAGCCATAAGACAATAAAAGAGGTTCGGATTGGCAAAAATGTAAAGAAGATTGGAGATAAGGCATTTTATCAGTGTACACTGTTAAAAAAGGTGACTTATAAGAACAAAAAGGCACCAAAGTTAGGAAAAAATGTATACACGAAAACAGCATATGCTAAAAGAAAACAGTAGTATAGGAATGTTGTAACGTAAGTTTTTATAAGGATATTTATAGAAATATTTACAGGGATAGGGGCAGCGCAGCAACGTTGCCTCTATTGTATTTTAGGTTGCATTTTAGGTTGTATTTTCAGTTGTATTATCTGTGCGCTTTTCGTATAAATTATGACTTGAAAAAAAGACAGTGCCGTGCTATAATTCCCCTAATTGTGTAAACCAGCGCAAGGATGAGCGGTATTCTGTAAAGAAACTGCATCAGATGATAATGAGTTACCACAAATGGAGGTGGTAATCTGGTAATTGGTATTATTGGAGCAGGCAAGGTAGGTACGACATTAGGTGCGTATTTTTGTCAGCATAACATTACAGTGTCAGGTTTTTACAGCCGGACATATGAACATGCCGTAGAGTCGGCAGATTTTACAAAAACGAAAGCATATCGTGACATAGGACAACTTGTAAAAGGAAGCGATACCCTTTTGATCACAACACCTGACAATGAGATCAAGGCTGTGTGGGATTGCATTACCTCGGAGCAGTTGGCTGGAAAAGTAATATGTCATTTTAGTGGTTCGTTATCATCTCATGTTTTTTCTGGAATTGAAGCAGTTGGGGCAACAGGCTGTTCCATTCATCCGATGTTCGCATTCAGCGACAGATTTCACTCATATCAGAATTTTTCTTCTGCATGCCTGACGATGGAAGGGCAGAAAGGCGCGATTGATATCATGCAGCCTCTCTTTGAAAAATGGGGGCATAAGGTGTTGATAGTAAAAGCAGAAGATAAAATGAAATATCATGCAGCAGCGGCACTTGCCAGTAACTATATGATCGGACTGTTTCAGGTCAGTCTTTCTTTGTTGCGGGAATGTGGCTTCACAGAGGAAGATAGCAGAGAACTGTTGCAGCCCCTGGTAAGGAATAATGTGCAGGCAATGTTAGAAAAGCCATTGACCGAAGCATTGACCGGGCCGGTGGAACGAAATGATCTGCAGACGGTACAGGGACATTTGGAAGTGTTGCATGGAGAGAATGCAGAACAGGTTTATCGGAGTATTGGAAAGGAACTGGTTGCGCTTGCAAAGCAGAAAAATCCTGACAGAAATTATACCGCATTAGAAAAGCTTTTATAGAAATCTGACCGGAATGCAGGACTTTTGCGATGGCAGATATTCGGAAAGGAAGTAAAAAATATGAAGAAAACAGTTAGTACATTTCAGCAGGCGAAGGCAAACGGAGAGAAGGTAACGATGCTTACCGCATATGATTACTCAACAGCAAAGCTTATTGACGAAGCAGACATTGATTCTATCCTTGTAGGCGATTCACTGGGAAACGTAATTCTCGGATACGAGGACACTTTGTCTGTAACGATGGAAGATATGATCCATCATACGGCAGCAGTTGCAAGAGGTGCAAAGAATACAATGGTTGTTGCTGATATGCCTTTTATGTCTTATCAGGCATCAGTCTATGATGCTGTGACAAATGCAGGGAGACTGATGAAGGAAGGACGTGCAAATGCAGTAAAGTTAGAGGGTGGAGCAAGTGTATGTGAGCAGATCAAGGCGATTACGGATGCCGGTATTCCGGTAGTAGCTCATCTTGGACTGACACCACAGTCTGTCAATGCATTTGGCGGATATAAAGTACAGGGAAAGAGTGAGGCAGCAGCAAAAAAATTACTGGAGGATGCTTTGGCAGTTCAGGAAGCAGGTGCATTTGCAGTCGTTTTGGAATGTGTGCCATCTAAGCTTGCCGCAGTAATTACGAAGAAATTAGATATTGTTACAATTGGCATTGGCGCCGGAAGCGAATGTGATGGTCAGGTTTTGGTATACCAGGATATGCTTGGAATGTTTACAGACTATGTTCCTAAGTTTGTGAAGCAGTTTGCACAGGTCGGTGAAGTTATGAAGCAGGCATTTCGTGATTATAAAAAAGAAGTCGGTGAGGGAACATTTCCGGCACCGGAGCATGGCTATAAGATAGATGATGAAGTAATTGATAAATTGTACTAGAAAACAGCGCAGATATATGTCTGCTCAGAAATGAGGATTATTATGAAAATTGTTGAAACGATTCAAGAAGTAAGAGATCAGGTAAAGGAGTGGAGAAAGCAGGGACTTACGGTTGGTCTGGTGCCGACGATGGGCTATCTTCATGAGGGACATAAAAGTCTGATCGATCGTGCCGTAGCAGAAAATGACAAGGTTGTTGTCAGTGTATTTGTAAATCCTATGCAGTTCGGGCCGAAAGAGGATCTGGCAAGTTATCCAAGAGATCTTGACAGAGATGCAGCATTGTGTGAAGGGGCAGGAGCAGCTCTGATCTTCCATCCGCAGCCGGAGGAGATGTATCATGATGATTTTTCATCTTTTGTAGATATGAATACATTGACAGGAGGACTTTGTGGCAAGACAAGACCAATTCACTTTAGAGGAGTTTGCACGGTTGTATCAAAGCTTTTCAATATCGTTGTGCCGGATAAGGCATATTTTGGTCAGAAGGATGCACAGCAGCTTGCCGTAATCCGTCATATGGTCAGTGACTTAAACTTTGGAATTGAGATTGTGGGATGTCCGATCATCCGTGAGGAGGACGGTCTGGCAAAGAGTTCGCGCAATACTTATCTGAGTGATGCAGAGCGTAAGGCTGCCCTGATCTTAAGCCAGTCATTAAAGGAAGGAAAAAAGCAGCTTGAAGCTGGTGAGAAGGACGCAGCTAAGGTTCGTGCGACAATTACTGCAAAGCTTGAAAGTGAACCACTTGCAAAGATTGACTATGTAGAGGTAGTGGATTGGAACACGTTAGAGCCTGTAGAAACGATTGATGGACAGGTTTTAGTGGCAATCGCTGTTTATATTGGCAAGACAAGATTAATCGATAACTTTATTTTTTAAGAGATGTTGAAGGAAATGAGGACTAGTATGACAGTAACAATGTTAAAAGGAAAAATTCACCGCGCAGTGGTAAAACAGGCGGCACTTGATTATGTGGGAAGTATTACGGTAGATCCTGAACTGATGGAAGCAGCCGGAATTTATGAGTACGAAAAAGTGCAGATCGTAGATGTAGAAAATGGAAGCCGTTTTGAAACATATACGATCGCAGGTGAGCCGGGAAGCGGTATGATCTGCTTAAATGGGGCAGCAGCGCGAATGGTACAGGTCAACGACCATGTGATCATTATGTCATATTGTGAGATGACACCGGAAGAAGCAAAAACACATAAGCCATATGTTGTATTTGTCAATGAAGAAAACAAGATCAACAGTGTGGCACGTTATGAAAAGCATGGTCAGTTATCACAGGACATGAAATAGCAGAAAGGAACGAAAGAGTATGTTGCAGGGCAAAACGGTGGTTTTGGCTGTCACGGGCAGCATTGCCGCATATAAAATGGCGAATCTGGCAAGTATGTTAGGAAAACTTCATGCTGATGTGCAGGTGTTGATGACGCAGAATGCAACACAGTTTATCAACCCGATCACATTTGAAACACTTACAGGGCATAAGTGCCTGATCGATACGTTTGACCGGAATTTTCAGTATAGCGTAGAGCATGTTGCTCTGGCGAAGCGGGCAGATGTTGTGCTTGTTGCGCCGGCTTCGGCAAATGTGATCGGAAAGATTGCAAATGGAATCGCAGACGATATGCTTACAACGACAGTTATGGCATGTCCGTGTCCGAAGCTTATCGCACCGGCGATGAATACGAATATGTTTGAAAATTCTATCGTACAGGAGAATATCGAAAAGCTGAAACGACATGGTTATACAATTATTGAACCGGATGTTGGTCTGTTGGCATGCAAGGACGTTGGTGCCGGTAAGCTTCCATCAGAGGAAGTGCTGCTATCGTATATTACAAGGGAAATCCGTTTTGAAAAAGATCTGCGGGGAAAGAATGTGTTAGTTACAGCAGGTCCTACAGTAGAAGCAATTGATCCGGTACGATTTATCAGCAATCACTCTACAGGAAAGATGGGGTATGCCATTGCTAAGATTGCGATGGAGCGCGGAGCGCAGGTGACTTTGGTATCCGGACCTACAAATCTTTCGTATCCGCCATTTGTAAAGGTAGTGCCGGTGCAGAGTGCGCAGGATATGTTTGAGGCGGTTACAGCTGTATCGGACAAGCAGGACATTATTATCAAGGCAGCCGCTGTGGCAGATTATACACCGGCTGCTGTGGCAGATGAAAAGATCAAAAAGCAGGATGATGACAGCAGTCTTTCTTTGAAGCGGACGCAGGATATTTTGAAGTATCTTGGAGAACATAAACCGGAAGGACAGTTTTTATGTGGATTTTCGATGGAAACGGAAAATATGCTGGAAAATTCAAAAAAGAAGCTTAAAAAGAAAAATTTGGATATGGTTGTAGCAAATAATCTAAAAGTTTCCGGTGCCGGCTTTGGTGTGGATACAAATGTTGTGACATTGATTACAGATCATGAAGTAAAAGAACTTCCACAGATGTCAAAAGAAGAAGTTGCGATTGCAATCTTTGATCAGATTAAGGCGATGCCTGTCTGCTAATAGAATACTTCAACAAGATATAGTCCCTGCGGTGGTGCGGTAAAGCCTGCTGCAGGGCGATTTTTTTCTGACAGGATAGAAGTGATGTCATCCGGCATGCGCTTGCCTTCACCGATTTCTAAAAGTGTTCCGACTAAGATGCGCACCATATGATACAAAAATCCATTTCCGGTAAAATCAATGGAAAGTATGCCATTTTCAAGAGAAAATGTAATGGAGTGGATTGTGCGGACGGTGGATTTTTTCATGTGCTTATTTTCGCAGAAGCTTTTAAAATCATGTTCTCCCAGTAAAAGCCCGGCAGCTTTTTTCATTGCATCTATATCGTATGAATATGGAAGATGCGTCATATATTTTCTGGAAAATACATCCGCAACAGGGTTTGTGTTGATAACATAGCGATAGTGCTTGCGGGAGGCATTCAAGCGCGCATGAAAGCGCAGGGAAGCTTCCTTTACGGAAAGAACGCGGATATCTAAAGGGAGATATTCGTTTAGGTAATCCTGAATCTGGTTACAGCTTTTTGGCGTATTGCATTTGAAATTGGCAACTTGTGCCAAAGCGTGTACGCCGGCATCGGTACGTCCCGAACCGTGAATCTCGATATCACTGTCCGCCATTTTTGAAAGAACATTTTCTAACTTTCCCTGAATAGTGTTGGAAGTGTTTCCCTGTTTTTGCCATCCGCTGTAGCGGGTACCATCATATTGTAAGATCATCTGATAATTTTTCATATAAATCCTCATTTCCGAAGTCTAAAAATAATTCCAGAGTCAGTATATCACAAATTCGCAACGCAAAGAAACTGGTTTATTTGCGCAGAATTTTTGAACGACAAAATGAAAAGTGCGAAGCACGACAGATGCAGGGCATCTGGAATTTTGGAGTAGTATATCACAAATTCGCAACGCAAAAATTAGCAAAAATATACAAAACTATAAAAGCAAGTGACATAAAATTTATAAAAAATACATAAATATTTCATTGACGATAGAGAATTGTAGTGTTAGAATGATAAAAGCGGACAGAAAAGTATGACATTTTAAGAAAAGCAGAATAATTATCAGAAAATATATAATGGAAAGTGAGAGGGAGGTTACTATGGCAAGATTTACATTACCAAGAGATTTATATCATGGAAAGGGTGCACTGGAGGCTTTGAAGGAATTGCATGGTGAGCGTGCGATCATCTGTGTCGGCGGTGGCTCTATGAAGAGAAATGGTTTTTTGGACAGAGCGGTAGAGTATTTGAAGGAAGCCGGCATGGAAGTAGAGCTTTTTGAGGGAATTGAGCCGGATCCATCGGTAGAAACTGTTATGCGTGGTGCAGCAGTTATGGAAAAGTTCAAACCGGATTGGATCGTTGCTATGGGCGGTGGTTCTCCGATTGATGCAGCGAAAGCAATGTGGATCAAGTATGAGTATCCGGATACTACTTTTGAAGATATGTGTAAGGTATTTGGTCTGCCAAGACTTCGCACGAAAGCACATTTTTGCGCTATTTCTTCTACTTCGGGAACAGCTACGGAAGTGACAGCGTTTTCGATCATTACAGATTATGAAAAGGGAATCAAGTATCCAATCGCTGACTTTGAAATCACACCGGATGTTGCAATCGTAGATCCGGATCTGGCACAGACGATGCCGGTTAAGTTAGTGGCACATACAGGTATGGATGCGATGACACATGCGATTGAAGCATATGTTTCTACTGCAAACTGCAACTATACAGATCCGTTAGCATTGTGGGCAATCAAGATGATTCAGGCAAATCTGGTAAAATCTTATCAGGGAGATGAAGAAGCAAGAACACAGATGCATGATGCACAGTGTCTGGCAGGTATGGCATTTTCTAATGCATTGCTTGGTATCGTTCATTCGATGGCACATAAGACAGGTGCGGCATTTGAAGGAGGTCATATTATTCATGGTGCTGCCAATGCCATGTATCTGCCGAAGGTAATCCGCTTTAACAGCAAAGATGCCGCAGCAAAGAAGCGTTACGGAGAAATTGCTGACTTTATGAAGCTTGGCGGTGCCAATGATGATGAAAAGGTAGATTTGTTGATTGATTATCTCAGAAAGATGAATGATGATCTGAATATTCCACATTGCATCAAAAACTATGGTGATGGTGGTGTGATTGCAGATAATGGTATCGTACCGGAAGATGAGTTCCTTAAAAAGCTTCCGGATATTGCAGCAAATGCTATTTTGGATGCCTGTACAGGTTCTAATCCACGTCAGCCATCTCAGGAGGAGATGGAGAAACTGTTGAAGTGCTGCTATTACGACACGGAAGTGGATTTCTAATTAGGTTAAAGCATTTTTTCTTCATAAATACGAAAGCCGCCCTGCAAGATAAGCAAGGCGGCTTTTTGAAGTTTACAGATAACTTTTCGTTTCCTATAAATCGAAAGAATTTCGCAGGGATGCAGGCATTGCCCGGAGGAGGATTGTATGTCTGATTTTTCTTTTTATAAGAACCTTGTTATGGAATGTGAAGAGATAATAGGTAGACTAAACTAATACAAATGAGTTAGAACTAATGTGCGAAAAAGAGTGAGATTGGGAAGAATATCCTCTTGTAAAAAAACAAAAAGTGTATTAGAATGAGGGTATCACATAATAAAAAAGGAGGAACTATAACTATGGCATATGTAATTGGCGATGATTGTGTTAGCTGTGGAGCTTGCGCTGGTGGATGTCCAGCAGGCGCTATTTCTGAAGGAGCAACTCATTACGAGATCGACGCAGATGCATGCATCGATTGTGGAGCTTGTGCAGGTACATGTCCTTCAGGCGCTATTTCTGAGGGCTAATGGAATAGTTTATTAGAAGATAGAGCTGCCGGATCGATTGAGCTGTAATGTGAGATCGAGTGCGGTGGCTTTTTCTGTCTACGTTTTAGAATGGAGGATTAATATGGCAAAGACGATTAACAAAGACATGATAATTGCGGATATGCTTCAAATCGATCCGGGAATTGCAGCAATTCTTATGGCATCAGGAATGCATTGCATCGGATGCCCTTCTGCACAGGGAGAGAGCTTGGAAGAAGCGGCCTTAGTTCATGGTTTAGATGCAGATGAAATGGTAAAGGATGTCAATGAATACC
Organism: uncultured Lachnospiraceae bacterium; assembly: GCA_934317005.1. Classification (GTDB taxonomy): domain Bacteria; phylum Bacillota; class Clostridia; order Lachnospirales; family Lachnospiraceae; genus Butyribacter. The sequence continues at coordinate 135,659 of CAKREB010000003.1, forward strand.
TTGCCAAGAAAGAAGCATAAGCGCTTGTGCTGGAAAAAATAAAATGCCACGATAGTTTGCTGGATGTTACGGCAATCAATATCGTGGCATTTTTGATGTACTCTGCTTTAGAGATTAGCAAGAACCGATAGAGCATTGTTTGAAATGATCGGTTCAAAGTGTTCTTCATAATAATATTGCATGGTTATAGGATTTTTGATCAGCGAACCATACTCATATAAGATATTGCAAATTTTAGTAAATTCTTCCGGACTATGGTTAGAACGGTGCAAAACGAGATAATATGCGGCATCAGCATTATCTTTATATAATGTGTTCTGACCGTGGTATATTGTATCAAGATGCTTGGAAAGCTGGATGACATCATCCAGAGTCCGGAAAGAAAAGATCATGACAATGTCACGTGTTTTTTTCTCTGCAGCAGCTTTCGGCTTTGGTTCCATTCCAAGAACCTCCGGCAATGAGATAAAATCGGTTTCATCGGCTTCTGCTTTGTCAGCATCGGAAGAAACATCATCAGAATAATTCCACATATCTGGCTCGTCAGAATCGTCATAGTTCATTAAAGCATCATTATATTCTTGAAATTCATCATAAGCAGTATCCATATCTTCTTCCCAGTCATGATCCTCTGTGAAGCTGGAAAAACGAGTGTCTAATTCGTCTGGATCTTCTACCTTAGTGATTACTAAAACTAAAGCTTCTGGAAGTAGAGGGATAGCTTCTATCATAAGCGGAATGTCATCCGCATCGAATCCAAGTTCATAGGAAGCCTGCTGCATCATATCCCGAAATAATGCTTTCGCTTTTGCAGTCCCATAGGCGAGTTCGCTGATGCCGATTTCGCGGTCTTTTAAATCTTTTTGATTTAGGGTGCAACGAATCTGCTTTTCGTTAATTTTTTCTATACGCATAGGGCTCACTTCCTTTCAAGGCTCGCTTTTGATCATGGAATAGAAAACTGTTCATACAGTAGTGGTATTCCAAAAGAATTGTCATTTAAAAAATAAATGAACCGGTAAGAAAAGATATAAAAATACCATCTTTTCTATGTATAAATTATAAGTTAAACATATATAGAAGTCAATGGAAGCTTAGCATATATTCATACGTTCTGTGTAGTGTCAGCTCTTGTGATCATGCGCATAGTAATGGTATTTCAATAAGAATCGTAATATTATTTTTGGTAAAAGCGAAGAAATAAATACTAGAAGAATTTGTGATTTTTGGTAACTATTTTGAAATGTAAGAAGAATGTAAGAAAATGACAAAATCCAGTGTGTTTTTTCACAAAAATTAAAAATATTTTTAAGGATAATGGCAATAGTTTTTCATGTGTTAGGTGCATTATAATACATATCAGCGAGAGCGAATCAGAAAGAGGGAGGTGAAAAATAAGTTTCAGGCATTATCGTAATACAGTCTAATATATGAAGATATGATCAGAGAAGTTCCTTTTTTAACGCGTATCAGAGGATTCGGTTTCGCAAGCGGAAATATTATGAACTGATCGGTTGACGTATCACACTACTGTACCGAAAAAAGAAGCATATATGGGAGGAAAAGGAATGATGAAACAAGAATCAAATGAGTTAAAGGATGAAATGTATGACTGGCTTTTGAAGGAAATCTGTGAGGCGCAGGCAGCCGGAGTACCTGTTACGGTAAACGGAAAGTACTATTCCGTCCAAAATATGGAAGAACTAAAGGGAGTCATGGAGAATCATTACTATATGAAAAGTTATATGGGTGATGAATCCGGTAAAATTGTCCGAATTGATTTTGATCAGATTGTTAGTATCTGATAATGTCGTAGTGTAGCATGTAATGTTATGGTTATGAAAGTTATGCAGCATATAGGCTGTATAACATACAGCAAATCTGTGAAACTCCTTAAAGATAGCTGATGCAGTTGACTGCTCTCTGCATCGGCTATATGATGTTTGCCCCATGTTAGGAAACGTGCTATAATGAGCGCAGAAGAAAAAGGAAGCTGAGGGTAGATATACATGAAGAAAAATATGAAAGTGATTGTGCCGGTAGCAATGTTACTGGTTGTGATAGGAATCATAGTGGGGATTTTTTTGTTTCAGAAATTTTCTCCAAGCAAAGAGCACATGACGCTTGCTAGTTATTATAAAGCAGGCAAAAATGACGTAAAGGTTATTTTAAATGATGAGATACTGGATACTGTTGTGCTGTATCAGGACAGACAGGTCTATTTAGATATTGATACGGTGACAGATAAGCTTAATGCCCGATTTTATTGGGATAAAAATGAGAGTGTGCTGTTATATACTACGGCAAATGCGGTGATTTCGGCAGAGCCGGGCAGCAAAGATTGTTTTAAAAACAATGGAAAGATAAGTAAGGATTATGAGATCGTACGTGAAGACGCGCAGAGGGTTTATGTTGCGTTAGATTATGTAAAAGAATATACGGCACTGGATTATAAGGTATATAAAGATCCTACCCGTGTTGTTATCAATAATGTTTATGGAACAGCGCAGACATATGTAAAAGCGGATTCTTCTTGTGCTTTGCGTTATAAGGCTGATATTAAGAGTGATATTTTAGTTGATCTGAAGGAGGGGGAAAAGCTTCGCCTGCTGAAAAAAGAAGATAAAGAAACAGGATTTTGTCAGGTAATGAACGCATCCGGTGTAAAAGGTTATGTAAAGGCAGATGATCTTGGGAAGTCATACAAAGAGGCGAAAAATACTGAGTTTAAGGAAGAGGAATATACACATATTTTGCGTGATGAGAAAATCAATCTGCTTTGGCATCAGGTGACGAACCAGTCGGCAAATGGAAATCTGTTGTCAGTGTTAGCTAACACCAAAGGTGTTAATGTGATCAGTCCAACATGGTTTTCAACCTCGGATAATGATGGAAATATTGATTCACTTGCCAGTGATGCATATGTGATGCAGGCACACCGTCAGGGAATTGAAGTGTGGGGACTATGCAATGATTTTAGTCCGAACATGAAGATTGGAACAGTGCTTGGAACAACGAGCAAAAGACAGAAGCTTGCCAAAAATCTGATTGCAGAGGCAATTCGTTACAGCCTCGATGGAATTAATATTGATTTTGAGAATGTGAAAAAGGATTCCGGGAAAGACTTTATCCAGTTTATACGGGAGCTTGGAATTATGTGTCGTAATAATGGCATTGTTCTTTCGATTGATAATTATCCGTTAAAATCATATAACAGCTATTACAACCGGAAAGAACAGGCAAATGTAGCAGATTATGTGATTACGATGGCATATGATGAATATTATTCAGGTTCGGAAGAAGCCGGGCCGGTATCGTCTGTCACATATGTGAAGGAATCTACGGAAAACGTGTTAAAGGAAGTGCCAAGGGAACAGGCGATTATTGCACTGCCTTTTTATTCCAGACATTGGAAGGAAAAGACAAAGGATGGGAAAGCAAGCTTATCATCTGAAGCGTGTTCTATGTCATATGCGCAGGAAATTCTTCAGGATTCCGGCACAAAGGCAGTATGGGATGACGCTGTAGGAATGAATTATTTGGAATATACAAAAGGCAAAGTATTGCATAAGATCTGGATTGAAGATATCAATTCTTTGCAGGTAAAGATGGAGGAAGTGGTAAAGAACAAGCCGGCAGGAGTTGCTTTTTGGAAAGCAGGCATGGAAAGCAGCAATGTTTGGGATATGATTCGAAAATATAATAAATAAGCATGTTGATGATATTAGGTTCATAAAATAAAACAGGCGGTGTGCTCGATGCAGACAAAAACTGTTTTGCAGAAAGTGACTCCGTAAGATCCGGTCATACAAAGCGGGATTAGTGTGAAAAATATAATTTTTTACACGCGGGATTTGTGTCTGCGCGCACTTGCCACAAACTCGTTATGCACAAAAATGTGCGCAGAAATGAGGAATTTTATGAACCTAAAGTCAAAATGGGAAGATCGCAATTATACCGTTCCGTTTTTTATGATACTGTTTTTATGTGCACTAGGAATCGCTACACAGTTGCATGAGATTACATGGACATCAGGAAAGTCTGTTAAGGCAACCGTTGTGGTTGACTGTGGGCATGGTGGCATTGATCCCGGGAAGGTTGGTATCAACGGGGTATATGAGAAGGATGTAAATCTTTCCATTGGAAAGCATTTAAAGAAGGCATTGGAAAAGAAAGGGTGCCGGGTGCTTATGACACGCGAAACGGATACCGGCTTGTATGACGAAAGTGATGTCAGTAAGAAAAACAGTGATCTGAGAAAGCGTGTAGAGATTATGAACCGACAGGAGGTAGACCTGACGGTGAGTATTCATCAAAACAGCTTCCAGAGTCAGAGTTCAAGAGGGGCGCAGGTGTTTTATTATACCGGGTCTGAGGATGGGGAAGCGTTTGCAAAGCTTTTGCAGGCACAGCTTATCAGTTGTCTGGATACGCAGAATCATCGTCAGGCAAAGGGAAATACAGATTATTATTTATTAAGAAATACAAAAAAGACAACGGCAATCGTAGAATGTGGCTTTTTATCAAATCCGGATGAGGCAGAAAAGCTATGTGATAAAGCTTATCAAAGACAGGTTGCATGGGCAATCGCAGAGGGAACGATGCAATATCTGGATACGGTGTCGCCAAAATTGCAGCAGAAATGAGGTATATGTATGCAGACAGAAATACGGAAAGTGAATCCGGAGGTTTTTGAAGATAAAGAATTGGACAAAGCTTGTCAGATTTTAAAAGAGGGAGGTTTAGTAGCATTTCCGACAGAAACTGTTTATGGGCTGGGAGGAGATGCCCTTTCACCGGAAGCAGCACATAAGATATATGCAGCGAAGGGAAGACCATCTGATAATCCTTTGATCGTACACATAGCGGATATGCAGGGGTTATATGATGTGGCAGAGAATATTAGCGCTAAGGCATCTGCTTTGGCAGAAGCATTTTGGCCGGGGCCTTTGACGATGATCTTTCAGAAGAAAGAGAAGGTTCCGATGTCTACAACCGGTGGTTTGCAGACGGTGGCGGTGCGTATGCCGTCACATCCGGTGGCAGCGGCGTTGATACAGCGCTCCGGTGTATATATTGCGGCACCGAGCGCCAACACATCAGGCAGACCAAGTCCGACAAAGGCAGAGCATGTAGTAGAGGATCTGTCAGGTAAGATCGATATGATCATAGATGGCGGTCAGGTAGGTATTGGCTTGGAATCTACGATAGTGGATATGACAGGTGAAGTTCCGGTAATTCTACGGCCGGGATATATTACGAAGAAAATGATGGAAGAAGTGATCGGAGAGGTTACAGTTGATCCGGCGGTTTTAGCAGTAGAACCGAAGAAAAACATCGTGGCAAAAGCACCGGGAATGAAATATCGTCATTATGCACCGAAGGGACAGATGACGATTGTTGAGGGCGCGTCAGATCAGGTAATCCAAAAGATCAATGCATTGGTAAAGGAAAAAGAAGCGGAACATAAGAAGGTTGCGGTTATTGCGACAGAGGAGTCTAAGGAAGCATATCAGTGTCAGGAAGTGTATAGTATCGGTTCGAGAAGAAGCGAGGGTTCCATTGCAGCAGGGTTATATGATATACTAAGACAAATGGATCATGTTGGTGCAGAGTATATTTTTGCAGAAGGATTTTCAGAAGATTCTATGGGACAGGCTATTATGAACCGGATGCTTAAGGCAGCAGGTTATCACAGAATAAAACTGTAGAGAGGTATGTAAACGACTATGAAGCGTTATGATCAGGTAGTGTTTGTATGTACTACGAATACATTTTTGAGTCCGATCGCAGAGGGCATTTATCGAAACAATTCACCGGACTGGATGCCGAAGGGAAGTTCCAGAGGTCTGGTGGTATTATTTGAAGAACCAATCAATCCAAAGTGCAATGTCTTATTGACACAAAACGGATATGCGATCAGTGGACACAGTCAATCCAAACAATTAGAAAAGGAAGAACTCACAGAAAATTCTCTTATATTGACTATGACATTAAGTGAAAAGGTGAAGCTGATCGAAGCATTTGAACATGAAAAGAATGTGTATACGATAGGAGAATTTGTTGGTGAGGATACGGATATTGCAGATCCTGCCGGAAGTGAAGAGGAACGTTATAAGGAGTGCTTTGATGAACTGGCACTTCGTGTTAATAAAGTGATTCAGAAGTTAGAACAATTGTATTGGGAAGAGGAAGAATAGAGAAATCTTATAAGTTGAAAGGAGAAGAAAGATGATTGCATTGGGTAGTGATCATGGTGGGTATGAATTAAAACAGGAGGTTATTGCATATTTGGAGAAAAACCATTATGCATACAAAGATTATGGGTGTGATACGAAGGAATCCTGTGATTATCCGGTATATGCAAAGAGGGTAGCGCAGGCTATTACATCGGGTGAATGTGATAAGGGGATTTTAATCTGTGGTACGGGAATTGGAATTTCCATTGCGGCAAATAAGGTAAAAGGAATCCGTGCGGCACTCTGCCATGATACCTTTAGTGCGCAGGCGACAAGAGAGCATAACGATGCGAATGTTCTTGCGATGGGGGCAAGAGTGATCGGGCCGGGACTGGCACTCAAGGTTGTAGAAACTTTTTTAAATACACCATTTTCTAATGATGAAAGACATATTCGGAGAATTCAGCAGATTGAGGAATAGAGGATAGGACTTGCAAATGTAAGGAATCGAGAACCTATCTTGACACTGGCATTTTCACGATGTAATATTATTAAAGAAGTTTAAATACGAAAGGAAGTAGTGATATGGCAAAAAAAGACATCGATTGGGGTAACATAGGTTTTGGTTACATTAAGACAGACAAGAGATACGTATCCAATTACAAGAATGGAGCATGGGACGAGGGTGGATTGACATCAGATGATATGGTTACAATCAGCGAGTGTGCTTGTGTTCTTCAGTATGCACAGACAGTTTTTGAAGGCTTGAAGGCATATACAACCGAAGATGGACGAGTGGTCTGCTTCCGACCGGATTTAAACGCAGAGAGAATGATGGATTCTGCAAGAAGATTGGAAATGCCGGCATTTCCAAAGGAGCGTTTTATTGACGCTGTAGTGCAGACAGTAAAAGCAAATGTTGATTATGTACCTCCATATGGTTCAGGTGCAACCTTATATATCAGACCATATATGTTTGGTTCCGATGCGATCATTGGTGTAAAGCCTGCCAATGAATATCAGTTCCGTATGTTCTGTACACCGGTTGGCCCTTACTTCAAGGGTGGCGCAGGAAAGCCGATTACAATCCGTGTCAGTGATTTTGACCGTGCAGCACCACATGGAACAGGTCATATTAAAGCAGGATTAAACTATGCTATGAGCCTTCATGCTATTGTAGATGCTCATGAAAAAGGTTTTGCAGAGAATATGTATCTGGATGCTGCTACACGTACAAAGGTAGAGGAAACAGGTGGAGCAAATTTCCTGTTTGTTACAAAGGACAATAAGGTTGTAACTCCTAAGTCAAACAGTATCCTTCCTTCTATTACAAGACGTTCTTTACTGACTGTTGCAAAGGATTATCTTGGTTTAGAGGTAGAGGAAAGAGAAGTATTCTTTGATGAGGTTCCTGATTTTGTTGAGTGTGGTCTTTGCGGAACAGCAGCAGTTATTTCACCGGTTGGCTGTGTAAATGATCATGGTAAAGAAATTAAGTTTGCAAATGGTTGTGAGGAAGTTGGTCCAATCATTAAAAAGCTCCGTGAAACATTGACAGGAATCCAGATGGGACATATTGAAGCTCCGGAAGGATGGATCAAAGAAATCAAATAAAAGTCTGATCAGAAATATAGCCTGATCAGGTAAGCATGAAGTTGAAAGAACAATGAATGCTAAAAGCAGAATTATTATGTGATCAATAGGATAATCAGAAAACCGCAGGTATTTTAATGTATACCCCATGACCGGATATCCGGTAAGAGGGATATATATTAAATATCTGCGGTTTTCTTGTGATAGAGGATTAGAAGATCAGATACCATCGAGCTGTTTGACCAGCAGCAGGTGATCCCCCATAGCTACATGATCGCTTGACAGATCGTTAAGCTGCATAATGCTTTCAACGGTAGTATTGTATTCTTTTGCAATGTCCCAGAGAGAACTCTCCTTTTCAACGATCAAACCGACCAGACCGGGCATAGCCTGAATGTGTTCCATATCTAGAGGCGCTTCGGCAATCTGCGTGATAATCTGTTCTTTTTGATGTGTGAATACCAAGGCACATAAGTTCAAGATGACCTTTGCTTCCATTTCCTGGCTGTCAAGCATGATCACGCTGATTTGGCTGATATTTGACTGCAATTCATAATCATCATTTGGAGAGATGTCCGGAATCTCAATCGTATGAGTAAAGGGAATTGTACCTTTGGCAACGGCTAAAGGGCGGGCATCGTTTTCTGTCATATAAAGGGTATCCAGCTCGACCACACCTTCTAAAACAATACCGTTTTCCGTGATTTCCTGTTCGTCAATTTGAACGATACCCGTTGTGTTACAGATCTGCTGCATAGTGTCAGTGCTTTGGTCAGTGTGGATATGATCGGATACACGGACGACACTTTGATTTTTCATCAACAGACGACTGGTTTTTACATCCTGTTGTGTCAGTCGAAGTGTGCAGGCTGTGGAATAGGCATCCTTGAGGTAATCAAACGTTTCATCCTGATAAAATCTCAGCTTCAGATGAAGTGTCCATTCAAAGTCTAAAATCCGGTTCTCTCCATCCTCATCTGCCTGTAGTTGTATTTCTTTATGGAAATTCAGATACTCTACATCGGAGATCATATCCTGATTGCAATTATCACAGGAGATGATGTCATCAAATGGAACCTCCGTTTCGAGATATTCTAAAGTACGCTCATCACTTTCGGGGATATATAAAAGGAAAACTAAAAGATCACCGGTAAAACGGATTCCCTGCTCAACAATGCGGTGCTGCATATTTTGCGGGGTCATCTCACAGTATAAAACGGTATCAATCGTAGGTTTTCCTTTAGGAAGGGAAATCTCGTCCTTTAGACGAAAGACGTCTTTTTTCCAGCTTTCTAACTGTGTGAGGGAAAAACGGTCAAAACGTTTATGCAGTCCGTCAGGGGAAGAAAGCTGCTCCATTTCGGCGCGGGAAGCTTCCTCAGAGATGATATCCGTTCCGGCAGCAAGATTTTGTTCTTCCTCCTGACAACAGTGGAAGCTTACGAGCGCGCGGATGTTGAGCTTTCGACTGTTGATCAGGCTTGACTGACAGTCCTCCAGATCAAAATGACAGGTTACATCCCGGTCAGAGGACAGGTGATCCATATTGATGGATTCTTCGATAGGAATTTGTCCTTTCATACAATGAACCGGTCGGATGTCCTCTGTTGTGATATAGAGTACGGAAAAATTCAGTGTACCGCGCAATATTACTTTTCCATCGGCGGGGGTTGTAGAGGTAATCTGAATCTCACCTCTTGTTTTGATCAATTGGTCGATATCGGGTTTGGTATCCGGTACATTGACATCATCTTCCAGAGTGATCTGCATATCACTTCGGCATAAAATGCCATATGTACGAATATTTCGAGTGGTCAGTTCCATAAGTGTTCACCTTTCTTGCTTTTGACAGCACCGATGCAGCCTTTTGTGAAGTGATACACAGGTGCTGTTATTTACGGTCATACATGCTACAAATTAACAATGAACCGGATAATCCGTGATATCCGCTTCTCTGCTTTAATCATATGTGTGAGGCAGACAAAATATTCCGGTATGGAAAAAATTGCATTCCTGATATAGTAAGCAGGGGTGTGCTTTCGAAGACTCATGCCAAAAATGAAGGAGTAACAGACTGTGCCGAAATTTTTGACGGTGAAATAATACGCTGGCAGATGGTAGGAGATTATGGACAATTTTGCCATAATGTGTTAAAATTTAATATGATTATTTGGCAGATTGCTGATAAAACACTTTTGAGAGAGGGAAAGGTATTGGCAGTGTGCGAGAAGTACGGTCTGCCTATAGGAATGGAGGAATGGGGATGAAAAAATCAAAGAAGGATGCAGCATCCATCGAAGAAAAGGATTTGGCTGTAACGGATACAGTACAGGAAAAGGAAGGAAAATCTAAGAAAGTCAAAAAAGGAACAGAAAAAGTTCGTTTTTCTTTGCTGTGGAAAATCATTGGCATATCCATTGTGCCGTTAGTAATCTTATCAGTCGTATTGACGGTTGTCGGTATGGAAAGCATGAAGTCCGGCATGAAGGAAGAGGTTATGTTAAAGCTTAAGTCAATCGTAACCTGTCTGGATGGAACGATGAATACACTGAATAAGGGGGATTATGCTTTGGATGAGCAGAATAACCTTTTAAAAGGAAACTATAACATTACAGAGCACTCAGAAACATTGGATTCGCTGGTAGAAGGAACAAATGATGCCGTAACCCTGTTCTTTGATAAGAAAAGACGTGCTACGACATTGATTGATAGTAATACATCACAGCGTGTATTAGGCTCGGAGGCAAACGACGAAGTATATCAGACAGTCGTAAAGAATGGAAAAGAATTTGAGTCATATGACCTTGTGATCAACAACGAAGACTATTATGCATACTATGCACCGATGAAAAACTCCAATGGAAAGATTGTCGGCATGTTCTTTGCGGGAACACCGGTAACATCAATCAACAAGTACATCCAGCAGAAGGTTATGATTCTTGTATCTGTCAGTGTATGCGTCTGCCTGATCGGACTGTTGGCTGTTATCATCAGTGTCATGTCTATCCGAAAAGGTATCGCGGATACGAACAGTGCAGTCGTTGGTCTGGCAAAGGGCGATCTGACAACGGAAATCAGTAAGCGTGCATTAAAGAGAAATGATGAGCTTGGTCTTATGGCAAGAGAGGTCAAGACATTGCAGGGAGAGCTGGTCGGTGTCCTGACAAAGGTAAAACATTCGGCAGATGTGCTGCTGAGTTCTGGTGACGAGTTAAGCTCTATGGCATCACAGACAAGTAATACAGCGGATGAGATCGGTCATGCAGTGGAAGATATTTCCAAAGGTGCTGTTTCACAGGCAGAAGATATTGAAAATGCTTCTTCACGTATAGAAGAAATGGGAACTGTGATCGGTAAGATCGTTTCCAGTGTAGAAAAACTGGATACAACTTCTGAGGACATGAAGAATGCAGGTGATCTTTCCGTATCGATCATACGCAATCTTGGAAAATCAAACGATAAGACGATGGATGCGATCGCACGCATCGGCAAGCAGGTTAATGCAACAAATGACTCTGCCAATAAGATTAGTGAAGCGATTGAGATCATTACATCGATTGCAGAAGAAACCAATCTGTTGTCACTGAATGCTTCCATTGAGGCAGCGAGAGCAGGAGAGCAGGGACGTGGTTTTGCCGTAGTTGCAAACCAGATTCAGAAGTTAGCAGAACAGTCCAATGAATCAGCACAGAGAATTGCACAGGTGGTACAGGAACTTTTGGAAGATTCTGAGCAGACGGTTTCTGTTATGGAAGAGGTACAGGAAATTGTTAACGAGCAGAAGGAAAAGTTAGACCAGACCAGAAGCCAGTTTAGAAATGTGATTCAGGGAATTGATTCTTCCCGTGAGGAAACAGAAGGAATCAAGACACAGACAGAGGCATGCGATGGCGCACGTAGTCAGGTTGTGGATGTGATTTCAAATCTGTCCGCTATTTCAGAAGAGAATGCTGCTTCTACAGAGGAAACGACGGCATCTATGCAGGAGCTGAATGCGACGATCAATCTGTTGGCACAGTCTGCAGAGAATTTGACAGTTTTATCAAAGGATCTGGAGAAAGAGATTCGCTTCTTCTATTTTTAAACATAATTTTATAAGAATATAGTGACTATTTGCATATGGCTGTCGGAAGCTTAGGGCAGTTCATATGCAGAAATGAGGCATAACATGAGTAACCGGATAACATATACCAATAATATTTCTGTGGAAGATTATAATGCACTGCGCAGGTCTGTAGATTGGATACAGGTGGCAGAGAAGAGGGCAACGATCGCATTACATAACTCGTTTTATCTATGTGTAGCACTGGATGGTGAAAAGCCGGTGGGGATGATGCGCATTGTGAGTGATGGAGGATATACTTATTTCATCACAGATGTGATTGTGAAGCCGGAGTATCAGGGCTGTCATATCGGAACCGAATTGATCACAAGGGCATTGGATTATATTCACAAAGATGTTTTGGAAGGCGAAACGGTTATGATCAGTCTGATGGCGGCATTTGAAAGGGAAAGCTTTTATAAGCGGTTTGGATTTCATCAACGTCCTTTTGGAAATCATGGATCAGGCATGTCTGTGTGGGTGACAAGAGATGCAGATGGAAATGTTACGACACATTAGTTTATAAAAGTGTCTGGACAAAGTGAACGTATCAGTCAATCGCGAGAGAAAAGCAATATAAAAAGATGGTGTTACTTCATCCGATTAGCTATCGGATAAGAAGCAGCACCATCTTTTTTGTTTGTTTTCTGTAGAAGTGGACGCTAAACAAAACGGTTTAGTGTCGGATCATAGTGATAATCGATTGTTTCCAGTTGTTTTTTTAATGAGTCTGCGTCCAAATCCATACTCTTGCAAAGTTCTTCGAGAGAAGGATAAAAGTCACGCAGTTGAGTGTTCAGATAGCTTAAAAGCATCATCGGATCTTTTGGAATGTTCATAAAATTCCTCGTTTCTGCGCACTTTTTTACGTGGGAAGAGTTTGTGACAGGTGCGCACAGACACAAACCCTTTTACAGAATGGTGCAATTATGTTAGTGCTTTTTGCTGGCAGCCTCATTGATCAGTCCAACAATCTTTTCGATAGAATTGTTAAGCTGGCTGCGTTTCATAGCTCTGATGTACTCTTCACGGTTGTCATATGCCTGATTGACTGCATTTAGAAGCTTTTCATCCGTTACATCCTCTTCCTGAATGACGATGCTGTAACCGGATTTTTCAAAGGATGCAGCATTCAGAATCTGGTCACCACGGCTTGCCTGAGCAGAGAGCGGAATTAAAATATTTGGCTTCCTAAGAGCAAGGATTTCACAGATGGCATTGGCACCTGCGCGTGAGATCATGATATCGGCAGCAGCCATAAGATCACAGAGTTCTTCTTTGATGTATTCAAACTGAACATATCCTTTTGTACCTTCTAAAGCAGAATCTAACTTGCCCTTTCCGCAAAGGTGAATGACCTGAAATTTCTGTAACAATTCCGGAAGGATGTTACGAACGGCATTGTTGACAGCGACGGCCCCCAGACTTCCACCGATGATCAGGATGACAGGCTTGCTTTGATCAAAGCCACAGAAAGCTAACCCCTTTTCTTTATTTCCGTGGAAAAGCTCTTCGCGGATGGGAGATCCGGTCAGGACTGCCTTTTCGGGAGGCAGATGCTTTAATGTTTCCGGAAAGTTTGTGCAGACGCGTGTAGCACATGGGATGCAGATTTTGTTGGCAAGTCCGGGAGTCATATCAGATTCGTGGATCACGCAAGGGATTTTTCTACTCTTTGCGGCAACCACAACAGGAACTGATACGAAACCACCTTTTGAAAATACAACATCCGGTTTGATCTTCTTTAACAGATGGCGCGCTTGATGAAGTCCTTTGATTACTTTAAAAGGATCACTGATATTTTTTAAGTCAATATAACGACGAAGTTTTCCGCTGGAGATGCCGTAATATGGAACGCCGAGGTCGGCAATCAGTTTACTTTCAATTCCGTCATAGGAACCGATGTACGAAATGTCATACCCCTGTTTCTTTAGCTCCGGAATCAATGCAATGTTTGGTGTGACGTGTCCGGCAGTACCTCCACCAGTCAAAACTATCTTTTTCATTATAATAGCTCCCTTCTTGGAAAATAGCTCTGATCGTTCAGAACAAATCTATAGGATAGTATAACGCAGTTGGTGTACAGACGCAAGTTTGGAAGCGATGGTCAGATACAGCACAGCGAATGCTTGATATTGCCATTAATATAGCGTAATTGGTTTCTATAATAGCATTATTTTTGTATAATTTATGCGCAATATATGTTACAATATAAATAATGCCCAGCGATTGCGTATGAGAAGAATGTGTTTGGCAAAATGGAGCATATTCGTTTGGGTATTTTAGAGATTCCGGAAACAATGGAATAGATTTTATTGGTAGGAGGCAGAAGATATGGCAATGAATTATGATGTGATTATTATAGGTGCAGGGCCGGGAGGAATTTTCGCCGCATATGAATTGGTAAAAGAAGACAAGGGCTTGAAGGTAGCAGTTTTTGAAGGTGGACATACATTACAGAAGAGAAAATGTCCGATTGACGGAGAAAAGATTAAATCATGTATCAACTGTAAGAGTTGTTCGATCATGAATGGATTCGGAGGAGCCGGTGCATTTTCTGATGGAAAGTATAATATTACCAATCAGTTTGGTGGCACCTTATATGAGTATATCGGAAAGCAGAAAGCAATGGATCTGATGAACTATGTAGATGAATTGAATCTGCAGTTTGGCGGAGAAGGCACAAAGCTATATTCCACAGCCAACACAAAGATCAAAAAGCTGTGTTTACAGAACGGATTGCATCTGTTAGATGCCTCTGTTCGTCATTTGGGAACAGATATTAACTATGTCGTATTGGAAAATTTATACGATTATTTGAAGGATAAGGTTGATTTTTACTTTGATACCTTTGTAGATACTGTAAAAATGCAGGGCGATGACTATGTGATCGTGGCAGGAGATCAGGAGTACGTTTGTGGCAAGTGTATCGTTTCCGCAGGCCGAAGCGGAAGTAAATGGGCAGAAAAGCTGTGTACAGATCTGGAAATCCCAACAAAGTCGAACCGTGTCGACATCGGTGTGCGTGTAGAGCTTCCGGCAGAGGTATTTTCACATCTGACAGATGAACTGTACGAGAGTAAGATCGTATACCGTACAGCGAAGTTTGAAGATCTGGTGCGTACATTCTGCATGAACCCATATGGTGTCGTTGTAAATGAAAATACAAATGGTATTGTAACAGTAAACGGACACAGCTATGAAGATCCGGCAAAGCATACGGAAAATACAAACTTTGCCCTGTTAGTAGCAAAGCATTTTTCGGAACCGTTCCGTGACAGCAACGGATATGGTGAAAGTATTGCAAAGCTTTCTAATATGCTTGGTGGCGGTGTGTTAGTACAGCGCTTTGGAGATCTGATCCGTGGACGCCGAAGCAACGCTTCCCGTATTGAGGAAGGCTATGTTACCCCAACGTTAAAGGCAACACCGGGTGACTTAAGTCTGGTTATGCCAAAGCGTATTTTAGATGGTATTATAGAGATGATCTACGCATTGGATAAAATTGCTCCGGGTACGGCAAATGATGATACACTGCTGTACGGTGTGGAGGTTAAGTTCTATAACATGGAAGTAGAGATTGACAAGCATCTGGAAACAAATCGCAAAGGACTGTATATCATAGGAGATTGCAGCGGCGTTACTCATTCTTTATCTCATGCTTCTGCAAGTGGTGTGCATGTTGCAAGATGTATTTTAGGAGAATAGGAGCTTTATGATGCAGAGGTGGGAAGAGGATGGCAGAGAGCATGAAGTTATGTTTTCGGTCATCATACCGGTCTATCGGGTGGAGGATTGTCTGAAGCGTTGTGTAGACAGTGTGCTTACGCAGACATTTACTGATTTTGAAATTCTGTTGATCGATGATGGCTCTACAGATGCCTGTCCTGCTATCTGTGATGCATATGCAAAGGCAGATAAACGGGTTCGGGTAATCCATAAGCCAAATGGAGGACTTGTCAGTGCACGAAATACCGGTATCAGACATGCGGTTGGCAGGTATATCTGCTATGTCGATGGCGATGACTGGGTTGCACCGAATCTGTTAGAAACGATGCATCGATATCTGGCAGAGGAACAGGAACCGGACATGGTCGTCTTTAAAGCATATTATGAGTTTGACAGTCACACGGAAGTGATACCGGATCATGTGCTGCCCGGCAGGTATGACAGGAAGCGTCTGCAAAAGGAAGTATATCCATATATGATATACGATGCGTCACTGCCCTTTTTTACAGGAAAGGTGTTTCCGGCTGCATGGAATAAGATTTACCGACGGAAGCTTTTAGAGGAGCACTACTGCCGTGATGAAAAAATCAGTCTTGCAGAGGACAATGCTTTTACCTTCGAGTGCTTATATTACGCAGAGAGTGTCATTTTTTGCGAGGATGTGCTATATCATTATAACCGCTGCAACGAAGGATCGATGATCAGTCGATATAATCCTGCGTACCTGAAGCAGAGTATGCGGATGTGCCGTTATGTGACAGAAAGGCTTTCTGGGAAGGTAGATTATCTGGATGCGCAGTTAGAAGCGCTTGTTGCCGGATGGACGATCATGTCTGTGTTTCATGAGGTGCGCTTTGCAAAAAATATATGGTGTGCTGCGAAGCTGTTACGAAAAAAGGTAAGAGAGGAGCAGATGCTGCCCCGGATTTCTACACAGGGACTTCCACTTTCTGCTAAATGTTATCTGTGGCTTTTTCGCCGAAAGTGGTATTTGTTACTGTGCATTTTGACAAAATTGTTTTGTTGAAACCGATTCGCTGCTTGACAAATGCAGCGCAGCATACTATTATTGAAAAAGATAACGACAATAACGAAGACGGAGACAGTAGCTGTTAGTAAAAAGCGATAGTGAGTCCGGGATAGTGTGAACCGGATGCCGAGTATCTGATATGTGAATATCACTCCTGAGTTGCGGATGGAACTATTTGTGAAAGCAGATATAGTACATTGCGCCGGTGCCCACCGTTAAAAGGGCTGTGCATCATGTGTGCATCAGAATAGGTGGTTTAATGATAGTTCAGGCTTTCATCCTGTTTGGGGTGAGAGCCTTTTTTTACTTTATAGGAAACTCCTCGTTTCCTATAAAGTAAAAAACGCTCCGCGAAGATCGCACTGCGGCGAATAGGAAGATGTCGCTTTTGCGACCCGCCGCAGGCGGAGAGTTTCGCAAGCGAAACTCTTTCTTGTTTTACTGGGAACTGCCTGTTTTCGGTAAAATCAATGGGAATAAACAGAAAGGAAAGAAAGACATGTACGAAAAAGTATCGACAAATCTAAACTTTGTAGATCGTGAAAAAAACGTAGGCAAATTTTGGCGTAACCAGAAGATTTTTGAAAAGTCAATGAAAGCAAGAGAGGGAAATCCAACATATACATTTTATGATGGACCTCCTACTGCAAATGGAAAGCCACATATCGGTCATGTGCTGACCCGTGTTATCAAGGATATGATTCCACGTTATAAGACGATGAAAGGTTATATGGTTCCACGTAAGGCAGGATGGGATACCCATGGTCTGCCGGTAGAGTTAGAGGTAGAGAAGATGTTGGGACTGGACGGAAAAGACCAGATTGAAGAATATGGTATGGAACCGTTCATCAAGAAATGTAAAGAGTCTGTATGGAAGTACAAGGGAATGTGGGAAGATTTTTCCGGCACGGTTGGTTTCTGGGCAGATATGGATAATCCTTATGTCACATATGATGATAATTTTATTGAGTCAGAGTGGTGGGCATTAAAGGAAATCTGGAATAAAAAGCTTCTTTATAAAGGATTTAAGATCGTACCGTATTGTCCAAGATGTGGTACACCTCTTTCAGCACAGGAAGTAGCACAGGGATATAAGACGGTAAAGGAGCGTTCTGCAATCGTTCGTTTTAAGGTGATCGGTGAGGATGCATATTTCCTTGCATGGACGACAACTCCGTGGACACTTCCATCAAACGTTGCGCTCTGTGTGAATCCGGAAGAAACTTACTGCAAGGTAAAGGCAGCAGACGGTTACACATATTATATGGCAGAGGCTCTTTTAGATCAGGTACTTGGAAAGCTTGGCGACGCCGAGGAAGGAAAGAAAGCCTATGAAGTCCTTGAAACGTATCAGGGTAAGGATTTGGAATATAAAGAGTACGAGCCTTTGTATGCATGTGCAGCAGAGTGTGCAAAAAAGCAGCATAAAAAAGGTCATTTTGTAGTATGTGACGCATATGTTACGATGACAGATGGTACCGGTATCGTTCATATCGCACCTGCTTTTGGTGAGGACGATGCGCAGGTAGGACGTAAGTATGATCTTCCTTTTGTACAGTTTGTAACAGAAAAGGGTGAAATGTCAGTAGAAACACCATATGCAGGACTGTTTGTCAAGAAAGCAGATCCGGAGGTGTTAAAGGATCTTGATTCGCAGGGTAAATTATTTGATGCACCGAAGTTCGAGCATGAGTATCCACATTGCTGGAGATGCGATACGCCATTAATCTATTACGCAAGAGAGTCCTGGTTTATCAAGATGACAGAAGTAAAAGATGATCTGGTACGCAACAACAACACAGTTAACTGGATTCCGGAATCCATTGGAAAGGGACGTTTTGGAAACTGGCTTGAGAACATTCAGGACTGGGGTATTTCGCGTAACCGTTATTGGGGGACACCATTAAATGTATGGGAATGTGAAGGCTGTGGTCATATGGAGTCTATCGGAAGCCGTGAAGAGCTGGCAAAGCGCAGTGGCAATCCTGAGGATGCTAAGGTAGAGCTTCACCGTCCGTATATTGATGCAGTTACATTTACCTGCCCGGATTGTGGCAAGACAATGCACCGTGTACCGGAAGTAATTGACTGCTGGTTTGATTCAGGAGCTATGCCATTTGCACAGCATCATTATCCGTTTGAAAATAAAGATTTATTTGAAAAGCAATTCCCGGCACAGTTTATTTCAGAAGCTGTTGACCAGACACGTGGATGGTTCTACTCTTTGATGGCAGAGTCTACGCTGCTCTTTAACAAAGCACCGTATGAAAATGTTATCGTTCTTGGTCATGTACAGGATGAAAATGGTCAGAAGATGAGTAAGTCTAAGGGAAATGCAGTAGACCCATTTGATGCATTGGAAAAATATGGTGCCGATGCGATCCGCTGGTATTTCTATGTCAACAGTGCACCGTGGCTTCCGAACCGTTTCCACGGAAAAGCTGTTCAGGAAGGACAGCGTAAGTTCATGGGAACTTTATGGAACACATATGCATTCTTTGTACTGTATGCAAATATCGACGAATTTGATGCGACAAAGTATAGCTTAGAATATGATAAGCTTGCGGTAATGGATAAGTGGCTTTTGTCACGCTTAAACAGCACTGTCAAGGCAGTAGATGAAAATCTTGCTGCATACCGCATTCCGGAAACAGCAAAGGCATTGCAGAGTTTTGTAGATGAGATGAGTAATTGGTATGTAAGACGCTGTCGCGACCGTTTCTGGGCAAAGGGAATGGAGCAGGATAAGATCAATGCGTACATGACACTCTATACAGCTTTGGTTACGATTGCGAAGGCAGCAGCTCCTATGATTCCGTTTATGACAGAGGATATCTATCGCAATCTGGTATGCTCTATTGATAAGGATGCACCGGAAAGTGTACACCTTTGTGACTTCCCGGCTGTATGCGAAGAGCATATTGACAAGAAGCTGGAAGCAGATATGGAAGTTGTCTTAGAGGCAGTTGTACTTGGACGTGCCTGCCGTAATACAGCAAATATCAAGAACCGCCAGCCGATCGGAAAGATGTTTGTAAAGGCAGAAACAGAACTGTCTGATTTCTATCTTGCAATCATCAAGGATGAGTTAAATGTCAAAGAGGCAGAGCTTACAGATGATGTCAGCAAGCTGACAACTTATAGCTTTAAGCCACAGTTAAAGACACTGGGACGTCGCTTTGGCAAGAACATCAATGCAGTCAAAGAAATCCTTGCCGGTCTGGACGGTCAGAAAGCAATGGCTGAACTGGAAGAAAAGGGCACGTTGACAATCACGGTAGATGGCAACGAAGAAGCATTGGAAAAAGAGGACCTTTTGATTGAAGCTGCACAGATGGAAGGCTACATTTCGGATAGTGACCACGGTGTAACAGTTGTTTTAGATACAAACCTGACACCGGAACTGTTAGAGGAAGGCTTTGTACGTGAAGTGATCAGTAAGGTACAGACAATGCGTAAGGACGCCGGCTTTGAAGTAATGGATCACATTCGTGTAAGCATGCAGGATAATGACAAAGTACAGGAAGTGGTACAGAAAAACGAAGCACAGATTAAATCTGAAGTTATGGCAGATGAGGTCGTTTATGGCACAGCAGCCGGTTTCACAAAAGAGTGGAGCATCAATGGAGAGAAAGTAACACTTGGTGTGGAAAAGCTGTAAAAGCAATATGTTAAAAAGCAAAGAAGTATAAAAAGCTGCATCGGTACAGTGAAAATTAGTTGTTCATTATTTGCTTTGCCGGTATAGCTGACATGCAAAGAGCACAGGATAAAATGATTTCACGGAAGAAATATTCCAAAAGGAAAAGTGAGTTACCTTTAAAAGTCATTTTATAAGCTGTGCTCTTTTCAGTTTTGATAGGAAAATTTTGATAGGAAACATTTGCTTATTATAAAGTGAAAAATGTTTTGTAAGGATGTGTCACTGCGCAGAGGAAACTGTTTAAAAGGCAGTGAAGTACCAACAGGCAGGATGAAATTGAAAAAAATTGGTCAGAATACTATTTTTTTGCTATAATGATAAAGTTAAACAAAAGATTAATAAAAAAGAAGCCATATTTGTTTTCTGAGTTATAATGTGTGGATGATTCATACAATGGACGGAAAGTGAATGATTAAGACAGCAGGGAAATACAGCAGAGAAAAGCGCTTCAAAATAAAATGGAGAGTGCAAATGAGTTTTGAGCAGAAGCAGACAATGAAGGTTGCCATTTGTGATGATGAAGAAGTGATCCATACCATTGTGAAAGCATATCTAAGGGAGTGGGAGGAAAGAAACCAGCGGGAATGTGAACTATACCATTTCTATACAGGAGAGCAGATTCTTACTGCGGATGCCTGCTGGGATGTACTTTTGCTGGATGTGTGCATGCCGGGAATGGATGGAATTGAAACGGCGCATGCATTAAATCGTGTGAACCGAAAGTATAAGATAGTGATGCTTACCAGTATGGAGGAAGCATTTAAGGATGCCTTTCGGATTGGTGCGTATCGTTTCGTGACAAAGCCTGTGCAGAAAGAAGAACTGTGGGAAGCTTTGGATGCGGTAGAGCGGACGATGGTTGGAAGCAAGCCTGTGGAAGGGTATCGTGATAAATGCAGATATGAACTAAATCAGTGGGATATTTTATATATTTCAGGAAAGGATTCCCAGACGGAAATATATACGGAATCTTCGAACTATCGCAGCGACCATTCCTTAAATGAATGGGAACATATTTTGGATGAACGGTTGTTTTGCCGTTGCCACAGAAGCTATATTGTGAATTTGTCAAAGATACAGGAGATGGATGCAAAGATTCATCTGACGGATGGAGAAGTGCTGTTACTTTCCAGAAGAAGGCGGAAAGAGCTGGAAGAGCGTTTTGCAGCATTTCTGGAAAACTGTGTGCAGTGACACGAAAATATGGTATCTGTAAAAAGGTTACTAACCGTTTAAAGGGTTATAGAACCGTTAACGGTTCGTGAGGGTGCGAAAAAAGTCAAAGTATGGTAGAATAAAGACTGCAAAGACAGTTTGGGCGGGATAGCGTAAGAAACAGAGCTTAAGTTCAAAAGGGGTTTGCGGACATGGCACAATGTGTCATAGAGGGAAAAGAATCATTTCAAACAAAAGGAAATGTAGGACACAAGGGTTTGAGGGGCTTTCTGAAAACGTATCTGATGAGGGTCAGATGAGAGTACGGAATCTTGTAAGAATAGAGTATACAGGAGAGGGTACCTGAGGGGAAAGAAAGTATCTTGTGTGTCCAGTGATAGTGTTGTTTTATAAAAAGTGAGGGCTTTTTGTAGGACAGCGCTATTTTTTTGCGGTAAAGGCACTGTCTTTCGCGCTTGCGATTACAGGCTGTCTGGGGTATGATTAAGCGGAGAGCCGAAGGAGGATATGAAAAAATGATAAAGGTATTTTTGGTCGAGGATGAGGTCGTGATTCGAAACGGCATTAAGAATAGTATTGATTGGGAAAAGGAAGGGTATCAGTTTGCAGGAGAAGCCAGTGATGGAGAGCTTGCTTTGCCAATGATTCTAAAGGAAAAACCGGACATTGTAATTACTGATATCCGCATGCCTTTTATGGATGGTCTGGAGTTAAGCCGGATGGTAAAAAAGGAGCTTCCGGATACAAAAATTGTGATACTCAGCGGATATGATGATTTTGATTATGCCAAAGAAGCAATTCGTATCGGAGTTACAGAGTATTTGCTAAAACCGGTTTCTTCGGCGATGTTACTGGAGCATCTGCAGGAGGTTTCAGAAACGATCCGAAAGGAAAGAGAAGATCAGGAGTTAAAAGAAACGTACCTTCAGGAGATGCGTGAAAATGAAGAATTGATCAAAATGAAATTTTTGGGCGAACTGCTTTCCGGAGAAATGTCATTATCTGCGGCGCTTGAGAAGGGAAAGCGTTTTCACATGAACTTAAGTGCACAGACATATCAGGTGATCTTATTTAAGTTTATGGCAAGGAATCAGGCGGATGCACAGAGCTCAGAGGAAGCGGTTGCAGCATATGAGTCGGTGGAAACGTTTGTGGATTCTTTTGAAGATGTCTATGCGTTTCAACGCGGGGTAGAAGGATGGGCATTTCTTGTGACATCGGAGGAAGCTGAGTTAGAGGAAAAGACAAAGAAGTTTTTGGAACAATTGACGGAATTGTTGAAACAGTTTGATAAGATGGACTATTTCGGTGGAATTGGCATGCCGGTAACAAGACTGAGAGAGTTAAGATATTCATTTCGTGATGCGGACAGGGCATTTGCCGGCAGATTCACACAGGAGGAAAATCAGATTCTTTCTTCCAGTGAGCTTCCGGAGCAGCCAAAGGATGATGATTTTGATGTCAACAGCGTTGGCGAGTTAAATCAGATCCAGCATGTGATTGAAAAGTTCCTAAACAATGGTTCGCAGGAGGAGGTATCAAGCTTTGTAGAGGCATTGTTTGAAGAAGTGCCAAGAGAGCATTTCCGGTCTTTGATCATTCGTCAGTATGTCATTATGAATATTTATGCAACGGTTGCGTCCTTCTGTGAAAAGATCAGTGCAGATAAAGAGAAAACTGCGGTAGATGAAGAAGCACAGCTTGATGACTTAAAGAAAAGAGAGGAACTTTTGAAAAATGCAGTGACTTCGTCAGAGTCGTTAGATGATATCAGAAAATATATTTCAGATCTGTTAGAAAATGCGATTGAACTGCGAAACACGGTAAGCGGAAGAAGATATTCGGATATTATTATGACTGCGAAGAGAAGGATAGAGGCAGATTATATGTCTGAGGATATCTCGCTCAATACGGTTGCGATGGATGTGGGAATGAGTCCAAGCTACTTTAGCTCTATATTTAGTAAGGAGATGGGTAAGACCTTCATCGAGTATCTGACAGAGATCCGTATGGAGAAGGCGAAGGAATATCTGACCTGCTCTTCCATGAAAAGTTCAGAGATTGGATATGAGGTCGGCTATAAAGACCCGCATTATTTCAGTTATATATTTAAAAAGACGCAGGGATGTACACCGAAGGAGTACCGTCTGACGAGAAAGGGGTAAGATACGATGGAAAAGTACAGTCGTCTGCCAATCAACCGGAAGCTGTGTATGATTTCCATGACTGCCATATTGCCGATGGTACTTTTGGTGTGCTATCTTTTGTGGACTTTATACAGTGCTACGGGTGCCTATGCAGATATCAACAACAATGTAGCACAGGCAAACAGCTATGTGCAGGATTTTAAGCAGCGCATTGATTATACCATGTATTTTTCGGTTATCCGAAATAAGACGATTGATGAACTGGATGTTGGGAAAACGACCATCAATGGAATTGTGACGGTAAATCCGTATCAGTATATCAGGGAGTTGGAAAATGCATGTGATGAACTGTCTGCTTCGGCAACGGTTGACATAAACCGAAACCAGATCATGCGTGTGAAAAATTCCTTAAAATCGTTGGAACGCTGTGTTACGGAGTTAGAAAAAAATATTAAAAAGAGCAATTCCTATGATGCGAATATGCAGTATCTGGATGATAATATCTATGAGCTGACAGATCTGATCAAATCCGGTATTCAGGATTACATATATATAGAAACAACTAATTTTAATCATGTTAAAGCGGTGCTTGATAAAAATAATGAAAAAACATTTTTGGCATGTATTCTGACGGCAATCATAGCAGTCATCTTATCGACCTTTTTGTCGGCAAGAGCAGCGTTAAGCATTACGATACCGATACGAAATCTTTGTACCATGACAAGTAAAGTTGCCGAGGGAGATTTTACAGCAAAGACAAAGGTGGATACGGGAGATGAGATCGCAGTGCTTGCCCGCAATTTTAATGATATGACGCAGGAGATTGGAAATCTGGTAGAAGATATGAAGCACAATCATGAAACACTGCGTATTATTGAAACAAAGCTTTTGCAGGCACAGATCAATCCGCACTTTTTATATAATACACTGGATACGGTTGTCTGGCTTGCGGAGGAGGGAAAGAAGGATCAGGTAGTTGCGATTGTAACGTATCTGTCTGATTTTTTCCGCACGACTCTGAGCAAGGGACAGGATTTTATCACGATACGGGAGGAAAAGCTTCATATAGAAAGTTATCTGAAAATCCAGCAGTTCCGGTATCAGGATGTGCTGGAATATGAGATAGCACTGGATGAAGACTTATATGACTATACGATTCCAAAGCTGCTATTGCAGCCTCTGGTGGAAAATGCTCTGGTTCATGGGATTCGAAATAAAAGGGGCAAAGGTCATCTTTTTATCCGTGGAACGAAAAAGGAAGATACGATTGTATTTCAGGTGATCGATGATGGCCGTGGAATGGACGAAGAAGAGCTTGCAAGGTTGCGTCAATGCCTTGCTGACAATAATAATAATGCGACGGATAATGGTGGATTTGGTGTGGTAAATGTAAACCAGAGGATTCACATTTATTATGGAGAAGAATATGGAGTCTTTTTTGAAAGCAGCAGGGAACATGGGACAACTGCCACGGTTATTGTTGCGGCAAAGGATGTGAATACAGCATCGTAAGATACGCTTCTTAAAAAATCCAACCTTTTTAAAAAAAATCTAACAAAATGAAAAGGAATCATAAAATATTCCCTAAAAAGCAAATAATATTCTGTTTTCGATTTTAAGCAAATGAAGTATCCTATATACAAGTTACAGATAGTTCTTCAAAGATATAAAAAATATATCAAATAAATATCAAATCGAATTTACCTCTCACTATATCAATGAAAGAAACTATTGTACGAAAAAAATTAAGCATTCATAAATAAGGAGGAGAAAGCTTATGAAGAAGAAATTATTAGGAGCATTGTTATCTGTAGCAATGGTAGCTACACTGTTAGGAGGATGTGGTTCCTCAGGAAGCAAGGACAGCAAGAAAGACGCATCAAGCTCAGGAAAGAGTGATGTGATCACAGTTGGATTTTCACAGGTAGGTGCTGAGTCAGACTGGCGTACAGCAAACTCAGAATCTATGAAGTCAACATTTAGCGAGGAGAACGGTTACAAGTTAATCTTCGATGATGCACAGCAGAAGCAGGAGAATCAGATTACAGCAATCCGTAACTTCATTCAGCAGGAAGTTGACTATATCGTACTTGCACCTGTTACAGAATCCGGTTGGGATACAGTATTACAGGAAGCAAAAGATGCGGACATCCCGGTAATCATTGTTGACCGTATGGTAGATGTTTCAGATGACAGCCTTTACACAGCATGGGTTGGTTCAGACTTCAAGCTGGAAGGTCAGAAAGCCTGCGCTTGGTTAAAAGCATATGCAGAAGCAAAGGGCATGAAAGAAGTTAACATCGTTGATATTCAGGGTACAATCGGTGCATCTGCACAGATTGGACGTACAGAAGCATTAAATGAAGCAGTAAAAGAAAACGGATGGAACCTTTTAGCTCAGCAGACAGGTGAGTTTACACAGGCAAAAGGCCAGGAAGTTATGGAGTCTATGTTAAAGCAGTATGACAACATCAACGTAGTATACTGTGAGAATGATAATGAAGCATTCGGTGCAATCGATGCAATCGAAGCAGCAGGTAAGACGGTTGGTCCTGATGGAGATATCCTTGTAATGTCATTCGATACAACAAAGGCTGGTATCACAGATACATTATCAGGCAAGATCATTCTTAACACAGAGTGTAACCCACTTCACGGACCACGTGTAGAAGAAATTATCAAGACTCTTGAGAGTGATGGAACACCTGATAAGAAAGCATATGTAGATGAAGGAATCTTCGCTCATGGCTCAGATGTTAAGAGTGTAAAAGCCGGCGACAAAGACTTTGATGTGACAGAAGTAACACAGGATGTTATTGATGGTCGTGCATACTAAAATCAAATAGAGCTGGCAATTCATTATTAAAAGCAATTTAACCGGCGTGGTAGAAAAGAAGGCAGAAGCCTAGAAAGCTGCCACGCCATTTTTACGCCCTTTTTTGGGGAGAATTTGCTGAAATGGAAAGAATTTTGGAAAGCAGGTGAATGACATATGGAAAATAATGTTGTATTAAGTATGAAGGATATCTCGAAAACATTTCCGGGTGTCAAAGCGTTACAGCATGTGGATTTTACACTCCGCAAGGGCGAGATTCATGCACTGATGGGGGAAAATGGAGCGGGAAAGTCGACGCTGATTAAGGTTTTGACCGGTGTACATGGTCTGGATCACGGAGAAATCCGTATTGCAGGAACAGAAGAACCAATTATCAATAAGTCACCACAGGATGCACAGGATCATGGAATCAGCACTGTGTATCAGGAAGTAAATCTTTGTCCAAATCTGTCGGTGGCAGAAAATCTCTTTATCGGAAGAGAACCAAGAAAGTTCGGTCTAATCGACTGGCGCACAATGAATAAGAAATCAACAGAGCTCTTAAAGGATTTGGATATTGATGCAAGAGCGACTGATAAATTAGAAGAGTGTTCTTTAGCAAAGCAGCAGATGATTGCAATTGCAAGAGCTGTAGATATGAAATGTCAGGTTTTGATCCTGGATGAGCCTACTTCTTCTCTGGATGATGAAGAAGTGGAGAAGCTTTTTGTTCTGATGAGACGATTAAAGAAGGAAGGGGTAGGTATTATCTTCGTTACCCACTTCTTAGAGCAGGTGTATGAAGTGTGTGACCGCATTACCGTTCTTCGAAATGGTACACTTGTCGGGGAGTATCCGGTACAGGAACTGCCTAGAGTAGAACTGGTAGCAAAGATGATGGGTAAAAACTTTGACGATCTGGCAGATATCAAGGGAGACCATAAGAAACTGGAGAAGTTTATCCCGGTTGTAGAGGCAGAACAGGTTGGAAGAAAAGGAAGTATCAAGCCGTTCGACTTTGTGGTAAACAAAGGTGAGGTGGTTGGTCTGACAGGTCTTTTGGGCTCCGGCCGTTCTGAGTTGGTTCGTGCCATCTATGGAGCAGATAAACCGGATACTGGAAAGATTAAAGTAAATGGTAAGGAAGTAAAGATCAATTCTCCGTTGGATGCCATGAAACTTGGTATGGCATACCTGCCAGAGGATCGTAAGAAAGATGGTATTTTAGCAGATCTTTCCGTCCGTGAGAATATTATTATCGCATTGCAGGCGAAAAAAGGAATGTTCCATCCAATGAGCAGAAAAGAGATGGAAGAGGCAGCGGACAAATATATTGATATGCTTCAGATTAAGACAGCAAGCAGAGAGACACCGATTAAGAGCTTGTCTGGTGGTAACCAGCAGAAAGTAATTATCGGACGCTGGCTTCTGACAAATCCGGATTATCTGATCTTAGACGAACCGACACGTGGTATTGACATCGGTACCAAGACAGAGATTCAGAAGCTTGTTCTCAATCTGGCAGATCAGGGAATGGCAGTAACCTTTATTTCCTCTGAGGTAGAAGAAATGCTTCGTACTTGTTCCCGCATGGGCGTTATGCGAGATGGAAAGAAGGTTGGAGAAATCTCCGGCAATGAGTTGACACAGGAAGGCATTATGAAAGCAATAGCAGGAGGTGACAGCAATGAGTAATGTAAAGGAGACGGCAAAAAAGATAACATCTATGCGGCTGTTTTTGCCGATTGTTTGCCTGATTGCTGTGTTGTTAGTCAATCTGATTACAACACCGGGCTTTTTCAAGGTATCCATTAACAATGGAGTGTTATATGGATATATCATAGACGTAATTAACCGTGCGTCAGAACTTGTAATCTTAGCAGTAGGTATGACACTGGTAACAGCAGCTTCCGGTGGTCAGGATATCAGCGTTGGTGCCGTTATGGCTGTAGCGGCAGCAGTATGTTGTCAGATTCTTTCCGGTGGTAAGGTTTCTGTCAATGAGCTGGCAGCACCATTAGGACTTGCCATTCTTGCAGGACTGGCAGCATCAGCACTTTGCGGTGCTTTTAATGGTCTCCTGGTTGCGAAGTTAAATATCCAGCCGATGGTGGCAACATTGATTCTGTTTACCGCAGGTCGTGGTATTGCACAGTTAATCACTGCAGGACAGATTACATATGTTCGTGTTGGTTCTTTCAAAGTATTTGGCGGTTATATTGGAAAGATTCCGGTACCGGTACCGATCTTTTTAGCGATTATCGTGATCCTGATCGTTCACCTTCTGCTAAAGAAGACAGCACTTGGGCTTTATATTGAAAGTGTAGGTATCAATGGAACAGCATCCAGATTAGTTGGTTTGAACTCAACGATGATCAAGTTCTTGACATATGTTATCTGTGGCCTGATGGCAGGTATCGCAGGAATCATTGCATCCAGCCGAATCTATTCCGCCGATGCCAATAACATCGGTTTAAACCTGGAAATGGATGCCATCCTTGCCGTAGCATTAGGTGGTAATGTACTTGGCGGTGGTAAGTTCAGCCTGATGGGTTCTGTTATCGGAGCATATACGATCCAGGCATTGACAACAACCTTATATGCAATGAATGTAAAAGCCGATCAGCTTCCGGTTTATAAAGCAATCGTCGTTGTTATCATTGTAACATTACAGAGTCCTGTATTCCGCAGCTTTCTTGCAAAGCAGCGTGCAAAGAAGGCAGCAAATGCTGTAGCGGAAGGAGGTAAATAATATGGGAATTTTTAAAACAAAATCAGATTCAAAAAGAAAAATTAATGGAAATACCTTCCTTCTGATGATTACAATCTTACTTTTTGCAGTAATGTATATTGCAGGTATGATTATCTTTGAGGATAAGGGATTTGCAAAACCACAGATGTTCTTAAATCTGTTTGTGTCGAATGCCGGACTTCTGGTGATCGCAGTTGGTCAGACGATCGTTATGATTACGGGTGGTATTGATATTTCGGTTGGTTCTGTTACTGCTTTGGTTTGTATGGCGGTAGCAAACCAGATGGAAAATCATGGCATGAATGCATATCTTGCCGTTGTGCTCGCTCTTGGAATCGGACTGTTATATGGTCTGGTACAGGGATTTTTGATTTCTTATTTAGAGATTCAGCCATTCATCGTCAGCTTGGCTGGTTTGTTCTTTGGTCGTGGACTGACTTCTATGATTAGTACTGAGATGATTTCAATCAAGAACAAGACGTTCCTCGCATGGGCAAATTACAAGATTTATCTTCCGATTGGTTCTTACAGTCGACGAGGAAAGTTCCTGCCGGCATACATTTATCCGACCGTTGTCATAGCAATTGTGATTGTTATCATCATCGCAATCGTTATGAAGTATACAAAGTTTGGTCGCGAAGTATACGCTGTCGGTGGAAATGCACAGAGTGCTATGATGATGGGACTGAATGTGCGTAAGACAAAGTTTAAAGCCTATATCTTAAATGGCTTCTTAGCCGGCTGTGGCGGATTCCTCTTCTGCTTAAACAGTTGCTCAGGTTTCGTAGAGCAGGCAAAGGGCTTGGAAATGGATGCGATTTCTGCATCTGTTATCGGTGGTACATTGTTAAGTGGTGGTGTTGGTACACCGTTTGGAACTATCTTTGGTGTATTGATCAAAGGAACGATTTCCAGTCTGATCACAACACAGGGTACCTTATCAAGCTGGTGGGTACGCATCGTACTTTCAGCATTACTCTGCTTCTTCATTGTATTGCAGGCAATCTTTGCAAGAATGAAAAAGAAGAACGCATAAAAGAAATCAATAAAAAGAAGAAAGCTGCTGCATCTGAACGATATTTGGAAGCAGCAGCTTTCTAAGCTACATAGGGATATAACAGCAAAAACAAAGTTTTTGTTATGAGATGCCATGTATGGGATGGCAGAATGGAGGGTTATCAGTATGTTAGAAATGA
The DNA here is from genome assembly GCA_934317005.1 of uncultured Lachnospiraceae bacterium. Lineage (GTDB taxonomy): Bacteria > Bacillota > Clostridia > Lachnospirales > Lachnospiraceae > Butyribacter. Next base: position 166,081 of record CAKREB010000003.1, read on the forward strand.
AGAAATATCAGTTTTGGTTTTGTACCGGTTCGCAGGATTTATATGGAGATGAGTGTCTGGCGCATGTAGCAGAGCATGCAAAGGAGATTGTTGAAAAGTTAAACGCATCCGGTAATATTCCGTATGAAATCGTATGGAAGCCGACACTTATCACCAATGAGTTGATCCGCAAGACCTTTAACGAAGCAAATATGGATGAAAACTGTGCGGGTGTGATCACGTGGATGCATACCTTTTCTCCGGCAAAGTCATGGATATTAGGACTGCAGGAGTATAGAAAGCCGTTACTGCATCTGCACACACAGTATAATCGTGAGATACCATATGATACGATTGATATGGATTTTATGAATGAAAATCAGTCTGCACATGGCGATAGGGAATATGGTCATATCTTCAGTAGATTACATATGGAACGAAAAGTTGTCATGGGATATTGGGCAGATGAAGAAACACAGAAAAGGATTGGCTCATGGATGCGCACGGCAGTCGGCGTGATCGAGAGCAGTCATATCCGTGTTATGCGTATTGCTGATAACATGAGAAATGTTGCCGTTACAGAGGGAGATAAGGTAGAGGCACAGATTAAGTTTGGATGGGAAGTAGATGCATATCCGGTCAATGAGATTGCAGAAGTAGTACAGGCTGTTTCAAAATCAGATATTGACGCACTGGTAGAAGAATATTATAGTAAATATGACATTTTGCTGGAAGGCAGAGCAGAAAAAGAATTCCGTGAGCATGTTGCGGTACAGGCAGGCATAGAGATTGGCTTTGAACGTTTCATGGAAGAGAAAAATTATCAGGCAATCGTTACCCACTTTGGTGATCTTGGCAGCTTAAAGCAGCTTCCGGGACTGGCTATCCAGCGTCTGATGGAAAAAGGCTATGGATTCGGTGGCGAAGGTGACTGGAAGACAGCAGCGATGGTGCGCCTGATGAAGATTATGACACAGGGCATGAAAGACGCTAAGGGAACATCCTTTATGGAGGATTACACATACAATCTGGTGCCGGGCAAAGAAGGAATTTTGCAGGCACATATGTTAGAGGTATGCCCATCGATTGCGGATGGAAAGATTGCCATTAAAGAACAGCCTCTTTCGATGGGTGACAGAGAAGATCCGGCAAGACTTGTCTTTACGGCAAAAGAAGGAAAGGCGATTGCTACATCCCTGATCGATCTGGGAGATCGTTTCCGTCTGATCATCAATGACGTAGACTGCAAAAAGACCGAAAAGCCAATGCCAAAGCTTCCGGTTGCAACAGCATTCTGGACACCACAGCCAAATCTTCAGACTGGAGCAGAGGCATGGATCTTGGCAGGCGGGGCACATCATACGGCATTTACATATGATCTGACTGCACAGCAGATGGGTGACTGGGCTGCAAGCATGGGTATCGAGGCAGTATATATTGACAAAGATACCACAATCAGACAGTTTACCAATGAATTAAAGTGGAATTCTGTAGTATATCATTAATCAATAGCGTGAATGATACTTCTGTACCTGTTTTGGGACAGACAGGGAGTATGGCAGTTTCGTATCCGTTATTTGTATAGAAAGAGGAGGACAGGATGGAACAACTAAAAGAAATTATTGAGAGTGGAAAAACGACATTAGGAATTGAGTTTGGTTCGACCAGAGTAAAGGCAGTGCTGATTGATGAGTCGTTTCAGCCAATCGCATCCGGAAATTACAGATGGGAAAACCAGTTAGTTGATGGTATCTGGACTTATTCGCTGGATGAGATCTGGAAGGGACTTCGTGAGAGTTATAAGAATATGGCAGCAGATGCAAAGAAAAAGTACGGTGCTACGATCACAAAGATTGGTGCGATCGGATTTAGTGCGATGATGCACGGTTATATGGCATTTGACGAAAAGGATGACATTCTTGTACCATTCCGTACATGGCGCAACAGCACAACAGGTCCGGCGGCGAAAACATTGACAGATCTGTTTCAGTTTAATATTCCGGAAAGATGGAGCATTGCACATCTGTATCAGGCAATCTTAAATGGAGAAGAGCATGTAGGAAAGATTAAATACATGACAACGCTTGCCGGCTTTATTCACTGGAAGCTGACAGGCAAGAAGGTGCTTGGTATCGGTGACGCATCCGGTATGTTCCCGATTGATGATCAGACAAAGCAGTACAATGAGGAAATGATCGCAAAGTTTGAGAAATTGATCGAAGACAAGAAATATCCGTGGAGCTTAAAGGAGATTTTACCGGAAGTTCTGAACGCAGGAGAAGAAGCCGGTGTGCTGACAGAAGAAGGCGCAAAGCTTTTGGATGAGAGCGGTAATCTGCAGGCAGGAATCCCTCTGTGCCCACCGGAAGGCGATGCAGGAACCGGTATGGTGGCAACAAACAGCGTAGGAGTACGCACTGGTAATGTTTCGGCAGGTACATCAGTGTTTGCAATGATCGTATTGGAAAAGCAGCTTCAGAAGGTATATCCGGAGATTGATATGGTTACTACGCCTGTAGGAAGTCCGGTTGCTATGGTTCATGCCAACAACTGTACATCAGATATCAATGCGTGGATTGAACTTTTCAAGGAATTTTCAGACTGCTTTGGACTCGATGTGACAAGAGAAGATCTGTTTGATAAATTGTTTAAGGTAGCCATGGAAGGTGATACAGACTGTGGCGGACTTCTTTCGTATGGATATTATTCCGGAGAAAATATCACCGGTGTGTCCGAGGGAAGACCACTCTTTGTCAGAACACCGGAAAGCAGATTTACACTTGCAAACTTCATGCGTATGCATTTGTGCAGTGCGCTTGGTGCATTAAAGGTCGGCATGGACATTCTGATCAAGGAAGAGCATGTAGCAATCGACAAGATTCTTGGTCACGGCGGTTACTTTACAACAAAGGGCGTGGGACAGAAGCTTCTTGCAGCTGCGATTGATACACCGGTGTCTGTGATGGAAACAGCAGGCGAGGGCGGCCCGTGGGGTATGGCTCTGTTAGCTTCTTATTTAATAAAGAAAGAAAACGGAGAAGAGTTACAGGATTATCTGTCTAACAAAGTGTTTGCAGGAAATGCCGGTATCAGTGAAGAGCCGGATGCAAAAGATGCAGAAGGCTTTGAAGCATTCATTGAAAACTATAAGAAGGGTGTTACCGTAGAAAAAGAAGCGGTAAATGTGTTATAGATTGACACAGGGATGAAAGCAGACTGGCATGCAGCAGGCTATGGCGGCTGCAGTTGCAGAATAGAAAGACATGCAGCAGGCTGTAGCGGCTGTCAGATGCAGAATAGAAAGGCATGGTAAATTATGTTAGAAGAATTAAAAAAGAAAGTATATGAAGCAAATATGCTGCTTCCGAAATATGAGCTTGTAACATTTACATGGGGAAATGTCAGTGGCATTGACCGTGAAAAGGGACTTTTTGTTATCAAGCCAAGTGGTGTGGATTATGACAAGCTAAAGCCGGAAGATATGGTTGTGGTTGATCTGCAGGGAAATAAAGTAGAAGGAGAGTACAATCCTTCTTCTGACACAGCGACACATGTGGTACTGTATAACCGTTTTCCAAATGTAGGTGGCATCGTACATACACATTCTTCCTGGGCAACCAGCTGGGCACAGGCAGGAAGAGGAATCCCATGCTATGGAACCACACACGCAGACTATCTGTATGGTGAGGTGCCTTGTGTGCGTAATCTGACGAAGGAAGAGATTGAAGAGGCATATGAAAAGAACACAGGTGTACTGATCGCAGATGAGTTTGAACGTATGGGACTGGATTACGAGGCTACACCGGCAGTTCTGTGCAAGAATCACGGTCCTTTTACATGGGGTAAGGATGCGAACGAAGCCGTACACAACGCAGTTGTCTTAGAAGAGGTTGCCAAAATGGCGGCGCGCTGCGAGCAGATCAATCCGCAGAACCAGCCGGCACCACAGGAGCTGCAGGATAAGCACTATTATAGAAAGCATGGTGCCAATGCGTACTATGGACAGACTAAGCATTGATAAGATATCAGATGCTAATAAGCTTATGTGATCGGGAGGATGTTTAGCTCCTTTTAGTCACCTAAGTATTTCTCATATAATCCTTTTTAACAAATTGGGCTGTCAGATCAGCAGGAAATTTTAAAGCAGAAAGACCCAAAACTGCCTTAAATAAAAGAAGCGGATCTGACAGCCCAATTTTTTTTCGAAAAACATAATTTTTTGCTTGCAATGCCAGACAAACTGTGTTAAAGTAGACAATGGACTTTTTGAAAGGAGGTTATTGCTGTGAAAGTTAGATCTTCAGTAAAACCGATTTGCGAAAAATGTAAGGTCATCAAGAGAAAGGGTCGCGTCAGAGTAATCTGCGAGAATCCTAGACACAAACAGAGACAGGGCTAATTAAGGATGCGGAGGATTCCGCACTTTCGATAGAACTTGCTTTCTGTTCGTTATAGTGCGAGAGGCACTATGATATTGTAGGCGGACTGATTATCCGCTTCAGTGGATCGGCGAGTCATTTATGCAGAGTCAGAAAGACACTGAGCTGCACATCTTAGCGTTAAGCGAAAGGTTTCGCCAGGAGCTGGTCTTATCAACGGCAGATTGATGACTGCGGCGTAGTACCGGCTGCCATTTCGCAGGCAGCCCGACATTTTTTTGCCATAGTGGCAAAAGGAAAAGAATCGTCTATGCAATAAGATTACAATTTAAAGCGGCTGACAGTGCAAAGCACTGTAATCAATCAACTATTAATCAAAAAATGATGGAGGAAAGTACACATGGCACGTATTAGTGGTGTAGATTTACCAAGAGAGAAGCGTGTTGAGATCGGACTTACTTATATCTATGGTATTGGTAGAGTCAGCTCTAACCGCATTTTAGCAGAAGCTAAAGTCAATCCTGACACACGTGTGAAGGATCTTACGGATGAAGAAGTAGCTCGTATCCGTGACGTCATTGATGAGACACAGACTGTCGAAGGTGATCTTCGTAGAGAAATCGCTATGAACATCAAGAGACTTCAGGAAATTGGATGCTACAGAGGTATCCGTCACAGAAAGGGTCTTCCGGTTCGTGGACAGAAGACTAAGACAAACGCAAGAACTCGTAAGGGTCCAAAGCGTACTGTCGCAAATAAGAAGAAATAATCATTCTTAAAAAAATTACGAAATAGGAATTATGTACAAATCTTATAGGAGGGTTTGACAATGGCTAAACAGGTAGCAAAAAAGGCAAGCAAGAAGCGTGTCAAGAAAAATGTCGGACATGGACAGGCACACATTCAGTCTTCCTTCAATAATACAATCGTTACGCTTACAGACGCAGAAGGAAACGCAGTTTCTTGGGCGAGTGCAGGCGGATTAGGATTCAGAGGATCCAAGAAATCAACTCCATACGCAGCACAGATGGCAGCTGAGACAGCAGCAAAGGCTGCACTTCCTCATGGTTTAACATCTGTTGACGTTATGGTAAAGGGACCTGGTTCAGGTCGTGAAGCAGCAATTCGTGCATTACAGGCATGCGGTATTGATGTTACAAGCATCCGCGACGTAACTCCGGTACCTCACAATGGTTGTAGACCACCTAAGCGTCGTCGTGTATAATTGACACACAGAGAATAGCGCGAGTAAAAGTAAATAAGTTGATTTTATATAGGAGGAATAGACATGGCAAGAGATATGGTGCCGGTACTCAAGAGATGTAGAACTCTTGGACTTGAACCAGCATTTTTGGGAATTGATAAGAAATCAAACAGAAACCCAAGATCTGGTAGAAAACAGAGCGAGTATGGACTTCAGTTAAAAGAGAAGCAGAAAGCTAAATTTATCTATGGTGTTTTAGAGAAACCTTTCAGAAACAATTTCGCTAGAGCACAGAAATTAAAATATGGTACAACTGGTGAGAACCTTATGATTCTCCTTGAGCTTAGACTTGACAACGTATTATTCCGTATGGGATATGGCCGTACAAGAAAAGAATCAAGACAGATCGTTGGACATAAGCATGTACTTGTAAACGGTAAGTGTGTAAACATCCCTTCTTACGAAGTTAAGCCTGGTGATGTGATCGAAATTAAAGAGAAGCACAAAGGTGCTCAGAGATATAAGGATATCCTTGAAGTAACAGACGGAAGATTAGTTCCTGACTGGTTAGAGGCTAATCATGAAACTCTTTCCGGTACAGTTAAGGAAATTCCTACAAGAGAGCAGATTGATGTTCCTGTAAATGAAGTGCTTATCGTCGAGTTATATTCTAAATAATAACATTATGTAGCATGTGCTGCATACGAGGCTAGTAAGCATTAACACCCAAAAGGAGGTCCGGGGAGTGCTAGATTTTAAAGAACCAAATATTGAAATAGCAGAGATTTCAGAAGATAAGAGATATGGACGTTTTGTTGTTGAACCTCTGGAAAGAGGATATGGTACGACTTTGGGTAATTCTCTCAGAAGAATTATGCTCTCCTCATTGCCGGGTACAGCTGTAAGCCATATTAAAATCGATGGTGTCGTTCATGAGTTCTCTTCTATTCCTGGCGTAAAGGAAGATGTTACAGAGATCATCATGAATATTAAGAGCCTGGCTATCAAGAATAATAGCGAGACGGATGAAGTTAAGACAGCCTATATTGAAGCATCAGGTGAATGTGTGGTTACAGCAGCAGACATTCAGGTTGATTCCGATATCGAGATCATGAATCCTGATCAGGTTATTGCAACTTTAAGTGGTGGTCCTGACTGCAGACTTTACATTGAAATGACTATTGTAAATGGTCGTGGTTATGTAAGCTCTGACAAGAACAAGAGAGAGGATTTACCAATTAATGTAATCGCAATCGATTCTATCTTTACTCCGGTAGAGAGAGTAAATATCAAGATTGAGAATACTCGTGTAGGTCAGATTACAGACTTTGATAAGCTGACTTTGGAAGTATATACAGATGGAACGATTGAACCAAGCGATGCAGTAAGTCTTGCGGCAAAGGTATTAAGTGATCATTTGAAATCCTTTATCAATCTTTCTGACAAAACAGCAGGAATCCAGGTGATTGCTGAAAATGTTGATGACAGCAAGGATAAAGTGCTTGAGATGAACATTGATGAATTAGAGCTTTCTGTACGTTCTTACAACTGTTTGAAGCGTGCAGGAATCGACACAGTAGAAGAACTGTGTAACCGTACATCTGAAGATATGATGAAGGTTCGGAATCTTGGTCGTAAATCTTTAGAAGAAGTATTAGCTAAGTTGAAGGAATTAGGTTTATCCCTTAACTTAGGCGATGACAATAATTAGGAGGTAAGCACAATGGCAGGTTATAGAAAGCTTGGAAGAACTTCCAGCCAGAGAAAAGCATTGCTCCGCAATCAGGTAACAGACTTATTATACTATGGTAAGATTGTTACTACGGAAGCAAAGGCAAAAGAAATCCGTAAAATTGCAGAAGGTATCATTGCTTTAGGTATCAAAGAGTGCAATAATTTCGATACAGTTAAAGTTACTGCTAAAGTTGCCCGCAAGGACAAAGATGGCAAGAGAGTAAAAGAAGTCGTAGACGGTAAGAAGCAGACTGTATATGATGAAGTAGAAAAGGAGATCAAGAAAGATCAGCCTTCAAGACTTCATGCAAGAAGACAGATGCAGAAGACTCTTTTCAATGTAACTGAAGTTCCTTCTGAAACAAAGGGACGTAAGCAGAACACTAAGACTGTAGATGTAGCAGCTAAGGTTTTAGATGAATTAGGACCAAAGTATGCTGAGCGTAACGGTAACGGTGGTTACACACGTATCGTTAAGATTGGTCAGCGTAAGGGCGATGCTGCAATGCAGGTTCTTATTGAATTAGTTTAATCATAATAAATTTCAATAAAAAAGCTTTTCTGGTGAGGTAACTCATCGGAAAAGCTTTTTTTGACTTATAGAAAATTGCTGTTATGATAGCAGCATACAGAGGGAATAAGCTGTATTTTTTCTTTTTACCTTGACAGGAAACGGAAGAAGGGTACAGGCTATGATGTGCAACTTGCGGAATAGAGGGAAAACGTGTAAAATGTATGGTATTGTGGCTTAAAACAGACAAATCAGGATTAAATGGAGAGAAGCATGGACGATAGAGCAAATATAATAGAAGCAAAGGATGTGGCGCACGAATATTCCCGTCGGGATGAAAACGGTGATGTGATCGGAATCATCCGTGCGGTTGACGGGGTGTCGATTGAGGCGAAAGAAGGAGATTTTATCGCTGTTCTTGGCGCAAATGGTTCCGGAAAATCCACATTTGCCAAACACCTGAATGGCCTTTTATTTCCGACAGAGGGTACTCTCTATGTAGATGGCATGGATACTTCAGAAGCAGCGAATGCATTGCCGGTTCGTCAGACGGTTGGTATGGTCTTTCAGAATCCGGACAATCAGATCATTGCCAATGTAGTAGAGGAAGATGTGGGATTTGGCCCGGAGAATATAGGTGTTCCAACGGATAAGATTTTACAGAGAGTAGAAGAATCTTTAAAAGAAGTTGGGATGGAAGCATATCGAAAGCATTCTCCAAATCATCTTTCCGGCGGTCAGAAGCAGCGCGTGGCGATTGCAGGGATTATGGCGATGCGTCCAAAGTGTATTGTCCTTGATGAAGCGACGGCAATGTTAGACCCGCAGGGAAGAAAAAGTGTGTTGGAAACGATACAGCGTCTGAATAAGAATGAGCATATTACCATTATTTTGATCACGCACTATATGGAAGAAGTAACGAATGCCGATTATGTTTATGTGATGAATAAAGGAAAAGTGGCATGTAAAGGGACACCGCGTGAAGTGTTCTGTCAGGTGGAAGCCTTGCGGGAGTGCAGATTGGAAGCACCACAGATCACACAGATCGCGCAGGGACTTGCGAAGGCAGGATTTCCGGTATCGTGTGATGTGCTGACAGAAAAAGAACTGGCGCTGGAATTGCAAAAACTTAGAGCATAAGGTGATAGCTTAACAGATAAATTCTTGCAGGGAAAAAGTGGTTGCTCTGCAAATATTGTGTCTATAGTCCAAAGTTTGTGGGTTTAGAAAGGAATGCAGGATTGTCATGTCAATTGTATTAAAAAATGTGGGATACACGTATGGGCAGGGAGGCAGTGATGAAAAACAGGCACTGAAAAATGTTAATCTGGAAATTAGAGAAAATGAGTTTTTAGCGATTGTAGGTCATACCGGCTCCGGTAAGTCTACACTGATACAGCTTTTGAACGGTCTGGAAAAACCAACAGAGGGACAGATCTTATTTCATGGACAGGATATAGCAGAGAAAGGCTTTTCACTAAAACTGCTTCGAAGTAAGGTAGGACTTGTGTTTCAGTATCCGGAACATCAGTTGTTTGAAGCAACCGTGCAAAAGGATGTGGAATTTGGCCCGCGTAATATGGGCTGGGAGCAGCTAAAGGTGCAGATGAATGCCTTTCAGGCTTTGAAGGATGTTGGAATCAGTGATGATCTTTATGATGTATCTCCGCTGGCTCTATCCGGTGGACAGAAAAGAAGAGTAGCGATTGCCGGTGTACTGGCGATGGAACCGGAAATTCTGGTCTTAGATGAGCCGATGGCAGGCTTAGATCCGACAGGAAGAACAGAAATCTTTGAACTGCTCTGCAAACTGCATCGGGAAAGACAGATTACGATCGTACTTGTTTCTCACAGTATGGATGATGTAGGAAAGTATGCGCAGCGCGTTGTTGTGATGAACCGTGGAGAGGTTGTTCTGGATGGCACACCGCGTAAGGTGTTCCAATATGAGAAAGAGTTAGAACAGATTGGTCTGGGAATCCCGCAGGCAACCAGACTGATGCACCACTTAAAAGCACAGGGAGCAGATGTCAGAACAGACTGTCTGACGGTACAGGAAAGTATTAAAGCCATTACCGAATGGCTTGGGAAGGAAAAAAAGGTGTCATATGATTCGTGATATAACAATTGGACAGTATTATGCGAAGGATTCTGTGATCCACCGGCTCGACCCGCGCGTAAAGATCATTGCGACGATCGCCTATATTATTTCCCTGTTTTTATTTGACGGATTTGCAGGATATATCGTGGCAATTGGCTTTTTTGCTGCGATGGTATATCTTTCCAAGGTTCCGTTTTCGTATATTGTACGGGGATTAAAGCCAATCTTTTTTATGTTAATCTTTACGGCACTTCTTAATCTGTTCTGGACACCGGGAACTACATTTTTCCGTCTGGGTGTCATAAATCTTACATGGGAAGGTTTGCAAAAGGCAGTCTTTATTTCTATGCGCCTGATCTTTCTGATATTAGGCTCTTCGCTTATGACACTTACAACGACACCGAATCAGCTTACAGATGGCTTGGAACGGCTTTTGGGGCCATTGCGTCATATCCGTGTACCGGTACATGAGATTGCGATGATGATGTCGATCGCACTGCGCTTTATTCCTATTCTTGTGGAAGAAACAGATAAGATTATGAAAGCCCAGACGGCAAGAGGAGCGGATTTTGAATCCGGTAACGTGATGCAGCGCTTAAAAAGCATGCTGCCAATCTTAGTGCCGCTTTTTGTATCTGCTATCCGCCGTGCCAATGATCTGGCGCTTGCGATGGATGCCAGATGCTATCATGGCGGAAAAGGACGTACCAAGATGTATCCACTGCATTATCAGGGAAGGGATGGCATGGCTTATCTTATCTGTCTGTTCTATCTGATAGTGCTCTATCTGGTGCAGAGATTTGTCACTTTCTAATATCTGGTGTCGGTAAGAAGGGACATAGTTTCGCAGGAACAGCTGGGAATGTTGCAAAAAAATAACATTTATATTACGTTTTTTTGACAAAATAAGAACGAAATGTTGAGAAAATCAACAAAATAGGGTAAGATAGTAAAGATAATACAAAGTGCGGAGGTGTCGGATTGAAGCGGATTATGCTTGTTGTGTCTTATGACGGAACAAATTATCACGGCTGGCAGGTACAGCCATCAGCCGTTACGATTGAAGGAGTACTGAATCAGACCATCAGTGAGCTGACAGGAGAAAACATTCAGGTGATCGGTGCCAGTCGTACAGACGCAGGAGTACATGCATTGGGAAATGTTGCCGTGTTTGACACAGAATCGAGGATTCCGGGGGAAAAGTTTTCTTATGCGCTAAATCAGCGCTTGCCGGAGGACATCGTGATACAGTGTTCCAGACAGGTTTCGGATATGTTTCATCCAAGACACTGTAATTGCAGAAAAACATACGAATATACGATTATCAATCGTACCTTTCCGTTGCCGGAGTATCGCAATACGGCCTATTTTTATTATGGTGTGCTGGATGTGGGAAAGATGCGACAGGCTGCAAAGGCATTTTTAGGGGAACATGATTTTGCAGGGTTTTGTTCTGCTGGAGCGCAGGTACAGACGACAGTAAGAACTATTTATGACCTAACGATAGAACAGATGCAGGAAAAGATCTGTGTACGGGTCAGAGGAAATGGTTTTTTGTATAATATGGTGCGTATTATTGTAGGGACTTTATTAGAGGTTGGTAAGGGGAATATTTTGCCGGAAGACATGGATAAGATCATTGCTTTGGCTGACAGGAGTCAGGCAGGGCCGACAGCACCGGCGAGGGGATTAAAGCTGTTACAGATAGATTATCAGATGGACGAAGAATAATGAATTGTTTCGTAAAATAAATTCACGGAGGAAGTCATGAAAAAGATTTTATTGCGAGCGGGGATGTCCCCACTGATCGGTTATCAGCCATCAGAAGTAATCATGAAAAATATGATTGGAAATAACATTGGAAATATGTTGTTTCAGACAAGTGTATATCGCACCCTGTTGTGCGAGGATGTTGTGATCGACACGATCAACACTTCCAGAAAATTTACCAAATGGGATATAGATCAGATCAATGCGAATTATGAATGTCTTGTCCTGCCATTTGCAAATGCATTCCGTGCATCCTTTATGAGCGAGCTGCAGGAAGTGACAAAATTAGTAAATAATCTAAAGATTCCTTGTGTTGTAGTCGGTGTCGGAGCGCAGGCAGGCATCGGTAAGGATGTGAACAATGCTGAGTTAGACGAAGTCGTAAAAGAATTTATGAAGGCTGTCTTAAAGAAATCTAATATTGTCGGGCTACGTGGGGAATTTACGGCGGAGTACTTGTCAGGCTTAGGCTTTCAGGCAGAGAGAGATTATACGGTGATCGGCTGTCCATCCCTGTATATGTTTGGTAAAGAGCTTCCGAAGATGCATATCAATGAACTGACACCAAAGTCCAATGTCAGCATCAACTCTAAGATCAGTCTGCCACAGAAGTTTCATGATTTTCTGGCACGCAGCCGCAAAGAAATTCCGCATTATAATTATGTACCACAGGTAATCGAAGAGATTGCAAGAATGTACGTGGGAAGAAGCTATCCGGCGGATTTTGGAAAGAAGATTCCGAAGCATTTTCCGGTCGATTTTACCAATTCGGTGTACCGCACCGGAAAGGGAATCAGCTTTGTCAATGTGCCGTCATGGTTAGACTATCTTAGTAAAAAGGATTTGTCATTTGGAAGCCGTATTCATGGAAACATTGCGTCTATTCTGGCGGGAACACCTTGCTATATCATTGTGTCAGATCAGAGGATTATGGAGTTAGTTGATTATCATCATATTCCACATATGCTCATGAAGGATCTGAATAAGGAGACTTCTATTTTTGACCTGTATGAGAAGGCAGACTTTACGGCAATTCATAAGGAGCATGACAAGCGTTTTATAATCTATCTGGATTTCCTGAAGAAAAACAATTTGCAGACCATCTATAATGAAAACGGAGATGCACCGGATATTATTCCGTTTGAGGAGAAGAAAAAGCTTGTCACTTATCCGGGCGAAGTAAAGGCGTTTTCAACGCTGACAATGGAAGAACAGTTGTTCCGGCTCGAAGAAGTATTTCAGGAGATTAAGCAGAGAAATGCATTTTTACGAAGAACAACACCGGACATTGAAAGAAGTGTCAAGGATTGGATTAAGGAAAATATTTTGCGAAGACAACCGCGGGTCAAGGAAAGAAACTATCCTTTGATCCGTGAATACGAGAGGGAGTTTATGAGGAGAAATCCGGCAGAGGATGAGTAGAAACAGTATGTACAGATGCCCGTTCTCTGTCTGATAATAATATGCGCAGTGCTGCGTGGAAATGAGGGAAAAAATGAAAGAAAAGAGTAAACAGTTTAAGGTAAAGTTGGCATTGATCATTGTTGTAGTGCTTGCAGTGGGGGCTGTAGCCAGTGCAAAAATGATTCCGGTAGTCCGTAAGGCGATGATGAGTACAACAGAGTATTATCAGCATGTGGAGAAAGCAAATCGTGATGAAGCGGCAGATCTTTTATCGGGTTACTATGACAAGGTATATAAAAGCTATGGCAGTGGGGATTCCTATGGCAGAAGTGTCGATATGAAGCTTAAGCTTTCGGATACGGCAAAGTCCTTACTTTCTTTAAGCGGATTGGATGCTTCTAAGATGGACAATATAGCACTTGCAGTCAATAGCAGCAAGGAAAAGAAGGCTTACTCCGGTACCATAAAGCTTGGGGTGAATGACAACGATCTTGTGACGCTTAAAACGTATCTGGATACAGAGCAAAAGAAGGAATATATGCAGATTCCGGAGCTTACAAAGTCTTATCTTAATCTGTCTTCTGCTCTGAGTGATGAAAATACGATGGGCGCAACTCTTTCGATGCTATCACTTGCAGATATGTCAACAGAGCTTCCAAAGACTGCAGATTTAGTAAAGATTTATAACCGTTATACAGATATTTTGATCGACAGTGCAAAGAATGTGACTAAAAAGGAAGGCGGCTGTGAAGCAGAGGGAATTTTGCAGACAACGGACAAATATACTGTCACATGGAAAGCAAAAGAAGCGGATGCCCTTTATGAAAAGCTTCTAAAGGAGCTGAAAAAAGATGGGGAGATCAAAAAGCTTATCTCCAAAATGGATGATGACAGCTATACATCATTTACCAATTCATTAGATGATATGTTAAAAGAAAACAAAAAAGATGCTTCATCTGATGGTACATTGACAATGGAAACACATATTGCGGATGATGAAAAGATTGTGGGAAGAACCATCACGATCAAGGACAGCAAGGATAAGGCTGTAGTAGATATCTTATATCCGCAGGATGGAGAAAAGTTTGGATTTACCTTCAAGGTTACGGTAAATGGAACAGAATATGTTGATTTTTATGGCAAGGGAACACTTAAAAACGGTGTACTGAATGGTGAGTTTGCGTTAGATGCTGGCGAGTCTTTGAAGGATGAGATTACAGATTTGGCAACAACAGAAAATCTTTTGAAGGTCAAGGTAAAAGATTATGATCTTTCCAAGATACTCAAAGGAAAAGCAAGCGGAACCATTACATATTCCAGCGAAGCGACGTCGGAGCTTGCCAACTATTCGCTGCGGGTTAGCGCAAAGGGAGATATCGAAAAATCTACAAGTAAGTTAGAGGTACTTGCCGGAAAGGAAACCTTTGTTACAATTGATATGACCATGAAGAATCATGCGGATGTGGAAAGCACTAAGCCTTCTGAGGATGCAAAGATTTATGATGTAACAGATTCTAGCGAAATGTTACAGTATCAGATGGAAATGGACACCATCGGATTATTACAGAAGGTACAGGATACAACCGGTATTGACCTTTCCAGTCTGTTGTATGGTGGAATAATAGATTAATGATTAGAATATGATATGGAGGTACAAGATGAGTCAGATCAGAGATATTAGCTTAGCAACATCAGGAGCGCATAAGATTGAATGGGTTAGAAGAAACTGCCCATTACTGCGCAGCTTAGAGGAAGATTTCCGAAAGGAAAAACCATTTGAGGGAAAGAAGATTGCACTGTCAATCCATCTGGAGGCTAAGACAGCTTATCTTTGCAAGGTGTTAGCTGCCGGTGGAGCAGAAATGTATATTACGGGAAGTAACCCGCTGTCAACGCAGGATGATGTTGCAGCAGCACTTGTTGATGCAGGATTAAACGTATATGCATGGCATGGAGCAACAGAAAAAGAGTACGAGGCGCATATTGCAGAAGCGTTATCGCATCAGGCAAATATCATTATTGATGACGGTGGAGATCTGGTGCATATGCTTCATACAACCAAAAGAGATCAGCTTCCATATGTGATCGGTGGATGCGAGGAAACAACAACCGGTATCATCCGTCTTCAGGCGATGGCTGCAGAGGAGAAGTTAGAGTTTCCGATGGTAATGGTAAACAATGCAGACTGTAAGCATTTATTTGACAATCGCTACGGTACCGGTCAGTCAGTATGGGATGGCATCAACCGCACAACTAACCTGATCGTTGCAGGAAAGATTGTCGTTGTAGCCGGTTATGGCTGGTGTGGAAAAGGCGTTTCCATGCGTGCAAAGGCGTTAGGTGCGCGTGTCATCGTTACTGAGATTGATCCAATTAAGGCGATTGAGGCAGTTATGGATGGATTTGAGGTTCTTCCGATGAAGGAAGCAGCAAAGCAGGGTGATTTCTTTGTGACAGTTACCGGATGTGCTGGTGTCATTGACGAAGAGGACTTTATGGAAATGAAAGAGGGCGCTATTTTGTGCAATGCCGGTCACTTCGATGTAGAAATCGATATGAAGCGCCTGCGTGAGATTGCGGTAGAAAAACAGGAGATGCGTGCAAATATCATGGGATACAAATTGCCAAACGGTGTCTGGATCTATGTTTTGGCAGAGGGACGCTTAGTTAATCTGGCAGCAGGAGATGGTCATCCGGCAGAGATTATGGATATGAGTTTTGCCATTCAGGCACTGAGTGCAAAATATCTGGTAGAGCATGAGAAAGACCTTAAGGAAAAGCTGATCGTTGTACCACGTGAGGTAGATTTGGAAGTGGCAAACCGCAAGCTTCGTTTCTTAGGAAAAGAAATTGATCATTTGACACCATTCCAAGAGGAATACTTAAATAGTTCGTCATTATAGGAATGGAGGCAGTCATGAAGGCAAAGAAAACAACACTATTATCCGGTTTGATCTGCATAGCAGGTATTCTGGCAGAAATTATTTTTCGTGACGTTTTATCAAAATCATTCACAGGGGTATGCTTAAGTGTACTTCTTGCGGTAGTCATCTTAGTTCTTGTGTATTTTGTATATGATGGGATTTATGCATATATAGAGGCAAAACAGGAGTTAGATGCCGCGCATCAGGCAGAGCGCGAGCAGAAGCTTTATCATGTATTAAACGAGCAGCTTCAGTTTGAAAAGGCTATTATTCAGGAAGTGAATGCCCTAAAGGAGGCAAGTGATAAGCTGTCTGAGAAGGTGACAGCACATAAGCAGCAAAGCACGGGTAAGGAGCAGAGTGAGTTCTTAGAGCAGCTTACTGCCCAGAGTCAGATAAGTGAGCAGATTTTAGAGAAGTTTACGGAACAAAGTCAGACAAGAGAACAGCTTTTAGAGCAGATGACCAAACAGAGTCAGGTAGGGGATCAGCTTCTAGAACAGATGGAAGAGCAAAGACAGGTAAGCGAGCTGCTTTTGGAACAGAAAAACAGCGTAGAGCAAAGTGCAGGCAATGTGACAGAGCAGGCTGTAACACAGCTTGATAAGGAGCAGTTTGATCAGGTCGTTTCAGCGGTAAATGACCATACAATGAAAGCTGCCAAGATCATTGCTCGGTATGTTAATCAGAACGCGACAGAGTTAAAAGAGCTGTTACAGGACAATCACAAGGAAGAATACGTTATTCTGAAAGATTTAGAAGGAAGCCAGCGCACACTCCTTGCGATAGAGGAACAGAAAAAACAGCATTAATACATAAATGCATTAACGGATATAATCCATAAGACGGGCGAGGAAGATCCAGCCTGTCAGCGTAAGCGAAGATAATAGAGTTGTGGTGACAACGATACTGGAGGCCAGTACCGCATCGCCATCCATGTTTTTAGCCATGATATAGGATGTAGGAGTACATGGAGAAGCTAACATGATAATAATGGCAATCAGCTTCTGGTCACGGAAGCCAAGCCAGACTGCAACAGGTAAAAAGATAGCAGCCAACCCGATCAGCTTTAGAAAAGAAGCGATCGCGGTTGGCTTTATTTTTGCGATTGCCTTTTTACCTTCAAAAGAAGCACCGATAGAGATCAAGGCTAAAGGTGATGTCATTACGCTGAGATTCTGCACGGTTTTATCTAACATATGTGGCAAAGAAAAGGAAAAGTATGATGCGATCAGACCAAGCACGATGCCGATGATAATAGGGTTTTTCAGAATGCCGATCAGGGAAGACTTAATACGTGTAGAGATATCTCCGGCATCCTTATCATTGCTTTCCATTGTCAAAACGACAACGGCAAAAATATTATAAAGAGGAACAGAGCCGATGATCATTAAAGGAGCCATCTCAGCGGTGCCATAGATATTTTGGATGAAAGCCATGCCAAGGATAGCGGCACTGCTTCGGTAGGAACCCTGCACAAAGGCTCCTACCATGCTTTTGTCCTTCATCAGATGCTTTGCAAAGAACCAGATCAATACGATGGATAGCAGTGTGACAATAAAGCAGTAACCGATGTATTTTCCATCGAAATTATGGCGTATGTCTGTATCAGCAAGACTCAGATAGAGCATGCAGGGAAGGCAGAGCTTGAAAACAAACTTATCTGCGATAGAAGAAAAATGTTTGTCGATCAATCCGATGCGGTTTAATACATTTCCAATGATCATGATCAAAAAAATAGGTACGGTTGCATTTAAGCTGTAAATAAAGCTATCCATAGTATATCTATCTCCATTCGTGTGTTGTTTATTCCCGCGAAGCAATGAGCCAAGCGCGAGCTTGCTCGCATTTGGCGACTGCCGCGAGGGGGTCATGATTTAATTTTCCTTTTTTCTCTTTTTTCTGCTTCTAAAATAGGCTGGTAACGTTCCAGTTCTTTTTTGATCACACCGCTAAGAGCCAGAAGGCAGATTAAGTTTGGAATTGCCATCAAAGCATTAGCAATATCTGAAAATGTCCAGGCAATTTCCAATGTCGTTGTTGCGCCGACATAAGCAAGCAGTGAAAAAAGAATACGGTAGATCATATTGAAACGATGCGTTCCAAGTATATATTCAAATGCTTTCTCACCGTGGTATTCCCAGCCTAATATTGTAGAAAAGGCAAAGAGTGTGATCGAAATTGTGATCAGAGCTCCTCCAAATCCACCGAGAACCGTTTGGAAGGCAGAAATTGTCAGTGCAGAACCTTCTACCACATGCCTGTAACGGTAGCTGCTATCAGAACCAAATATGTATGCGTTGCCGGAGGGATCATTCCAGCTTCCGGTAATATTATATGGAACATCAGCAGTCTTTCCGGAACTTTCTGTGTTGGTTTGAGTTGCTGATTCTTTTCCCTTAGAACTTTTTGTCAGGGTGAGAGTCGTATCTGTGCTGTCCTGACGCAGGGTTAGTACATTGCCAGCCATAGAAACCGTGTAGTTTGTCACTACAGCCTTTTTATCATTCTGTTCGACAGAGTCTATGACAAGATGATCTTCCTGCCACGAGTAGCTTCCTGTAGCGGCAAGCTGTGTACTGCCAAGCACACCGGAGCTTGCGATGCACAGACCGGTAATCGTGCAGACAACGATCGTGTCCCAAAAGGTACCGGTCATATTAATGTATCCCTGACGAACCGGATCGGTAGTTGTAGCGGCAGCAGCGGTGATCGCAGCAGAACCCATACCGGCTTCATTGGAAAAGACACCGCGGGCAACACCGTATCGGACAGCCTGTGTCATGGAAGCTACGATACTTCCACATAATCCGCCGCCGACTGCTTTGACGGAAAATGCCATTTTAAAGATCATGGCGATACCGGATGGAAGGTTTGCGATATTTCCGAAGATGACGATGATACCTGAAAGAATATAAAAGATTGCCATGAGCGGAACGACAACCTGTGATACCTTAGAGATGGATTTGATTCCGCCGATAATGATCAACAATGCAAGAATAGTGATTATAGCACCGGTGACATATGCAGGCACATGATAGGTTGCTGTTAAGGCGGTAGAGATAGAGTTTGCCTGAGTCAGATTACCGATACCAAAGGAAGCGATCACGGCAAAAAGTGCAAAACACCATCCAAAGGCGGCACCAAGCTTTTTATGGCGAAAGCCTTTTTTCATGGTATACATCGGTCCACCGGACATTTCACCGCGGTCGTTTATTTCACGGTATTTGATTGCGAGCATACATTCACTGAATTTGGAGGTGATACCGAAAGCAGCAGAAATCCACATCCAGACCAAAGCACCGGGACCGCCGGAGAGCATAGCAGTTGCCACACCAACGATGTTTCCGGTGCCGATTGTAGCAGCGAGGGCTGTCATTAGAGCAGAGAAAGGCGAAACATCACCATCGCCCTTCTTCTCTCTGGCTTCCCGACTTAAGACACTCTTTAATGCGTAAGGAAGATTGCGCCAGCACAAAGCTCTGGTACGGATCGTAAGGAAAATGCCGGTGCCGACAAGAAGAATCAGCATAAAAGGGCCCCAGACGAAATCGTCTATTTTACTCAAGGTGTTTGAAAGTATTTTTGTAAATTGATTCATATAAAACCTCTTTTCTGCACACGAATCTGATCTAGCTAAAATGATATTGTGTCTTGTGTACGCAGACACGGCAGAAAGGAATATTTCTATCAGTATATGTCAGAAAGAAACAGACCATGAAATAAACTGCCTTAAAAGGTATTCTATCATAAGAAAAATGGGCGTTCAAGTAGCTGCCTTGTGGGACTGGTATGATTTCCAATAGGCAAATCCGCCATTCAGACTGATTACAGGATAGCCGTTTCTGGCAAGATCCCGTGCGGTCAGGAGGCTGGTATTACCGTGGTCGCAATATAAAATAATCCATGCAGGAGTAAAAGAAAGACCTAAGAGAATAGAAGCAATGTTTTTTTCGAGGTCTTCCCAATCGACACGGAGCGCACCGGGAATGTGTTCTGCGTTGTAGTCGTCTGGCTCACGCAGGTCAAGAAGAAGGATGTCTGTGCGCAGCAGATATTCTTCTAACATTTCACAGGAAATGATCTTAAATTGCATAGTACTCCTCATTTCTGTGCATTTTACCACATAACCGATTTATCAGATATCGCTTATGTGTACGTCGGCAGATACCTTATGGAAAGGTATGCCAACGAGGCACAACAGTTATCCTTTGCTATTATTTTATGTTGCTTCTGAAAATATGTACGATACAGAATCATAGTTTACAGGCATTAGTCTGTTTTGTGTTATGTTGTTTCTGGAATATGTACAATACCGGAAAGAAAAGATATTCTTTCCGGTAAAGTGTAGAAAGTCGGTTACTATGACAGTGTAGGACTGGTAGAGCGAAAGTCAGACTGACATAGTAAAGTAAAGGCTATCTAACGGCAGTTAGAAGAGTTATCAGAAGCGTCAGAGCTGTTATCTGAGGATTGATTACTGCTTTTTCCTGATACTTTAGCGCGGCTGCTACGATTGGATGACTGGTTGGACTGACTGCGGTTACTCCCGTTTTTGGAACTGTTTGAAGTGTCCGTTGCATTTGAGTTGTTTGAAGTATTGTTTGCATTAGATGCGTTTGAAGAGTTGCTTGTGTCAGATGCATTGGAACTATTGTCAGAAGCATTGTTTCCTGAAAAGCGGTTTAAAAAGTTTTTTTCTTTCATGATAATCCTCATTTCTGCGCACGTTTTTGCATGTAACGGGGTTGCGTCAAGTGCGCGCAGACACAAATCCCGTGTGTAAAAAATTGCATTTTCACACCAATTTCCATGCTGTGCTATATATGGCTTTTTGTCGTATCAGATAGAGAACTTTTATCTGTATGATACAGGAGAAAGCCATATAGGTTGAATAGTAACAGTTCTAGTATTTGCTGCCTGCGTCATTTTATACTTCGTGTAAGAAAACTGTCAGAGATTGCAAAAGTTGGGATACTTTTCTATCAGCGAATCCTACATGAAGCTGCAAAAATAGATAAGGCTTGCTTTTAGCAGAAGGGAAATAGTTGTGATTCTGTACAAAGGATACGAAAAATGAAAGAAAATACATAGAAAAATTAGAAGTATTTCATAAAAATGAAAAAGTTACCGTAAAAATGTTGAATTTTTACGGTAATGTGGTAGAATTGTTCTTGTAGTTTGAATGTTTCGTTATTTTGATGTTAAGTTGTCTTACGTTATTATAGCAAACATTTCTTGTATTTTATATTTGTTCCCATCTTACAAAAAGTGACTGTATGTGCAGTCACTTTTTGCTTTTCTAAAGAAGCAGGAGTGATATTCTATCAGTAGGAGGAAACAAGAAGTTTCCTATAAAGACTAGTACAGCGAAAATTAAGTTTTGGATAGTTTGACGTAGAAGATTTTTCTGAGAGTGCTACTTCACAAACGCAGGCGTAGCGGTGGCTACGTCGAGGCTTGGGGAGTAGTGCTATCAAGAAAATAAGCAAGTCAAACTACCAATTACTTAATATTCGCTGTACTAGGGTGTCAAAAGATACTTTCTTTATAAGGCTTCGCCCTTTGGACACCCTAATCCTATAAAGTAAAAAATGCAACAGAAATCTCTGAAAGAAATCTCTGTTGCAACATATCATCATTCTATAGTCTATAAAATATTCTGATAGTAATCACATAACAGCTTCGTACATTTGTCAAATCCAAGACGCTGGCTGTTCAAGAGAAGATCATAGTGCTTTGCATCTTTCCACTCACGTTTTGTAAAATAGTGATAGTAGCTTTCGCGACGCTTATCAATCTTCTTTGCCTGAGCGAGTGCCTGACGCTTGTTTAAGTGATCAATCTCCATCAGATGGTTGACACGATACTCTAAAGAAGCAGTTACAAAAACGCTGAGAAGATTTACATCATCATTTTCTAAAATGAAGTCAGCACATCGACCAACGATTACACAGTCTTCCTTTTGGACGATTTCACGCATCAGATCTCTCTGGAGCTGAAATAATGTATCTGTTGCCGGTTTGCCCTTTTCTACCTTTTCATTTCCCTCATATAAAAGACGGTAAAAAGCAGAATTGGTAGCTTTCTCATCTGCGTTCTGGTATTCCTTCGATTCGGTTAATCCACCATATTCCAGAGCGAGAGTGAGCAGATTTTTGTCATAATATTTAATACCCAGTTGATTTGCAACCATTTCACCGATGATGTGTCCACCACTGCCACAGCGGCGGTTAATACATATAACTTTATGTGCCATAACATTACCCTCCTATCTTCGCATATTGATATCTTTCGTATTTTTCTTAACTATAGTATACCATTATATTGCAAAAAATTCAATTTTTCTTTTGAAAAGTTGTGCAGAAGTTGTGCAAAAATAACAAAAAGTAACGGTTATATTTTGCAAAATGAAGAAGAAAGTAACAAAAAAGTCAGGAAATCCTATTGTCGTTATTATGCTATAAATGGTATACTTAAGATATGTTTTATCTATAGACTGGGGGGAGTGATCAGGGCAGACAAATCTTTTGTGTTCTTTATTATTATCAATCGAAAAGAGAGGAAATCAATATGGAGAGAGAGAACATCGTGCAACTGATTAAGACAAATGACAAGTGCGTAGGCTGCAATAAGTGTATTGGGGTCTGTAGTTGTGTAGGAGCAACAGTTGCAACTGAGTTAGAGGATGGTAGAAATGTTATTGACGTAGATCCCAAGAAGTGTATTGCCTGTGGTGCATGCTTTGATGCATGTGAGCATCATGCACGCGAGTTTGAGGATGATACGGAAGCATTTTTTGCGGCATTACAGCGCGGAGAAAAGATTTCTCTGCTGTTAGCACCGGCATTTTTGGCAAATTATCCAAAAGAGTATGAAAGTGTACTGGGTGGACTTAAGGCGATGGGCGTCAATCGCATTATCAGCGTTTCCTTTGGCGCAGACATTACGACATGGGCATATCTAAATTATATTAAGCAGCATGATTTTGTTGGCGGAATATCGCAGCCCTGTCCGGCGGTGGTAAGCTATGTAGAGCGGTATATACCGGAGCTGATTCCAAAACTTTTTCCGGTACAGAGTCCGATGATGTGTGCTGCAATCTATGCGAAAAAGGAAATGGGAGTAACAGACAAACTGGCATTTATCAGTCCGTGTATCGCAAAGAAGCTTGAAATTAATTCTGAGCGTGGAAAGGGACTGGTTTCTTATAATGTAACCTTTGATCATCTGATGCAGTATGTCAGAGAGCATCGGATATCGGGAGCACCATGCAAAGACGAGATTGAATACGGTCTTGGCTCTGTATATCCGACGCCTGGTGGATTAAAGGAAAATGTATACTGGTTCCTCGGAGAGGATGTTTTTATTCGTCAGATTGAGGGCGAGAAGCATATGTATCAATATTTAGAAACGCATAAGAAGCAGATTGCCGGTGGCAGTACACCATATTTGTTTATAGATGCCTTAAATTGTGGATCAGGCTGTCTGTATGGAACCGCTGTTGAGGATACAAAGGCAGTGACAGACGATGCTTTGCAGGAAATGATGCGCATCCGCAAAAACAGTAAAAATGACAAGTCAGGCCATACGTGGTCTAGGAAGCTTTCTCCAAAGAAGCGTCTGCAAAAGCTGAATAAACAGTTTGCTAAGCTTGATATCAATGATTATCTGTGTACCTATCATGACTTTTCAGATGTCTGTTCCTATGCAATGCCAAGTCAGGCTGAGTTTGAAACCATCTATCAGGACATGGGTAAGACAACGAAGGAATCCCGACAGATTAATTGTTCCTGCTGTGGATATGAGAGCTGTCGCGATATGGCAGTTGCCATTCATAACGGATTTAATCACAAGGAAAATTGTATTTATTACATAAAAGATCAGGTTGAGATTGAGAAAAATAATGCGTTAGATCTGGCTAGCCAGGTTGAAGAAGAGAAAACGATGATTACTAATCAGCGTAAGAAGATTATGGAAACGGTTGCGGATATCGATCAGCAGTTTGAGCAGGTTTACCGGGCTGTCAGTGAGATGGCGCAGGGAAATAGCAGCAGTGCCGAAGAGTGCACTAATATTTCTAATTACATGGCGGATGTAACGAAATTCTGTAGTGATCTGAATGAATCGATGAAAAAGATCGACCAGCTGATTCAGGAATTGACAGAAAATAACGAGGAAGTCGTATCGATCGCTTCCCAGACCAACCTTTTGGCACTGAATGCTTCGATTGAAGCGGCACGTGCGGGAGAGGCAGGAAAAGGCTTTGCAGTTGTAGCAGGCGAGATCAATAACCTTGCAGGAAATTCAAGAGAAACTGCTTCCCGAAGCAGCGAAACGCAGGAGAGGATCTTAGGCTCTGTCAGAGGTATTATGGAGGATGCCCAGAAGCTTTTGGAAATTGTGGGAGATGTAAATGGAAGAACACAGAATCTGGCAGCCGTTTCGGAAGAAATCGCAGCATCAGCAGATATGATCCTGACTTCTTCTGATGAAGTGAAATCACGTCTGGATGGACTGGTAGAAGAAGCTTAATTGCTCAAACTGTATGGTGTACGAGTAATTTACATTATAAAAAAACAAAAGCCTGAAAAATGATTCTTCAGGCTTTTGTTGTGATAAAAAAGAGATAAACTATTAAAATCTATTATTTTGCTACAACTGTGAATGTAACAGTAAGATTCTTCTTGAATGCAAATGATTTTGCTTTGTTTGTCTTAGCAGAGTTGTCACCCTGATTACCCCACTGATTGTAGAAAGATAATCTCCAGTTGTTCTTGCTGTCAGCTTTGTTCTTCTCGAAAGATCCCTGGAATACTTTCTTAACCTTTACAGCTTTTCCATCAGCTTTAACAGAGATGTTAGAGCATTTTACTTTCTTATATGAGCTGAGAACATTTACTAAATCTACTGTAAATACTGTAGCTGCGTTGATCTTTGAAATCTTCTTGCCGTTAGATTTACCTGGGTTCTTGATTGTAAGTGTAACAGTTGTCTTCTTACCCTTAGAAAGAGTTACAGTCTTTGTTACAGCCTTAGCTGTCTTACCGTCACCGGCAATCCATGTGCAGTTACCGGCTTTTGTATCACCAGCGAAATAAGCTCTTGCGGTTACCTTGTTTGACTTAGCACTTGCAGTGTTTGCTGGAACTGCAGTAATAGATGTAACTGCTACTGCCATTGCCATTGCGATTGACATAGTTTTCTTAGTTGCTTTAGAAATTCTCATTTTTAAATCCTCCTCAAAGTAGTTTGTGAATTTTATATTTCTTATAATTATACGCTTTTATGCAAAAATGTCAATAAATGATAGCTTTATCTTAAAAAATTGTACTATTGTTATAATTTTTTGGAGTATTTTTATACAGGAGCCTTTTTTGTTGTGACAAATAGTAGAATATTTTGAAAATCAGGAAGCTATTTTACTTTTACTGTAAAGGTGTAGCTTTTTGTTTGGTTGTTCTTTAAGGTTACGGTTGTTTTAATTTTTGCAGTCCCCTTTTTCTTGCCGGTAATACGCAGATCTGTAAAGTAATCCTTGTTGTCTGTGCAGATACCGTAATTTTTCACTTTGATATATTTTGCACCACTTGTGACCTTGTAAGAAACCTTTTTGATGGTATCCTTTGCAGCAGCATTTTTGATGAAAAGCTGAATATCACCTGTTTTTTTACGCTTAATAGTCAATTTACTGTTTTTTGGATATTTTCCATTGATGATCTTGGCAAAATCATATTTTGTCACAGTTGGAGCCGGCATAGGATTCGTATTTGTATTTTCGTCATTGCTGCCAGGCTGAAAAGCGGTTTTGGCAATTGGAAAATCTTTTAAAAAGTTACTGGTGAAGTATTCTGTATCCATTGTATGAACCTGTGATGGATCTGCAGCATCGAAATCATCACTTCCCTTTAAGAAATAATTATAACTAATCTCGTCACCATCATCCCATGTTGCATCTAGATTGTACCACTGGTTTCCAAGCTCTACGATATTCCAGGCATGACCGGCAGCGTCGCGTCCTGTTCCGGCAGAACCTCCAATCCATTTACACGGAACACCGGCTTCGGTTAACAACTTGTACATACACAGTGCGTAGCTATTGCAGAGTCCAAATCCTGTGGAATAGGCACTGTAGACAGAAGAACAGTTTTCGGCGTCAGCTTTGTATGTAATTAGGCTGCATACAAAATTATGGATTGTTTTGACTTTGTCGTAGTTGCTCATATTGGCAACGCCCAAATCATTCAGAATTTCTGGTGTATGTTGATTAACATATGCAGTCTGCTCGGAAGTTTCAAAGTAATGGAAGGTGAACGTAAGGTCATTGCTGTCTTCATCCAAAAACACGCAATCTTTGCTAAAATCAATATTTCCTACGATGTAGTCTGCATCGTTAGAAGTAGATGCGTCATCTAATTTGACCATATCATAGTAAAAGAACCTAAGATCTGAACCAAATAAGTAGTTCCAATCGTTGTCAGAACCATTAAAAGTTACTGTGAAATTCTCATTTCGATCCATTGCCTGTTCGCGGATCACTTTTGCCAAATCAGTTAGATTGTCTGCTTTTAATGCTGCGGCAGATGCCGTAACACTAAAACTGCTGGAAAGTAATGCGGCAGACATGGTGAGCGTTATGGTTTTCATGATTCCTTTTTTCATAGAGATACCTCCTTAGAATGTGAGAACGACTGTTCTGGTTTGTGAAAAACAATTGTTCTTGTGCGTGAAAAATGTGTTTTAGACATAAATGTCCAGATACTAAAAATGTGCTGCGTCCGTTAGCATAGCGCTAGGAACGCAACACATTCTGTGTTCCTAGTATATCATTTACTAGAAACAGATGTCAAAGATAAATAGGATTTTTACTTACTTTTTTCTGTCTTTATGTTTTGCAAAAGATTCTTTCCAGATAGCAGGATGGAAGAGAAGTAAAAGTGGGAAAAGTTCCAGGCGGCCTGCAAGCATATCAAAAATCAGGACATACTTTGTGAGTGGGGGCAGAAATCCAAAGTTTTCAGTTGGTCCAACAGCACCCAGTCCCGGTCCGATATTATTGATACAGGCAGCCACAGCGGTAAAATTGCTTAAGAAATCCAAGTCATTAAAGGAAATGATAAACAATGATGTGGCAAAGATTAAGAAAAAGGTAATAAAGAACACATTAACGGATCGGACAACTTCGTGTTCCACCGGCTTTTTATCTACTTTAATCTTTTTGATGCTTTTTGGATGAATAAATGAGTTTAATTCCTTTTTAACTGTGCGCACAAGCAGGATGATACGGGACACCTTAATACCTCCTGCAGTACTTCCGGCACAGGAACCGATGAACATTAATGATAGTAATACCACTTGTGCAGTTTGTGACCATTTCGCAAAATCTACGGTAGAAAAGCCGGTCGTAGAGATAATGGATGCAACCTGAAAAGAGGACTGGCGCAGCGTTTCTTCGATTCCTGAAGTTGTATGAAATATCTGAAAAAAGATAATTGCAATAGCAACCGCTACAATGATGAAATAGTATTTTACTTCATCAGAGCTGAATGCTTTTTTCAGATTGCGGTATAGGATGTAGTAATATGTGTTAAAGCTGACACCAAACAGCAGCATGAATATCGTTACTACCCATTGAATATATGGGGAATAGCTTCCTATACTATCATTTTTAATACCAAATCCTCCGGTTCCGGCAGTACCAAAAGTGGTACAGATGGCATCATAAACCGGCATTTTGCCAAAGAGAAGAAGTACAAACTGCAGAGCAGAAAGACCGATATAAATCAGGTATAAGATTCTGGCAGTATATTTTACTTTGGGAACTAATTTACCGACAGAGGCTCCTGTACTTTCGGCGCGCATCAAATTGATATGAGAGCCGCCGCTCATAGGAATGATGGCAAGCAGAAAAACAAGTACACCCATGCCTCCAATCCAATGTGTAAAGCAGCGCCATAATGTGGAACAGCGGGAAACCGCCTCTACGTCGCTTAATATGGTTGCACCGGTAGTTGTAAAGCCGGAAACTGTTTCAAAAAGTGCATCTGTAAAGGATGGAATCTCTCCTGTAAATATAAAGGGAAGGCATCCGAAAATACTCATGACAATCCAGCTTAAAGCGGTCGCTACGCAGCCTTCCTTCTGATAAAACACAAAAGACGCAGGTTTTTTGATGGTGGCCAGGGCACCGATCAGAAGACAGATAGCGGCAACGCCGAGATAAGCAAAACCTTCCTGCTCCTGATAGATTACTGCGGTCAGGCAGGGAAGTAACAGTAAAGCACTTTCAATTTTTAATATATATCCTAAAATATAGCGAATGATTGAACCGTTCATCTTTAGCCTCCACTACTCTAAAATATCTTGCAGGTCATTAAAACCGGTGTGTGTTGTTACGATCATTACCGTATCTCCGACCTGAATGCTGTCTTTACCACTCGGAATGATCACATCACCATTACGTGTGATGCAGGAGATCAGAAGATTTTTCTTTAAAGGAAGCTCCATGAGTGGGATATTTGTGACATTGGATTCCTCGTTGACACGAAATTCTATCGCTTCTGCTTTGTTATCAAACATATGGTACAGTGTTTCTACATTACTGTTCATCGATGCTTTTTTAGCACGTACATAGGCGATGATCGCTTCAGATGTGATATAGCGTGGATAGATTACGCTTCCAAGATCCAGATGGCTGATGACATCCTTAAAATTAATACGGTTAATCTTGGTTACAACTTTGGCATCGGATACCTGACGGGCATATAAGGTCAAGAGAATATTTTCTTCATCAATGCCGGTTAGTGGTACAAAGGATTCAGCGTATTGGATACCCTCCTCTACCAAAAGTTCCTGATCAGAACCATCTCCGTTGATAATGATAGCCTTTGGAAGGAGAATGCTTAACTCTTCGCATCGTGCACGGTCATTTTCGATAATCTTTACGGAGATGCCCATGTGAAGAAGCTGATCTGCAAGATAGTAAGCAGCTTTTCCACCGCCGATGATCATTGTATCCTTGACATGGTGTGTCTGAAAACCGATATTTTCCAAAAATGTGCGTGAGATTTTTTTGGTTCCGGCAAAGGATATGATATCTCCCTTTTGCATCTGGAAATCGCCGGATGGAATAAATACCTCGCCGTTTCGCTCGATTGCACAGATTAAAACATTTACGGAAGTTAGCTTGCTAAGCTGTGCTACTGTAACGCCATCCAGTATATTTCCCTCAGGAATTTTAAATTTGATCAGCTCTGCCTGTCCGTGCGCAAAGGAATTTACTTCAAGAGCGGTAGGCAGATAGAGGATGCGGGATACCTCCTTTGCAGCCTCTAACTCAGGGTTGATGATCATGGCAAGACCAAGCTTTTCGCGAAGGTAGCCAATCTCCTGACTGTAATCCGGTGTGCGGACTCTGGCAATTGCAGAGCATTCACCGACACGCTTAGCAATCGTACAGCATAAAAGGTTTAACTCGTCAGAGCCGGTTACGGCAATAAAAAGATCTGTGGATTCGATGCCGGCTTCCATCTGTACGCTGTAGCTGGCTCCGTTTCCGACCAGTCCCATAATATCGTACTGATTTGTGATTTCCTGTATTTTCTGTGCATTTTGATCTATGATCGTAATATCGTGTCCTTCACGACTCAGCTGTTCGATCAGTGTAGCACCAACTTTTCCACAGCCAACAATGATAATGTTTAATCCCTGTTTTACTGTTTCAGTGTTTTTCTGTTTGAACATTTTAATCTTACATTCCTTTCTCAGCCTGCAGACTTTGGAGTGCAGGCGCCCTATTTTTCATTTACGCTTGTGATACGGAGGCAATACCTGTCGGCAGCTTTCTATATCACAATATTACAACATTTTACTATATTTATGAAAAACTATATGATAGTGTACCACTTTGTCTCTAAAAAAGCAGTATAAAAAATGAAAAAATATCGTACTTTTTTGGTGAAAAGTAACGGAAATGGTGAGAAGCACAGGAATCAGGGGATGACTTACCGGTTGTGGCATAAAAGTACATGACCTGACATACTATGAAATAAACAAGTAGTATCAGGGGGATGGAGGTTGAAAGAGTATATTGAAGAAAGAGCCGTTGAAGCAGCAAGATATATCGTAGAACAAAAAGCGACTGTCCGTCAGACAGCGAAGAAAATGGGAATCAGCAAAAGTACGGTACATAAAGATGTAACAGAACGTCTGCTTGCGATAAATCCAACGCTTGCTGCTAAAGCAAGAGAAGTGTTAGATGTCAATAAATCAGAGCGTCATATTCGTGGTGGTATGGCAACGAAAGAAAAATATCTGCATAAGCAGTCTTATTAAAAGAAGAAAGAGTCCATCGGAGTTTTGTCTGTTGAAAATTCGATAGACTCTTTTGTGCATTCTATAAAGATAGGAAGCTGTTATAGGTACACAGTCCTATAAATCAGGATTATTCAGCGTCATTTAGTGCATGAATCGTATCCTGAATGTCTTCGTAATGTAACTCTTCGCCGCTAAAGGAAAGAATAGAGTGCAGCGGAGTGCCGGAAAACATAGATTTCATAAGTTCAACGGTACCTACATCAATATCCTCGCTACTGTGGTCTGTGTTGTCCTCAAAGCCGCTCTTTTTAAGGAGAGCATCCATAATCTCAGGGTGCTTTGCAAAGAGTGTAACATCCTCGCAGGTCGTTGTATCATCTGCGTGGAATGGAAAACGACTGCTGCTTGTAATCTGAATCGGAGCTTCTAAGCGGATATCACGGGAAGAGGCACCAATCTGGATAAAGTAAGTACCACTTTCTACAAACCAGTCTTTTGCAACTTCATTATAATAAGCGAACGAGCGCTTGTTTAAGGTGAAGGAAACTGTTTTTGTTTCACCCGGAAGTAAAGAAACCTTTGCAAAGTCCTTTAACTCGCGTTCCGGACGGTTTTCCACGCCGATAAAGTTTTTCACATAAAGCTCGACGACTTCTTTGCCGGCAACCTTACCGGTGTTAGTGATATCTACGCTTACGTGGATCGTGTCAGTATCCATTGCGCAGAGCGTACCATCTTTTTTGGCTTCTTTGGCAGTGTCTGCGCTTAACACCAGATTGCTGTACGAAAAGGTCGTATAACTAAGGCCATAACCAAATGGGAAGAGAACGTTCCTGTTCTTCTTATCATAATAGCGGTAGCCGATAAATACTCCTTCGCTGTAGGAAACCTCTTTGCGGTTTCCAGGGAAGTTTAAGTAGGAAGGATTGTCCTCTAACTGGCAAGGAAATGTTTCAGCCAGTTTTCCGCTTGGATTGACACGACCGGTCAAAAGGTCGGCAGCAGCGGCACCACTTGCCTGACCGGCAAGGTACATTTCGAGTACGGCATTTACTTTAGAAAGCCATGGCATGCGGATAGGAGAACCGTTATGCAGTACGACAACGACATTTTTCTGTACCTCGCAGATGCGGTCGATCAAAAGATTCTGGCAGTTTGGCATATCGATATGTGCGCGGTCATAGCCTTCACCCTCAAAAGAATCGGGAAGTCCGGCAAAGATAACCGCAACGTCTGCATTTTTAGCAGTTTCTATAGCTTCGTTAAGCAATGCATCATCTGTCTTGTCCTCTTCTGTGATATAACCCTGCGCGTAGGTGATGTCATAGCGTGCAGGAGGTACCATATGGCATACGCCACCTTCACAGACGTGTTCGCCGGGCAGTTCGTTGATTGTTGCAAAAGCATCTAAGACAGAAGTTACCTTGTAGCAGTTGATATGGCTGGAACCGCCGCCCTGAATACGCGGTGTCTTGGCAAAGGCACCGATGATAGCCACTTTCTGACCGGATTGCAGCGGCAGAGCACCTTCATTTTTCAAAAGTACTGCTGATTCTGAAGCGGTTTTCTGTGCCAGTGCATGATGTGCTTCTTTATTATAGGAAGGACGGGTATCCGGCTTGTAAGCAACGTATTTATTTACCAAGTCAAGAATACGCAGTACAGCCTTGTCAAGAACTGCTTCATCTAAGCTGCCATCCTTTACAGCCGCTACAATCTGCTTATCGGTTTCTCCGTGGCAGTCAGGCATTTCTAACTCTAACCCTGCTTTTAGAGCCGGAATACGTTTGTTCATGGCACCCCAGTCTGTCATAACAAGACCGTCAAAACCCCATTCCTTGCGTAAAACATCATTTAGAAGCCATTCATTTTCGCAGGAGTACACTCCGTTGATACGGTTGTAGCTGCACATAAGTGTCCAGGGTTTTGCTTCTTTTACTACCTTTTCAAATGCTGTCAGATAGATTTCACGTAGTGTGCGCTCGCTTGCCAGAACGCTGACGCTCATACGGCGCCATTCCTGATTGTTTGCAGCAAAATGCTTAACACTGACACCTACGTGATGCTCCTGTACACCCTTTACGAAGGAGGCAGCCAGTTCTCCGGCAAGATAAGGATCTTCGGAATAGTATTCGAAGTTTCGTCCGCAGATAGGGGAACGTTTCATGTTGATTCCGGGACCGAGTAAAACAGCAATGTCTTCGGCAAGGCACTCCTCGCCCAATGCATCACCGACAGTATGCAAAAGCTCACGGTCAAAAGAGCATCCCATAGCAGAAGCAGTTGGAAAGCAGATTGCCTTAATGCTTTCTGCGACACCGAGGTGGTCAACGTCCTCTTCCTGCTTGCGCAGTCCGTGTGGTCCGTCAGAAACCATGATAGAAGGCAGACCTAATTCTTCTATAGCTGTAGTATGCCAGAAGTCTGCACCGGAACACATGCTGGCTTTCTGTTCAAGAGTCATCTTGTCTAAAATAGCGTGGATATCAAGTTCTTTCATAGATTATGTTCCTTTCTGAGTTATTGTATTATTTGTCATGGCGTACATGCTTTTATTGAAAAATATGACAAAATCATGCTGCATTGGCGGAAGTTTTTAATTCTTTATATGATGCAAGGGTCAAAAGCAGCTAGTAATGTATGTTTACATACAAATTACTAGCTGGTGGCTTGACCCGCCAAACACCGACAAGTAGCAGATTTGCTTGCAAATATGCGGGATTGGAGGTGTTTGTAGGATTGCGAAAATTGCACAGCAATGAAGCAATCCGTGGCATTAGTTGGGGGCAAAATATCTTTTGACCCCAACATCATTTATATACCGGAATGTCTTTTCCGTCCCTGATAAATACCGGAATGGTATCCCAAGCAGCGGTGGCAGTTACAGTCTGCCCACCTGTATACTGCTTCTTTGTCTTTGCCTCTGTCCAACTGTGACCGGATGGAAGGTAGACTTCTTTAGTGGTTACACCGGCATCAGTAACAGGTGCAACTAAGAGGTCAGGGCCAAAGAAGTAGCAGTCGTCAATCTCCCAGCATGCAGCATCTTCCGGAATATCGTAAAAAAGTGGACGCATGATAGGAGTTCCTTTTTCGTGTGCTTCCTTCATACACTCGCGGATATAAGGACGAAGCCGTTCGCGCATCATAAGAAATTCTTTTAAGATGGCATAATTTTCTTCTCCCCAGCTCCATATTTCATTATCCTGCGCAGAGCTAAAGAGCCGTATGCCATCGCGGTATTCCTGTTCTCTTTCATAATAAGGAGAGCGCTCGCCGTGCAAACGGAACACAGGGGAAAAGACACCCCATGCAAACCAGCGGACGAGAAGCTCCTGGAAAGCAGGGTCTTCGTTGTCACCGCCCAGAAATCCTCCGATGTCTGTTGTCCACCACGGAATACCGGCAAGTCCCATATCAAGACCGGCGCGGATCTGCTGCTTCATGGATTGGAAAGAAGAGTGGATATCTCCGGACCATGTTAATACACCGTATTTCTGACTGCCTGTCCATGCACAGCGCACAAGATTGATGATATCTTTCTGACCGACACTCTGTAAGCCGTCATAGAAGCCCTTTGCGTACATGAGTGGGTAGATATTGCTGCAGGAGAGGGCAGGACCGGCATAGTAGCGATACAGATCAAAGTCATATGGCCCATACTCCGGCTCTGCTTCGTCCAGCCAGAAGCAGTGGATTCCTTTATCGTAATAGTTCTTTTTGCACTGTTCCCACACAAATTTTTGTGCGTCAGGGTTGGTAGCATCGTAGAAGGTGGTGGCACCCATCCAGGTCATGTTGACATTGACACCACGGTCAGCCTGTACCAGATAGCCGTTTTCCTCCATCGCGCTGCGGTTCTTGCTGCGCTCGTCAATCGTAGGCCATACAGATACGACAGGTTCGATATTCATATCGCGAAGCTCACGGATCATTCCGTCTACATCAGGCCAGTCAACCGGATCAAATTGGAAGTCGCCCTGCATCGTCCAGTGGAAAAAGTCGATTACAATCGCATCAATTGGAAGTCCACGCTTTTTATATTCACGTGCAACAGTCAGAAGCTCTTCCTGGTTGCGGTAGCGGAGCTTGCACTGCCAGAAGCCGATGCCAAATTCCGGCATCATTGGAACTCTTCCGGTTACAGCGGTATACTGTTCTTCGATGGCAGCAGGCGTATCGCCGGCAGTGATAAAATAATCCATTTTCTTGGTGGATTTTGCAGTCCATTCCGTTACATTTGTGGCGAAGCAGGCTGTACCGATCGCAGGGTTATTCCAAAAGAATCCATAGCCACGGCTTGAGATCATAAATGGTACACTTGCCTGACTGTTACGGTGCGCCAGTTCGAGGATGGCTCCCTTCTTATTTAGCAGACCGTCCTGATATTGTCCCATACCATAGATCTTTTCATCTGGAAATGCCTCAAATCGTGCAGTGAGTTCGTAGTCGGTTGTGCCGGGGATAGGTTTTAACTCCCTTGCGTCAATCCGAAGTGGTACGCAGTAGCGGTCGATACGGTTGCGGTTGCGCCAGAACTCTTTTGTCAGAAGTTCATTTTTTTCATTATAATAGGAAATGACACCTTCAGGATCGATCACGGCAGTGATAGTTCCGTTCCGTAAAGTAATCTTTGTACCGGACTGTGCATGCTTTTTACGTTCTTCTTCCGTATGATAGAAGGACTCTGTCATATCGATAGTTTCATAAGTGACTTGAAGAGGGAGTTCTGGGACCGGTTCGTTTAGTGCCCAGTCGTTATCATCCATTTTGTGATCCTTTGTCATACGAACACGGAAGGAGTTGGCTCCCCACGGTTCGATCCAGAGTACTGCCCCGTTGTGACGCAGTATTAATCGGTTGTTTTGTTCCTTGTATTGCATTTGTTCCTCCTGTTAATCTGTAGTGATATAATTCCCGTTTTGCATAGTTTCGCTTTGCCCTGTCACAAGAGCAGCTTAAAAACTCCTATAAAGCAAAAATAGTGCTTGACATCCTGTCCGACTTATGATAGGATGAAAAATGCACTATTGTGGCTGACTATACAATTTAATCTTATGTAAAATATTATACCATAAGATTGTTTGATTGAAAAGAGTTTCTTATAAAATCAGGCAAAATTGTTACGCAAAAACAGTAACAAAATCATATAAAATTGTAGGACAGCATAGCACAAAATACTCTAAAAAATATAAGGAGTGAAACATCGATGGAGAAGAACAGGATACATCCAGTTGCAGTTAGTAATGGTGTAAGAATGAGTTATGCCCGCCAGCAGGAGGTACTCGAAATGCCGAACCTCATTGAGGTACAGACCAATTCTTACAAGTGGTTCTTGGACGAAGGGCTGAAAGAGGTATTTCGTGACATTTCACCTATCTCTGATTTTGGTGGTCATCTGAGTCTTGAGTTTGTGGATTTTGAATTATGCCGCAATGAGACAAAGTATGACATTGATCAGTGTAAGGAAAGAGATGCTACCTATGCTGCTCCGTTAAAGGTAAAGGTAAGACTGCATAACAAGGAAACGGAAGAGATCAAAGAGCATGAAATCTTTATGGGTGATCTGCCTTTGATGACTGCTACCGGTACATTCGTAATCAACGGTGCTGAACGTGTTATCGTAAGCCAGTTGGTTCGTTCACCGGGAATTTACTACGCCATTGGACATGACAAGATTGGTAAAGAATTGTATTCAGCTACTGTAATCCCAAATCGTGGAGCTTGGCTTGAGTATGAAACAGATTCCAACGATGTATTTTCAGTCCGTGTAGATAGAAACAGAAAGGTGCCGATCACCGTATTCTTACGTGCACTTGGTCTTGGAACAAATGAGCAGATCAAAGAAGTATTTGGTGATGAACCAAAGATTTTAGCAAGTATTGAGAAAGATACAACAGAAAATTATCAGGATGGTCTTTTAGAATTATACAAGAAGCTCCGTCCGGGTGAGCCTCTTTCTGTTGACAGTGCAGAGAATTTGTTAAATGGCATGTTCTTTGATCCGAAGAGATATGATCTGGCAAAGGTCGGCAGATACAAATTTAATAAAAAGTTACATCTGAAATATCGTATTGCAGGCTGTACATTGGCAGAGGATGTTACACTGCCGACAACAGGTGAGATTTTAGAAGCAGGTACTCTGGTGACAGAGGATATTGCAACACAGATTCAGAATGCAGCCGTACCATATGTTATGGCTGAGTTAGAAGGCAAGGTGACAAAGGTTCTTTCTAACATGATGGTAGATTTAAGAGAATATCTTCCGGATGTTGAGCCAAAGGATCTTGGTATTATTGAAAATGTTTACTATCCGGTATTAAAAGAGATTCTGGATGAAAATGAAGGTGACGAGGAAGCAATTAAGGAAGCCATTCAGGCAAATGTTTCTGAGTTAGTACCAAAGCATATTACAAAGGAAGATATTTTTGCATCTATTAACTATAATATGCATTTGGAATATGGTATTGGTCATGATGACGATATCGATCATTTGGGTAACAGACGTATCCGTGCGGTAGGTGAGCTTTTACAGAACCAGTATCGTATCGGTCTTTCCCGTATGGAAAGAGTAGTGCGTGAGAGAATGTCCACACAGGATATCACATCGATCACGGCACAGTCTTTGATCAATATTAAGCCGGTAACGGCAGCAGTAAAGGAATTTTTCGGAAGTTCACAGTTGTCCCAGTTCATGGATCAGAACAACCCGCTTTCCGAATTGACACATAAGCGTCGTCTTTCGGCATTAGGTCCTGGTGGTTTATCAAGAGATCGTGCCGGATTCGAGGTTCGTGACGTACATTACACCCATTATGGTCGTATGTGTCCTGTAGAAACACCCGAAGGTCCTAACATCGGTCTGATCAACTCGCTGGCATCTTATGCACGTATCAATGAATACGGATTTATCGAAGCTCCATATCGTAAAGTAGATAAGAGCGATCCGGAAAATCCACGTGTAACAGATGAGGTTGTATATCTTTCAGCCGATGAAGAAGATCGTTACATTGTCGCACAGGCGAACGAAGCTTTAGATGAAGAAGGTCATTTCGTAAGAAAGAACGTATCCGGTCGCTTCCGTGAAGAAACTTCTGAGTTTGAGAAGAAGAAGATCGACCTGATGGACGTATCTCCTAAGATGGTATTCTCTGTTGCTACAGCGATGATTCCTTTCTTGGAGAACGATGATGCTAACCGTGCCCTCATGGGTTCCAACATGCAGCGTCAGGCAGTGCCGCTTCTTGTAACAGAAGCTCCTGCTGTTGGTACAGGTATGGAAATGAAAGCAGCAGTCGATTCCGGTAACTGTGTGATCGCAGAAGAGGATGGTATTGTAGAGCGTTCTGCATCGAACGAAATTATCATTAAGACAGCATCCGGTCAGATGCATAGATATAAACTTGCGAAGTTCCAGCGAAGCAATCAGGGAACGAGCATGAATCACCGTCCTTTAGTAAACAAAGGTGATGAAGTTAAGGTCGGACAGGTTATCGCAGATGGCCCTTCTACATGTGGTGGTGAGATCGCATTAGGTAAGAACCCATTGATCGGTTTCATGACATGGGAAGGTTACAACTACGAGGATGCCGTACTGTTAAGTGAACGTTTGGTACAGGAAGATGTATATACATCTGTTCATATCAATGAGTATGAGGCAGAGGCAAGAGATACAAAGCTTGGTGCGGAAGAAATCACACGCGATGTACCGGGTGTTGGTGAGGACGCATTAAAGGATCTCGATGAGAGAGGTATTATCCGCATTGGTGCAGAAGTACGTGCCGGTGATATTCTGGTTGGTAAGGTTACACCAAAGGGTGAAACAGAGCTTACCGCAGAAGAAAGACTTCTTCGTGCTATTTTCGGTGAAAAGGCAAGAGAGGTCCGCGATACATCTTTGAAGGTACCACATGGTGAGTTCGGTGTTATCGTTGATGCAAAGGTATTTACAAGAGAAAATGGTGATGAGCTGGCACCGGGTGTTAATCAGACAGTAAGAATCTATATCGCACAGAAGCGTAAGATTCAGGTCGGTGATAAGATGGCCGGTCGTCATGGTAACAAGGGTGTCGTTTCCAGAGTACTTCCGGTGGAGGATATGCCATTCCTTCCAAACGGTCGTCCTTTGGATATCGTATTAAATCCTTTGGGTGTGCCTTCACGTATGAATATCGGTCAGGTCTTAGAGATTCATCTGAGTCTTGCAGCTAAGGCACTGGGCTTCAATGTTGGTACACCGGTATTTGATGGTGCAAACGAGAATGATATCATGGATACATTGGAACTTGCCAATGATTATGTCAACACACCATTAGACCAGGAAGAACTCGAAGCTGCTAGAGCAAAGGCAGAAGATAATGGAGATGCAGAAGAAATCGAACGTCTGAAAGACATGGTTCCTTTTGTTGATAAATATAAAGATGTTCTTGTTCCGGAAGTCATGGATTATTTGGTGACAAATAAGGACTACAGAAAAGAGTGGGAAGGTGTGCCAATCAAGCGCGATGGTAAAGTACGTCTTCGCGATGGTCGTACCGGTGAATACTTCGACGGCGCAGTTACCGTTGGTTTCATGCACTACCTGAAACTCCATCATTTGGTTGATGATAAGATCCATGCACGTTCTACCGGTCCTTACGGAATGGTTACACAGCAGCCACTCGGTGGTAAGGCACAGTTCGGTGGACAGCGTTTCGGTGAGATGGAGGTTTGGGCACTGGAAGCATACGGTGCAGCATATACTCTTCAGGAAATCCTTACCGTTAAGTCCGATGATGTTGTAGGTCGTGTTAAGACTTATGAAGCAATCATTAAGGGTGATAACATTGCTGAGCCTGGTATTCCGGAGTCATTCAAGGTACTCTTAAAAGAGTTACAGGCACTTGCATTGGATGTAACCGTTCTTGACGAAGATGGTAACGAGATCCATATGTCAGAGAGCGTAGAAGAAAGTAACGATGAAGAAATTAAACCATTAATTGACGGTGATGATAATTTTGCTTTTAAAAACAGTGAATCATTTGAAGACGCAGGATTTACGGAGGGTACCGTAGAAGAATTAGAGGAAGCGTCATTTAGTGCCTTTGAAGAATAAAAATGACATTGTAAAAAGCATCATTTAAATAGCACGGCCCTTTGGGGCAAATGGAGGTTACTATGTTAGAAAGTAATGCAAAGACTGAAAAAAGCATCACTTACGATGCAATTAAGATTGGCCTTGCTTCACCAGAAAAGATTAGAGAATGGTCACATGGCGAGGTTAAGAAACCGGAAACAATTAATTATAGAACCTTAAAACCGGAAAAAGATGGTTTGTATTGTGAGAAGATTTTTGGACCAAGCAAGGATTGGGAGTGTCATTGTGGAAAGTACAAAAAGATTCGTTATAAAGGTGTTGTCTGCGACCGTTGTGGCGTAGAGGTAACAAAAGCAAGCGTACGTCGTGAGCGTATGGGACATATTGAGCTGGCTGCGCCAGTGTCCCATATCTGGTACTTTAAGGGCATTCCTAGCCGTATGGGACTGATCCTTGACGTTTCGCCTAGAAACCTTGAAAAAGTATTATATTTCGCTTCTTATATTGTATTGGAAACACAGGAGGGAACAGGACTTTCGCAGAAGCAGATCCTTTCTGAGTTAGAATATCAGGAGGCAAAGAAGAAATATGGTGATATGTTCCGTGCCGGCATGGGTGCAGAATCTATCATGGAATTGTTGATGAGCATCGATCTGGAAGAAGAGTCTGTTGAATTAAAGACAGAGTTAAAGAATTCTTCTGGACAGAAGCGCGCAAGAATCATTAAAAGACTGGAAGTTATCGAAGCATTCCGCGAGTCAAAGAACAAACCGGAGTGGATGATCTTAACAGTTATCCCGGTTATTCCACCAGATCTTCGTCCTATGGTACAGTTGGATGGTGGACGTTTTGCAACTTCCGATCTGAATGATCTGTATCGCCGTATTATTAATAGAAATAACCGTTTAAAGAGACTGCTGGAGTTAGGTGCTCCAGATATTATCATCCGTAACGAGAAGAGAATGCTTCAGGAAGCAGTGGATGCGCTGATTGATAATGGTCGCCGTGGACGTCCGGTAACTGGTCCTGGTAATCGTGCATTGAAGTCCCTTTCCGATATGTTAAAGGGTAAGCAGGGACGTTTCCGTCAGAACCTGCTTGGTAAGCGTGTTGATTATTCTGGTCGTTCCGTTATTGTCGTAGGTCCGGAACTTAAGATTTATCAATGTGGTTTACCAAAAGAGATGGCTATTGAGTTATTTAAGCCATTTGTTATGAAAGAATTAGTTGCTGACGGTACAGCACATAACATCAAGCAGGCAAAGAAGATGGTAGAGAAGCTTCAGCCGGAGGTATGGGATGTATTGGAAGACGTTATTCGTGAGCATCCGGTTATGTTGAACCGTGCCCCTACTCTTCATAGATTGGGTATTCAGGCATTTGAGCCTACACTTGTAGAAGGCAAAGCAATTAAGCTGCATCCATTGGTTTGTACAGCATTTAATGCCGATTTCGATGGTGACCAGATGGCAGTGCATCTTCCACTTTCGGTAGAAGCACAGGCAGAGTGCCGTTTCCTTCTGTTATCACCAAACAACCTGTTAAAGCCATCCGACGGTGGTGTGGTTGCGGTTCCTTCACAGGATATGGTACTTGGTATTTATTATCTGACACAGGAAAGACCGGGCTCTATCGGCGAGGGTAATTTCTATAAGTCAGTCAATGAAGCAATCATTGCTTATGAAAATAAAGCGCTGACACTGCATTCCAGAATTAAAGTGCGCAGAACCGGTATCAACAACAAGGGAGAAGAAGAGTCAAGAATTGTAGAGTCTACACTTGGACGATTCATCTTCAATGAAATTCTTCCACAGGATTTAGGATTTGTTGACCGTACAAAGGATGAAAACTTCCTCGTACCGGAGGTAGATTTCCATGTAGGAAAGAAGCAGTTAAAGCAGATTTTGGAAAAATGCATCAATGCACATGGCGCAACAGGTACAGCAGAAACAATGGATAGCGTAAAGGCACTGGGTTACAAGTATTCTACCCGTGCTGCCATGACAGTATCTATTTCAGATATGACAGTGCCAAAGGCAAAGAAGACAATTCTTGCAGAGGCAGAAAAAACAGTAGAAACAATTACACGTAAGTTCCGCCGTGGTCTTTTGACAGAAGAGGAGCGTTATAAAGCCGTTATCAATACATGGAAGGTAGCTGATGACCAGATTACAGAGGCACTTCTTACAGGATTGGATAAATACAACAACATCTTCATGATGGCTGATTCCGGTGCCCGTGGTTCTGATAAGCAGATTAAGCAGCTTGCTGGAATGCGTGGTTTGATGGCAGATACATCCGGTCGTACGATCGAGTTGCCTATCAAGTCTAACTTCCGTGAAGGTCTTGACGTATTGGAGTACTTTATCTCCGCACATGGTGCACGTAAGGGACTTTCTGATACAGCGCTTCGTACAGCCGATTCAGGTTACCTGACACGTCGTCTTGTTGATGTATCACAGGATTTGATCATTCGTGAAGTAGACTGCTGTGCAGATAAAGATTTCATCCCTGGCATGGAAATTTCCGGCTTCATGGATGGAAAAGAAATGATCGAGTCTTTGGAAGAACGTATTACAGGTCGTTTCTCATGTGAAGATATTTATGATGATGATGGAGAACTGATCGTTAAAGCAAATCATATGATCACACCAAAGCGTGCTGCACGTATTGTTAACACAAAGGCAGTGGTAGATGCCGGTGATGCTGCTAAGATTAAGATTCGTACTATCTTAACATGTAAGTCACATATTGGTGTCTGCGCAAAATGTTATGGTGCAAACATGGCAACCGGTGAGCCTGTACAGGTTGGTGAGGCTGTAGGTATCATTGCAGCACAGTCAATCGGTGAGCCTGGTACACAGCTTACCATGCGTACATTCCATACGGGTGGTGTGGCTGGTGATGATATCACACAGGGTCTTCCTCGTGTCGAGGAGCTTTTTGAAGCACGTAAGCCAAAGGGACTTGCAATTATTGCAGAATTTGGTGGAACCGTTGCAATCAAAGACACAAAGAAGAAACGTGAAGTTATTGTTACAAATAAAGAAACAGGTGAGCAGAAAGCATATTTGATCCCATATGGTTCCCGTATCAAGGTTCTGGAAGGTCAGGAGCTGGAAGCAGGTGACGAGCTTACAGAAGGTAGTGTAAATCCACACGATATTCTTGCCATTAAGGGGGTTCGTGCTGTTCAGGATTATATGATCCGTGAAGTACAGCGTGTATACCGCTTACAGGGTGTAGAAATCAACGATAAGCACGTCGAAGTTATTGTTCGTCAGATGTTAAAGAAAATCCGTATCGAAAATAACGGAGATTCCTCATTCCTGCCAGGCGTGATGGTAGACTTATTAGAATATGAAGATACTGTTGCAAAACTGACAGAAGAAGGAAAAGAACCACCGGAAGGAAAGCAGGTTATGCTTGGTATTACAAAGGCGGCACTTGCTACAAACTCATTCCTTTCTGCCGCATCCTTCCAGGAAACCACAAAGGTTCTTACGGATGCTGCTATTAAGGGTAAAGTCGACCCGTTAGTAGGTTTGAAAGAGAATGTTATTATTGGTAAGCTGATTCCGGCAGGTACAGGTATGAAGTGCTACCGTTCTGTCAAGTTAGATACCGATGAGGCCGCAGAAGAGTTCTTAGAGCAGAAAGCAGCTGCTTTAAATGGTAATTTAGAAGAGCCGGAACCATTACCACCGGCTGAGAATTTTGCAGAACCTGCGGGAGATGAGGTGTATTCTACCTCTACTTCATCAGAAGAATAATTGTTCTTATTAAAATAAGTAAAGGATGTTGTCATTTGGCAGCATCCTTTTTACTTTTTTGTTCTGCGACAGGAGCTTGCTGTTAAAGTAAAGGTATATACAGCGAGAATGTGTTGATATTTTCCATTTTATATAGTGTCATATAGATGAAATAGGGAACTGTGAAGCACTTTGCAGAGCAAGAATGTTATTTTCAAGGAAATAGCACATAATCTGTAAATAAAGCGTTATACCTTAAAAGCAGGTTCACATTAAGGCTGTATGTAGAGAAGGTGTTCTTTGAAAAGCAGAAATAAGAAGATTGAAAGAGGTGATGTATGTATATTGCAGGAAATATTCTTCTGCACGGGAAAAATGTACTTTGCAGGCTGGAATGGTACTTGTGAAAGTCAGAAGACTATATATTAAGGGGAGAATATAATTCTAGGGAAAAGGAATGATATTTGGCAGAGAGAATATTATGTGAAAAAGGACTTATATATATTGCCGGATAGAATATTATTCTAAAAGTGTTTATTAGTCATAAAAAATAAGATGAGAAGGCATTTTTTTGCTAAAATGAAATGGGAAGGCTGCTACATATTTATGGATCAGTGATCAAATGGGAATATTTTTGTTGAAATTAACATAAAAGTGCCATATTCTCATTGGAAAAATAACATAAAAATATTACAGAAATATTTTTTTTATGATAAAAATATGGCAGGCATTTAGCAGAATTACTCACAAATCAGAATTGTAGTGTTCGGTTTTTGTGAAAAATTGAGTAAAATTAGGTTAAAAGTGTGTCAAAAAGTGATATTTTGGGGACGTTTGGGGAAAACTTTAAAAAAAACGGCATTGACAAAATACAACAAATGGTGTAACTTATCTAGTATAAAATTATAAGGAGGCATAGCAATGAGGAAAAATGCAACAAAAATCGCTGCATTAGCATTATCGTTGGCACTCACAGTAACAAGTGTTAATGTTCCAACAAATGCATCAGCAGCAACAAAGAAAGCAAAGCTTAACAAGACAAAAGCTACGCTTTATGTTGGCGGACCTTCATCTAAGAAGTCTACAACATTAAAAGTAACTGTAAATGGCAAGAAGAAGACAGCAACATTCACTTCATCTAAGAAGGCTGTTGCAACAGTTAATAAGAAGACTG
Source organism: uncultured Lachnospiraceae bacterium (assembly GCA_934317005.1). Taxonomy (GTDB): domain Bacteria; phylum Bacillota; class Clostridia; order Lachnospirales; family Lachnospiraceae; genus Butyribacter. Next base: position 210,405 of record CAKREB010000003.1, read on the forward strand.
GAAAGGTTACAGCAAAGAAGGCTGGTAAGACAGTTATCACAGCTAAGGTTGGTAAGAAGTCTTACAAGTGTACAGTAACAGTTAAGAAGTTTGTTAAAGTAACTTCTGTATCTGTAAGCCCTAAGTCAGTATCACTTAATGTAGGCGATACAAAGACAGTTAAGGCTACTGTAAAGCCATCTAGTGCTACAACAAAGAAAGTATCTTATACTTCTTCTAACAAGTCTGTAGCAACTGTTACTTCTGCTGGTAAGATTACAGCAAAGGCAGCAGGTAAGGCTACAATTACTGTAAAAGCAACTGATGGTAGCAACAAGAAGGCTACTGTAGCAGTCACTGTTAAGGATACAGCAACAGAAGTTCCTACAACAGCTCCTAGTGCTGAACCAAGTGCAGAGCCTAGCACAGAACCAACAGCTGAGCCTAGTGCTGAGCCAACAGCAGCTCCTGCAACTCTTGGAAATATCACAGAGTTAACAGCAGCTTCTGCTTCTAAATTAGTAGCAACTTTCGATGCTGAAGTTCCTGCTGATGCAACTATCGAAGTAACAAAGGGAAACAGCAAGATCGATGGTAAGGCAACAATCGCTGACAAAACAGTTACCTTCGATGCAACAGCTAACTTGACTGCTGGTACATATACTTTGACAGCTACTCTTGGCGAAGCTAAAGTAAGCAAAGATGTTGAAGTAAAAGATGAGTATGTTGCAGAGATCAAGATTCTCAGCAAAGAAGCTCTTACAAGTGCTGATAACAAAGAAGCTTACATCAACTATGATGTATTAAATCAGTATGGAGAAAGCATTCGTACATCTCAGACAGTAAACTGGACAGTAAGCTCTAGCGATTCAACAACTGTTAACAAAGCAGCTGGTGTAATCACAATCAGAAATGACAAGGGTTATACATATGGTACAGACATCTACATCACAGGTGTTCATGTAAAGAGTGGTACAGCTCTTAACACAAGCATCAAGGTTGGTATGGCAAGAGCCATCAACACAGTTAAGTTTGCAGGATTCTTAGATACAACTGAGAAGAAGACAATCCTTGACAAGCTTCCATCTGATTTCGCTGCAAACAAGTATGTATTACTTTACACAGCTTATGATCAGAACGGCAATGCAATTGAAGTTTCTGATATTGATCAGAAGGATTTAACATTCCTTTCAGATGCACCTCTTCTTATCAAGAGCGAATTTGAAAGTGCTGGTATCCAGACAATTGGTGATAACGAGTACGCTTCTGTAAAGGTACAGCCTGGTCAGTATGTTGACCGTGGTGGTGAAGTTAACATCACAGTTATCTCTAACAAGACAGGTCAGAAATCTACAATGAACTTTGTAATAGGCGAGTCTGCATTACTTCAGAGCCTTGCACTTGATACACCAAGCGCAATCGTTGCTGATGGTGATCAGGGCGTTAAGATTCCTTACACAGCTAAGGATACAAAGGGTAACACAGTTACAAACTATGAGACAATCGTTCGTTCTACAAACTCTCTTACATTATCTGCTTCCGATGGTGAGTTAGTAGTTAAGGAAGAAAACGATGGTACAGCAGGTATCTACTGGTCAGATAGCGCAAGCGCTACTAACTGGGCAACTTCATCTGCAAAAGATAATATTAACCGTAACATCTCACTTGCTACAATCGTAGTTGGTGGTGAGAGCAACAACATGATTCTTGAAGTATCTGATACAAGACGTCCTAACGCTATCAAGGCTGTAAGACTTTCAGGATATGGTGATACTGTAGTTGCTGGTACTGGCTTATGGCAGGGACTTGAATGGCAGTTTGATTTCCAGGATCAGTATGGTGTTGACATGAACAGAGCAAATGCAGTAAAATTCTTTGCAGGTACATTTGATGGTGATCAGTATGCTATCAAGAGAGATGTTGTAGGTGCTACAAACGCATTCGGTATGGCTGACGCTGTATTCTATAAGAATGGTGGTATCTGGGATAACAACGATACTAAGGACACATTAACAACAACTAAGACAGAAAACGTTAAGTATTCTATCGCTAAGATCGATGCAACAAAGAGCACAGAAACAGATATTGACAAGTGGGAAGATGTAAGCAAGGTTAAATCTGCAAGCTTTACAAATGTTCCAATTTCTGCAGTATCTAGCTTCGCTGTAGCAAACGTTGCTAAGCAGCAGTTAACAACAGCTAAATCTAACGATGCTAATGGTTCATCTATTAAAGACTTTACAGAGGATGCAGCAGCAACATTTACAAATCCTGCTGCAATCACAGTAACTGGTAAAGCAAACGGTACAACAGTAACAGTTCCAAGTTCTTACTACTCAGTAGTAACTGGTAGTGCTGTTACTTTAGCTGATAACAAGTTAGGTGCTATCTCTGGTGGTGCTTTAACATGGGGCGATCTCTATGATGAGAACACAGCTAAGGCTATTAGAAAAGATGCTATCGTAACATTAAGCCTCTTAGTTCAGGATAAGGCTGATGAAGCAGATTGCTCAACAATCAAGGCTAACATCACAGTATCTGATGCTAAGGCAGTAGCTTCATCAATCGCATTTGATGCTAAGCCAGCAAACGCTACAAACACAGACTTAACAGGTTACACTGTAAAGGTTAAGGATCAGTATGGTAACGAAATGGCTGGTCAGGATGTAGAGTATGTAATCTCTGATCTCAAGGAGAGCACAGATGCATTAACTCATATTGCAAACAGCTTAGCTGTTAACAAGAATGGTTCTTCTACTCCAGTTGTAACTGGTGCAGAAATCGGTGATAGCTTCAAGATTACAGCAACTGTAGCTGGAACAAATGTTTCAACAGATGCAACAATTACAGTTGGTGCTGATACATTAGCTAAGGTTTCTTCTACAGAAGCAAACAGCACAGATAAGACATTCCGTACAGCTAAATTAGGCTATGACAGATAATATTATCTGAAAGCATTCTTGAATAAAGACATCGAATACTCCTTCCCCTTTGGGGAGGGGGTATTTTGCTTTAAGGGAAAAGGCGGTAATATTTTCCTTTATATTATAATTAGTCTAAATATATCGGATGTAAGAGTACCGGTATCTTAGTAATCATATAAGTACCAGAATGGAGATCTGATTGATTATGAATCGAAAAAAAATAATGATATCATTGTTATTGGCATGTAGTCTTACCATAACAGGATGTGGAAACATTCAAAATTCAAAAGACACAAAGCATTCCAAGCAGACAAGCAGCAGTGCGGAAGCAAACAGTGACCAGAATAATACAAATTCTACATCTAAAAATTCAAAGGAAACAGCTACTCCGGTTGTCACACCGGAACCGCAGGAAGGAACCTTCAGCAGCTCACAGGCTTACAGTGATGCAGACAGAGAGCTTACTGTACTGGGATTCAAGCAATACAAAAAGCTTAAGACAGCGAAATTTACGGATAAAGCTTCCAGCGGAAAAGTCTATCTGGTCTTATTTCTTAAAGTAAGGAATAACCGTTCAGAAGATGAATATTTTAATCCAAATTATTTAACTGCTAAGGTAGATGGTAAGAATATCACAAATACATATCTGCTTAATGCCCCGGAAGGATATCCGACAATATTTGATACCGTAAAGGCTCAGAGCTCATTTGGTGGATTTATTGTCTGGGAAGTTCCCAAAAACTGGAAAAAATTGTCAGTTATATATGACGGATGGAAAGACATTGCCGGTCTTTCCCTGAAATGTGATTTGACGAAGAAGGATTTCTTCAAGCCGGAACAGTATAGTGAGAATGATTTTTATTAGAAGAAATGATAGAAAAATCTATATTGCTATAAAATTTTTCAGTTTGAAACAAATATAATATGTTTTTAATTGATGATTCATAGAAATTAAAAACTCTGTAAAAGCCTCCATGTAATATTTTGAATAATCATTTATAATATTGCATGGAGGTTTTTAATACTTTCCGCTTTGTGAGATTTTTTACCTTTATTTTTCCAATTTTACCCTACAGCTTTTTTTACAAAAGCAGATGCCGTATTTCAATATATTCATATATTCTTCAGATATCAGTTCCGCATCATAATGTTTTTCCTGTATCTGCTGCAGTGCTTCCTCGCATTTTCTATCTAACTGACTGAAAACATCACAGCGTTTGATCTCAAGGATCACCGCAGGTTTTCGCTCATCATATGGCTTTAAGACAATATCATATCGTCCTTCACCGCTCTCACGGTTAGAAAGCTTCTTATAACCCGATAGCCCTTTCAGCAGCCCAAGCAAAAAACCGTGGTAAAAGTTTTCTGCACTGTCCATACAGCTGATGCTTTCTTCAAGCTGTACACGAAGCAGTTCTTCTACAAGATTTGGTTTTCCATCCAAAACAGCCTGATAAAAGTCGGAAAGATCTAACTGTGTTGTCCGTCTTGTAAACCATTCCATAATGTTTGTGTTATAGATATAACGTATTTCCAGATTTGGAATCTTCATTACAAGCGAAATGGTCTGCGAATCAAAATGCTGCTCCACAGCCTTAAGATATCCGGTAAAGAACAAAAAGTTCCATAGATTATCCTGTGAGGCATAGATGTCTTCGTAAGTGATATCTTCATGGATCGGCTTTTCTATGGTACTACCTGCTATGAGATTTTCCAGTTCGTTTTTCGTTTCATCATCTGCCTTTTCAATCAGTTTTCGAATAATATCATTGGAAGAAGTATTTGACCAGTATGCCTTTGGAAAATCACTGTCTCCAAAACACATATCACACACATAATTCAATAGACTCCACGGATTGTAGACTTCTGTTTTTCCAAACAGATAACCGTCATACCATTCCTTTACTTCATTATGTTTACTTTGCAGATTATAGAAGCTCAGCAGATCATCTACTTCATTTTGAACAAATCCGAAATATTCCGCATAGCTTTTGTTTAAAACAGAGATTACCTTCAGATTATTCAATCCCGTAAAAATGCTCTCTCTGCTGATGCGTAGACAGCCTGTGATCACGGCAAACTCCAGATTTTCATTTGTTTTCAATGCCGACTCAAAGAGGGAGCGGATAAAAGCAATCATTTCATCATAAAAGCCATTGAAATAGGCATTTTCCAGAGGAACATCGTATTCGTCAAGGAGAAGGATTACTTTTTGGTCATGGTACTTCGCAAGGCAGTAGGAAAGAAACTGCAATGCAGTGGCATATACAGCGGTTGGCGCAGTTCTATCCATAATAGCGCGATAATTATTTTTTTCTATATCGTTAAGCGTATGGGACACGTCATTTAATATATAATCATGGCGGCGAAACTCCTGAATAACTGCCTGCTGCAACTGATAATATGCCATCTCAAAATTCGGTTGCTTTGCTGACTTTAACGACAGAAATATAACCGGATATTGTCCCAGATGTTTTGTGTATGCTTCGCCGGCATCCATAATCTTTTTTCCGATGAAGTATCTGGAATTATCGACCACATTTCCGGTGGCATCTATTTCTTTTTCAAAGAAGGTTTGTAACATGCTTAAAGAAAGTGTTTTTCCAAAACGGCGCGGACGGGTAAAAAGCGTAACCTCACCTGTCTGATCCAAAAGGTCACGAATAAGCAAAGTCTTATCCACATAATAGTAATTATTATCTATAATCTTTTTATACATCTCTATTCCGATTGGAATTTTTTTCTGTAACGTCAAAGCAGTCACCTCCTGTTGCATTTCCGATTTGTTTATACTTACTGTTATCATAGCATAAGTGATTTTGAAATGGAAGCAGAAGCAAAGGTATATTCTATCATTGTATTTTGATTTTTCGACAATAACATATGGCAATGGATTAGCTGTTTTTTCGTTTGATTAATCAATTAATCACGTCTTTTTTACTCAGTTTTTCTGTGTTCCATTTTATGCATATTTTAGTTCATATTATCTTGGATTTTCCCACATATTTACCAGGCTACTGTAGCAGTCACTGTTAAGGATACAGCAACAGAAGCTCCTACAGCGGAACCTACTGTAGAGCCTACAGCAGCTCCAACGGTTGCGCCAACAGATACCCCAGCCGTTGCAAAAAACATTTCTATGGAATTGGCAAGCTATGTTAGTGAAAAACATAAAGATACTGCTTTAGTTGGTACAAATGCTGAAATCAAAGTATTAGTTACAGATGAGAACAATCAGCCTGTTGCTAATAAAGAAGTTGTATTAACTTCAAAAGAAATTCAGGGACCAAATACAACAGGCCTTACAAAAGCTGCCGATTACGAAAATAAAACAGATGATGTTTTAAAGACAGATGCAAATGGTTATGTTACATTTGTTTTTGGCCTTGATAAGAGCAATGACAGCAAGGGTGCTATTGATTCTACTCGTAGAGAATATGTTGCAAGCTATAAGTTATCTGCAAGCGTTGTAGGTACTGATGTAAAAGCAGATACCACTTTGAAGTTTGGCGCTATGACGTTAGGAACAACAGATGATCAGTCAGGTGTATCTTCTGTTTCTGTTAGAAACAACAAAGATAATAGTCTTGCAAATTTAGACCTTTCTACAAATATCACGAACCCTGCAAACTTTGGAAATGGTGTAGCTACAACAAAAGACAGAAATCAGAAAAACTCTGATTATGTTACAAGTCAGCAGGTAAGTGCAGATGGAAAAGATCATTCCGTAACTCTGAATACTTGTGCATATCTTGTAATGCCAAATGGCGAAACAGATACTAAGCCAAGTGATATTGTAAAAGAAGTAAATTACAGCACAGGTAAATACAATGTATATGCGAATACTGCATGGCAGTGTGTTATTGATGAAGCTAAGGCATCTGAACTTCAGTATGCAACTGTTAACTTTAGCAGCTTAAAGCTTTCTAAGTATACACGGTTAGAAGTACAGGCATATTTAGTTACAGATCCTAAGAATCCTTGGAATAATGCAAAGTGGATTAACGGTGAGATTGTAGATGGAGAAAAAAATGCATCTAATTTCTCTGTTCAGATTCCGGTAAGTGCCAATAATGGTTATCTTTTCATCAATGCATTTATTAAATCACAGGGTCAGGTCAATACAGACATGAACGATGGTTTTACTATCAAAAATGTGGTTGGTGTTTATAACTCATCACTGACAGCATCTGGTGCCGTAAGTGAAAAGTTAGATGATGTATCCGTTGAGTGGTCCGTAAACAACGATACTACTTATACAATGCCAGTTGCATTAACAAAAGGAGCTATTTATGAACAGTTAAAAGCTACATATGCAACAGGTTATACATTCGAATACAGTGTTCCTGCATTCCCATTCACTGGAAATGCTGTTATCACTGTATATGATACAAATAAGAAAGCGGTAGCATACTATGCTGCTATGACTGAAAATGAACAGAATTGGGTGCCAGATGCAACTGGAACCTACGTAATGAATGGTTACAAGAATAAAAATGTATTAACAGATACCGTAGCATACCAGATTACAAAATCGGAAGCATTTGACATGGTTGGTACTGTAACAAACAAAGATGGCAACGCAGTTGTTGATTCTACAAAGACAGGTGTTACTCACTTAGTTGGAACAATTACTTCTAAGAATGCAAACTTAGCATTAGATGCAAGCAATAGTAAAGTATATTCTTCTGTACAGTGGAATCCAGTTCCTACAGCTACTGCAAGCACAACTACACAGGCTGGTGCTGCATTAGTAGGTCAGAAGATTACATTAAAGGCACAGTTAACAGATAAGAATGGAAATGCTGTTACAAATGCAAACGAACCGATTGAGTTCTTAAAAGATGGTAAGACAATTGATGCCACTACAGATCTTGGGGATGTCGCTTTAATTAAGGCGGATACACAGACTGATGCAAATGGTCAGGCTTCCTTGATTGTTACAGCTGCAAATCCAGCTCAGTTAACTGGTTTAAGTGCAAAATTACAGAGTAATAAATACTCTCTTGCATATTCTCTTGCATCTGAGAAGTTGACTGCTGATGCAATCGATCTTTACTGGGTAGATGCTGATCTTGCTTTCGTTGACAGACAGGATGGCACTCCTAAGGAAACTAAGACAGACAAAGCTAATCCAAGCAAGGAAGTTACTACAGGTATTGAGCCAATGGTAAATACAAATTGGCAGTATGGTGTTAAGGTTTCCGGTACAGTTGTTGACAACATTAGCGGAGCACTTGGTGGATATCATGTAGATTCTATTTCAGGAATGGATATTAAGACACAGGCTAATACAACAGGTGATTGTGTTGGTACTGCAACAAATGTAACAAATGGTAAAGCAGATGTTACTTCTGCTAAGACAGGTACTACATACCTGATCAATACATTGGACAGTTCTTCTGTAGGAAAAGCAGTTACATTTACATTTAAGAATGCTGCAAATGCTACTGTTACATTACCAAATGTTGGTGAAGGCACTACTACATTAGACAAGAAGCTTACACTTGACATTAAGTGGCAGACAAATGGTGCTACAGCATCCATTATCGTACCTTCAGGCATCAAGGCTGTTTCAGGTTCTTCTATTGATGTATATGTATTAGTTGCTGATAATGCTGGAAATCCGATTGTAGGTAAGTCAGTAACTATGAACACAAGCGGAACAGGTACTGTATCTGGTGCAGCGATTGCAACAACAGATGCAAATGGTATTGTTAAGTATACTTTATCAGATGGTGAAGCAGGTAAGACTACTGTATTAAAGGCAACAGTAGATGGAATCGACAACACAGTATTCTCTGAGAGTATTAAGTGGATTTCTGGCGAAGGACTTGCAACTCCGGATATCACAAAGGCAGTATATGATTACTCAGCAAAGACAATCACATTGACATTCAATTCTAACATTTATGCGAAGTCTGTTGTAAGTGATTTATTTACTGTAAAATATGATGGCAAAGAACAAATTGTAGGTAACGTAACTGTTTCAGGAAATCAGGTAACGATTTCTGTTCCACAGTTAGGATCTGTAGATAAAGATACTGTATTTACAGTTGATGTAAACGCATCTAAAACAGTAAAGGGTATTGATTATACACTTACAACAACAGATGGTTTGAAATTCAGCAAAACAGATGTGGCAGTTGACAGAAAATAATATCTAATATTATTGAAATAGTAAAAACCACCGGCTAAAACCGGTGGTTGCTATGCCCCAGTAAACTGGGAAATAAGAAATTATAACCTCTATGTGAATGATTATCATAATTGATTCATATAGAGGTTTTTTGTAAAATATAAAGACAAATAAACAAAATAGTTCTTTTTAGAATTGTTGTAGTAAACTATTCCGTTTCTTTCTAACTTTTGTTATTCCTATCGGTTATTTTTCTAATTTTACCCTGCAGCTTTTTTTACAAAAGCAGATGCCATATTTCAATATATTCATATATTCTTCCGCTATCAGTTCCGCATCATAATGTTTTTCCTGTATCTGCTGCAGTGCTTCCTCGCATTTTCTATCTAACTGACTGAAAACATCACAGCGTTTGATCTCAAGGATCACCGCAGGTTTTCGCTCATCATATGGCTTTAAGACAATATCATATCGTCCTTCACCGCTCTCACGGTTAGAAAGCTTCTTATAACCCGATAGCCCTTTCAGCAGCCCAAGCAAAAAACCGTGGTAAAAGTTTTCTGCACTGTCCATACAGCTGATGCTTTCTTCAAGCTGTACACGAAGCAGTTCTTCTACAAGATTTGGTTTTCCATCCAAAACAGCCTGATAAAAGTCGGAAAGATCTAACTGTGTTGTCCGTCTTGTAAACCATTCCATAATGTTTGTGTTATAGATATAACGTATTTCCAGATTTGGAATCTTCATTACAAGCGAAATGGTCTGCGAATCAAAATGCTGCTCCACAGCCTTAAGATATCCGGTAAAGAACAAAAAGTTCCATAGATTATCCTGTGAGGCATAGATGTCTTCGTAAGTGATATCTTCATGGATCGGCTTTTCTATGGTACTACCTGCTATGAGATTTTCCAGTTCGTTTTTCGTTTCATCATCTGCCTTTTCAATCAGTTTTCGAATAATATCATTGGAAGAAGTATTTGACCAGTATGCCTTTGGAAAATCACTGTCTCCAAAACACATATCACACACATAATTCAATAGACTCCACGGATTGTAGACTTCTGTTTTTCCAAACAGATAACCGTCATACCATTCCTTTACTTCATTATGTTTACTTTGCAGATTATAGAAGCTCAGCAGATCATCTACTTCATTTTGAACAAATCCGAAATATTCCGCATAGCTTTTGTTTAAAACAGAGATTACCTTCAGATTATTCAATCCCGTAAAAATACTCTCTCTACTGATACGGAGACAGCCTGTGATAACGGCAAACTCCAGATTTTCATTTGTTTTCAATGCCGACTCAAAAAGGGAGCGGATAAAAGCAATCATTTCATTATAAAAGCCATTGAAATAGGCATTTTCCAGAGGAACATCGTATTCGTCCAAGAGAAGGATTACTTTTTGGTCATGACATATTTTCAGACACCGTGACAAAAATTCCAGTGATTTTGCATAAGTTATATCATCTGCTGTCATTTTTAAAACAGTAAGATATTTCGCCTTTAATTCATCGGACAATTTTTCAGAACGCAGAACATACCGATGGCGCTCATATTCCTTTTGAATCTCTTCTAGCAAACTTTTGTATGCCATCTCAAAATTCGGCTGCTTGGCTGACTTTAACGACAGGAATATAACCGGATATTGTCCCTGATGTTTTGTGTATACTTCGCCAGCATCCATAATCTTTTTTCCGATGAAGTATCTGGAATTATCGACTACATTTCCATCGGGATCTATTTCTTTTTCAAAGAAGGTTTGTAACATGCTCAGTGCAAGAGTTTTTCCAAAACGGCGTGGTCGGGTAAACAAAGTAACCTTGTTGCCTTGTTTAAGCAGGTCATGGATCATCCAAGTTTTGTCTACATAGTAATAATTACGGTCAATCATTTCTTTATAAAATTCAATGCCGATTGGTATGGATTTCGTCTTTGTCAAAGTAGTCACCTCCTGTTGCATTTCCGATTTGTTCATACTTACTGTTATCATAACATAAGTGATTTTGAAATGGAAGCAGAAGCAAAGGTATATCCTATCATTGTATTTTGATTTTTCGACAATAACATACGACAATGAATTAGCTTTTTTTCATTTGATTAATCAGTTAATCACGTCTTTTTTACTCAGTTTTTCTGTGTTCCATTTTATGCATATTTTAGTTCATATTATCTTGGATTTTCC
>CAKREB010000004.1 GCA_934317005.1 uncultured Lachnospiraceae bacterium
AACTGGCAGACGCCCAGGACTTAAAATCCTGTGGGTAGTGATACCCGTACCGGTTCGATTCCGGTCTGCGGCATTTTGTTTTTAGAAGCTGTAAGCCTTTATAAAGTAGAGGTTTACAGCTTTTTGGCTTTATAATAGTTGTTTCTAGAAGAGAGAAAATGCATTTGCATTTTCTTTTTTGGAAAAATAAAACGGAGAATTTATGGAAGTATCTCAGATATTTCTTTAAAATGAAATGCAGATATAAATACATTTCATTTTAAAGAAGTAATTATACACTGAGAAAGTGGTTTCTGGCTTATAGTAACGAAATATTTGTAAATCCTATGTCCATTTTTGGAGTTTACACAATATTTGAAATGGTATCCAACCATATAGGAAGGGATAAAATTAGAACCAGAATGAACACAATCCATCGAATTCGTGTTTTGTGTGCAGTTTTTTTATAACGCTTTTTTATTTGCTTGTTTATGTCTGCAAGATAGCGGTTATTTGTATATTGAAAATAATGTTTATTTTGTGCTTTCATACATTCGTATGCCTGTTGCATTCGAATAATATCATCTAGTTTTTTCATAAAAATATCCAAGCCTTTCTATTACGAATAACTACCAATAAGTACCAAGAATTGCTAAAAACATGTATATAATTATGGAACGAATTATGTATCGTATGGCAGGTAGAATACGACAAAGTTTTTGATAGCGGGGGAAAAAATTTTCGATATTAAACATATCAAATGCAAGTATATATGGTATTACAAAAACCAGGCAATCAGAAAAACGGTCATGCATTAGACAGAAAAAACAGTATGGAATCAGTATCGTATATATTTCGCAGGCAATAAGCATTTTAGAAGGAGAGCCTGTTCGAAATCCCGGTATTTTTTGAAGTAGATGAAACAGAGGTTTATCAGGATAAATAAGAGATAACTGTACTTCTTTTCGCAACTGTTTGATATTTTGATAGCGTATACCATAATCATCCGTACACATAAGAAAAATCTGGCGTGTTGTTTTGTTGAAATTTTTTAAAGATTTGAAGGCATCACATTCTTTTGGAGATTGTCCGGTGAGCATAAAGAAGAAAACACATCCCAAACAATAGAGATCTAAACGATCTGTGGAATTTTTGAAGTCGATTGCATCTGGTGCTACATAAGCAAGGGTTCCCATTGCATGTGTAACGTTGTGATCAGCCGCCTGAACTGTCCGTGAAGCACCAAAGTCAATCAGTTTTACGGAGATAGACTGATGAATACCCGGTATCTTTTGAAGCGGTCCTTTTATGGGTAAAGCATCGGTTAGTAATATGTTTTGGGGAGAGATATCACCGTGAACCAAATGATTTTGTTGTAGAGTAGAGAGGGCATCACAGAGTTGATCGAGAAAGATCAAGGCATCCCTTTCTGAGAGACATCCAAAGCTTTGGATATACTGTTCTAATGTCAGGTAGCGTGTTTCGATTGCTCTGTCAGAAGGTAATGCAGCATAAGGGAGAGAAGTAGGGCGGGCAATAAATTCATTGATGGAAAGAGAATAGTTTGGATTTTTGGGATCTGTCAGGATACCGAAGATAGTTTCTAAGTGCGGATTCCAATTCTTGGAAATAGTATCGTAGATAGGAAGCTGTCTGGGAGACAGTTCTTTTAGAATCACACTGGTATGTTCAGGCATAGAGATAGCCTGCTCTTTTTTGATATTTGCAAGATAGGTATGATATTGCTTCCTACGGATACTCAGACGGTCTAAAAAGTCAAAATCAAAATATACGGACAGATCATCGGCAAAATGTTGTATAGTATTTCCTAACATAAGGTATCTAAGTGTTCCTTTCGTAAATTTTCATTGATATCATCGAGTGAAAGTGCTTCCTTTATGCCTTTTAAAATGATAAAGTCACGCGCATTTCTGGCGTATAATTCGCTTGCTCCAAAGTGGAGCAGAGATTTCTGTACTTTTTCTATGTCAAACTCAAGTGTGATAAAAATAGAGAGTAATTTGTCCCGGCTCATCTGCTTTTTAGAATTTAGAAAATCAGATAGTTGTGAAGGAGAGATATTGCATTCTGTAGCAATCTGGTTGGAACTGTAACCGTGTTCTTGAAACGCATTGTACAGTGCATGGCGTAATGCCTCTGGTGAAGCAAAGTCTATTTCTTCTGCACGGATTGGTTCTCCGGCTTGAATTTTTTCAAAAATGTCATCGGTAGTAAGTGCTCTTTTTCCCATTTTCTTCCTCCTAAAGGATATATGTACTCTCGGTATCTCCTCAAAACGAGTCATTTCGGCTAGATTTCCGATATACTGTTTCCATTTTCTCGTCGTACACACCGTGTACGCACTGCGAAAATGTCATTGTATATCAAAAATCCATCTCGAAATTCTTCGTTCAGAAGATACCGAGAGTACATTTATCGTAGTTGTATATTTTTCTTCTGATTATATTGTTTGCAACATTTCTATCAACATTGCATTCAATTATAGCGTTCCTTCTATCGATGTGCAAGAGCGATTTGAAAAAGCAATCACTGTCAGTGAATGAAATGGGGAAGAGAAGGGATTATAATAAACTAAAATTCATGTCAGTAACAAATATGTGAAGAGCAGTACAAAAATATGATATACAAAGGAGATCGAGAAAAATGGATGATACGAGAGAATTGAAGGACATATATCGATCATTTTTAGATGTATTAAATCAATATATCGCAAAAATGGATGAATATGAGGAAAAAACACTGGAATATAATGCGTTGGTAGATCAGGAAAATGAAATAAGAGGAAAGATTCCGGGTATTATATGGGTATGTGTGGTGATTGGCGGAGTGATTGGCACCGTAGGTCTCATCATTGTGGGAACGATTATCGGATTGCTTATAGGTTATGCAATAGGGTGTTTATTGGCTGTTATTACAAAAACGGATCATAAGTTTGAGAAGCTGGCAGATGAATTTCACAAGACAACGGTTGGTCCAGCGGAACATACCCTGAATAACCTGGAAAGAGAAATGCAGCAGTTATTGCATAGTGATGAAATGAAAGAGTTAAACGAAAGAGTTCCGGAAGATTATCGAAACATCGGTGCTTTAGAATTTTTTGTCCGGATGCTGTTAAACCGGCAGGCTGATACGGAGAAGGAATGCTTTAACTTGTATATGGAATATATGCAAAGAGAAAATATGATCAACTTACAGAATCAGCAGGTGAGCTTGTCACAGGATGCGTTGGTAACACAGCAGCAACAGTTAGCAGCAACGCAGCAAGTGAATCAGTCTTTAGGTTCTATTTCAGAAAATCAGACAAAGATGTCAAAGCAGATGAAATATGGCAATGTAGTAAGTACGTTAAACTATATGAATACTCGCCAGTTAAGAAAAACTGTAAAAAAATAATAGATGCGTAGAGAGTGTGAGGGAAAGATATGAATACAGTAGTAGCTTTTGTGGTTTTTATATTATCAATTGTCATTACACATATCATCTGTAACAGGATGATATGCATTGGAACATTTCAAGCAATTTTCAAAGTTCGCTTTGGAATCTGGTTTGTTTCCTTTCTTATTTTGGCATCTATAGCGAATTCATTGCATTTAGTAAATTTTGATAAGGAAGAAAAGAAAGAAGCAAACAAAGTTACACAACAGGCAGTAGATAGATCGTTTACAGATATCAGTGAAGATACAAGTGATAGTAGTGATGCAGGCAGTTCGGAAGATACAGAGTATGATGATTCAGACAGTGACTGGTATGCAGATAATACATATGATGCAGACGATACGGCAGATGAGGAATATATACTGCCGGACAGTGCAGATCGAAAATTGAAAAAATCGGATCTAAAGGGATTATCCAAAAAAGAATTGCAGATTGCACGAAATGAAATATATGCGCGCCATGGAAGAATGTTTCAGGATACTCAGCTGCAGGAATATTTTGATGGACAATCCTGGTATCAGGGAACGACAGCTCCAGAGGATTTTTCGGAAGATATATTAAATTCTATAGAAAAAAGGAATGCAGCATTTATTAAGAAATTTGAGTAAGACGGTATCTTATGATATAAATAGGGTGCAAGAAATTATACATGTGCAGAAAAGGAGCAGAATCATGAAGAAAAAATTAGGAATTGCGGTGGGAATCATTGTGGTAGTTGTAGCAGTACTATTTACGATTCATACAGTGAATCGTAATAAGGCTTTGAAAAATAAGACGGTACAGACAGCTCAGGCACTACTCGACAGAGAAAAAGCAGAAAAACTGGAAAATGATACAGGAGAAGCCGGAGAAGCAGCACAGGATGGCATTCAGGCATTGATAGAACTGGAACGGTATGACGATGCGAAGCGTATCATTAAAAAATACATTGCCATTTATCCCAAAGGAATTGCCTGGGCAGTATATTATGCAGATGTATTAAAACAGCAGGAAAAGTGGGACGAGTTAGCCGTCATGATCGTAGGATATCTGACGGACAACTGGAAGATTGCTAATGTCACAACAAAACAGTTTGCATTGTATACAGATTTAAAAGATGCGATGGGAAATTTGGACGATGAGACGAAGAAAAAGGCAAAGGAATGTATCGCAGAAGTGGGAAAAAACATTCAAATCTATGAAAAACTTCAGAAGGATCAGAACAATAATAGCTTGCAAAAAGATCAGAAGGAGTTAGAGATATTGAAAAAAGCAGGGGCAGATAATGAGGTGTTTTTTGAACTCTATATGGAATATCTGCTTCAAACAGATCAGAAAAATGCAGCAAAAGAGTATCTGGATAATTACGAGAAACGGGGAAAGGACAAGGATCAGACTCTGACCTATTCTCTGGAATCAGAAAAAATCAGTAAATGGAAAAAGACAATAGAAAAATAAGCGAAAATTGCCAATGTTCCAGAAAAATCCCGGGCATTGGCAATTCTCATTATAGTATCTGATCGTGTTCGGACGGAACGTATTGAACAACATTCTCAATATTGCATTCAAGGATACGGCATAAGTCATTGAGAGTAGTGGTAGTGATGGGTTTATTCTTTCGAAGTTTATCTATCGTGGCACTGGAAACATGATGATTTTTGATCAATGTATAGGTGGTTTCCTTTGAATGCTCTAATGTTTCCCAAAATGGTTTGTATTCGATCATAGGTGTAACTCTCCAATCTAAGCTACGGTACAGGTAGGGTGTGCTGTAACAAAAGTTAATCTAAAGAAAAGCATATGGGAAGGAGCGGGGGTTGACTATAGTCACTAAAGTGACTATAATGGAAGTGAGGTATGAAATTTGTAGAAAAAGGGAGGATGGGGAAATGAAAAGGGCGAAGAGAAAAGGGACATGGAAAGAAATAATTAGAATTAGGGCATTGTAGAATGGTCGTGTGGATATGACTTTATTTCTAGGATGCTTTTTTGATAAGAAGGTTTGCATTGGGTGAGAGGGGGCAAGTATCGAGGATTTCATTTGAAAAATACTTAATTAGAATAGTTTAAGTAATATCATAAGTAATTTGAAGATGGAGGTTAAATGAATGAATGGTAAGAAGATTTGTTTTTACATTGTTGGAAGCAGTATAGTATTTCTTGTTGCGTGTATGTTTGTACCGAAATTGAGTAAAAAAGTTACAAACAAGATTTATAGGGCAAACATATCAAGAGGTAACCATGATGATGAGTGGGGACCGGAAATTGTATATAAAACACAGCAAAAATAAAATTGAGGAGAAAAGATTATGGAAATTAATACAGATGAAATTGCGGAGAAGTGTATTAAGGCAATAAAGGAACGATTAGAAAATTTAAATAAGCTGAATATTATTATTGTAGGAAAATCTGGTGTTGGTAAAAGTACACTTATCAATAGTCTTTTTAGGGGGAACTTTGCTGAAACAGGATTAGGACGACCAGTAACGGATGAAATAAGGAGAATTGAAAAAAAGGATTATCCTTTGGCAATTTATGATACACCAGGTTTTGAGTTGTCTAAAGGACAACAGACAAAGGTAAAGGATGAGATCATTGAATTGATCAATAAAGGATTTGCGTCACAAGACATTAATGATGCTATTCATTGTATTTGGTATTGTATTAACGTTGGAGGAAACAGAACTTTTGATGCTACAGAGGTTGAATGGCTTAAGGAATTAACGGAGAGTAACAAACAGACCAAAGTGCCGATTATTGTGGTATTAACACAGTCTTGTCCAAAGAATAAAACTCAGACGATGAAGACGCAGGTTGAAAAAGAAAATTTAGATATTGTGAAAGTGGTTCCGGTGCTTGCCCAAGATATGGATTTTGACGGTAAACTTATTTATAAAGCATATGGGCTAGATACCCTTATTAAGGTTATGAGTGAATTTCTTCCGGATGAGCTTCTAGATACTTTGCAAAATGTCCAAAAAGTATCGTTGAAATCAAAAAAAAAACATGCTCAAGTGGCAGTAGCAACAGCGGTAACTGCGGCCTTTGGTGAGGGGTTTGCACCTATTCCATTTTCAGATGCAGCAGTATTAGTGCCGACACAAGTAACCATGATTGCTTCGATTACTGCTATATTTGGTTTGGAGGTAGATAAAGGTTTTTTGACTGGGTTTGTATCTTCAACAATTGGTACTGCAGGTGCAACGGTATTAGGAAGGACTATAGTATCAAATATGATTAAATTGATACCTGGTGTTGGAACTGGTATTGGTGGTCTAATATCAGGAACAACAGCAGGACTATTGACAACAGCACTGGGGGAAGCATATATAATTGTTATGGAGATGATTTACAAAGGTGAAATGACACGTGAGGATTTAGACTCAAAGGAAGGAAAAGCTACTATGAAAAGAATTTTTAGAGAAGAGCTTAAAAAAGAACGGAAGAAAAAATAAATTGTATTTTAGTGTTTCTTTGTGATGAGGAGGTAAAAAATGCAGATGTGTTCATTTTGCAATAAAGTTTACAATGAATCAGAATATTTTTATTGCTCATTATAGAAGAAATATATCTAGAAGAGAGTGAATTAAAAAATGAAATTATCAGACCGTATAAGGAAATGATGTTGAATGTAGTGAGAGAAATATGTATTTTGCATGTATAAATGAGTCTGATAAATTCAATAAATCTGGACAATAATAAAATAAGTACGGAGGAAGATAAAAGTGCAGGATGAAATGGAAACAGATCCACGATGGAAACAAAACGTACAATTTGTAGATAGAGAACAAATTCAGGACAACCCTAAATATGAAAAAATTGATTTAAAAGGGAAAACAGAACAAGTGAATATGTTACTACAACAGATTCCAAATTTTGTTGCAGCAGAAACATTATCAAAAGCATTTGTTTTGAAAATTCCAAATGGATTACAGGGGGAACTGATGCGGTTAAAACAGGGGGGATATAGTTCTTTATTACATTTTAATGGAAAAATAAATGGAACAGCTTCTCTGTATCCAGTAAACATGCAAGCGGTATGTTTATCAGCGTTTTCAGCATTATCCGTTGTAACAGGACAATTTTTTCTGGCTCGCATTCACAAAGAACTAAAAGAAATTAATGGAAAGCTGACAGAAGTACTGGACTTTTTATATAACGAAAAATTATGTGAATTGGAGGCGGAGTTTGCTTTTTTATATTATGCGTATGATAATTATTTTGCTATTATGGATAGTGAGATAGAGAAAAGTGCAACGTTATCTAATATTCAAGCAGCAAAAACAGTTGCATATAAAAATATACTGTTTTTTCGAAGGAAAATTTGTACATTATTTAATCAACCGATTTCAAAGAAGAAATCAGTTACAGAGAATATGTATGTAGATTATTTATCAGCTAGAGAAAACTTTAGTTATTCATTAAATTTGTATTGTATTAGTTCTGTTTTGGAAGTGTTTTATGCACAGAATTTTACGAAAGATTATGTGGAGTGGATTCAACAAGATATCGAAAAAATAATTTCGGATAATCAGGAAGTTCTCAATAATTCACAGGGAAAAATGGAATGCTATATTAATGCATGTAAAGGGTTGGATGAAAAGATTTTTGTTGCATCAGACAATGGGGTATGGAGTACAGAAAAAGAAGTGAAACTTAAGGAATTAGACGAAAAAACAAAAATGCTTAATCCTGGAAACTTAAAGAAGTATGTAGAGATGCTGGGCAATATTCAGAAAAAGTATAATGCTGATTTGGAAATTGGCTGGTGTGATGGTCAAGTATATCTTTCGGATTTAAATGAGGCGGTATAGTATATATTGAACTTAATATACAAATATTTATGTAGTCATATAATTCTAGAAATATAAGGCGCAGCGTGATTTTATGATAGAATATAAAGGTCAGGCAGAGCAAAGGATAGTGATATCAGTGAAGATTCCAAAAAACAAAAATACAGAAGGTTCCTATTTTGTATCAAGGAAAAAATATGAATTACAATATTGTTCCAGATGTTATGAAAAATTGCCAAGGAAAGAACAAATCAGACGCAAGATAACAAAATGCTACCAATGTCCCAAGTGTGGAAAATGGATAAATGAGCGTGGGATTATGTGGTAATTTATCTATGTTGTCATACGATGGTTAATATATGGTCGCAGAAATGGGGTTGATCGGTGAAGGTCGGCTCCATTTTTTATGGAATAGGAAACTTTTCGTTTCCTGTTCCATAAAAAACACTCCGTGAGAATGCGTATTTCGCGGAAAAGAAATAAATGCTACGCATTCCGCTCAAGCGCGAAAGAGTCGCAAGGGACTCTTTGTTCTACACATCATTTCATGAAAGGCGTGAGAAAAAATCTTGCACTAACTTGCATTATGTCTGTAGAATAGTATATAATATGTTGTGAGAAAAAGTCTCACGGAGGTGCGTTATGATTTATGAATTTACATTTTCAAATTTTAGATCCTATCGAAAGGAAGCGACGCTGGATTTTGGGGCAAAGCCTATTTCTGAATTTGAAAATACGTTGATACATGGAAAAGATATGGAATTGTTACCGGTTTGTGTTATATATGGGCCAAATGGTGGGGGAAAGAGTAGTGTACTTATGGCCATTCAATCTTTGCAAAAAATTGTTTTATCACCGCTTACCCAGTTAGCTTTTATGAAGAAAAAAAGTGAGCAGTTGTCGGATATTTCATTAGAAGAAATACAAAAAAATATTTCGGACCAGGAGAATGGACAGTTTTTCTATAAATGGGATGAGCAGGGGAGAGAAATGCCGACAAAATATAGCATTTTGTTTCAAGTTGATGAATGGAAATATCGATATGAATTAAAGGTTAATAAAGATGCAATTTTAGAAGAAAATCTGTATATTCAGTATAGTGCTGATGAACTGGAAGCGCTTTTTGAAAGAGATACGGAAGGGGTTTATTTATGCGATGAACTCAGAGGGATTGATATAGAAAATATGAATGAAAGTCTGCCGCTACTTTCTTATATAGGAATGTTTAAAAATATTCCGCAGATAGATCAGGCATTGCGTTTCTTTTTTGGTATTCAAACAATAAATTTTGATGCACCAAGAAGGGACAGAACTATATTTATCAAATCGATAGAGAAGGACAAAAGCAGAGTATTAAATGTAATTCAAAGTATGGGAATTGACATTGTTGATATTCGGGTCGTGTATAAAGAGGATGGAACGGTTGAAAATGTATATACAAAACATAAGTTGGAAAATGGAAAATGCAGAGAACTGGAGTTGGAGGAAGAATCCAGTGGAACGAGGAAGATATTCAGCATATTACCCATTATTTTAGCAAGTATCGACAAAGGAAGATTTTTGGTGATCGATGAATTGGATGCAAAACTTCATCCGGCATTGCTGCAGGCTATGATAGAATTGTTTACAAATCCTGATATTAATGGAAATGGGGCGCAACTGCTGTTTACCTCGCATGACATGACAACAATGAATAATAAAGTATTTCGAAGAGATGAAATATGGTTTTCTGCTATTAATGGAAAGGATGAATCAGTATTGTATTCATTAGTTGATTTTCGAAAAGAAAATGGCAAAAAGACCAGAAATGATGAAACGTATAGCAAACAATATTTGGAGGGGAGATATGGTGCGGATCCATATTTGAAAAGAATGGTTAATTGGGAGGTAGAAAATTGAGTCTTAAGCCAAAGAAAAAGAGTGATGTGAAAAAGATAAAAGAAAAAATGAAACTTAAAGCGAGCAAAATGGACACAAAAGAAATGCTTCCGGTGTATACGATGATTGTAAGTGAAGGCATTAAAACAGAACCAATTTATTTGAATGCTTTTGTATCAAAAATCAATGAAAAATATAGGAATATGACCAAAGAAAAGCATATTGAGGTATATGGAACCGGGAGAAATACCAAAGGATTAATTAACTTTATTGATATGAAACGAGCAAATGGTGAATGGGAAAAGTACCAGAAATTTTGGTTGGTATATGATAAAGATGATTTCCCTTTGGATAATTTTGATAATACGCAATTTGAAGCAGAGGCAAGAGAGGATGTAACCATGGCTGTTGCGTGGTCAAATGAAAGCATAGAGTTATGGTTTTTGTTGCATTTTCAAGATTACGTTTCAAACAATGGAAGAGAGCAGTATATCGAATTATTAAATCAATATTTTGACTATTCAAAAACACAAAAGGATTTATATGATAGACTGTCACAAAATGGTTCAGAAAATGATGCAGTAAAAAGAGCGCGAAAACATTATGAAGAATATATTGATGCTGGCATTACAGCACCTTCTGCTATGGTGCCTGTTACGAGAGTATTTGAGTTGGTAGAGGAATTAAGAAAATATCTGAAAGAATAAGATTGTACAGACAATCCACCCTGCATCTTCTTTTCCCTACACCTTGCATTCTTCTCCAAAGTTATATATACTTAAATTGTGATAGAAACTTTATTTTTGTGAATAGAGAAAGGGGTGAGGGCGATGGAGCCAGTACAAATGTTAGGAAATGGCAGTGGAATAGAGATTATTCTTTCGGATGATGCTACAGAGGCATTCATTTTTGTGCGGAATGCAGCCAAACAGTATACGAGGGAAGAAATTGTGCAGTTGCTCTCAGATGCAGGGGTAACTACTGGTTTACGCAATGATGAGATAAAATTGCTGATACAGGAGAAAAAGGTAGGGAAGAAATACTTTGTTGCACAGAGTAAACAGCCTGTCAATGGAAAAGATGGGTGGTTTGAACTTTTGTTTGATACGGATGTTGACACGAAGCCAAAAGTATTGCATGATGGTTCTGTCGACTATTCAGAATATGGAAATGTTCCATTTGTGGAGGAGGGACAAAAGATTGCCGTGTACCATCCGGCAACACCGAGTGAAGATGGTGAGAATTTTAACGGAGAAACGATTGTTGCACAAAAGGGAAAGGAACTTGCCCGTTTAAAAGGAAAGGGGTTTTATGTTTCTGAGAACGGAAGAGAGTATTTCGCACAGAGTTCCGGAAGGGCAACGTTTCGTAATGACCGCTTGCTGGTGGAAAATGAATTTGTTGTGGATGGAGATGTATCTCTTTCGACAGGTGATGTCAACTTTGCCAATGATATTCACATCAGAGGAAATGTGTTGACGGGAGTTAGCGTTGTTTCTGCAAAGGGTTCTATTATTGTAGATGGTTATGTGGAAGCATGTGAGCTGTATGCAGGAAAAGATGTTGTATTAAAAAATGGCATGCAGGGAAATGGCAGGGGCAAGATTATTGCCGGTGGTTCTGTATCGGGTAAGTTTTTCGAGCAGGTACACATTGAATCAGGCGGGGATGTCCGTGCAAATGCCATCATGAACAGCAGGGTTACTGCGACACAGGATGTGGTGGTGTCAGGAAGGTTTGGTATCATCATTGGTGGAGAGATTCATGCAGAACGCTACATTAGCGCAACGATCATTGGAAATATGGCAGAGGTACCTACGAGAATCATGGCAGGCATTGAATTGGATCTGTTTAGTAAATTAATGAAGTTAGAGAAGGATCAGGCTGCCCAGGAGGAAGAACTGCAAAAGATTGTAAAAGGAATCAATCAGATTGATATATTAATAGAAAAGACAAAGAGAGAAGATTTGAGTATGAAGAAGGTCATGCTGATCCGTGGAAAGATTGAAAAGGAAAATCAGATCAATGAGCTTGTCAAAGAGAAGCAAAAGGTGATGGATCAGATGAGCCGGGCAAATATGGCGAAGATTACAGTGCAAAAGACTTTGTATCCCGGTACGAAGATTACCATAAATGGAGTGAGTACGGCAATCACCGAGGAGCAGAGTCATGTGGAGATCAGTGCAAAGGGTTCTGTTATAGAGATCAATTGATGACAGGCTGTGTCGATATTTGCGGAGAATAATAATTGATGATTAGATGGAGGTAGTGTAAGATGAATTTTGAGGCAGAATTAGCAAAATTTCAGCCGAGCCTTGACATAGAACAGGCAGAAGATGCAATTTATGGAAATAATACAACCGATGTAACGGACATCCTTCAGTCAGTATTAGCAGGTGCAAAAGAAACAGGTAAAAATAATAATTCTGTAGAATGGGTGGAGGAGTCATGAATTGTCCAAGATGTAATGCAAGAGTAGCTTTCACGAAAAACCGCTGTGATAATTGTGGGCAGGATCTGGTTGCTTACCGTAAGATTATCAGTGTATCAAATGTATATTATAACAAAGGTCTGGAGCAGGCAAAGGTACGGGATCTGTCAGGAGCAATCCTTTCCTTGCGAAAGAGTCTGGAGTTTAATAAGTGTAATACGAATGCCAGAAATTTATTGGGATTGATTTATTTTGAAGCTGGGGAGATTGTTTCGGCTTTGAGTGAATGGGTTATCAGCAAGCACTTTCAAGGGGAAGATAACGATGCGGATGGATATATTCATGCCGTTCAGTCAGATCCTAACAAGCTTGAGATGTATAACCAGACGATCAAAAAGTATAATGCAGCGTTGTATTCTGCGCGGCATGGGGATGGAGATATGGCGATCATTCAGTTGAAAAAGGTTGTTAATCTCAATCCGAAGTTCATACGTGCCAATCAGTTGTTGGCTCTTTTATACATGATGAATGGCAAGAAGGATAACCGGGTTCGTGCAAAGAAGCTTTTGGTACACATTAGTAAGATTGATGTGACAAATACGACAACGATCCGTTATCTGAAAGAGCTTTCCGATGTGCATCTGAAGGGAGAGGCTCCGGCACCAAAGCCTGCTGCAGAGAAAAAAGCACCGGAGGTGCGTAAGACACTGCCGCGTGTGGAGAATGATGCCTATAAGACGATTACACCGTATAAGGAAGAAAAACCGTCTATCCTGCCATTTGTCAATGTGATCATTGGTGTGGTGATTGGAATGGCTCTGATGGGATTTTTGATCATTCCGCATATTCAGGCAAGTAAGTCGAATAAGGCAAACACGGAGTTTAAGAAGTACAGTGAACAGAAGGCAGCGAATGACAGCAGTCTTTCGTCCTTGCAGAATGAAAACAGTAAGTTAACAGAAGAGCTGAATGCTCTCAAGAAAAAGTATGAGAATACGGGCAGTGGAGATGCTTCGGACAGTGGTGCGACGCAGCAGGAATCATACAATAGTCTGTTCGCAGCAGTACAGTATTATATGGATGATGATAAGCTCAATGCCGCTAAGAGTCTGTTAGAGATCAATAGTAAGACGTTATCGGACGAAAAGACAAAGGAATTGTATAAGAAGTTGAAAAAAGATACGTTTGAAGAGGCATCAGACAATTACTTCCAAAAAGGACGTGATGCTTACAATGGTCAGGGCGATTATGCAGGTAAAAAGGACTATGATAAAGCAATCTCACTGTTAGAAAAGTCCTTAGAGTACAATGAGGATAATACAGATGCCATGTATTTTATGGGACGCTGTTATCAGCAGAAGTCTGATACGGATCAGGCAAAGGAATACTATAATAAGATTTTAGATAATTATCCGGATTCGGCAAGAGTGTCAGAGGCACAGCAGAGAATGCGCGAACTGGGTGAATAGAGAACACAAAGAGAAGATGATAGGAAAGCGCAGTAAAATTCGCTGCGTATCAAAGCAGTATGACGATGGCGAGAGAGCCGGAAGTTATATGAGATAAAAGACCTGTCAGAGGATACAAGGTTTCGTATACTCTGACAGGTCTTTTTGCGTCATAGAAAACTTTTCGCATTCTATGATGTAAAAACGTTCGTACGGTAATGGTGTGCAAAAGCAGGCATACGGATGTTGAACTTTTGCAAAGATAAGTAAAAGGGAAGGAGAATCATCGCTTGATCAAAATGCGATGAAAGGTGACAGGATGGTACAGATGGAGCAGGAAAGGGTACATTATGAATTGTATCAGAATTGTTTGGTGATCTATGTGACAGATGATCTGGATCACCACACGGTCAAGCAGTTAAGGGAATATTCCGACCGTTTGATCGAGGCAGGCAATATGAAGCATATTATTTTTGATTTTACGAATGTGGGATTTATGGACAGCTCAGGCATCGGTCTGATCATGGGACGTTATAAGAAAGTGATGTTTTTAGGTGGACGGGCAGCAGTGACAAATGTAGGAGAAGTGGTAAATCGTATTTTTACATTGTCGGGACTGTATCAGATCATAGAAAAATATGACACGGTGCAAGAGGCAGTGCAGAATCTGCTAAGAAGCAGAAGGGAAGGAGAAATTGGCAGGCTATGAGATTAATAATCGAAAGTGTTTCGGAGAATGAAGCATTTGCAAGAACGGTGGTAGCAGCATATATTACCAGATTGGATCCGACATTAGAGGAGTTAGCAGATGTAAAGACAGCCGTGTCGGAGGCGGTCACAAATAGTATCATTCATGGGTATGGCAGCAGAAAGGGAGAAATAGAGCTGCGTTGTGAAATAGAGAGAAGCGAGGTCTTTATAGAAGTGCAGGATCAGGGAGTGGGAATTGCAGACATTGAGAAAGCAATGGAGCCGCTGTATACGACAAAACCGGAATGGGAACGCTCCGGAATGGGATTTGCTTTTATGGAAGCCTTTATGGATTCTTTGGAAGTGGTTTCTGTCTTAGGACAGGGGACAACGGTGCGGATGCGAAAAAGAATAGGAAAGGAGCGGGAGAAATAGGTTCTCTGTATCAGTAGGTGCGATGGATAGGATGGAATTATTGACAGAAGCGCATGCAGGGAATCGGAATGCCAGAAATCAGATGGTGGAGGAAAATATTGGTCTGGTTTGGAATATTGTAAAACGATTTGCCGGAAGAGGCTATGATCAGGAAGATATTTTTCAAATTGGCTGTATTGGACTGATTAAGGCAATCGACCACTTTGATATGAGTTATCAGGTGAAATTCTCTACATATGCAGTACCTATGATAACAGGCGAAATAAAAAGGTTTTTAAGGGACGATGGCATGATAAAGGTCAGCAGAACGATTAAGGAAAACGGATATAAAGTAAAGAGGGCAGCAGAAAGTCTGAGTCAGCAGTTAGGAAGAAATGCAACGATTGATGAAATTGCGGCAGCAACGGAACTGTCAAATGAGGATATTGTGTTAGCTATGGAAGCAGGAAGCGAGGTTGATTCCATTTATCGAACCATTTATCAATCAGACGGAAAGGATATTACGATGTTAGACCAGATTGTAAAAAATGGTGGGAGTCTGATCGGGTATGCAGGAACAGGAAATATAGAAGGGGTTCATCCTATCAATTCAAATGGAACCGTGCAGGACTCAGAAAAAGAAATGCTGTTAGACCGTATGCTGTTGCGTCAACTGTTAAGCGAATTGAGCGAAAAAGAAAGAAGGCTGATCGAGTATCGCTATTTTCATGATATGACGCAGACACAGGTTGCAAGATATCTGGGAATCAGTCAGGTACAGGTAAGTAGAATGGAAAAGAAAATTTTAAAGAAAATGAAGGATCAGACGTTTTTAAATGAAGTGTAGTGCAGAATGCATAAAAAAAGAAAGAAGAGCCATACTTTTTATTGACACAAAAAACTGTTTTTCGGGGAGGTGTACGAATGCAGGGAATTAGAAATAAAAAGCTATGGTTCTTTTTTGCCCTGGGTATTATGATATTAGCCACTGTCTGTATCTGGAAAGCCGGAAGAGAGCAAAAGACGGTATATGCCAATGGGCGGGTGGTTGAACGGACAGTTCCACAGGTGAAGTGGAGGATGCAGACATGAAACAGGAAGTCGTATATGTAAAGCTGCCACAGAGTGTTCAGGTAGTAAATAGAAAGATTTTTTTGCAGGATGTGGCAGAGCTTTTGGCAACAGATGCAGACATACAAAAGAAGGTAGGAAATATTATTTTGTATACGGTAGCAGGGGACAAAAATCAAAAGATGGTCTTTTCGGCCATGAAGATTATTCAGATGATTCAGAAGGAGTATCCGTTTGTTGCGGTGGAAAATATAGGAGAACCGGATTTTGTGCTAGAGTACAAAATGCCCTTAACACCCAAAAAGGGAATGGAATATGTTAAGCTGGTCATATTGTCGTTGATTGTGTTTATTGGTGCTGCTTTTACAATTATGACCTTTAATACGGATGTCAGTGTGGCAGAGGTGTTTGATAATCTGCACTATCTGGTTACCGGCGAGAAAAAGTCGGGAGGCTCTGTATTGGAAATTGCATATAGTATCGGCATTTTGATCGGTATATTAGGATTTTATAACCATCTAAAGGGAGCGAAGCTTCATGATGATCCGACACCGATTCATATCGAAATGCGTAATTATGAGGAAGAGATGAATAAAGCAATTATCAAAGATGCAGGCAGGGAAGGAAAAACGATCAAATCATGAAAATAGTTCAGGATATTATCTTAGCAATTTTTGGGTTTTCCGGTGGCCTGGCTGTTGCCGGAGGTGTGTTTGCCTTTATTTCTATTTTAGGAATCGTGCCCAGAATGGCAGACAGGATGGGATTAGCCAGCCATATATATCAGATGGAATCGGTGATTGCTGCCGGAGGTGTGTTTGGTGCGATATTGACCGTATTTCAGATGCAGCTTATGATCGGACAGCTTGGACTGATCTTATTTGGCGGACTTGCCGGAATCTTTATTGGAGCGCTTTCTATGGCGCTGGCAGAAACACTAAAAGTATTCCCAATCCTATGCCAGCGGGCAAATCTTCGGATGGGGCTTCCGGTGCTTGTGATTGCATTGGGACTTGGCAAAGCGTTGGGCAGCTTGTATCAATTATATTTTGCCCGCTGATGTAAGGTATCAGGTGAATGACTGGGAGCGCTGGCCTTAGATGGCAGTGTGCGCGGAAGGGACAGAAATGGAAGAAAAAAACAGTGAAAATCCTACGATGGAGGAAGTGCTTCAGGAGAAGAATGAGCAGAAGCAAAAGGATAAGTATAATAAATATGTGGAAAACATGACACCAAAAAATAATTGTCTGTTAAATTGTGCAAAGGCATTTTTAGTAGGCGGGATCATTTGCTGCATAGGGGAAGGCTTTCAATCGTTTTATCAATATCTGGGAAATGAAAAGGAACTTGCTGTACTGTATGCAACGATGTCTTTGATCGTGCTAAGCATTATATTAACAGGACTCAATATTTATCAGAAGATTGGTCAGTTTGGCGGTGCCGGAAGCATTGTGCCGATTACCGGATTCGCAAATTCTGTGGTATCGCCGGCAATTGAGTTTCAGGCAGAGGGACAGGTTTTTGGAATCGGCTGCAAGATTTTTACGATCGCCGGGCCGGTGATATTATATGGTATCTTTAGCTCATGGCTTTTGGGGGTGCTTTATTGGATTTGGAGTATTATATAAAGTTGAAAAATTCCCTCTGAAATGTTAGCATAGAAAGATAGAGCAAAACGATTAGAAATGATACAGCCGTATGGACGGCAGAAGCGAGGAAGAGTATGAAACTGCGTTATCCGAAATACTATGAAAAGTTTTCCTGCATTGCAGGACAGTGTGAGGACACCTGTTGTGCCGGATGGGAAATCGACATTGACGATAAAACGTATGAATATTATATGCAGTTGCCTGGAAAAATGGGCGACAGGATCAGGGATTCGATCAAAGAGTATCAGTTAGACGATGATGATGTATATGAAAGTCATGGATTTATCTTGCAGGAGGGAATGCGTTGTCCTTTCTTAAATGAAAATAATCTGTGTGATATCATATTAGAGCTTGGCGAGCAGGCAATCTGTGATGTGTGCACGTACACCCCGAGAAATTTTCTGGAGTACGGACAGGCGCGTGAAATCTCAATCAGTCCAAGCTGTGCAGAAGCGGGAAGGCTGATCTTTGGCAGCAGTCAGAAGGTAGAGATTGTGGAGCGTGAGGTCGATGAGAACCTTAGCTTTGAAGAGTCGGAGGAAGAGCTGCAGGTTGCGCAGGCAATCCGACAGGCGCGTGATGGCGCGATTGACATTTTACAAAACAGAGAGATGGCAATAGAGCATAGAATATGTGATTTTATCTTATATGCGAAGCAGATACAGGAATATCTGAATCAGAATGATTTTTCAAAGATAGCACAGGCAAGGGATGCCTGGGAGCAAAACGCGGAGGGAACGCTTCCACTGGAAAAGGGAAGCGTTGACTTACATAGCTATTTTAAGCGGAGAATGGAATCGTTTGGCGGGCTTGACAGTATCAATGAAGAGTGGGAACATACGTTAGAACGATTGAGATTACTCTTTTTGGCAGCAGGTGGAAAGGAACGCTATGAAAAAACATTCTGGCGTTTTCGTACATATGTAAGAGAGAAAAATCGTGAGTATGAATGGGAACAGCTTATGGTGTATCAGGCGTTTTTACTGTTAGCGCGTGCGGTGGATGGACTGAACTTCTGGGGAAAGGCACAGCTTTGTGTCAGCAGCTTTCTGATGATACAGGATATGGCTTTGGAGCGCTTCTATCAGAATGGAGAATCTTTTTTGGTAGAAGATATGGTAGATATTGTGCGGGTTTATGCGAAGGAAGTGGAACATTCACAGGAGAATCTGGAGTTTTTGGAAGAAGAGTTTTTGTTTGAAGAGATTTATCGCTTAGAGGCACTTTGTGCACAGATTATGCCGGATGTGGTTTGTTAACTGCGATTTGTAACTATGTGACGAAGAAAAAATAAAAGTGAGGTATTGTATGTTTTATATTGGAAATCATTTGTCTGCATCCAAAGGTTATACAGCTATGGGAAAGCAGGCGTTAGAGTTAGGTGGCAATGTATTTGCATTTTTTACAAGAAACCCGCGTGGAGGAAAGGCAAAGGAAATCAAAGAGAGTGATGTAGCAGGTTTACTGTTGTGCATGGAAGAAAATCATTTTGGAAAATTGGTAGCGCATGCGCCGTATACGATGAATCTCTGTGCGGCAAAGGAAGATATCAGACGTTTTTCAAAAGAAATGATCGCAGATGATATGAAACGAATGGAATATACACCGGGCAACTATTATAATTTCCATCCGGGTTCTCATGTGGGACAGGGTGCTGAAACCGGCATTGAGGTAATTGCCGGCGCTTTAAATGAGATCCTTACACCAGAGCAGTCTACAACTGTTTTATTAGAAACGATGGCAGGAAAGGGAAGCGAAGTTGGCAGAAGTTTTGAAGAACTTCGGGAGATTATTGATAGAGTAGAATGGAAAGATAAGGTAGGTGTATGTTTTGATACCTGCCACGTGTGGGATGCCGGATATGATATTGTAAATGACTTAGACGGTGTTTTGCAGGAGTTTGACCGGGTAATCGGACTGGACAGGCTGTGCGCGGTTCACTTTAATGATAGCATGAATGACAGAGGCTCTCACAAAGACCGTCATCAGAAGATTGGTGAGGGAAAGATTGGCTTAGAAGCGATGAAGCGTGTTGCACTGCATCCGGTTCTGACAGGAAAACCGTTTATTTTGGAAACACCAAATGATGATGAGGGATATGCACGTGAGATAGCAATGATTAAGGAGTGGACAAACGGATGAAACGTTATGTAGATATGAATGAAATTTCCGATGGAAAGCGTTATACAGGCAATGATATGGCAAAGCTGGGCTGCAATGAATGTGAAGGGTGTAGTGAGTGCTGCCACAATGTAGGAGAAAGCATTATACTGGATCCCTGGGACATTTATATGCTGGAAACGAATCT
Source organism: uncultured Lachnospiraceae bacterium (assembly GCA_934317005.1). Lineage (GTDB taxonomy): Bacteria > Bacillota > Clostridia > Lachnospirales > Lachnospiraceae > Butyribacter. Next base: position 20,097 of record CAKREB010000004.1, read on the forward strand.
GAAAGTGGGATTTGAAAAGTTAGTAGGAACATATTTGGAGTTAAAAGTGATTGACGGAACCATCCTGCCACATATGATTTTAGATGATAAAACAGGATGCCATTTTCTGAATGAACAGGGAAGATGCAGTATTCATGCATTCCGGCCGGGAATCTGCCGTTTGTTCCCACTGGGACGTATCTATGAGGAAGGCTCTTTTTCTTACTTTTTGCAGACACAGGAGTGCAAAAAGGAGCGGCGCACAAAGGTAAAGATCAGCAAGTGGCTGGGTATTCCAAAGCTTGCGACATATGAAAAATATGTCTGTCAGTGGCATTATCTGCTAAAAGAGATTCAGGAACGGTCTGCAGCAATGGATGAAAAGACTTTGAAGCAATGGAATATGTATATTTTGCAAAGCTTTTTTGCTATGCCGTATCAGGAAGAAGACTTTTATGGACAGTTTGCAAGCCGCTATGAAAAAGCCTTAGAGTTGTTAAAAGAGTAGATGCAGATAGTGTGAAAAATGCTTAGAATTGAGGATTAATATGAAAAAGGTGTCAGTAGTCATACCGGTTTATAATGTGGCAGAATATATGGATGAGTGCATCAAAAGTGTTGTGTCACAGGAATATGAAGCCAAAGAGATCATACTGATTGATGATGGTTCTACGGATGGCAGCTCAGATAAATGCGATACCTGGGCACAGAAGTATGATTTTATCAGAACGGTTCATCAGGAAAATGCAGGAATCTGTGCAGCAAGAAATGTTGGATTGCAGCTGGCTTGTGGTGAGTATGTTGTGTTTGTGGATTCGGATGATTATCTGGCGCATAAAAATGTGTTCTCTGCGTTTGCACAAAAGCTGGAGCAAGAAAATGCAGATATCGTGGTAGGAGATTATGCAAGACTTTGGAATGGAAGGATACTTACTACGGCAGGACATAAAAGCTTTTGTGATTATGAACGCGAATCGGGAGCGTTTCGCTTTTGTGGCTTTTTCTCAGTAGGTGTGTTGGCATATGCCTGGGGAAAGATGTACCGCCGGTCTTTTTTGCAAAAGAATTCCATCCTTTTTGGAGATTATACCTATGCGGAAGACAAGATGTTTAATTGCCTGTGCTATGGATATGGTGCAAGGTATGCCTTTTTAGATGACACTACATATATTTATCGGAAAAATGATACTTCGGTGTCTTACCGTTATCGTGCTGATTCCGTGGAAAGCTGGATGCATCTGGCACAGGATCTGCAGCAGGTGATCGAAAGTAAAAACTGGGACGTACAATATAAAGATCTGGTAGCAAACATCATTTTCTTTGCAACATTTTTTGACGGAAAAATGGTCTATGTTGAAAAACAACACTCTCTGGTAGAAGTACAGAAGCTTTTGAAAAGATATAGGGATATGCCGCTTGCTAAAAAATATTTTTGCGAGAGGGCAGCAGGAAAAGGGTTAAAAAAGCTTCCTTCTTTTTTGTGGAAATGCATGATATGGGGATTTTCTGTGGGAATGTGTTTTAAATGGTATTTTTTGATCGCGCTTGGAGTGAAACTATTGGTAGATGGAAGGATAGATGAACGCTTATCCGACACGGGATTGCGCGAAGCGGTTGAGAAAGGCAGTAAGATATGACAAAGAAATCTGCAGAACTAATGCGAAACTTGGGATTATTTTCGATTGCTAATTTTTTGCCGAATGTGATCGCTTTTTTTATGATTCCATTGTATACCAGGTATCTTTCTACGGCAGCATATGGCAAAGTCGATCTGGTATTTAATACGGTGCAGCTTCTGATCCCTGTTTTTACTCTTCAGATACAGGATGCGGTGATGCGTTATGCACTGGATGAAGCCTACGACAAAAAGGATGTCTTTCAGGTAGGCTTTCGGATTACGGGAACCGGATTTTTGATGCTGGCACTGGGATGTCTGGTCGTAGGACAGAGCAGGCTTACAGGCTTGGAACCGTCTTATCTGGTATTATTGTTGGCATGCTATCTGGTTGGTGCATGGTACAATGTGTTGTCGTTTTTTTGCCGCGGCATAGATGAAGTCAAGGCAATTACCGTAGCAAGTCTTTTGAATATGGTTGTTGTGCTGGGAGGTAATCTTCTCTTTCTGGTGAAATTCCGTTTGGGCTTTTATGGATACTTTGCAGCATATCTGCTCGGTATGATGCTTAGCATCAGCTTTTTGGTGTGCAAAGCGAAAATCTGGCGCTTTTTTGAATGGCGTTTTCAAAATAAGAGCGTGAAAAAGGAGATGGTACGGTTTAGCGTACCATTGATCTTAAACTCTCTGGCATGGTGGATCAACAATGCTTCGGACAAATATGTGCTTACGTTTTTTTGTGGTGTTTCAGCGGTAGGAATGTATGCAGCGGCATATAAGATACCAACGATCCTAAAGGTGTTTGGTGATGTGATTGCGATGGCATTTTCTATTTCAGCAATCAAGGAATTTGACTGGAGGGATGAAGATGGGTTTATCGGAAAGAGCTATTCGATGATCAGTCTTTTCATGACAGTGTGCTGTTCTGTTTTGATGCTATGTAATGTATGGATTGCCAGAATCTTATTTGCAGGAGAATTTTTTGCAGCGTGGAAATATGTTCCACCGCTTCTGGTATCTGTTTTGATGAACCAGCTTTCCTTTTCCTGTGAAAATATTTTTGTGGGTGCGCGCAAAACCAAGATCATATCCATTACGGCAGTGTTAGGGGCTGTCATCAACACAGGCTTTAACTTTGCGCTGATACCTGTGTTTGGCGCATATGGTGCAGCAGTTGCTACGGCTATTGGATTTACCTGCTTTTGGGCATTTCGATATTATAAGCTAAAGCAATGCATTGCTATTAAGAATAATCCTAAGAAAGAATATATTTCTTACCTTTTGTTGATCGCACAGACTGTTTTAGCCTATTTCGGAAACCGTTTTTGGTATTTGCAGCTTTTGGTTTTAGCTGCTATCCTTGCGTTATATACAAAAGAAATCCTTTCATTTGTGAAAGGGCGCTTTGCAGAAAACGGAAAACCATTCTAAACAAACTCCCTTGTGTTACGGATTTATGCTATAATAAGCCTCAGAGAAAACCAAATTTACCGGCTGGAAGGAAAAGAGAAAAGAAAAATGAAAGAATCTACTAAAAAAGTGGGAATTGTTATTTGTAATTATAATAAAGAAAAAGAAGTATTGGAGTGTATTCAATGCATACTGGAATCCAAATTTACGGATTATGATCTGTATGTGGTAGACAATGGCTCTACCGATCATTCGGTTGAACAGATTCAGAAAAATTATCCGACGGAAGTAACACTGCTTGTAAACACCGAAAATCTGGGAGGCTCCGGTGGATTTAACACAGGACTTCGTGTGGTTTACGAAAAAGGATATCCATATGTGATGTGTGTGGATAATGACGCGATGTTGGATGAAAATGCAGTGGGAAATCTGTATCAGTTTTTGGAAATGCACCCGGAAGCCGGTATGGCGGGTGCAAAAGTGTATCATCTGGAAGCACCGGATTATGTCCAACAATTTGGACAGGCAATCGATTTCAAGCATTTTTGCACAGAAGTTCCATATTTTAATGCAATAGAAGACGGGACGATGCCGGAGTATCTGTATGTTGATGCTGTGGCGGCATGTTCTCTGATGGTTAGAAGAACTGTGATCGATCAGATCGGACTAATGCCGGAAGAAAATTTTTTGTACTGGGATGATACGGAATGGTGTTATCTGTGCAATCAGGCTGGATTTAAGGTGGCATCGGTAGGAAATGCGATGGCGCTTCATGCGATGGGAGCAAAGAAGGAATTAGTCAACACGTTTCCTACTTACTATGCATGGCGCAACTGGATTGTTTTTTTTGCAAAATATGTGCCGGAAGCAGATCTGGAACGCATGGCGGATGTGTTTCTTGGCTCTGTTTTTCAAAATGTATACGAAGGACTGCACACCGGATGTAAGAACCGCATGCAGACTGTGATGCTTGCGTATGATGATGCGATTCATGGAGTGATGGGAAAGGCAGGAGATAACCGCATCTTTGATCTGGATTTTAACTTTGAACCATATCGCAGGATGCTAAAGGATCAGAAAAAGATATATCTGGAAAAGAACGGATATGAGGGACTGGCAGAGAAAATACAGGAGTTTGCAAGTCATGAAGGATATGATATTTCATGGGTTCCCAAAAAGGAAGAGGATGCCGTGACAATCTCTTTGTGTGAAACGATTTTTAAAATAGAGGATTTAAGCAGAGAAAAAATTTATGTGGATATCAGCGACTGTGTTTTGCAGACAGAGGATGATGTGTTGGATGTGATCAATTATGAGTACAGCAAGAGAAGCTTTATCTTTTCGCAGAAGCCTGTCTTTATGGAAGGAGTACGAAAGATCAGAGCGCGTCATATGGAAAAATGCAGTGCCGGCAAAGGATAGATAGTATAAAAGACTGAAAAAAGAGAGGAGTCTGCATGGACGAATATTTAGTAAAAAAAGCAGAAAAACCGTTACAGATAGATGTGGAAGTGCCGGGATCTAAGAGTATTACAAACAGGGCACTTTTAATGGCAGCGATGGCAGAGGGGGAATCTGTTTTACACGGTGTATTATTTAGTGACGATTCAAAGTATTTTTTGAAAGCACTGGAGGAGCTGGGATTTGAGCTGAAGGTAGAGGAAGAAAAAAAGTGTGTACACATTTTGGGACAGGGTGGAAGGATTCCAAAGTCAGAAGCATCTGTCTATGTGGGAAGTGCAGGAACAGCAGCACGTTTCCTGACAGCATTTCTGGCTATGTCGGATGGAACGTATACACTGGACTCTTCGGAGCAAATGAAGAAGCGGCCGATGAAAGAGCTGTTAGCAGCACTTGAGAAGCTGGGGGCTGTGATTACATATCAGGAGCAGGAATATACTTTCCCGATGACGATACGGGGAATAGGATCAGATAAGAAAAAAACAGCAGAGGTAGAGTTAAATATTGACCGCAGCAGTCAGTTTTTGAGTGCACTTTTGATGGTTGCACCACTGCGATTTGAACAACTGACGATTCATCTGACCGGAAGCAGAAGTGCACGATCTTATGTTGAAATGACAGAGCAGATGATGGTGCAGTTTTCACATGAGGGAGTCAGACAGGAACAGGAAAACTGTTATACCGTGTCGCAGGGGACATATCAGGCAAAGGAATATCAGATAGAACCGGATGTATCGGCAGCCTGCTATTTTTATGCGATGGCTGCAGTGACCGGAGGAAGAGCAGTAGTGCGCCACATGCGTCGTGATTCGTTACAGGGGGATATGAAGTTTTTGGGAGTTCTTGAAAAGATGGGATGTACGATTTCTTGGACAGATGGAGAACTCTTTCTGACAGGCCCTGAGAAGGGAAAACTGCATGGAATCGAAGTATCCTTTAGCGACTTTTCGGATCAGGCTTTAACGATGGCAGCAATCGCCCCTTTTGCAGATGCACCGGTAACGATTTCAGGTATTGCGCATACAAGAGGTCAGGAGTCGGATCGTGTGGCAGTGATCAGTACAGAGCTTGCGCGTCTGGGAATCCGATGTGAGGAAACACCGGACAGTGTGACGATTTATCCCGGAAACATGCACAAAGCAACAATCGAAACATACGATGATCACCGTGTAGCAATGGCATTTGCCATCACCGGTCTGCGCACGGATGGGGTTAGGATCAGGAATCCTGAGTGTTGTAAAAAGACATTTCCGGAATATTTTATGGTGTTAGATCAGATTTACAGTTGAGTTATATGCAAAAATCGTCTAAAATGTAAAAAGATTTCGTAAGAAATGATCAGCAGAATAAGGGACATGGCAGGATAAGTGCGAAAAAGTCCCTGACATTTATAAATTAGGAGGATGCAGTAAAGCATGAAAAAGATTATAGAAATATTAGAAGAAGAGCTGAGTGCCGCATTTGAAAAGGCAGGCTACGATAAGAAATATGCGAAGGTTTCTGTATCGAACCGTCCGGATCTGTGCCAGTACCAGTGTAATGGTGCACTTGCAGCGGCAAAGGAGTATCACAAGGCACCGATTCAGATGGCAAATGAGGTTGTAGAGCTGATAGGCGAAAGCAAGACCTTTGGTGAGATCACAGCGCAGATGCCTGGTTTTATCAATATGGTAGTTAGTACAGACTTTTTGGTAGAATATATCAATGAGTTTGCAGCAAGTGAAAGTTTTGGCTGTGATACCTCGAAGAAGAATCAGACAATTGTGATCGATTACGGCGGAGCAAATGTGGCAAAGCCTCTTCATGTAGGTCATTTGCGTTCTGCAATCATTGGAGAGAGTATTAAGAGAACAGCACGTTATCTTGGTTATCACGTAGTTGGTGATGTACATCTGGGTGACTGGGGACTGCAGATTGGTCTGATCATTACGGAGTTAAAGCACCGCAAACCGGAGTTAGTGTATTTTGATGAAAGTTATACAGGAGAGTATCCAAAGGAGCCTCCTTTTACCATGAGTGATCTGGAAGAAATCTATCCATATGCCAGCGGTTATTCGAAGGAACACGAAGAATATAAGGTAGAGGCGCAGACAGCAACAGCGGAGCTTCAGGCGGGACGCAGAGGCTATCTGGCATTGTGGCAGCATATTATCAATGTGTCTGTGACTGATTTAAAGCGCATTTACGATAAGTTAAATGTAGAGTTTGATCTTTGGAAGAAAGAATCCGATGCACAGCCATATATCCCTGATATGGTACAGGGGATGAAAGATGGCGGTTACGCACATATTGACGAAGGTGCATTGGTTGTTGATGTCAAGGAGGAAACGGATACAAAGGAAGTACCACCTTGTATGATCTTAAAATCAAACGGTGCTACTTTGTATAATACAACTGATCTTGCTACGATTGTAGAACGTAGAAAACTCTTTGATCCGGATAAAATCATTTATGTGGTGGACAAGCGTCAGGGACTTTACTTTGAGCAGGTTTTCCGTTGCGCACGTAAGACAAAGATCATCGGAGAAAATGTGGATCTTATTTTTGTTGGCTTTGGTACGATGAATGGAAAGGATGGAAAGCCGTTTAAGACCCGTGACGGTGGAGTCCTTCGTCTGGAAGCACTGCTTCGTGATGTGAAAAATGAGGTGTCAGAGAAGATGGCTGACCGTGAAATGGATGAAAAACAGAAGGACGAGGTAGCGGATAAGGTAGCACTTGCTGCTGTCAAATATGGTGATCTGAGCAATCAGCCATCGAAGGATTATGTCTTTGATATGGAACGTTTTACTTCCTTTGAGGGAAATACCGGACCATATATTTTGTATACGGTTGTGCGTATCAAGTCTTTGATGAACAAGGTTGCACAGGAGGGGATTCGGGTCGCTGATCAGATTACGATTCTTCCGGCTGCGAGTAAGAGTCAGACAGATGTGATGCTTTCCCTTTCCAAGTGGAGTGATACGGTAGAAGCTGCCTTTGCAGAGCAGGCACCGTACAAGATCTGTCAGTTTATTTATGAGCTGGCGGATGCTTTCAACAAGTTCTATCATGAAAATAAGATTGTAACAAATGAAGATGAAAAAGTACGGGAGTCTTATATTCAGTTAAGCCGTCTGGTTGGCAGGGTACTAGAGCAGGGTATTGATCTGTTGGGATTAGAGGCACCGGAAAAAATGTAATAAAAAAGCTTAGGAGGCGATTTGATGTATCGTTTGACATCGAAATTGGTAATTTACAGAAATATTGGTGAGGACAGCATTTTGTTCCGTATGGCAGATATTTGCCAGCGTTTTGCAGCGGGAAATTATGTGAAAGAAGATCTGATCACAGATATATATGTGCAGATCAACCGTCTGTTAGATATTTCTACACGATATGGTTTTGATAAAAATTTATGGCACAATTATCTTGCTTTTTTACTGGCTATGACAGAAAACCCATTTACTTTGGTATCTGAGAAGGTTGGGGCAAATGAAGGAACGGTCAATGAATTTGCAAAGGGTGACTTTGGCATTTTCAAGAAGCTGTTTGACTACGACTTTTCAGATATGGAAAAAGAACTCGGCATCAACTGCTTTGATATTGTGACAAACTATAAGGCAGTCGTAAAGAGCGAGCAGATTTTTAATAAGAGCGTCAGCGATAAGGTGCAGGAGTTAAGTAATGAGATTGAAAAGGCAAAGGACGAAACAGAGCTGTATCAGGTTGTTACAGAGTTCTATCGTCAGTATGGCGTTGGAAAGTTTGGTCTGAATAAGGCATTTCGTATTTCAAATGATGAAGAGTTTGGCATCCTGAGTCCAATTACGACGACCGGCGATATGACATTGGATGATCTGGTCGGTTATGAGGAGCAGAAGGCAAAGCTGGTTGCAAACACAGAGGCATTTGTCGAGGGAAGAAAAGCAAACAATGTTCTTTTGTTTGGTGATGCGGGTACCGGTAAGTCTACCAGTATTAAAGCAATCTTAAACCAGTATTACAGCCGTGGTCTTCGTATGATTGAAGTTTATAAGCATGAGTTTAAGGATTTGTCGCGGGTAATCTCTGAGATCAAAAACAGAAACTATCGTTTTATTATTTATATGGACGATCTTTCTTTTGAAGAGTTTGAGATAGAGTATAAGTATTTGAAAGCGGTTATTGAGGGTGGCTTGGAAACGAAGCCGGATAATGTGCTGATCTATGCAACATCGAATCGTCGTCACCTGATCCGTGAAACATGGAGTGACCGCTCTGATATGTCACAGGATGAGTTACATCGTTCGGATACCATGCAGGAAAAATTATCTCTTGTGGCACGTTTTGGTGTTACAATCGGATATTACAAGCCTTCACAAAAAGAATATTTTAATATTGTTACAACAATTGCAAAGCGTTATCCGCAGATTAAACTGTCGGATGAGGAATTGCAGTTAGAAGCAAATAAATGGGAATTAAGTCATGGTGGCATTTCCGGACGTACGGCGCAGCAGTTTATTAACTATCTGCTCGGAAGTGCAAAGTAAACAGAATAGTAAAAATATACAGGGAGAATGCAGTGGTGATAAGATTACCGGCATTCTCCTTTTGCGTGCAAAGAAATTACTTGTATAACGCCGGTGTTCCTTTTATTAAAAATTTCGGAATTATACTAAAAATATTTGTAAAGACTATTGACAGGGGTATTGCATATGCTACAATGTGGTTATTGAAACTATGTGAAGTGGGAAAATAAACACTCTCTTAAAGACTGTGGAATTTTCACACGGAGTTTTGTGTCTTTGCGCACTTGACACAAACCCGTTATGCGCAAAAGCGTGCGCAGAAATGAGGATTAGTATGGATTATCAGATTATTAGCGATGGATCATGTGATCTAACAATGGAATTGAGAGAAAAATATAATATTCAGGTAGTGCCATTTTATGTATCCTTTGATGAGGAGCATTATCTGAAAGAGATAGAAGAAATTGGTATTCGTGAAGTATATGACAGAATGGTAGCTGATGCAGAGGTATATCCAAAGACTTCCCTGCCGTCTGTACAGAACTTTGTAGATGCTTTTCTGCCGCATGTGAAGGAAAACCGAGGGGTAATCTGCATGACGATTACTAATACATTGAGTGGAGCATATAACGCTGCGTGCAATGCAAAGGAAATCATCCTGGAGGATTATCCGGAGGCGAAGATTACAGTGATCAACTCAATTGAGGCAACTGTCTCACAGGGAATCTATGCGATTGAGGCAGCGAAGATGCGTGACGCAGGTTATTCCTATGAAAAGACGGTAGCTGTGCTTCAGGGCGAGATGATGGCAAGAGGACGTATTTTCTTCACGGTAGGAGATCTTACTTATCTGCAGCACGGTGGAAGAATCGGTAAACTGGCAGGCATGGCAGGTTCCGTGCTGAAGCTTAAGCCGATGATCACACTGCGTGATGGTGCGATCGAATCATCCGGAATCGCACGAAGCCGTAAGAAATCTATGTTAAAGGTGTTAGAGTTGGTTCGCACATACTTTGAGGAAAATAAGGAGAATCCGCGGGACTACATTTTTTCAGTAGGATTTGGCTATGACGAAGAAGAGGGACGTGCATTTAAAGAGATGGTGGATCAGATGCTTCAGGAAATGGGTGTCAGCGAACCGGCACATTTCGTACAGATCGGTGCAACGATATGTGTGCATACCGGACCGTATGCTTTGGGGGTTGGCATAATGAAAAAGTATGATGCCTGTGCAGAGGCTGCGCTCAGGGAAGAAGATTTGTTAAAAAAACAGACAGCTTAAGGCTGGAAAGATGAGAAGGATTCATGATGCAGAAATCTTGACAAACATGGTACATGTTGTTACAATCGAAGATGGTGAAAAAAAGAGGTGAAGCTTCTTTTTGGATTGCCACAACACAAAAATGAGGTGTCGTTATGAAAAAACGTGTATTATCTATCTTGGTTGACAACACATCCGGTGTGTTAAGCCGTGTATCCGGTTTGTTTAGCCGTAGAGGATATAGTATCGACAGCCTGACGGTTGGCGAAACAGAGAATCCTGCATATTCACGTATGACAGTAGTTGTTCATGGAGATGATCAGGTACTGGATCAGATTGAAAAGCAGGTGGCAAAGTTAGAAGATGTTCGTTGTGTCAAAGTATTAAAAAGCGGACACAGAGTTTGCAGAGAATTGATTTTGGTCACAGTTGCCGTAACAGCGCAGGAAAGACCGGCTGTTGTTGCGATTGCAGATATTTTCCGTGCAAAGATCGTTGATGTTGGTATCGATACGATGATGATCGAGCTGACAGGTAACCAGAATAAGCTGAATGCTTTTGTAAAATTATTAGATGGTTATGAGATCAAGGAAATGGTTCGTACCGGAATTGCCGGACTGAGCCGTGGTGCAGAAGATATGTTTGACACAATTGATTAAGAGTAAAACGCCATTGCTTGCATGCGGGTGTGCTGAAATGTTTCAGATTGGCTCAGTCGTACAAGACATGCGCTTTGCATAAATAAAATTTTCAACGCAATTAGGAGGAAAAGAAAATGGCAGACGCAAGAATTTTTTATCAGGACGATTGTAACTTATCCCTTTTGGATGGAAAGACTATTGCCATTATCGGTTACGGTAGTCAGGGTCATGCTCACGCTTTGAACTTGAAGGAGTCAGGATGCAATGTCATTATCGGACTTTACGAAGGATCTAAGTCTTGGGCAAAAGCTGAAAAGCAGGGATTTAAGGTATACACAGCAGCAGAGGCTGCTAAGCAGGCTGACATTATCATGATTCTTATCAATGATGAGAAGCAGGCTGATATGTACAAGAAAGATATTGCTCCAAATCTTGAGCCAGGTAACATGTTAATGTTCGCTCATGGTTTCGCAATTCATTTCAACCAGATTATCCCACCAAAGGATGTCGATGTTACAATGATCGCACCAAAGGCTCCGGGTCATACAGTTCGTTCTGAGTATCAGGCAGGTAAAGGAACTCCTTGTCTTGTTGCTGTATATCAGGATGCAACAGGTAAAGCTTTGGAAAATGCATTAGCTTATGGTCTTGGAATCGGTGGAGCAAGAGCCGGTCTTTTGGAAACAACATTCCGTACAGAAACAGAAACTGACCTCTTCGGTGAGCAGGCTGTTCTTTGCGGTGGTGTATGTGCATTGATGCAGGCAGGTTTTGAAACACTTTGTGAAGCTGGATATGATCCAAGAAATGCTTACTTTGAGTGTATTCATGAGATGAAGCTGATCGTTGATCTGATCTATCAGTCAGGTTTTGCAGGAATGAGATATTCTATCTCTAACACAGCAGAATATGGTGATTACATTACAGGTCCTAAGATCGTTACAGAAGATACAAAGAAGGCTATGAAGCAGATTCTTTCTGATATTCAGGATGGTACATTTGCAAAAGACTTCTTACTTGACATGTCACCAGCAGGTGGACAGGCTCACTTCAAGGCTCTTAGAAAGCTTGCTTCTGAGCATCCTTCAGAGAAGGTTGGTGAAGAAATCCGTAAGCTTTACAGCTGGAATAATGAAAGTGATAAGTTGATCAACAACTAATTTTTGACTTCATACATATAGCGGAGAGTTGCGTTTCATGACAGATGGAGCGCAGCTCTTTTTTGTTGTTTTTTAGTTGCATTTCCGTATGGCTTCGCTTATACTAATGTTATGTGGAGAAAGGAAGGCGGTGTAGAATGAGTATGACAGCAGGTATCATTGCAGGAACAGTGGCAGTTGTGGTCATTGCAGTAGTGGTTGTCGTAGCAGCAGTTTCCGCTATTGTTGCGGGGGTAAAAGATTCTTTAAAAGATGAATGAGAATGATCAGAGCTTCCCATAAGACATTTTGTTTTGTGGGAAGTTTTGTTTGATTTTCGCAAAAGCATAGAGCGATGAAAGATAGCTTGCGTTTGTCGGAAAAATAACCGTATCTTGACGCGGAAGGAAGAAATGAGGAGAGTCATGGTTCAACTTGGTGATATGAAAATAGGGGAGGGAATGCCGAAAATCTGTGTACCTATTATGGAGGAAACACAGGAGCAGATTTTAAACCGGGCACAGGAAGTAGATAAAAATCTTGTGGATCTGGTAGAGTGGCGCGTAGATGCCTATCAGAATGTAGAGGATATACAGGCTGTGAGACAGACAGCAAGTCTTTTAAAAAGCATTCTTGGAAGTATGCCGGTATTAATGACGTTTCGCACAGCAAGGGAAGGCGGAGAAAGAGAGATTTCTTTTGAAGCATACGAAACATTGCTTTGTGAAGTGGCAAAAAGTAAGAATGTTGATCTTATAGATGTTGAGGTGTTTCGTGGATATGATAAGATGCAGCGAATCCGCAAGGATTGGAGAGTGGCTGACAGCTGCAATCAGGGAGTGAAGATGCTTTTACAGAAATTATCTGCAGATGTAACAGTTGTCGGTTCCTATCATGATTTTGATAAAACGCCTGCGCGGGAAGAAATTTTACGAAGACTCTTTTTTATGGAAAAGCTGGGCGTTGATATTTTAAAAATTGCAGTGATGCCTCAGGAAAAGGAAGATGTAATCTGCCTGATGGAAACAACACTGCTTGCCAAGCGTCTGATCGTAGACAAGCCTATTATTACGATGTCTATGGGAGATTTAGGAAAGATTACACGAATGTCCGGGGAAAGCTTTGGGTCGGATGTTACTTTTGGATGTATGCAAAAGGAAAGTGCACCGGGGCAGATTGAAGTGTCTAAGCTTAGAAAGTGTATGGAGATATTACATGAAGAGCAGATGTAACGGCAATGTCAGGATATTGTATGGAACATTACTATGTGTATAAAATAGATGAGAAATGGAGAATAAATACGTGGAATTAAAGGGACATATTTTTTTGATCGGATTTATGGGGGTTGGTAAGACCAGCACATCAAAGGTATTAAGCAAAAAGCTTTCCGTTCGTGAAGTAGATACGGATGCGATGATCGTTGAAAAGGAAGGAAGAAGTATTACGGACATATTTGCACAGGATGGCGAAACATATTTCAGACAAGTGGAAACATCGATGTTAGATGAACTGGCTGGCAAAAAACCTTGTATCGTATCTTGTGGTGGCGGTATGGCAATGCGCGAAGAAAACGTGAAGAAGATGAAAGCCGGCGGAACCATTGTTTTTCTGACTGCCACACCGGAAACAATATATGACCATGTAAAGGGTAATACAAGCCGTCCGCTTCTGAATGGAAATATGAATGTGCCGTATATTAAACAATTGATGGAGGCGAGAGAGCCAAAGTATCGTGCAGCGGCAGATATTCCGGTGGAAACGGATGGATGCACTCCGACAGAGGTGGCAGATAAGATCATCACTGCTTTGTCAGAGTGATAGGCAGCTGCCGGACAGATAGTTACAAATGAGCATAAAGGCAGAACGTGAGAATCAATGAAAATACTTTACAAGTAAGCAAAAATGCGGTAAACTATTTATAGTATTGTGTGGATTTTCCATTCTGCAATTACATGAAGGAGGAATTTAATTATATGGTATCAGCAGGAGATTTTAGAAACGGTTTAACAATTGAGTTTGAAGGAAACGTATATCAGGTTATCGAGTTCCAGCATGTTAAGCCAGGTAAGGGCGCAGCATTTGTTAGAACTAAGTTAAAGAATATTAAGAGTGGTGGTGTGGTAGAAAAGACATTCCGCCCAACAGAAAAATGTCCACAGGCTCATATCGAGCGTTCAGACATGCAGTATTTATATAGTGATGATATGTATCATTTCATGAATACAGAAACATATGACCAGATCGACATGACTGCAGATCAGGTTGGTGATTCTTTGAAGTTTGTAAAAGAAAATGAGATGGTTAAGATGCTTTCTCACAACGGCGAAGTATTCGCTATCGAGCCACCTCTTTTCGTAGAGTTAGAGGTTACAGAAACAGAGCCAGGTTTCAAGGGCGATACAGCACAGGGTGCTAATAAGCCTGCCACTGTTGAAACAGGAGCTCAGGTTAACGTTCCGTTGTTCGTTGAAACTGGTGATGTGATCCAGATAGATACACGTACAGGAGAGTACTTGAAGAGAGTTTAATTTTTACGATATGTAATAAAGGGCGCAATTCTTAAGAAATCTAGGATTTTCTAAGGGTTGCGCCCTTTGTGCAAGTTGCTATAAATAGTTGTTAAAATAGCAAGTTACTTTATTCTAAGTTTTTGTAGTAATGCCTTTTTATATTAAGCTTCTGCCTTTTTCTCTTCATATATCTTATGATATACTTCATCGATTTTGGCTTCATCAATTTTCGTATCTAAGAAAAATTCCACAGCGTAGAGTGCCTGGGCAACTAACATTTCCAAACCATTTACACCGGTCATGCCGAGCTCCTTTGCCTGTGCGACAAGCTTTGTTTCTAATGGGTTGTAGATTACATCGGCAACCGCTTTGCATTTTGGAAATTTTGTCAGGTCGACCGGACTTGCGTCACATTTTGGAAACATGCCTACCGGACTTGTGTTAGCAATAAATTCTGCGTCAGTATGTTTTTCGAAACATTCTTCATAGGTGATAGCGGATTCTGTCTTGATAATGTCGACAATAACGATTTGCTTTGCGCCGAGCTTCTTTAATACGGCAACTACAGCTTTGGAAGCACCGCCGTCACCGAGTACAACACATTTTTTACCTTCTACTGCAATATGATGCTTCTGCAGCATATATAAAAATCCGGAAAAGTCTGTGTTGTGTCCGCAGAGCTTTCCATTTTTGTTGACAATGGTATTAACCGCACCGATTGCTTTTGCGTTGTCATCCATTTCATCGAGATAAGGGATGACTTTCTGCTTATAAGGAATGGTAACATTGATTGATTTAAAATCATGTTTTTCCATAAATGTTTCAAATTCTTCTTTTGTCAGAGGGCACAGGTCATATGTATAGTCTGCCAACATTTCGTGAATGTCTTTTGAATAACTGTGTCCGAGTTTTTCTCCAATTAAACCGTATTCCATAAAAAGTCCTCACTTTCCATTCATAGTATGAATAAAATATACAAGTTTTATCATAGCGCATTTTTCTTATTTAGGCAATTCTAAGAGTAATATTTTGCTTGTCCGCTCATATATATGAAAGGAGGAGGTGAGAGAAACGGAGCGAAGAGAAGAAGAGTTTTATAAGATTCTGGCGGTTTCAGTACGGCAGCATTTGATGAAATGTCATTTGGATTTTTCAAAACTGCAGGAAATACGGATGCGTGTGGGTTGTCCTTTTTTGATCCTATATGACAATCGGGAATATTTACTGGATATATGGGGTGGACTGACACGGGAAAAGGGACATGTACTGATGGTTAGTCAAAGAGAGTTAAGGGAAACGATGGAATATGTCAGTCATTATTCTATGTATGCCTTTGAGGAAGAATTGCGTCAGGGATATATTACAATTCCGGGAGGACACCGTATCGGTGTTGCAGGAAAGATCATAGCTGAGAAAGAAAAAATCAAAAACATGAAACATATTTCTTTTTTAAACATACGATTGTCGCATGAAGTCATTGGGTGTGCCGATAAAGTGCTGCCATATATTACGCATGATGCAGCAATCTACCATACACTGATCATTTCACCGCCGCGTTGTGGCAAGACAACCCTGCTGCGGGATATGATACGACAGCTGTCGGATGGAAACAGTATGCAAAGAGGACTGACAGTCGGAGTGGTGGATGAAAGATCAGAGCTTGGTTCCTGTTATCTTGGAGTTCCTCAGAATCATCTGGGGTGTCGGACGGATATTTTAGACGGCTGTCCCAAAGTACAGGGGATGATGATGCTTGTGCGATCTATGGCACCGGAAGTGATCGCTGTGGATGAAGTGGGCTCTGGTGAAGATGTGGAAGCTATGGAATATGTTATGAACTGTGGAATACATCTTTTGGCGACAGTGCATGGCAATTCTATCGAGGATATCAAAAACAAGCCGGTGCTTGGTCGGATGGTGAGAGAGAGGGTATTTGAGAGGTATATTTTGTTAAAAAGAGGGACTGTTGGAGAGATTGCTGCTGTGTTTGATGAAAGAGGGACAAAACTTATGTCAGAAACAAAAAAGAAGGAGATACAGGACAGACAGGCATGTTGAAATTATGCGGGATATGTCTGGTCATAGGCGGCTGTACAGGGATTGGCTGGTATATGGTATGTCGTTATGCCAGCCGAATCCATATTTTAATGGAGTTGGAAAGAATCCTGCATTATTTGTATGGAGAAATTGAATATTCCGGCTGTGATATGATCGAGATTTTGGACAAACTGGTAGGAAGAGAGGGGCATTTTCAGAAAATTTGGGAGGAACTGACCATAGCGTTACGAAAAAATGAGGGGAAGTGTTTTTCGGAGTGTTGGAAAGAGGCTCTTGGCAGGTCGGATGACATACAAAGGAACATGACAGGCGAGGACAAAGAAATGCTTATAGAAATAGGTGAGAATCTGGGAAATCTGGATCGCAATACACAGCTTCATACGCTGGAGATTTTTCAGGAACGTGTACAGGAAAGAATTTGTCAGACACGTGTAGAATATCGGGAGCGGGCAAAGGTAAGTCTTGTGACAGGTGTGACTGCCGGCTTGCTTTTGACATTGGTATTGTTGTAAGAAAGGGTGACGGAAAATGACGATTAATTTAATCTTTAAAATTGCGGCGGTAGGGATATTGGTTTCTGTTTTGGGACAGGTACTGCGGCATTCAGGAAGGGACGAGCAGGCATTTTTAGTCAGTCTTGCGGGCTTAATCTTAGTATTGCTCTGGGTAGTTCCGTATATTCTGGAATTATTCGAAACAATCCAATCCCTTTTCTCACTATAAGGAAGAAACGGAGAGTGCTATGTTAAAGATTGCAGCAATTGGAGTGATGGCCGCTTTTTTAGCGATTCCGTTAAAAAAGGAAAAGGCAGAATTTAGTTTGTTGATCATTGTGGCAGCATGTCTTTTGATCTTGGCTTTAGCCTTTGGAAAAATACAGGAGATTGTTGAGGTGGTGCGTCAGGCAGAACAGTATCTGGGGAAGGGGGCTGCATATGTAGGAATCCTTCTAAAGATGATCGGTATTACATATGTAGCAGAATTTGCGGCAAATCTTTGCAGCGATGCAGGATATCAAGCGGTTGCAGATCAGATTGAATTTTATGGAAAATTAATGATTCTGGCAGTCAGTGTTCCAATTCTGATGACGTTACTGGAAACCATCAGCAGTCTATAAAGTTCTAAAAAGGATGGCAATGTATTTTGAAGTGGAGTATGGCAAGAGGAGTGTTTTGGTGTCCGATGAAAAAATAAAAGCAGAGTGTAGATGAGTATGCAGAAGGAGAGGAGGCTTTTTAAGCGGGTCATGGAGGATACAGAGGGCTTATGGGATGAGATTTCTACAGAAGAGATTCAGGACATGATGAATCAGATGCTGGGAGAACAGAGCTTTTCCTTTTCAGATTATGTCAGTCAGATGATGCAGGGAAAGCTCCCGTTTTCGATGGAAACAACAATGCAGACAATCTGTAGCGGGCTGGCAGAAAATCTGTCGCAGGAAAAGCAAATGTATGTGTCGCTTATTTTAATTGCGATCGTTGGGGCAGTGATTCATAATTTTACGCATTTATTGCAGGGAAAGCAGGTGGCACAGACGGCATTTTATGCAGTCTATATTCTTTTTTTCTCTGTGCTGTTAAGTGCATTTACGCAGACGGCACTCATTGCGCAGGATACTTTGTCACAGCTGTTGGATTTTATGAAGGTATTGGCACCATCCTATTTTATGACAATGGCATTTTCACAGGGAGCAGTGGCATCGGGTGTGTACTATGAATTTACGCTTTGCATGATCACAGTGGTTGATTATGTTCTTTTGAAATTTGCATTGCCGGCGATTCATGTATATTTTTTGCTGCGGATTGCCAATCAGCTTTCGGAGAGAGAACTGTTTACAAAGATGGCAGAGTTAATCTATGATGTGGTGAAGTTTGTGATGAAAACCATGTTTGGCATTATGATGGGGATTAATGTCGTGCAGGGGATGGTTTTACCTCTGACATCTCAGATGGAAAGCACAGCAGTAGTTAAGATGACGAGTGCAATACCCGGAGTTGGAAATACGATCAGCAGTGTGACAAGTACGGTGCTATGTGCGGGAACATTGGTGAAAAATTCAGTTGGTGTAGTCGGGGTGATCGTTGTCAGCTTATATTGCGGAGTACCACTTTTGCGGATGGTATTTAGCCGCTTTTTATTTCAGTTAACCAATGCGGTGATCCAGCCGGTTTCTGATAAGCGGATAACAGCATGCATGACGGCTGTGGTAGAGTCTTTGAAGCTGTTGACGTATGCAGTTTTTGTAGGCTGCATGATGTTTGTGATATCTATCGCCCTGATGAGCGGCATGACTTCGTAGTGGGAGAATGTAAATGGAAGAATTTATTAAAAATATACTGGTTTATGTGATAATCGTATCCATGCTGAAAGGACTTGTGACTAATCCCAAATACCGGCAGTATTTTCAGTTTTTGAGTGGACTGATCATGATCATGTTAATGCTTACACCAATCTTATCACTGTTTGATGGGGAAAACAGATGGTATATGACATTAGAAAAAAGGCTGTTACAGATGGATCTGACAGAGGTTGAAGAGCAGATGAAGATTGCAGATGGAACCTTTGAAGAGGCGGTGGAAAAAAGGTATCGGCAGACGGTGGCTGCGCAGGTTAAGACATTGGCAAAGGAAAAGAAAGTAGAGGTAAAACAGGCAGATGTGACCTTAAAAAAGGACAGTGACGCGTGGACGATACAGGAAATTACTCTGGTCACAAAAAAGGACACGGAGAGTGATCTTTCTGTGGAAGCCGTCCGGATGGAAACAGACTGTGAGGTCAAAAAAGAGGACACATCTAGAAAGGCAAGGTTACTGCGCAGACAAATATGTGATCATTTTGTTCTGGGAGAGGATAAGGTGCATATATGGAAATAAAAGGGAAACATACATTACAGGAGCTTGTACAAAAAATAGGACTTTTGCGTTTGATCATACTGGTGTTAGCAGGAATCATGCTTTTGGTTCTGTCTTTTCCACAGGGGGAAAAAACAGATCAGGAAACAGTACAGTCAAATGAAACGACAGAGAATGGAGATGCTTTTTTGCAGGCAATGTACCAATACGCAAAAAAACAGGAGGAAGCGACAGAAAAACTTTTGTCGAAGGTGGATGGGATTGGAAAGGTACAGGTGATGCTGACGTTGGCATCATCAGAGGAAAAGGTGACTTTGCAGGATGACACGGTGTCGGATGATGACAGTGTGCAAAGCGACAAGTCCGGCAGCGAACATAAGACTTCAAAATACCAGTCAAGCAAGGAAAGCGTTTTGGTAAAGCGGGACGGAACGGAAGTGCCATATGTGGTACAGATCCAGTCACCGGTGGTAGAGGGAGTTGTTGTCGTTGCACAGGGGGCAGATTCCAGTCAGAAAGAAATGGAAATAATAGAGGCAGTTCAGGCATTATTTCCGGTTCAGTCACATAAAATTAAAGTAATGAAAATGGAGTAGTACTGTTTTGGGGTAAAAAACCGCAGCAGAGATAGGAGGGTCAGGTGAAAAAGGTAGTTAGAAAAAATCAGGTAATTGTAACTGCGCTTGCGATTATGATCGTAGTAGCAGGATATTTGAACTTTACAGGGCAGGAGATCAGTACCAGCGGACTGGTTTCCTCACAAAATAAAGAGCAGTCTGTACAGAAAAAGGCAGAAGATAAAAAGTCCCAAAAAGAGGACACGGTTGAAACATCAACAGACAGTAAGAAAGATACGACGGCTAAAACAGACATTTCAGCAGAAGATGACGGAAAAGATGAGTATACCGTGAATGACAGCGGAGAAGTTGTAGCATCGGAAGAAGATCCGGGTGAGGCGGTTATGGTGTCCAATAGTCTAAACAGTGACTATTTTTCGGCAGCAAAATTGTCCAGAGAGCAGAGCAGAGCGAAAAACAAAGAAACACTTATGGAGATCATCAATAATAAGTCGGTGACATCAAAGGATAAGAAAGCGGCGGTAAAGGAAGTGGCAAAGATTACAAAAGCCTCAGAAAAAGAAAATGCAGCGGAGCTTATGTTAGAGGCAAAAGGATTTTCGGATGCAGTCGTAAGCATCAGTCAGGGAAATGCAGATGTGATCGTTAATGCAAAAGAACTTTCCAGCCAGCAGATCGCACAGATAGAAGATATTGTCAAAAGGAAAACAGGTATTGCAGCGCATAACATCGTCATTACTCCGGTTAAGGTGGAACAAAAGTAGCTGCAAAAACATATGTCAGCATCCATACACGATGAAAAAGAATTGCAAAAGCCTCATAATTTGGTATAATGTAACTTATCAGAATAAAAACAAGCGGCTGCGAAGCAGACATTTGTTTTTATCTGATAAGTTAACGAGCAAGCATGAAGCACGTAAGTGCGGTTGACGCGAAGCGGCAAAGCTTGTGAGTCAAAAGAAAACGAATAAAAACAAGCGGCTGCGAAGCAGACATTTGTTTTTATCTGATAAGTTAACGAGCAAGCATGAAGCACGTAAGTGCAATAAATATGTAATGACAGTACCAGAGGAGGTTTTATGATGAGCAATGAGCAGGAAAAACAGGATTATGTTGTAGATAAAAAGGGAATTGGAGAAGTAAAAATTGCATCAGACGTAGTAGCTGTCATTGCAGGACTGGCAGCAAATGAAGTAGATGGTGTAGACTCTATGGCAGGAAACATTACCAATGAGCTGATTGGTATGCTTGGCATGAAAAATCTGTCAAAGGGTGTCAAGGTAGTGATGGAAGAAGGAACCGTAAGAGTTGACATAGCGATCAATGTGATATATGGCTACAGTATTCCAAAGATCACGAAGCAGGTACAGGAAAAGGTAAGCCAGCAGATTGAGAATATGACAGGTCTTATCGTGCCGGAGGTCAATGTCAGAGTTGCCGGTGTCAATACAGCAGATTAATTCTGCAAAGACAGAGAAGATGATGCGATAAGCATATTAATAAAATAAATAGAAACACGATAGAAAAGGTGCAGAAGAATGACAAAAAAGAGAATAAGAGAAAATCTGTATATTATGCTGTTTCAGACAAACTTTCATCAGGAAGAAGAGGTAGAGAAGCAGGCAGAAATTTATTTAGAAGAGTTAGAGGCAGAGGATGCGACAAAGAGAGCAAAGTCTATTTTAAAAGAACGCTTTCAGGCTGTATTGGAGCATTTGCCGGAGATTGATGAAAAGATTGCACAGAAGTCACAGGGATGGACACTTTCCCGTCTGGCAAAGTCAGATCTTACTATTTTACGTCTGGCTGTTTTTGAAATCCTTTATGATGAAGAGGTACCAAACGGTGTAGCAATCAATGAAGCCGTTGAACTGGCAAAGCGTTATGGCGGAGATAAGTCATACGGATTTGTCAATGGTGTGCTGGCATCTATTGCAAAAGAGGCAGAAGCATAACACTGACAAAATATGTACTCAGAAGTGAGGAATTTCATGGGAGATGTTAGTACCGTTTCACAGGTAAATCAATATATTAAAAATATGTTTGTACGTGATTATGCGTTGCAGCGCATCCGGGTGAAGGGGGAGATATCCAATTGTAAATATCACTCTTCCGGACATATTTATTTTACGATTAAAGACCGTGCTTCACAGTTATCCTGTGTGATGTTTGCATCCTATACAAAAAATCTGGACTTCCGGATGCAGGAAGGACAGAGCGTTGTAGTACAGGGAAGCATCAGTGTATATGAACGGGATGGAAAGTATCAGATGTATGCCGTGCAGGTAACACAGGATGGAGCCGGAAGGTTATATGAAGAATATGAAAAGCTTAAAAAGCGCCTCTTAGCGGAGGGGCTTTTTGATGACAGTCGGAAAAAACAGATTCCACAGTATGCCAAAAAGATTGGTGTAGTCACGGCTCAGACAGGAGCTGTGATTCAGGATATCTGTAATGTTTCGCATCGGAGAAATCCATATGTGCAGATTATTTTGTATCCGGCAAAAGTACAGGGAGAGGGTGCGCACCAGACGATTATTCGGGGATTGCGCTATTTTGAAAATACAGATGTAGATACTGTTATCATAGGAAGGGGCGGAGGTTCCATAGAGGATTTGTGGGAGTTCAATCAGGAAGCACTGGCTTATGCCATAGCGGATTGTCACAAACCGATCATATCAGCAGTAGGCCATGAAACAGACACAACGATTGCTGATTATGTGGCAGACCTAAGAGCACCAACACCATCGGCTGCTGCAGAGCTTGCGGTATATTCATATCGGGATTTTGAAATGGCGGTGAAAGAATACCGCTATTCGTTACATTGGCAGATGGAAAATATACTGCAGATGAAAAAAATGCAGTTGAATCAGTATACCACTGTTTTATCCCACGCCAGCCCAAAGGATATGCTGATGCAGCGCAGGATGCACTTGGGGGAATATGTAGATCGTCTGCAATATATCATGGAACAGAAGCTGTCTTCGGCAAAGCATCAGATGGCGCTATATGCAGAAGAACTAAAAGGACTATCTCCTCTTTATAAGCTGCAGGGGGGATATTCTTATGTTTCAGATACAGATGGAAAGAATGTCCGCTTTGTAAAAGGGCTTCGCAGGGGACAGAAGTTAAATGTTGCAATGACAGATGGACAGGCTGTAGTATGTGTGGAAGAAATTAAGGAGCATGACAAACACATAGGAAATGAGGAGTAGTATCATATGGCAAAGAAGATGACATTAGAGGAATCGTTTGATGCACTGGATGTGATCATTGGAGAATTGCAGGGCGGAGAGCTGACTTTGGAAGAGTCATTTCAAAAGTATGAAGCAGGGATGAAACTGATTAAAAACTGCAATGATTCGATTGATAAAGTAGAAAAAAAGCTAATGGTGCTTAGTGAAGAAAACGGATAGCAGAAGAAAAACAGAATGAATGACAGGATGTATAAAGAGTTTATTTGCGCAAAAGCAACTACACTTGAAAAAACACATGCCAGATGGAAGGATTTAGTTGTTATGGATATATTAGAAAATGATGTTTTTCAGGAACAGATGAAAGAAAAAGTGGCAAAGATAGAGCGCATACTAAAAGAGGCACTTCCTATGGAGCAGTCGCAGCAAAAGATTATCTTTGATGCAATGGAATATAGTGTGATGGGAGGCGGCAAACGGCTTCGTCCTATGCTGCTAAAAGAAAGCTATGATCTGTTTTCAGGAGAAGAAGAGGAAGCTGTAGAGGCATTTATGGCAGCGTTAGAGATGATTCACACATATTCGCTGGTACATGACGATCTTCCAGCGATGGATAATGATGATTATCGGCGTGGAAGAGAAACGACACATAAAGTATATGGAGAAGATATGGGGATTTTAGCTGGTGATGCTTTGCTAAACTATGCATACGAAACCCTTTTGCGAGGGGTGATAGCAGCAAAAAATAAAGAGAATGCATCGAGGGCAGCGCAGATCATAGCAGAAAAAGCAGGAGTATTTGGTATGGTCGGCGGTCAGGTAGTGGATGTTAAGATGACAGGTAAGCCACTGACACAGGAGCAGCTAGACTTTATTTATCGTCTGAAAACGAGTGCACTGTTAGAGGCAGCGTTAATGTCAGGCGCGGCACTTGCCGGCGCAGAAAAGCAGGAAATTCAGATGTTAGAAGAGATTGGGCGAAATGTTGGACTTGCTTTTCAGATTCAGGATGACATTTTAGACATTGTCAGTACAACAGAGGAGTTAGGAAAGCCGGTACATAGCGACGAGAAAAATGACAAGACAACATATGTGTCGCTATATGGCATGGAGAAGGCAAAGGAAGCGGTAGAGTCTTATTCTGCACAGGCTCTTTTGCAGCTTTCCAAGCTTCCGAAGGAGAGTGTATATTTAAACACTTTGATAAAAAAATTAGTGCACCGTAAAAAATAAGGAGACGATAGTTGTGAGTGGAATACTGGATCGGATAGAAAAACCGAATGATATAAAAAAGATTGCGCCGGAAGAATATGGACAGTTGGCAAGGGAAATCCGACGCTTTCTGGTTCGAAAGATCAGTAGAACGGGTGGACATCTTGCTTCTAATCTGGGAGTGGTAGAACTGACGATGGCAATCCATCTTTGCTGTAATCTGCCAGAGGATAAGATTGTATGGGATGTAGGACATCAGTGTTACATTCATAAACTTTTAACAGGAAGAAAAGACGGTTTTGATACGCTGCGCCAGTTTGAAGGGATGAGTGGTTTTCCAAAAAGAGCAGAAAGTGATTGCGATGTCATTGATACCGGACATAGTTCTACTTCGATCAGTGCAGCACTGGGACTTGCAAAGGCAAGAGATATTCAGGGAGAAAACCGTAAGATCTTTGCAGTGATCGGTGATGGTGCCTTGTCCGGAGGCATGGCATTTGAAGCGTTAAATAACGCTGCCCGCTTAAAATCCAATCTGATCATTGTATTAAATGACAATCAGATGTCTATTTCGAAAAATGTAGGTGGAATGTCCAGCTATCTCGGCAAGATCCGAACCAACACAAACTACACCGGCTTGAAAGAAGATGTAGAAAGAGCGTTACAGAAGATGCCACATCTTGGAAATGTTTTGACAGATCAGATTCGTGGTCTAAAGGATATTATTAAGAGAATCCTGATTCCTGGAATGCTTTTTGAGGATATGGGGCTGACTTATATCGGCCCGATTGATGGACATGATATCAGACAGATGATCACGGCGTTTCAGAGTGCAGCTAAGTTAAATAAGGCAGTACTAGTACATGTCAGCACACAGAAGGGAAAAGGATATCCACCTGCACAAAAAGATCCCTCTTCATTTCACGGAGTGGCACCGTTTTATATTCGGGACGGAAAGGAACGTCATAAGGGGGAGAAAAAAACTACCTATACGGATGTATTTAGTCAGACGATTCTGGAGGAGGCAAGAGAAAACAGAAAGCTTACGGCAATCTCTGCCGCAATGCCGCTTGGAACCGGCTTGACAGCTTTTTCAAAAGAGTTTCCGTCACGATTTTTTGATGTAGGAATTGCGGAAGAGCATGCGGTAACATTTGCAGCAGGTATGGCAGCAGGCGGGCTTCATCCGGTTGTTGCAATCTATTCGACCTTTTTACAGAGGGCGTATGATCAGATGATTCATGATGTGTGTATTGACAGTCTGCCGGTCACTTTTGCAGTAGACCGCGCCGGTCTGGTTGGCAGTGATGGAGAAACGCATCAGGGAATCTTTGATCTGGCGTATCTGATGCAGATGCCGAATCTGACAGTGATGGCACCTAAAAATGTCTGGGAATTGAGAGAAATGCTTCGTTTTGCTTTCGCACAGCAGGCACCGGTGGCAATCCGTTACCCACGCGGCAAAGCATATGAGGGACTGCAGGAGCATCAGAAGCCGATCGTGGAAGGAAAAAGTGAGTGGATCGTAAAAGAGAGCCAGATTGCACTTTTGGCAGTTGGAAGTATGGTAGAAACAGCGGTGCAGGTAAGGGAGCGGTTGAAGGAACAGGGTTACCATGTGTCAATCGTCAATGTACGATTCGTGAAACCAATTGATGATACAATGCTTGAAGAAACTGCCAAAGAGCATGTGCTTGTAGTACCGATGGAAGAAGGTATTAAAAATGGCGGCTTTGGTGAGGCGGTTGCTGCATGGTATCAGGGCACGGAGAATCTGAAAGTCTGTCCGATCGCATTGCCGGATCAGTTTATTGAACATGGTTCCGTGGAACTGTTAAAGAAAAAGTATCAATTGGATGTAGAAGGAATCACAGAAAGAATCATAGAAGAGGTGTCAGATGAGCGAGCATAAGAAAAAAGAAAGACTGGATGTTCTGTTAGTCAAAAGAGTGATGGCAGAGTCGCGTGAAAAAGCAAAAGCAATCATTATGACAGGGAAAGTCTTTGTCAATGGACAGCGCGAGGATAAGGCAGGCAGTACATTTCCGGAGGATGTGCAGATTGAGATTCATGGAACACCAATGAAATATGTAAGCAGGGGTGGATATAAGTTAGAAAAAGCAATAGATCTGTGGCAGGTGCCACTAGATGACAGAATCTGTATGGATGTTGGTTCGTCAACAGGTGGGTTTACGGATTGTATGCTTCAGAATGGAGCAAAAAAGGTATATGCGATTGATGTGGGAACTAACCAGCTTGCATGGAAATTACGGCAGGATGACAGAGTAGTGTCGATGGAAAAGACAAATATCCGCTATGTGACACATGAAGAAGTGGAAGAGGAGATTGCATTTTCATCAATTGATGTAGCGTTTATCTCATTGACAAAGGTGCTCGAACCGGTTAGAAATCTGTTGCAGGAGCATGGACAGGTTGTGTGTCTGGTAAAGCCGCAGTTTGAAGCGGGCAGAGAAAAGGTTGGAAAAAAAGGCGTTGTGCGCGATAAAAAAGTACATCTGGAAGTGGTGTGTGACGTTATGACATATGCGATAAGCATCGGCTTTCAGATACTGGCTTTAAGCTTTTCACCGATCAAGGGGCCGGAGGGAAATATAGAGTATCTTTTATATATTGAAAAGGGTGCTGACTTAAAGGAAACAGAAGAGGCACGGACGTTTTTTGAAGAAAATTATCTGGAATTGGCAAAAAGCGTAGTAAATGAAGCGCATGGAGAACTGGATTGATCAACAGGAAGGGAGCAGCAGATGAAGCGGTTTTGTATTATCACAAACAGCGATAAGTCCGCAAATGCCAAAATGGCAGACCACATTGTGGAATGGCTGGAAACAAAAGGCTGTGAATGCATCGTTCTGGAAAATGAACAATGGCAGTCGAAAGGAATCCGCCACTTTACGAATGCAAAACAGATACCGGAAGATGTAGAATGTGCGATAGTTCTCGGTGGTGATGGGACAATGATTCAGGCAGCGATTGACTTAGTACATCGTGATCTTCCGATTCTAGGTGTCAACACAGGAACACTTGGTTTTCTCACGGAAATCGAGCAAAACAGGATTGATATCGGGCTGGAACGTCTGCTTAGGGGGGAATATGTGATCGAAAGCAGGATCATGTTAAAGGAAAGCGAGAAGTTTCTCGGAGAGGACAGCCGTTCATCCTGCTATGCACTAAATGATATGGTGATCAGCAAGCGTGGAAGCTGCAGGCTGATCACGGTTAAAGTATTTGTCAATGAAGAGCTTGCGGATGTCTATCGTGCGGATGGTCTGATCATTGCTACGCCAACAGGCTCGACTGGCTATAACCTGTCCGCGGGTGGGCCGGTTATGGCACCGAATATCCATGCAATGGTTGTGACGCCTATCTGTGCCCATTCACTCAACAAACGAAGTCTGGTGCTGGATGGAAAAGATAAGATTACATTAGAGATTGGAAGAACAAAAGAGGTGTCAGAGGACTTAGCGGTTTTAACGGCAGATGGCAGGAATGTAGGTGAATTAAAATCAGGAGATCGTTTGGTGATTCAGGTGCCCCATGCTGATACGAAGCTGATCAAGCTTTCGGGTGTGGAGTTTTATGAGCGAATGAGAGAAAAGCTAAACGGAGATTAAGAAGTGAGGGTTCCTATGAAAAGTGAGCGTAGATCCAAGATCATTGAACTGATTGGAAAGTATCCGATCGAAACGCAGGAAGAGCTGGCAGAACGTTTGGAAAAGGCAGGTTTTCATGTAACGCAGGCAACAATCTCAAGGGATATCCGTGAGTTGAAGCTTACAAAAATATCGGTAGATGGTGTGCATCAGAAGTATACGATGTTACAGGAAAAGGAAAAGCACCTCGCACATAAATATATCCGTGTGCTGCAGGATGGTCTTTTGTCGATGGATCAGGCAGAAAATCTATTGGTGATCAAAACACTGTCCGGCATGGCGATGGCTGTGGCGGCTGCTATAGATAATCTGGAGGTGCCGGGAGTGGTAGGAAGTATTGCCGGAGATGATACGGTAATGTGTGCCATACATTCTGTAGGAGAGGTGCCTGCTGTGATGTCAAGAATACAGAAGCTTTTGAAAGAAGAATAATAACGATGTTAGCAGAGGGCAATTGCTACATAAACGTATATTGCTATGCAGGGCAAAACGCTGGTTTTGCTTTTTTCTTACATTCTAATAAATATTTCAATTTTATGGAGAAAAGTAACTATTTTATGATGGTTGTGAAGAGAGTGTTACACTTTATTTAACTTTCTGACATAATGGTTGAAAATGAAAACGCTTGTGCTATGATATGGCAAGACAGGGAAAGAAAAAAGTATTTACGAACTGTCGGAAATTCTGTTTATTCCCGAAAGGCAGGGGAGTTGTTGGGCATGTTTGCGTGTTTGTCTGGCAATCACTGTGAGGGAATGTGAATGAAGGAGGGGCAATATGATGTGCGGAAAAAAATCAGGAAAAAAGTGGTTGGCAGCAGCATTGTTATTGGCTGTATTTGTGACATCGTTTGGTAGTGGTGTTACAACAAAGGCAGCGGTAACGCAGCAGACGAAAGTTACGGCAGCAAAAAAGACAGAGGCAAAGAAAGCGTATGGGAAGTTTGCTAAAAAGCTTCAGAAAAAAACAGGTAAAAAGCTGTATTATGCAATGACAAATGCGTCTGCAAATGGTATGCCGATTCTTTTGATCAGTGATCAGGATGAGGTTTTTGGACGACATAAAAAGCAGGCAATTGCAGCAAAGGTTTACAGTTATAGTGCCGGTAAAGTTGTGTATGTGACAAAAATGCAGTCAACAGGAACGGCATATCCTTTGTTAAAGAATGGACAGTACATTTTAAGCGGTTGGCATCATGTATCCTATCAGTTAAAAGTGTCTGGTAAGAAAGGACACATGAAATCTGTCAGTGGAATGTATATGTATCATTCAGCAAAATGCTATCAGTCATCCTGGATTGTTATCAATGGCAAGAAAAGCAATCTGACAAAGAAAAAAATCAGTTCTAGCAAAGCAGAAAGCTTAGATTACTATTGTAATATCAAAACACAGGATTATAATGGCAGGATTATTATCTTTCAGAAAGTGTCATAGAAATAGAAAGTAAAAAGAATTTGCGAGCGGGTGAAAAGACTTTGTGGTGACTATTTTTGGAATAAAGGTTGACTTTTTAGAAATGCAATACTATACTGTATAAGAATTTATCTGGGGAGCCTATAAGCTGAGAGGGATAGAATCCGACCCAAGACCTGATGCGGATAATGCCGCCGTAGGAAGCAGAAATGAATTGTGACAGGTAGAACATTGTCCATTTTTATAAAGACCATTAGGGTTGGAATATGTTATATGGGATATCTTCAGAGAAAGCTGTTTGAAAGTGACAGACGATTTTTAGACAGCAATTATCTGAAGATTTTTTGCTTTCATAGGAAATGTCTTGTTTTTTATGAAAGAATAAAATGATGTTGGAATCAAAAGGTATTTTGACTTTTATATTATGATGTTGGGGTCAAAAGATATTTTGCCCCCAACTAATGCCACGGATTGCTTCATTGCTGTGCAATTTTCGCAATCCTACAAACACCTCCAATCCCGCATATTTGCAAGCAAATCTGCTACTTGTCGGTGTTTGGCGGGTCAAGCCACCAGCTAGTAATTTGTATGTAAACATACATTACTAGCTGCTTTTGACCCTTGCATCATATTATAAAATATAGACAATGATGATAAAATGATAGGAAAGAGGTAGAAGATGGAATATAGTACACAGATGGAAGCAGCCAGAAAAGGCATTCAGACAAAAGAATTATTGCGAGTAGCAGAAAAAGAGCATATGGATCCGGCAAAGTTAATGGATCTGGTAGCAAAAGGTCAGGCAATCATTCCTGCCAATAAGAATCATAAATGCATTGATCCTTGTGGAATTGGTAAGGAATTAACAACAAAGATTAATGTAAATCTTGGTACGTCTCGTGACTGGACAGATCTTGACATGGAGATGGAAAAAGTAAAAAGTGCGGTAGATATGGGGGCAGAGGCAATCATGGACTTAAGCTCTTTTGGTGACACACAGAAGTTTCGCCGTAAGCTGACAAGTGAGTGTCCGGCTATTATCGGTACGGTGCCGATTTACGATGCGGTTGTATACTATCACAAAGCGTTGAAGGATATCACAACAGAAGAGTGGCTTGATATTGTAGAGATGCATGCAAAAGATGGTGTGGATTTCATGACGATTCACTGTGGAATCAACAAAGAGACAGCAAGACGTTTCAAGAACATGAAGCGTCTGATGAATATTGTATCACGTGGTGGTTCTATTATCTTTGCATGGATGGAAATGACCGGCAAGGAAAACCCATTCTATGAGCATTATGACCGTGTATTGGAGATCTGCCGTAAGTATGATGTTACGATGAGTCTTGGAGATGCATGTCGTCCGGGATGTTTAGAGGATGCATCGGATATTTCACAGATTCAGGAGCTTATTACACTTGGTGAACTGACAAAGAGAGCATGGGATCAGGATGTACAGGTTATGGTAGAGGGACCTGGTCATATGCCTTTGGATCAGATTGAGGCAAATATGCGCATTCAGCAGACAATCTGTAAGGGAGCACCTTTCTATGTGTTAGGACCTTTGGTGACGGATATTGCACCTGGATATGACCACATTACAGCAGCTATCGGAGGCGCAATCGCAGCTACTTATGGTGCGTCTTTCCTGTGCTATGTGACACCGGCAGAGCATCTGCGTTTACCGGATGTCAATGATGTAAAAGAAGGAATCATCGCATCGAAGATCGCAGCACATGCAGCGGATGTCGCAAAAGGAATCCCGGGAGCAAAGGATTGGGATCATGCGATGGGAGAAGCGCGTAAGGCATTGGATTGGGAGAAGATGTTCGAGCTTTCGATTGATCCGGAAAAGGCAAGAAGATATCGTGAGGAAGCAAAGCCGGAGAAAGAAGATACCTGTTCTATGTGTGGAAACTTCTGCGCGGTCAAGAACATGAACCGCATTTTAGATGGAGAGATTGTATCTATCTTTGATGAATAATAGGATATAACGGAAATATCGTAGGACTTGTTTGAGGAGTCAGCGACTTTTGTTTGCTGCTCCTTGTGACAAGTCCTATTGTTGCTTTGGAAAATTATTGTGATCAAAAATTGGACAGACCGTGTAAAAAGTGCTAAAATAAAAAAGTTGTACACATGGCAGTGGATAACGGATTCGTTTGTAGGTATCTCAAATATCCTGCAGGGCGGCAGCTTTGCGTAAGGATTTGTTAGATTACAGAGGATTTGTTGATACCTATATTGTCAAATAGAAGGAAAGGAAGAAAGATCATGTCAGGACATTCAAAATTTTCAAACATCAAGCATAAGAAGGAAAAAAATGATGCGGCAAAGGGAAAGATTTTCACCGTTTTGGGACGTGAAATTGCTGTTGCTGTAAAAGAGGGCGGACCTGATCCGGAAAATAACGGAAAACTTCGTGATGTCATCGCAAAGGCAAAAGCAAACAATATGCCAAATGACACGATTGAGCGTGGAATCAAGAAAGCAGCAGGTAACATCGATGCTGTAAATTACGAAGAAGTAACATATGAAGGATATGGACCAAGCGGTACTGCGATTATCGTAAAGGCATTGACAGACAATAAGAACCGTACGGCAAGTAATGTACGTAATGCATTTACAAAGGGAAGCGGAAGCGTTGGTACACAGGGCTGCGTGTCTTATATGTTTGACGAAAAAGGTCAGATTATCATTGACAAAGAAGAGTGCGAGATGGAAGCAGATGATCTGATGATGATTGCACTGGATGCCGGAGCGGAGGATTTTTCAGAGGAAGAAGATTCTTTCGAAATCATTACGGCACCGGATGACTTTGGCGCAGTACATATTGCACTGGAAGCAGAAAACATTCCAATGGCAAGTGCTGAAGTGACGATGATCCCGCAGACCTATGTAACATTAAGTGACGAGAATGATGTCAGACAGTTACAAAGAACGTTGGATTTGTTAGATGAAGACGATGATGTGCAGTGCGTATACCATAACTGGGATGAATAAAAACACTCAGGAGTACTTATTTGCAGGTTGTGTATAGGATAAAGTAAATATTCTATGATTACAGGCGGGAAGCAATTCCCGCTTGTGTTAATTTTGCAAAAAAAGAGGATATATTATATAATACAACTGAGTGGTAATAAGTAATGGGGATTTTTGTCTGTTTATATATGGAGGAAAGCATGGAACAGTTTTACTTAAAAAACATAGAACTATTTCATTTTAGAAAATTTGATAATGTTACGTATGAATTTAATCCAAGAATGAATGTAATTATAGGAAAGAATGCATCTGGAAAAACGACAGTATTAGAAGCAGCAACCGTTATTTTAGGAGCGTACTTAACAGCATTCAAAGAATATGTGCCAAGCAGATTTGGACGGAATATTTCAGACAGTGATGTATTAAAGAAATCGTTAAAACCAGTAAAAAATGTTGCAGTCACTGCAACGGTACAGCAGTTTCCGTGTAAAGTTACAAGTCAGTTCATGTGGGATAAATCTATGGAAAAGTGTACAAGAGGTCTCGAAAAAGAAGGGGGACGTACAAAGTTTATTGGAAAAAATCCAATGCGTGCTATGATTGAAAAATGGGAAAATGCGATAAAGGCAGCAGATGGATCCGATTCTGAGCAGATATATCCGATTGTACTGTATTTAAGCTCAGCAAGATTATGGAATGAAAATAGAACAGGCGAAATGGATAGAGTTCCGGGAAGGACAGATGCATATCAGAGGTGTCTGGACCCGAAAAGAGGAAATCAGACTTCTTTTGAATATATAAAATTATTAGGAAATCTTGCTTCGGAAGAAAACAATGGTATTCCATTACCGGCTTATGAAGTAATTATGAATGCAGTAAAATACAGCTTAAAGGAAGAATTGAATCCTGGTCAGCAGGTTTTATATTCATCGAGATATGGTGAAATCGCAGTGAAAAATTCAGATGGCACGGTGATTAATTTTTCGGATTTGAGTGATGGTTACCGCAATGTGATTAAAATTGTAACAGATATTGCAACTAAAATGTGCATTCTTAATCCATATTTAGGAAAAGAAACATTGGAAAAAACACCGGGCATAGTTGTAATAGATGAATTGGATCTTAGTTTACATCCGACATGGCAGAGACGGATTGTAAGAATTTTAAAGGAATTATTCCCTAAAGTCCAGTTTATCTGTGCAACCCACTCTCCGTTTATTATTCAATCATTAGAGCCTGGTGAATTGATCACGTTAGATACTATTTTGGACGAGGAGTATTCGGGACAAAGCATTGAAGATATTGCGGAAGATATTATGAATGTTCCAATAGTACAATATAGTGAAAAGAAAGTAAAAATGTATAAAGCTGCACAAAATTATTTTAATGCGCTAAAAGAAGTGTCGTCGAAAAAAGAACTTCAGAAATTGAAGGAACAATTGGATGTTTTGTCAGCGGAATATAGTGATAATCCGGCTTATAATGCATGGATGCAACAAAAATACCTTGAAAAAAGAGCGGAGATAAAAGAATAATGAGACCTGTTGATAAAGGAAAAGCACCAAAAACAAAATATAAGGAGTATAGGGATGCAGAGCCGGATTTAGAAGCACGATTAGGTGCATATTGTTCTTTTTGTGAAATGTCTATTAATCATGTACCGGAAGTTGAACACAAAGAAGCAAAGGCGAAGGGTGGTGCAATGCTGGAATGGGAAAATTTATTGCTTTCCTGCAAATATTGTAATACACGAAAAGGAACTCATGTGGAAAAGGGAGATAAGAGCAAATATCTTTGGCCGGATGAAGATGACACATTTCATGCATATTTGTATGATAGAGACTTGCCAAGGTTGAATAAAAAGTATCTACAGCAGATGGGGCAAGAAGAAAAGGAAAAAGCAGAAAATTTATTTCATCTGTTGCAACTGGATAATATACCGGTTTCTCCTGCCATGAGGGATCGACGGTATTCTTCAAGAAATGAGGCTAGAAATTATGCTACAGCAAGCAAAGAAGGACTTGGTAAGATGCAAGATCATTTGGAACGGGAAGCATTTTTGCAACAAATCAAAATTCTTGCACAGTCGAGTGGCTTTTTTTCTGTTTGGATGGAAGTATTTAAGCATGATGATGAAGTTAGAAAGCTTCTAATATCTGCATTTAGGGGAACGAAAGAGGAATATTGTAGAAATATTGAGTAAAAAGTACATACATTTTAGAAGATATAGTAAATTGAGCCTGGCATTTTGTCAGGTTCTTTTTGTCGAAGAGATATACAAAGTAGTGCATACGATTCTTGAAATCTGATAGGTGAAATGCTATACTAAAATTTAGCCGATGTCTTGCAGAAGAGTGAATAGATTCTGCAGTTATGTCGATATAAGATATGTAGGTATGTCCTATGGATATACAGGAGTTATCCTATGGAAAATATGTGTTGTCAGCACAAAATTGACAAAAAAATATGTTATAAATTTCCAAGGCAGGAAGACATGCCAAAGTGATGGCAGTTACAGGAGACAGGGTACTGGAAATGCAGTCAGTGTCTGTTGTAAAATAGGATCTTTGATAGGAAATCAACTGGGAGGACGAGAATGGAAAAGGTAAAACAATTACTGAAAAAAAGATGGATATGGGGGCTTTTGGTATTGCTCATATGTACGGTGGGTTTTACGGTATATATGAATGTAAAGCATCATCAGAATATTGAAGCTGCGGATGAAACCCTGACAGGGTGGACATTCCAAAATGATGCAGGAACCACAATCGATGCAGGCGGTTCGTTTACGACGCGTCGCTCGAGAGAACAGTATCGTCTGTATAAACCAAAAGATTCATCCTATAACAACATTACATATAAGTGGCATAGTGCGAATACGAATATTATGCAGATTGAAAGTGGTGAAAATACGGCAACTCCTATGTTAAAGGTAAACAAGGAAACCGGTAAGGTTGCCATCACGGTAGATGTTACATGGGAAAACGAGGCCGGTGAGAAGAAGAGCACAACACTGTCTATGACAGTTGAAGTATTGTTCTCTATCAACGAATATCTGAATGAGACAGCGAAAAATGCTGGTTCTCAGATGCTCCGTATTTATAATAAAGATAGTCGTAACGCGTTGGTTATGGAATACGGTGCTGTATTAAAGATTGGAAATGAAGGTGAAGGTGACGATAAATTAAAGCTGATTTTTGGTAACGGTCAGGATGCAAGCTGGATCAGCAGCAATGAGGACGTTATCAAATATCCGGCAGATGGCGATAATAAAGCGATTCAGGCGGTGGGTGCCGGTACGGCAAAGCTGACAGTTACATATAACTATGGTGGTGGTATGACATTGACGGATACGATTGATGTCTATGTCCGCCCGCAGATTACTTCAGCAAAAGATAATAAAGTATTAGTCGGTGGTATGACAGATAAACACACCAATCCAACCGGTTCTGTTACGGTAGAAAATAATGATAAGATTAAAGTGTCAATTATGGATACCTGGCATCCGGAGTTTGCAATTGCAGATAAATTAGTTTGGGTTATTTCGAAGGGTGAGGGAGAAAATTCTAAGCTTGTTCGAGATTCCCTTGGTAATACCGGTGATGATGCAGATGAAGCAAACCTTGTGTATATCCGCTCAGAGAAGGCATATCGTATTCAGGCAAAATCGGGTATTTACAATATACAGTTTTATGTAAAAGGAACCTATACAACATTTGCTGATTCAAAGGATGCGAAAAAGGCATCGAATGCAGGGTCTATCAACTTGACGACAAGTGTCAACTGTTCGTTCAATGATAAGAAAGTTTCTCTGAGTCTGGGAAGCAGTTACAATCTGGCAGATGCATTCAATATGCCCGGAAAAGTATTAACTAATAATTTTTCGCCAACTATTGTGTCGGGAAGTTCAATAGTTGGCATTACATGGGATAAAAATACAGGTGCTGCTGAACTTTATACAAAAGGAAAATTGCTTGGTACAGCCACTATTCGCATTAAAATGGATTCCGGTTCTATGATAGCAGCAACAGATATTCCAGGACTGGAACAGACAGAAGTTACTATCACGGTTAATGTAGAAGATACCTTTAAATTAAATATTTCTGATACAACGATGGCAGTCGGCTCAAAGTTAGATTTGAATGGTATTATTGGTTCGGATGCAGAGGCGGAAGAATCGCAATTTGAATGGTCAGTAAGTGATAATCAATACGTATCACTTAGCAGTACCGTTGGCAGATATGTAACGGTAACTGCGTTAAAGGAAACACCATTGAATAATCCGGCGGTTGTAAGCTTGAGCTGGACAGATACGCGTGGTATTACATGGGTGGCACAGTGTGAGATTACGGTTACAACAACGGCTTCTGATTTTACAATCTCACCGGCTACAAAGCGTTTGGAAGTAGGAGGAACGGACTATTTACAGACAAACTTAACCGGTAAGCAGAACATTATATGGTTATCTTCGGATACGAGCATCGTAACGGTAGATCCACAGACAGGTAATGTTGGTGCGAAGATTACGGCAACACAGAAAACCGGTCAGGTTGTTATTACAGCAATCAATAAAGATAATAATAGTTATGCGACATGTTTGGTAGAGGTAACG
Organism: uncultured Lachnospiraceae bacterium; assembly: GCA_934317005.1. Lineage (GTDB taxonomy): Bacteria > Bacillota > Clostridia > Lachnospirales > Lachnospiraceae > Butyribacter. The sequence goes on from CAKREB010000004.1 coordinate 57,178, forward strand.
GCAGCGATTACTTCTTTACAGATTGATAAGGGAACCAGTTATACTACAAGTGTAGCGACTCCGTTTGTATTTATGGAAGCTGTTTATCAACCAACGAACGCAACTTCTACAGAGATGGAATGGACTTTGGCTAACACATATCCAGCTGATGCTGCCAGCAATTCAATAGCCGAGATAGATCAAAACGGTATGGTTACGGTTAAGAAAGTCGGTACAGTAACAATTACAGTAAAACCAAAATATAATCCAAATGGTGTATATGCACAGTGTGTTTTGACCATTAAGGATGATCCAATTACTAACATTCGTACGGATGTAACATCATTAACATTGATTCGTGGTCAAACATATCAGGTCAATTACACCTTAACTCCAACGAATCCAACGGACAGTACATTAAAGTGGACTTCTTCCAAACCGTCGGTTGCGACGGTTAATAATGGATACATCAATGCCGTTGGTGTAGGTACGGCTACTATCATGGTACAAGGTGGTAACGCCAATCCGGTTATGATTGAAGTAACCGTTCGTGAAAAAATTGACTCTATGGCATTCGAGGAATCAGCAGTCAATATTACCGTAAAAGAGACAAAACAGTTGAAAGTTGTCTTTACACCATCGACAGTTACCAGTCAGACATTGACATTCTATTCTTCCGATACCTCTGTTGTAACAGTAGATGCGAATGGTATGATTACCGGTATAAAAGAAGGTCAGGCGATGATCACCTGTGTGGCTGCCGATCTTGGTAATGCGAAACCAATTACTTGTATGGTAACGGTTGGAAAGGAGATCATTCCGGCTACGGATTTCGACATTGATCCGAAAGAGAAAGAGATTGCCGTTGGTCAGACATTTGAGATTACTTCCAAGTTTACACCGGAAGATACGTCTGATCAGAGTGTGACCTATGAAGTATTAGACAGCTCAGTTGCAACAGTTGATGAAAATGGTGTGGTTACCGGTGTAAAAGCAGGTCAGACCGTTATTCAGTGTACGGCTACGGCAAGTAAGCTTACGGCACTTTGTACGGTAAAGGTTATCAATGCAATCAGCTTCAAACTGTCACCAAGCAGCCGCGAGATTGCGATTGGCAAGAGCTTTCAGATTACAAAGGTGACAAAGCCGTCGAATGCAGATCAGAAAGCAACATGGCAATCAGGAGATACGGCAATTGCTTCGGTAAGCTCTTCTGGAAAAGTTACCGGTAAACGTTTAGGTTCTACAACGATTACTTGTACATTGACAAAATATAATCAGAGTGCAACCTGTCGTGTGAAAGTAGCCAAATTAAGAAGTACGATTAAGTTAAATAAATCAAGCATCCGTATGAATGTAGGTTCTACTTTCCGTTTGAAAAAGACGGTTTGGAGTAATAATACAACGAATCCTTCCGTTAAATTTACCTCTAAGAATAGTCGGATTGCAAAAGTCGGCTCTTCATCCGGTAAGATTTCAGCAAAGAGAGTGGGTTCTACGATTATTACAGCAAAGACAATGGATGCCGTACATGCAACCGCAAAGTGTCGTGTTATCGTTATCCGCCGTGCGACAAGTATTTCTTTAAATAAGACATATGGTGTATGCTACATTGGTAGAACGTTGAAATTAAAAGCAACGGTTAAGCCGCATAATGCGTCGATCAAACGAGTAAAGTGGACTTCCAGTGAAAAAACAGTAGCCAATGTAACAGGCTCTGGAAAAGTAACCGGATATTCAGAAGGCGAGACTTATATTACAGCCGCTACGACAGATGGAAGTAATAAAAAAGCGAGATGTTTGGTGAAAGTTATTGAAACCGTTCCGACGTCCAGTGTATTAATTTCACAAACAGATCTTACTATGAAAAAAGGTGATACCGCAAAGCTTAGCTATACGATATTACCGGAAAATCATTCCGATACGATTAAGATGGCATCGGATAATAAACGTGTAGCAACTGTGACAAACTCGGGTAAGGTAAAGGCAGTGGGAACAGGAACTGCTACGATTACCATTACAGCGACAAGTGGTGTGACAGCAACAGCCACCGTGCATGTCGTAGCATTAAATAAATCTTCTATCCGAATGAGACAGTATGATACAGAAACATTAACGGTATATGGTACAACGGATACCATTAGTTGGTATTCGGCAAATAATCGTGTTGCGACAGTCACAAATGGAAAAGTGGTTGGTCGAGGCATTGGCAGCACTTATATCTATGCCTACGTCAATGGATGTAAGATGGGATGCCGTGTAGACATTGTATCCATCAATGCAAAACGTTAAGTGGTTTGATTAGAGAAGTGGTTATGATTCGAAAAGGATCGTAGCCGCTTCTTTTCTGTTGGAAGAGTGCTCAGAAAATTTTTATGTTATGGAAACTCCTTGTTTCCTATAACAATAAAAAAGACGCCGTGAGGATGTGCATTTTGCGGAAAAGAAAAAATGCTACGCATTCCGCTCAAGTGACTCTTTGCTCCGTAACGTAAGTTGTTCCGTAACGTCCGTGACACTTGTATCATTATATCTTGACAAAAGGAACAAATGTTTGGTATTCTGTAGTTGGAAATATGATTAGCAGTAAAAGCTTCGATTTTAATAATGTATTGTACTAGTACAACACATTATCAGGAAAGTGCCATACGCTTTGGACAGCGAGGAAGCGGCACACAGATGGTATCGTTAGGGAGAAGCGTTTCCATATATTAGAAATTTGATATCTAAGGATAACAGAGAGGAAGGGAGAACGTATTGTTACTAAATTTACATGTAAAGAATCTGGCGATCATTGACGAGATAGAAGTTGATTTTGCACAGCATTTGAATGTATTGACGGGAGAGACAGGTGCTGGTAAGTCAATTATTATTGGTTCGGTAAATATTGCACTGGGGGGGAAAGTAGCAAAAGATCTGATCCGAAAAGGTGCAGAGTTTGCACTTGTGGAATTGACATTTTTGGTGAATGAACCGAAGCTTCGGGGAAAATTAGAAGAATTAGGTATCAGTTTTGAGGATGATACGCTTTTGATCTCTAGAAAGATTACACAGACGCGTACGGTAAATCGTATGAATGGTGAAAGTGTGACGGTAGCGATGATCAAAAAAGTAGCGGATCTTTTGATTGATATTCATGGGCAGAACGAACAACAGTCTCTGCTTCACAAAGCGAAGCATTTGGAGATATTGGATCACTATGCATGGGAGCAGATGGCAGGGAGAGATATTGCATTGGCAGAAAGCTACCGTCGATATAAGAAGATTGTTGAAGAGTTGGAAAAAGATCAAGTGCCGGAAGAGGAACGCCTGCGGGAAATTTCATTTTTAAAGTATGAATTAGAAGAAATTGAAAAGGCAGAATTAAAGGAAGGTGAGGAAGAAGAACTCGCAGAGCAGTATCATATGTTGTCAAATGCATCGGAGATTGTACAGGGGCTTTCGGAAGTATATGGTATGATAAATCAGGAAAGTGGTTCGGTTTCGGATAAGATGAGTGAAAGCATTCGTGTTTTATCGAAGCTTTCGGAATACGATGAGAGATTAGCAGAACTTTGCGGTCAATTATCAGATATTGATGCATTAGTTACTGATTTTGCCAGAGATGCGTCAGATTATATGGATGGATTTGATATTCGGGTGGATGCGTTAGATGAGGTGGAGAGACGTTTAGATGTGGTGCGTGGCATACAGGCAAAGTATGGAGCTACCATAGAGGATGTCTTTGCTTATGCGGATAAGACAAGAGAGAAGCTTAGAAAATATGAAGAGTATGATGCCTATCGAGAAAAGCGGAAGCAGGAATTGGAAGAGGAGGAGCGTACACTGCGGAAATTATCTCAGGAAGTTTCGGCTGTTCGAAAAAAGTGTGCGAAAGTGTTAGAGAAAGAAATTACGCAGGCTTTGGTCGACTTAAACTTTCTACAGGTAAAGTTTCAGATTGCAGTCAGGGAAAAAACGGAATTTTCTGTAAATGGTATGGATGATATTGAATTTATGATTTCTACCAATCCGGGCGAGGAATTGCGACCGGTTGGTACAGCTGCTTCAGGTGGAGAACTGTCAAGAATTATGCTTGCAATCAAGGCGGTACTTGCGGGGCACGATGAGATTCAGACCATGATATTTGACGAAATTGATGTTGGAATCAGTGGCAGGACCGCACAGATGGTAGCGGAGAAGATGGCATTGATTGGAAGAGAGCATCAGGTAATCTGTATTTCTCATTTGGCACAGATTGCGGCAATGGCAGATACACAATTTTTAATTGAGAAAGAAAATGATAAAAATCATACCAAGACACAGATTTATCCGCTAGATAAAGAGGCTGCCGTTCAGGAATTGGCAAGGATACTAGGAGGTGCACAGATTACGAAAGCAGTGCGGAACAGTGCAAAAGAGATGAAAGACTTAGCAGATCAATGGAAAGCTCGATTAACAGACTAAGGTATGGAAGGGATTTCTTTGTGAGGGGGTTCGTCATTTTGCACAAAGGGATACTTCAATTACAGAAAATGCTTTTGCAATAGTTCGCTTATATAGTATTGTTTGTTTAGGGAAAAAGCGTTATAATAGACTATAAGTATTTGAAAAAAGTGCACAGTTAAGGAACTTAGACGATTTTAACTGTGCATTTTTATGAAAATAGAAGAATTGTTTTTATAGTGATGGTATGCAAAGGCGCATACGGAATCTCGCAGCAGTTGCTAAAGGAACATGCAGTTATGTTTAGAAGGCTCACTGTTTTGAGGGAAAAATTCATACATAGGATGGAGAAAAGATGAAGAACATATACATTGCATTATTTTTGATTTCATTATGTGCACCTGTTTGGATGTTTTTTCTAAGTGGGAGAAAGAAAAAGGAAGATTTAAAAGCAGTTATTGCATCGTTACGGCAGGTTATGTTGGCTGTTAGTGTTACAATCTTTTTGGATATGATGACTTTGCTCGTGACACAAATAAGTTGGGGAATGTTTTTCTATTCCTTGTTTTTTATTTCAACTGATTGGCTGATTTATTGTATGTGGGAGTTTGTGCTGAATTATACAGAAATAGAACGCAGCAAGTATATTAATTTGCGCTTGCTTCGGATTATGATGTATGTGGATTCGGTTTCTCTGTTATGCAATCAGATATTTCATCATGTATTTGGATGCAAAAAAGAACTTGTGGCCGGTGAAACTTACATACGGGTGCAGGGATATTTCTGGTATTTTTTACACGCAGCATTACTCTGTATGATTATTCTGTTTATTGTCATTACGTTAATATATCGTTCGCATAATGCACCTGCACTATACCAGAAAAAATATGGATTTCTATTGTTCATTTTGCTGATGATTGTTGCTGCGAATGCGGTGTATGTTTTTGTCGATAATACGATTGATATATCTATGCCGTTACTTGGGGTAGGCTCTCTTTTCATGTATTATTATTCGATTGCCTATTTGCCGGAGGACTTTGTAAAAAGAAGTTTATCTTTTATGGTAAAAAGTATGGGAGATACGGTCTTTTTGTTTGATGCAGAGGGACGGATCATCTATGCAAATGAGCGGGCAGAATATTATATTAAAAAATATCATTTGAGTATCAGAAGTTATGTCAGACAACTGGCGGAATGGTGCGGTTTGGAAGATTTTTTGGGAAAAGAAGATTTTTCCAGGGATAAAGATTGGGAGGAAGATGGGAAAGTATTTCGTTATAAGATTATTTTTCATCAATTGCTGGATAAGAAAAACAAGCGTCTTGGAGGATGCCTGATTATTCAGAATCGAACCGAGGAATATCGCAGGCTGCAGAGGGAACGGTATTTGGCAACCCATGATCGTTTAACAGGGGTGTACAATAGGGAATATTTTTATGAGCAGGCTGAAAAGGAGATGAAGGAAAATCCAAAAGAGTCTTATTTGATGATTTGCTCTGACATCCGCAACTTCAAATTGGTCAATGAACTTTTTGGAAGAGAACAAGCCGATCAACTGTTGCAGAAAATTGGAAGAGCATTAGAGAAGCATTCGCGTCCGGGAGAAGTGTATGGAAGACTGGTTAATGATCGGTTTGCGCTTCTGATGAAAAAGAAAAACTATCAGGAAAGGATATTCCTTCAAAAACCAAGTCAGGTAGTGCAAATGGAAGGCGAAGTTGTTTTTCCGATTCATAATTATATTGGTGTTTATGAGGTACAGCCGCAAGATACATCCGTTCCTATTATGTGTGACCGGGCACTGATGGCTTTACAAACGATCAAAGAAAACTATGATAAACATGTGGCATATTATACGGAGGAACTTCGCAGGAAAATTATCAAAGAGCAGGAATTGGCAAGTGCCTTGGAAGAGGCAATACAGGAGAAGCAGTTTAAGGTATATTTGCAGCCACAGATTACTGCGCAGGGGAAATTATTGGGTGCGGAGGCATTGATTCGCTGGCAGCATCCGAAAAGGGGAATGATTCCACCAGGAGAATTTATTGAATTATTTGAAAAAAATGGTATGATTGTGCGGGTAGATCAGTATATGTGGGAAGAGGTTTGCCGTCAATTAAAGGAATGGAGAGACAAAGGATGGGATGATCTCTACATCTCAGTTAATATTTCGCCAAAAGACTTTTTATTGATTGATATTTATGAATGCTTTACGCGGTTAATCAAAAAATATAATATTCCGCCACATGTATTGAATTTAGAGATTACCGAAACATCTATGATGGAAGACTTTGAGGAAAAGCTAAAGTTAATCGGACGATTACAGGAAGCAGGATTTACGGTAGAGATGGATGATTTCGGAAGTGGTTATTCTTCTTTGAATATGTTGAAGAATATTGAAGTTGATGTTCTGAAGGTAGATATGGCGTTCTTAGGTGAGACAGCGAATGAAAAGCGTGGAAGGACGATATTAAAATCTGTTGTCGGTATGTCGAAAGAGCTGGGAACAACTGTTGTTGTGGAAGGAGTTGAAACGAAAGAACAATTAGAACTGCTGAAACAATACGGCTGCGATATTTTTCAGGGATATTATTTCGCAAAACCAATGCCCGTTTTGCAGTTTGAAGAAATGGTTCAGAAATAAAAAACGTATAATTTATAAGGACTGGTATATGATAATAAGTATACCAGTCTTTGCTTTTTGAAAAATAGGAGATGGCTCATGTAGTAGCAGTGTGCCCTTTTTGGTGCAAAGCTGGATGATGACTGGGAGGACAAGATTTGATGCAACTTTTGAGGACAATGAGAAAAAAAAGACGTTTGATCAGTAAAGAAAAAAGAATTCGGTATCGCTTTATCCTCGTTTCTTTGTTGATGGTTAATTTGCTGTTCATTGGGGTTTGGTATTGGAATGCGATAGATCGTCGTGTACCGGATCGGATCTTTTTATTTCAAAATCAGAAAGCACAGATTGATTTTGACGTACCAATGGAAGGAAGCTGCCGAGAAGCAAAAGAAGTAATTGCAATCACAAATGGGGGGAGGGCACGAGACAAAAGACAGTCCTTTGAAATGAACCAAACGGTTCAGATCAAAGCGAGTACACTGGGAAGTTATACCGCAGAGATTAAGTTGTTTGGTATTTTTCATTATAAATATATTCATTTTGATGTAATAGAACAGGCAAGAGTTATGCCATCAGGAAGAGCAGTAGGTCTCTATATCCGTTCCGATGGAATTATGGTACTGGGAACCTCTGCTGTGGATGGAAAAGATGGTTTTTCCTATGAGCCGGCGAAGGATATTCTACAACCGGGAGACCGCATTCAGAAAGTAGATGGGGAAACGGTTGCCAATATTGATGCTGTGATTGCTCAACTGCAGGCAGGAAGTAGTAAAAAAGCAACACTGGAAGTGATGCGAAATGGGAATACCATTCACGTAAAATTGGAAAAAGTAAAGACGAAAGATGGAGAATACAAGATAGGAACTTGGCTTCGGGAAGACACAGAGGGAATCGGAACATTGACTTTTGTTACAGAACAAAACCAGTTTGCGGCATTAGGACATGGAATTACCGATATTGATACAGGAAAATTAATTTCTCTGGAGGAAGGAAGTGTATATCCGGCAATCATAGAGGACATTCAAAGGGGAAAGAAGGGGAGTCCTGGCGAGTTGATCGGTAGTGTTGCATTGGGGCAGGAAAATTATATTGGAAAAATAAAAAGTAATACAGCCTTAGGGATTACCGGTACAATTTCCCGGAAAACGTATCAGTATCAGAAGGAGAAAGCATTGCCGGTGGGACTAAAGCAAGAGGTAAAAAAAGGAGCTGCCTGGATATTATGCCAAATGGGGAAAAAAGTAGAAAAATATAGGGTGGATATTGAAGAGATTCATATAAATTCTCGTGACAACAAAGGTTTCGTGCTACATGTAACAGACCAGAAGCTATTGAAAAAATCAGGTGGAATTGTGCAAGGGATGAGTGGGGCACCGATTATTCAGAATGGAAAGGTAATCGGGGCAGTTACGCATGTCTTTGTAAATGATCCAACAGGAGGGTATGGAACTTTTATGGAAAATATGCTATAACATAAAAGTGTAGGCATATGATAGTAGGGATAAACAATATAAAGTACTTGGATAGAATGTATGTTGCTTTAAGTGGGTACAGCATGTGGGCATAAGTGTATGGGATAGGATACAAAATAAAATATAAGTAGAAATTGAGGGTTATGATGAAAAAATTATGGTCATTTTTTGAAAATATGGATGAATTTGTATATGCAACAGATATGGATACGAATGAACTTGTCTATATGAATAAAAAGATAAGACAGTTATATGGAATTACACGAAAGGAAGAGTATCTTGGAAAACATTGCTATGCATTGTTGCAAGGATGCTCAGAGCCTTGTGCAAATTGCAATAATTGTGCTCTGGAAGAGGGAGAGTTTAAAGAGTGGGAGTATTATAATCCATCTATCGAGCGGCATTTGATTTTACGGGATACGATGTATATGGAAAATGGAAAACGGTATCGAATTGAACTGGCAATGGATGCAGATGCGAAAAACAGACAAGCCATCCTGTTACGTAATTATCAGAATCTGGAGGCGATTGCCAATGAGGGGCTTCGCATTGCCCTTCGAGCAGCCATGCCGGATCAGTCCATTGATGTGATTTTAGAGTATCTGGGAAAAGCACTGAATGGTGAGAGAACCTATATTTTTGAAATGAATGCGCAGATGGGCTGGGATGACAATACATATGAATGGGTAGCGGATGGTGTGACACCGCAAAAAGATAATCTGCAGCATGTTCCGGCAGAGATCTGTGCTAATTGGTATCATAATTTTAAAGAGGGAAAAAATATTGAGATTGACGATTTAGAAAACATCAGGGAAGATGACCCACTGCAATATGAAAATCTAAAGCGGCAGGGCATTCGTTCGTTGGTTGTTGTTCCGTTGTATGATGATGGAAAAGTGATTGGATTTTATGGTGTCGATAATCCACCAGTGCGTTTGATACAGTTTGCGTCTAATATGCTTCAGATTGTAGGTTATTTTATTGTGTCATCAATCAAAAGAAGAAATCTGGTCAGAAAGCTGGAAAAGTTAAGCTATAGTGATCAGCTCACCAATCTGGGAAATCGTCATGCGATGGTTGATTATACCACAAAGCTTCCGAAGGAAAAGGCATTGGGAACGGTTTATTGTGATATTACCGGTTTGAAAAGGGTCAATGATTCCGAAGGTCATGAGGCAGGAGATCGCCTGATTGTTCGAGCTTGCGACAGTCTGCGGCAGGTATTTCAGGGATATGGTCTTTTTCGGATTGGAGGAGATGAGCTGCTTGTCCTTTGTTCGGACATTACAGAAGCAGAAATGCAGAAAAAAGTGCAAGAGTTGCGCTTGACGGCAGAAAAAAATCAGGTGGTGCTTGCCGTTGGCATGATGTGGCAGCCAAAAATAGAAGAGGATATTGACGGGATGCTGAAGATATCAGAAAAAAGAATGTACGAGGATAAGGCAAAATATTATGCGTCGAAAGGGATCGACAGAAGAAAATAATGTAGAATGAATACACTAATACAAGACATTCGTCGAAAAGTAACATCTTTTTGGAATTGTATCATATACTGGTACAAGCATATAATAATAGAAAGTGAGTGTTTCATCTCACGGGTCAGAATGTATGAAAAATGCGCAGAAAGGGGATTTGTGTGAAACACATATTTTTCATACGGCGAATTTTGCGTATGCTCCAAAGTTTGTGGGCTGAGAAAGGAATGTAGGATTATCATGCAGAAAGTTAAAGTATTAGTGGTTGATGATAACAAAAGAATCGTAAATTTACTAAAGGAAGCACTTGCCAAAGAAGAGGAAATAGAAGTTGTGGGAACAGCGTCCGATGGAGAAGAAGCATTGAAATGGATTCATTTGTTAAAACCAGATGTTGTCCTGCTTGATTTGATCATGCCAAAGATTGATGGGCTGGGCGTGATGGAACGCTTGAAGAAAAAAGAAAACAGTGGATGGGAACCACAGATTATTGTGGTATCTGCAGTCAGTCAGGAAAGTGTGACGGAAAATGCATTTTCTTTAGGGGCAGCATATTACATTTTGAAGCCGTTCGATACCAGGGTGGTTGTGTCAAGGGTGAAAGCAGTCGGGGTCAATGGCGAAACAGACACGAAGGTGATCAATACGGTTTTTGAAAATCACAGACCCAAGTATGAGAATTCCTTAGAGGCAGATGTAACGAATATTATACATGAGATTGGTGTGCCGGCGCATATCAAGGGATATCAATATTTGCGAGATGCCATTATTATGTCTGTCAATGATGGTGAGATGCTGGGATCTATCACAAAGCGGCTGTATCCGACGATTGCCAAAAATCATAAGACAACGTCAAGCAGGGTGGAACGTGCGATACGTCATGCGATTGAAGTAGCATGGAGCCGGGGAAAAATGGATACGATAGAAGAATTGTTTGGATATACGGTCAGTTCACGAAAAGGCAAACCAACCAATTCGGAATTCGTTGCATTGATTGCAGATAAGATCCGCCTGGAATATAAAATGAGGGCATAAGAGAGAGGATAAGAAGGGACAGTATAAGATAATAGCAGAATGACAGAAAAACTGTCTGAAAAAACAGGATCTGCGTGAAAGAAAATATAGAAAGTTCTTTGCAGAAACATCATTTTAGGATATAATAATAATTAGTACATTGATTTCTCAATAACGATATCAAACAACGTGTTTATTTTTTTATTGGCATTACCAAAGTTTTTGATATGGTTCGCTGCATCTTTCTATTTGAAGATGTATATTCGGAAAATATACTGCGTGACCGATAACGTTTCATGTACTTGAATCTATCTTATGGGTGTTAAAAAAGGAGGTTTCTATGAAGAATGTATTATTTGTAGCATCAGAGTGTGTGCCTTTTATCAAAACGGGAGGGCTTGCTGATGTTGTGGGTTCTTTACCAAAATATTTTAATAAAAAAGAATTTGATGTGCGCGTAATGATTCCAAAGTATGCATGCATTCCGGAAGAGTGGAAGCAGAAAATGAATTATGTAACGCATTTTTATATTGATCTGGCATGGAGAAAACAGTACGTTGGCATTTTAGAGATGGAATATGAAGGGGTGAAGTTCTATTTTGTAGACAACGAATTTTACTTTGCAGGCTTCCAGCCATATGGTAATATCCATGAAGATATTGAAAAGTTTGCCTTTTTCTGCAAAGCGTCTTTGTCTGCACTGCCAAGCCTGCAGTTCCATCCGGACATCATTCACTGTCATGACTGGCAGACTGGTCTGATACCGGTATATTTAAAGGATATGTTTAGTGAGAATCCATTCTATAATGATATCAAAACGATTATGACAATACATAACCTGAAGTTCCAGGGAGTTTGGGATTTGCAGAAGGTAAAGGATATTACGGGGCTGAAGTCTTATTTCTTCACTTCGGATAAGCTGGAGGCATATGGAGATGCAAACTATTTGAAGGGTGGTATCGTCTATGCAGATATGGTAACGACAGTTAGTGATTCCTATGCAGAAGAGATTAAGATGCCATTTTATGGAGAACATTTGGATGGTTTGATGCGTGCGAGAAGTAACTGTCTGGTTGGTATTGTAAATGGTCTGGACTATCATGAATATAATCCGGAGACGGATCCACTGATCTATCAGAATTACAATGCAAAGAATTTCCGTAAAGAAAAGATTAAAAATAAACGCGGACTGCAAAAAGAACTTGGTCTGGCACAGGACGATAAGAAGTTTATGATTGGTATCTGCTCCCGACTGACCGATCAGAAGGGACTGGATCTGGTTGACTATGTGATTGAAGAAATCTGTGCGGAAGATACACAGTTAGTTGTACTGGGTACCGGTGAAGAGCGCTACGAAAATCTGTTCCGTCATTTCGAATGGAAATATCATGACAGGGTATCGGCTAATATTTTCTATTCCAATGAGCGTTCCCATAAACTCTATGCAGCGTGTGATGCATTCTTGATGCCATCCTTGTTTGAGCCATGTGGATTGTCGCAGCTTATGAGTTTACGCTATGGTACAGTGCCAATTGTGCGTGAGACAGGTGGGCTTCGCGATACGGTAGAGCCGTATAACGAGTATGAGAGCAAAGGAACCGGATTTTCATTCTGCAATTACAATGCGCATGAGATGCTTCATACCATTCGCTATGCAAAGGATGTTTATTTTAACAGAAAGCGTGAGTGGAATAAGATCATTGACCGTGGTATGGCGATGGATTTCTCATGGAATCATTCTGCAGGTAAGTATGCTGATTTGTACAATCGTTTATAAAAAGTGAGGATTTTAGATGGCAGTGCGATTAGATAAATATTTAGCGCAGGCCGGAATAGGAACCCGCTCGGAAGTAAAGAAGTTGATTCGTTCCGGGCGGGTTTTTCTAGGCTGCGAGGCGGCAAAACGACCAGAGCACAAGATAGAAGAGGGGATGGAAGTATTTGTCGATGGGGAGCGAGTGGATTATTCCGAATATGAATATTATATGCTGCATAAACCGGCAGGAGTCGTGTCGGCAACGCAGGATGCAAATGATAAGACAGTTGTAGAACTGATTACCTGTCCCCATGTGAAAGAGTTGTTTCCGGTAGGAAGGTTGGATAAAGATACGGAAGGTCTGTTGCTTTTGACCAATGATGGTGCATTGGCGCATGATCTGCTGTCACCGAGAAAGCATGTGGCAAAGCGGTATTTTGTGCGTGCCGCCGGCAAAATTGGAGAAGAAGAGAAGACAGCACTGGAGCAAGGTGTGGACATTGGAGATGAAAAGTTGACAAAACCTGCAAAGGTAGAGAAGGTGCATGGCTTTCAAAGGGAAGATATGTGGCAGACCGAACTGGAAATTGTCATTACAGAGGGGCGTTATCATCAGATCAAACGAATGTTTCAGGCAGTTGGAGCAAAGGTCATCTATTTGAAAAGATTATCGATGGGAAGTCTTGCGCTGGATGAAACACTGGCTTTGGGAGAATTTCGGAAACTGACAGCGGACGAAATCGATGGATTGCGAAAAAGGGAAGAAAAAGTATTGTAACATATTATGATATTTGCAGGATTGCGGAAATTGCACAACAATGAAGCAATCTGTGGCATTAGTTGGTGTCAAAATACCTTTTGGCATCAACATCATATTATATGATAAAGCCGGTCACTTACCAGATGGATCACCTGATAAATGACCGGCTTTGTTATGGAATAGGAAATTGCTGTAGTATAGTGGTGCGCCAACAAGAATTGCGAAGCAATTCTTGTTAGGGCACTAGCGCAGGCAGTGCCCTTTGTTATGGAAAAGGAAACTGCTTGTATCGTAGTGGTGCGCCAACAAGAATTTCGAAGAAATTCTTGCAGAGAGAATGCGCTGGCATTCTCTTTTGTTATATGGTTTTGACATATTTTTTAGACCAGTTAGAATAAAATTTTACTTTTTTATCATTGATCTTTACCGTTTTGTAGGTCCGAATCCAGATATAATATTTTTTGTGCTTTTTTAAGTTAGGAATGGACTGCTGTGTCGTTTTGTAGTTTTTCACCCATAGGTACTCTGTTTTGGAAGAAGAGATATTTGCAGAGCGTGAATAGGCAATTTCATAACCGGTAACTGTTTTTGCAGCGTTAGACCATTTGATCAAAAGTCCGTTTGGCGAGGTCTGTATTTTTTTGATTGAGATTCCTTTTGGAAGGATTGTAAAGGTTTTCTTTAGGGTTCCAGAGTAGTTTCCTTTCAAATGAATCTTTATCACAGCCTGACCAATTTTTTTGTTATTTTGATAGGTGATGGTATAAAATTTAGGAGAGATTGCCTTACCATTCCGATCGAAAAGTAATGCAGCAGGTTTTTTGGCTTTTCCGTTATATGTGTAGTACATTTTACTCAGAGTTATCGTTTTTGGCTGAGCAATCACTTGTTGATCCAGTACTGTTTGACAGGTCTGGCAAATAGTCTGGATGAGACCGTTTGTTTTGGCAGTTGCTGCTTTTTTTAGTATACTTACGGCAACATGTGATTTCAGAGGGATTTCTTCCTCGTAACGTTCTCCGCAGCTGCACTGGTAAACAGAAAGACCAGTATGCTGGCAGGTCGCATCGACAGATGAAACCAACTTGTACTCATGGGTATGAACCGGTGTGGCACTTGGTGCCAGTGTTGGAACCGGAGAAGCAGCAGGCAGAAGGGTTGGCTGCGGTGAGGAACTGCTCTCTGTGCTGCCACCGCCGGAAGTGCTGCCACCGCCGGAAGTGCTGCCACCTGAAGTGCTGCCGCCTGAATTGCCACCGCCGGAAGTATTGCCACCGCCTGAACTGCCACCGTTAGAAGGAGCCGTTGGAGCTGCAGAAGCGGTAACAGCCGGAGTAACGGTTGGTTTTGCAGATGGAGTAACTGCCGGTGAAGCAGAAGGAGTAACGGTTGGTTTCGCAGATGGAGTAACTGCCGGTGAAGCAGCCGGAGTAACGGTTGGTTTCACAGACGGAGTAACTGCCGGTGAAGCGGAAGGGGTAACGGTTGGCTTCACAGATGGAGTAACTGCCGGTGAGGTGGAAGGAGTAACGGTTGGTTGAGCCGTTGGTGTTGCTGTCGGAAGCTCTTTACAAAGAGTAACCGGAAGTTCTTTTTTCGTGATATTTTTTAATGCATATTTGACATCCGCTACAGTAATTAAATCTCTGGATGGTTCTTCGCCGTAAAACAGGAAGGTATAGTCTCCCTCCGGCAGTTCATTATAACGAAGCAGATAGTAGCGGTTTGGATGCTCTGTATCGTCGGGATTACGTTCCAGGAGGATGGGAGCGCTCCAGTCTGTATTCGTATTGGCAGAATCATTGGAATCCTTCCAGTCCTCAGATCGTATCACAGTTACAAAAGTATAAAAGCCATTCTGGTCGGCTTCGTCCGGAGTGAATGCAGTCTGGGTAGTATCCAGCCAGGTGATATCAAAATAAGGTATATTGTGCGAGCTGATATCGCCTGTGGCAGGAAAGGTCTCCGGGATATTATCGATTAAGATATGGGAGGCAGGGTTTGTGATCTGTACACTGCCGAGTTCCCGGATATCCGGCATCGAACCGCGGTAAGCAGTCCAGGAGTTATTGCGGTATCCTAAAATATAGTTGTTGTTACGGTCTCGTTCCGACAGGATGAAATTGCCGGAAGTTCCGTTTACTGCGGTGATGTAGGTGTGGTTATGGTAAAGTGTACCGGATAAGACTCTGTTTTGTGTCTGGAACTGAGTGATGCCGGTTGCGGTACCGTTGATGGATAAGAGTCCCTCTTTGTCCAAAACAAGTAGTCCCTTTTTGGCCTCTGTTTGTCCGCCTGTGAAATTTCCGGTCATCGTTGCATTCTTAAGATCGGTCAGATCGAGGCAGGCATTGTCTGTAACGGAAATATTGTGGAGCATAGCTGTGAGAGCGGATGGTTTTAAACAGCCGTTTTCGCTGATTACAATATTGCCAATCCCATCAATAGTAGTATTGGAGATGGTATATTTCTGAATATGTAACGTTGTATTGTCATTGCCCTGTAATGTCTGCAGTGATGTTTCTGTGTCATTGCTATCATCGGAAAAGGTAATCTGTGCCTGTCTGTTTTCGACAGTAGATATAGTATCCCGAATCACAACGTTGCCTTGCAGAGTCAGGGAAGCATCACCTGTATAAGCTGTTGGTTGGTTTGCATCGGATGGATGCCCCATATAGATTGACTGAAACATGGTTTTGTTTGCCAAGTTAGAAGCTGTATTTTCTAATGTATTCTGAACGGTCAGAGAAGCATGCTCTCCCAGTACAGCACCGGTATATCCGCCGGCGTATATGGTAGGAAGAAGTTCCGGTTCGGTTCCCTGAAGAGCATTGTCTCCGCCTTTTAGGTAAGTACGGACATTGACCATCGAGAGACTGTGTCCTGCTAAGAAAATCTCTCTGTGGGGAACAGAATTCATAGCATTGGTAGAATTAAAGGTCAATATCAGGTTTTCGATTCGGACATTGTCTCCGGTAATCTGGATTGGGAGGCGGCTTGTGATATTGGCATTTGCAGTACCAATAATTGTTGTGTTTTCAGGGATATTAATAAGGGTTATAGATTTATCTGGGATCGCTTTTTCACTTAGGGTAAAACTTCCATCAACGGTAATGATTTTATTTCCCTGCGTAAGCGCATTCATAAAAGAGGCGGCGTCTGTTACCGTAACGGAATCCATCTGCTGTGTTGCTGTGGTTTGTACAGGGGAAAACGCAGATGCAGAAATCGTTAGATTAGATAGTACCATGCTGACAGTTAGTATGGTACAAAGTAAATGTGCTAGTCTTTTTTTCATAAATCGTTCCTTTCTAAATTAAAATTGTGAAGTTTCTTATATCATTATAGTGCAAAGAGTAAAGGCAGATAGCAATTCGGTGATCAGAGGCGGTCGTTAGGAAATACTATCTTTGGAATGTAATCGCATCATGATTATGATATGGATGTTACTGTTCATACTATAGAGAAGAAACACGTATTTTACAAGATAAAAAGAGAACTGTTTTCGTGTGGTTTATGCTTGATTTCGCAGGTTTTTTAGTGTACTTGTATTATAAAATACATTGCATTGAAAAATAGTATTTAGTATAATGCGGTAGGGCAATAAACAAATTAGTGTTAATATAATTTGAAAATGCAAAGAGTAAAAGCAGATGATACTGCAGCGGCATATCAATAAGAACTGTAAAATGATTTCTGCAGGGAAAATGCGTTGGTATTCGTATGTCAGGAATGCTTATGAAATGAAAAGAATGAAAAAAGTGATAAAGAGAAAACGTTGCATAATCCTCTCTTGGAATTTTGAGTGATCATGCCAGCGAAACTCTGGCATTGAACTTTGACAAGTAAAGATTATTCTTGACTTCCGTCTTTTCTATTAAAATCAATACATTGTATATAACCAGTTAGATTATGATAAAAATGTAATCTGGAGCCTGTTGCTTGCCAGTGGGGAGCAACAGGCTCAAAGCATAGAGTATCGTTCGAAACCTTGATTGTCCAGTCTACTTCAATTCCTTCAATATCTCCAGTGTATAATTCCACGTACGAACGACACTGTCAACATGCATGGATTCCTTTGGGGTGTGGATATCGTCCATATCCGGTCCGAAGGAAACGCAGTCAAGTCCCGGAAGCTTGCCGGAGAACAGACCACACTCTACACCGGCATGAAGTGCCTGGACAATTGGTTTTTTGCCGTACTGTTTTTCAAAGATACGAATCATCAGATCACGCAGTGGAGAATCCTTGCGGTATTCCCATGCAGGATAATCACCGCGAATGGTGACATGACCACCAAGTGATTCTATTAGACAGGTCAGCCGGTCGATCAATTCCTCTTTTTCTGTACCGACGCTGCTTCGGACAGAGCATGCGAAGGTAACTTCCTTTTCTTCGGTAGAGAGGATGCCGAGATTCAGAGAAGTCTGAACCAGTCCTTCAATATCAAGACTCATGCGCTGTACGCCGTTTGGAAGTGTTACCAATGCAGTGATGATCTTTTGGGTGTCATCTGCAGAAATTGCTTCACAGACTGTGTCCGTGTCAGAAGCTGTGAGCGTAAGTGCCACGGAAGGATCGCTGATCTGGCACTCATGGGCATAAATCTGATTATAGGATGTCAGGGCAGCAGATACTGCCTGCATATCACAATCGGAGGCAAAGAGCAGTTCTGCGGACGCCTCACGAGGAATGGCATTATCCTTTAAGCCGCCCTGTAATGTGATCAGACGGAAAGAGAAGATCTTGGCAAGCTGATAGAGTGTGCGTCCCAACAGCTTGCAGGCATTGGCGCGGCCTTTGTTGATTTCTACACCGGAGTGTCCGCCGGTCAGCCCGGTCAGGGTAAGGGTTGCGTGCGTTCCTTTTGTACTCTCTTTGGTAAAAGGCAGATGCGACAGCGCAGTCACACCACCGGCACAGCTTACCAGAAGGTATCCTTCATCCTCAGAATCAAGATTTAACATGATACGGGATTTCAGAGGGGAACAATCCAGTGCAGCGGCACCAAGCATGCCGATTTCTTCGTCAACAGTAAAAACTACTTCCAGTGGCGGATGTGGAATGTCTGTAGAAGCTAAAATAGCAAGGGCATAGGCAACGGCAATACCATCATCACCGCCCAGTGTAGTGCCATCGGCAGAAATCACGCCATCCTCTAAGCGAAGACGCAGACCATCCTTTGTAAAGTCGATATCACAATCTGCTTCCTTTTCACAGACCATATCTAAGTGTCCTTGAATCATGACAGGAGCTGATTTTTCATATCCTGCGGTTCCGTCCTTGAAGATAATGATATTGTTTGCATCATCCTGAATGTATTTTAGATCGTGCTCTTTTGCAAATGCAACGCAGTAGTCACTGATTGCTTTTGTATTAGTAGAACCATGTGGAATACCACAAAGTTCTTCAAAATAATGAAATACCGGTGCCGGTTCTAGGTTTGATAAGATACTCATAATAATCCTCCATTCCGCAGACGTTTTGCAATTTGACAAAGTCTGCATATATTTCCTGCTTTTGATATCCTAGTCCTATTATATGATAACATCCATCGTCATTTTTTCGGAGGGATGCTGTTGTCACAGATAAAATGATTGACCTGAAGGGTATGTGCAAAGGTTACTACCCGGTCTAACATACGATCTTTTTCATCGGGAAAAGCTTCTTCCATTACATGGATCACATCGAAAAGATTTCGATTTCCATCTAAAGCTTTCCAGAGAGTAGTTCCGTATTGATCTAATGCAATGTGGCTGACACGCGGTTTATGGAAAAACTTTTGGGCAATGCTGTGAAAAAATCCTTTATTTTCCATATCGATCACAATCATACCGTCCTCGCGTTCGGACCATTTACGTTCCGGATTTGGAATAAAGACAATGTCTAAATAGTTTTTGTCTATTTTTTGTTTTTTGGAATGCTTAGCCATATTGAAACATCCTTTCTGTAGTCTGCCGGATACGGCAGATGCAAAATATAACGGATTTTACAAGAATCCGTATGCATTTTAACACAATTACAGGGGAAAGAAAATAAGTAATTCCTGCCATAGGAAATGGTGCCTTGTCCGAAGAATATCGGTTGGAATACCGTATGGCAGGAATTGATAAGCTTTTTATAATGTGATGCAGGATTGCAGGAATTGCTTTGTAATGAAACAATCCGTGACATCAGCTGTGCTTTAAAAATTATGCTTTCTTTTTACTCTTCCTGGTAGAGAAGTAAATCATAGAAGCAAGAAGCAGGATAAAGAAGATTGTTCCACCAATATTTCCTAAAGGAGTACCTAAGTTAATTGCAGCAGCAATCGAAGTTCCTTTTTTCACATTGATAACAGCGAACACAGCAAGAAGGATACCAACTAAGCCTTCGCCGGCGATCAGACCGGAGCTGTAAAGAACACCTTTATCAATGATGGATTTTCTGTCTTCCTCAGTCTTGCATGCTTTCTTCTTCTCAAAGAACCAACGGATGATACCACCGATGAAAATTGGAGTAGAAAGGTAGATTGGAAGGTACAGTCCGATGGCAACCGGGAGAACCGGAAGACCTAAGATCTCGATGACAACGGCAATACCAATACCGCAGAATACCAATCCCCAAGGAAGTGTTCCGCCCATAACACCTTCTACGACTAACTTCATCAGAGTTGCCTGTGGTGCAGGAAGCTGTGCAGAACCATATTTCCATGCAGCGTTGAACAGATACATGATACCACCGATGGCGAGTGCGGCAACGATAGCACCGATCAACTCACCGATCTGCTGTTTGATCGGTGTTGCTCCGACGATATAACCTGTCTTTAAATCCTGTGAGGTATCACCTGCCATAGCAGCAATGATACAGATGACTGTACCGATGCAGATAGCAGAAGCCATACCCTTGTAACCTGTTGTTCCGGTTGCTTTTAAGATAGCAGTTGCGATCAAAAGTGTAGCGATAGCCATACCGGATACCGGGTTGTTGGAAGAGCCAACCAGTCCGACCATTCGGCTGGATACCGTTGCAAAGAAGAAACCGAATACAACGATGATCAATGCACCGATCAGGCTTACCGGAATAGAAGGAAGAAGCCAGATGATAACAGCAATCACTAAAACACCGATCAATACGATTGGCATTGGCATATCTTTGGAAGTACGAACCTCTTCTTCTGCGTTATGTCCAAATCCCTTTAATGCCTTTGAGAATGTCTTTACGATCGTAGGAAGGGATTTTACCAGACTGATGATACCACCGGCAGCAACAGCTCCGGCACCGATGTAGCGGATGTAAGAACTCCAGATACCACTTGCGCCGAGTGAACTGATTGCGTCAGATGCGGGTGCGATCACATTGTCACCGGCAAATAAAGTGATCAGTGGGATCAGTACAAACCAGCCAAGAATACCACCGGCAAACATGTAACCGGCAATCTTTAGACCGCAGATATATCCGACACCTGCAAGAGCGGGAAGAACATCAAGACCAAAACCGGTGCTGAGCGGTTTGATATTCCAGGTAACTTCTGATGGGAACAGACATAAACCGTCTGCTACAAACTTATATAATGCAGAGATACCAAGTCCGGAGAAAACGACCTTTGACTTGTCGCCGCCTTCTTCACCGGCAAGCAAAACCTCTGCACAGGCAGTTCCTTCAGGGAAAGGAAGAGTGCCGTGTTCTTCAACGATAAGAGCGGTACGCAGTGGGATCATAAAGAGAACACCCAAAATACCACCGCAAATAGCGATAACAGCAATCTCAAGGAAAGATGGTGCAGAAACAGCATCGTTTTCCTCAGCCCACATAAAGAGTGCAGGCAGTGTGAAGATTGCGCCTGCGGCAAGGGATTCACCGGCAGAACCAATCGTCTGTACCATATTATTTTCCAAAATGGAATCTTTTCTTAAAATAAAGCGGATAATACCCATTGAGATAACGGCTGCAGGGATAGATGCAGATACCGTCATACCGACACGTAATCCGAGGTAGGCATTGGCTGCGCCAAAGACTACGGCAAGGAGTAGGCCAAGTATAATGGATACTGCCGTAAACTCAGGGATGACCTTGTCCGCTGAGATAAACGGCTTGAATTCATTTTTCTTGTTCATGATTACATTAACCTCATTTCTACGTTGTCTGTTCTTTTTCTTAAGTATGTGTTTTTTATAAAAATTTATGCCATCCGACAGCGCAAGGATGGCATAACAGCACCGTTTCTTATTATAACATAGAATCGATGAATATAGGATAACCAGATCCTGGTATTTTGGATCGGATTTCGGCTATTTCGAGACTTTTTTCGCATTTTTAGGCTTTGCACGATTAAGGTGTCAAAGGGTGGGGATGGATACAGTAGTGTCAACCGAACGTACATTGGTGACAAACTGTTGAATCTTTTGGGGGTCTTTTCCGGGACGGTCAGAAAATTCAACACTGGAAGAAACGTCAACACCGTCAGGATGCAGTGCCTGGATTGCATCCTGTATATTGTCTACAGACAATCCTCCGGCAAGTAGCAAGAGCTTTTCGTCACGCGGAAGCTTTTTGACCAGATTCCAGTCAAAGGTTTTGCCGCTTCCGGGCTCGGCAGCATCGAAGACGTATCCGGCAATCTGGGAACATTCATGGTACTGCTCATAGTGCTCCATATCCGTCACGTTAAATGCCTTCAGGATAGGCAGTGTGATCTGTGTCAACAGTTCTGCGGAGAGAAGACCGTGGATCTGGATATAGTCAAATCGTGCGGTAGAATCCTGTATCTGCCGGATTTCATCGGCAGAAGGAGATACGACGACTGCAACCCGTTTGATCTCGGGGGACAGATGTGCAGCGATAGCTTCTGCCTGCGCAATGGTGTTATTTCGCTTGCTTTTTTCAAAAAAAAGAACAAAGCCTGCGAAGTCAACATGGTGCTGATTCAGATATTCTGCTTCCTTTGGATTGGTCAATCCACAGATTTTAATTTTTGTTTTCATTGGTTTCCTCATTTCCTATGGTTTTCTTTGAGGCTCATTATATCACAAATTCACAATGCGAAGCAGCAGGATTTTGGAGCTGCGATTGAAATTCGCAATGCAAGGAAAAAGAAAATGTTAGTTTTGAAAATGTTTTGTGCAAAAGTGTTTATAAATAAAGGGAAAAATGTTATAATTTGTTTAAATTATACAAAAAAATGACTATATATACAAAAGAACGAGGAGATGAAGCGTATGAAAACTGGAAGGAAAAAGTGGCTTGTAATGCTATCGGCGATCAGTTGTCTGATGATAGCCGGTTGTGGAAAAGGAGCCGTCATTGATGATTATGCAACTAACCAGACATCGGAGAAGTCGGATACCAAAAAGGCAGCAGCAAATGAGGAGGCAATTGCGAAGGATAAGATCAAAGTGGGGGTGCTTCATTTATCTGATCCGGCAGAGGGAAGCGGATATACATACACGCATGACATCGGTATTCAGGGGATGCAGCAGAATCTGGGACTTTCGGATGACCAGATCATTCGTAAGAACAATGTAGATGATACGGATAAGGAAAAGACGGAAAAGGCAATTCAGGAGTGTATTGATGCCGGGTGCAACATTATCTTTACGACAAGCTGGGGGTACATGGAAGCTACGGCAGAGATGGCAGAAAAGTATCCAGATGTCTATTTTTCACACGGCACCGGTTATATGAGTAATGGAAAGAATTTTAATAATTATTTTGGAAGAATTTATCAGGCAAGGTATCTAAGCGGTATTGTGGCAGGTATGAATACAAAGACAAATAAGATTGGTTATGTAGCAGCGATGGATTCATCCAATTCTGAGGTAACGGGCGGAATTGATGCATTTGCACTGGGAATCTATTCGGTCAATCCGGATGCTAAAGTATATGTCAGGGTGACAAACAGCTGGTATGATCCGAAGAAGGAGAAAGCAGCAGCACAGAAGCTTTTAGATGCGGATTGTGATGTGATAGCACAGCACTGTGATACGGAATATCCACAGACACTTGCGCAGGATAAGGGGGTTTACAGTATCGGATACAATTCCGACATGAGCAAAGATGCGCCGGATGCCTGTCTGTGCAGTGTAATCTGGAACTGGAGTGCATATTACACGGCAGCGGTACAGAGCGTGATCGACGGTACATGGGATGGCAGTAACTATTATGGTGGTATGAGTGAAAATCTTGTCGGTATCACATCATTGGCTGACTTTTGCGCAGAAGGAACGGAAGAAAAGGTAGAGGAAGCAAAGAAGCAGATCTTATCCGGTGAAAATGGTGTGTTTGACGGAGTGATCGAAACAAATGATGGAAAGACCGTGGGAGAAGCCGGAAAAACATTGGATGATGCGACGATCACAGGCAAACTAAACTGGTATTTTAAGACGGTTCAGGTGATGAAATAAAGGGGGAAGGCAAGATGAGTATTAAAAAGAAGATCCTGCTAATGACAATAGGACCGGTTCTGGTATTGGGAATGATTACCATTGTGCTGACTTTGACTATGGTCAGAAGCTCGATGGTGGATGAGATAGAGGATGCATTGAAGGGAACGGCGGCTGCGACACTTGCGGCATATGACCAGAATGCCGGAGATTACATCGAAGCAAGCAATGGAAATATCTGGAAGGGAAGCTATAATATATCAAAGTCAGAGGATCTGGTAGACCGCATTAAGGAAAACACAGGTATGGATGTGACTTTCTTCTATAATAAGAAGCGCATCATGACTTCCGCAAAGGATAAGAATGGAGATCGGATCTTAGCTTCTACAGCGGGTAAGACGATTGTTCAGAATGTACTAAAAGGGAAAAAAGAATATTTCAGCAAAGCGGTATCACTGGAGGGTACGATAAACTATGGATACTATATGCCTGTATATCAAAACGGCAGTACAGAACAGGTGGTAGGTATGGTGTTTGTCGGAACCAATAAGCAGAAAAAGGATGCCGTTATCAACAAAATGATCGGAACGATCGTTGCAGCCGTAGGAATCATTATGCTGTTGTGTGTGGCTGCCGGTTTGAAGATGGCTATGTCTATGAGTCATAATATCAAGACAAGTATTGATGTCGTAAGCAAGGTGGCAAGCGGAGATCTGAAGGCATGGGTAGATGACAAGATGTTAAAGCGTTCGGATGAGTTGGGAGATCTGTCGAAGGTAACGGTTACACTGCGTGATACGATGAAATCCGTTATCTTAGAAATCTCACAGAATGCAAAGCAGCTTTTGGAGGCTGCGGAGCTGTTGGGAACGGCAGCGGATACGACCAATGGAACCATGAACGAGGTGCGCAGTGCCGTTAATCTGATCGTAGACAACTCGACTGAACAGGCAAAAAATTCACAAAATACATCGGATCATATGAATATTATGGGGAAAAATATAACCGATACCTCTACAGAAGTGGAACTTCTGGATCAGAATGCTTCGCAGATGCAGCAATCCAGTGAGAGAGCGGCAGATACCCTGCAGAAGCTGAGCAGGATCAATGGTGAGGTCGAAACGATCATTGAACAGGTGCAGGAACAGACAAACCGGACAAACGATTCGGTACAAAAGATTTATCAGGTGACATCATTTATTACTTCGATTGCAGAAGAAACCGATCTGCTTAGCTTTAACGCATCAATTGAGGCTGCGCGGGCAGGAGAGAGCGGAAAAGGCTTTGCGGTTGTTGCAGATCAGATCAAAAAGCTTGCGGATCAGTCTAATGAATCCAGCAGAGAGATCGAGGAAACAACGCGGATGCTGCTGGAGAATTCTGCTAAGGCTGTAGAGATCATGGAAAAGATGAAGGAAATCATGGCAAGCCAGAGCGAGAGCATGCAGGATACACAGAGTACGGTAGATGAGGTATTACAAAAGATTGACAGTTCTCTTTACAGCATCCGTCAGATCAAGGATGGAACCAGACGTCTGGAAAACTCTAGAAATGAAGTGGTACAGGCTGTTGACCAGTTAGCAGACATTGCACAGGAGAATGTTACAAGCACCAGAAAAACATATGACGAAACCGAGGAAGTTGTCGAGACATTTGAAAAGGTTTATACTAGTGCAGAACAGCTTCACCGGATTGCAGACCGTCTGGTAGAAAGCGTGGACTATTTTAAGATGTAAATGGAGGTGGCAGTATGCCGGGAGTTCTTTTTGAAGGTGGTTCTTTCCGACCGGTCTTTAGTTGCGGTGTTATGGATGCGTTGCTTAAGGAGGATGTTATGTTTCCGTACTGCATTGGTGTTTCGGCAGGGGCAGCAGATGCAGCGTCCTATATTTCACGGCAGCAGGGAAGAAATATCAGGGTTTTTGAAAAATACCGTAATGATAAGAGATATATTGGGAAGAAGAATCTGTTAAAGGAAAAAAGTCTTTTTGGCGTACAATTTGTATTTCGTGATATTCCAAATAAGATCGATCCGTTTGATATGGAAACCTTCCATAATTATGAGGGGACATTTTTGATCACGACAACGGATGCCGTAACAGGAAAGGTCAGATATTTTTCGCAGAAAGATGTGGATGAAGAGTACAATGTGTTTTGCGCGACCTGCGCGCTTCCGGTAATCCTTCCACCGGCGCAGATCGAGGGCAGAAAATACTACGATGGCGGCTTATCCAATCCAATCCCGATTGACAGGCTGTTAGCGGATGGCAACGAAAAAGCACTGATCGTGCTGACAAGACCGAAGGGATTTCGAAAGGAATGTAAGCGTTCCGACAGGATCGTAGCGAAGATGATTCGGAGAAAGTATCCGATCATTGCAAAGGAAATCTGTACACGCTACAAAAAGTACAATCAGTCGGTGGCTCTCTGCGAAAAACTGGAAAAAGAAGGGAAGGCTCTGATCATCCGACCGGATGCACCGATCGACAGTTACGAAAAGGATGTAAAGGTCTTGCGTCAGACCTATGAAAGCGGATATCGCATGGCAATGGAGCATATGGATCAGATCAAAGCAATGTTTTAGTAAAATTTTATTTCTTTTTTGGAAAAAATAGTATATAATATGCTTTGTTTATGATACAATGATATGCAGTTACGAAATATATGTGTAGTTACTATACACAGTTTGGATAGTGACTGCCGGAGAACAAATCAAAAGATGGAGGTTAGATTTATGTTAGTATCAGCAAAAGAAATGCTTACAAAGGCAAAAGCAGGAAAGTATGCAGTAGGTCAGTTCAACATCAACAACTTAGAGTGGACAAAGGCTATCCTGCAGACAGCACAGGAGTTACAGTCACCGGTTATCTTAGGTGTATCTGAGGGTGCCGGAAAATATATGTGTGGATATAAGACAGTTGTTGGTATGGTAAAAGGTATGTTAGAAGAATTAAACATTACTGTACCGGTTGCACTTCACTTAGATCATGGTTCATTTGAAGGTGCAAAGGCTTGTATCAATGCCGGATTCTCTTCAATCATGTTCGATGGTTCTCATTATCCAATCGAAGAAAACATTGCAAAGACAACAGAGCTTGTAAATACATGTAACATTCTCGGTCTTTCTTTAGAGGCAGAGGTTGGTTCTATCGGTGGTGAAGAAGATGGTGTCATCGGTGCCGGTGAGTGCGCAGATCCTGATGAGTGTAAGGCAGTTGCAGATCTTGGTGTAACAATGCTTGCAGCAGGTATCGGTAACATTCATGGTAAGTATCCTGAAAACTGGCAGGGACTTAGCTTCGAAACATTAGACGCTATTCAGGCAAAGACAGGTGATATGCCACTCGTACTTCATGGTGGTACAGGTATCCCTGCTGACATGATCAAGAAAGCAATCTCTCTTGGTGTTGCTAAGATCAATGTAAACACAGAGTGCCAGTTAGCATTCCAGGAAGCTACACGTAAGTATATCGAAGAGGGTAAGGACTTAGAAGGTAAGGGATTTGACCCTCGTAAGCTTTTAGCTCCTGGTGCAGAAGCTATCAAGGCTACTGTTAAGGAAAAGATGGAACTCTTTGGTTCTGTAGGAAAGGCTTAATGTATTAAGACAGTCGAAATGCAGAAACGGAAGTCCGTTTTGTAGATAGAGGCAAATGACAGAGTTTCGCGAGTCGGAACTCTGTCTTGCTATATGGGAAGAGGATATAGGCAGGAGGGTATGCATGGACAGAGGCGAATTTCTTTCTTTGCTGCGGGAAAGTCTGGAAGGCTATATTCCGCGGGAGGAGGTAGAAAAAAACATAAGCTTTTATCGAAATTATTTTGATGAGTCTGCACAGTCAGACAGGGAAGTGATCGAAGAGTTAGGAGATCCACGTCTGATCGCCCGGACGATTATTGAAGCATATAAGGCATCAAAAGGGCCGATGGCAGATTATTATACCGAACAGGCAAGAAGTGAGTACAGCAGGGAACGTTCGGAGGCATATGATGATGCGCAGCAGGATTCTGGTGGAGCATTTTATCAGTATGGCAAAGAGATAAAGTGGTATCACAAAGCAATATTCTGGGCTGTGATCGTGCTGGTTATTTCGATCGTGATTATGTTGGCTGCTACAGTAGTAGGAGTGTTTGTGGCATACATTTTGCCGGTATTATTACTCGTATTGGTGATAAAAATATTGGTAGATTATTTTAGAAGATAAGATGGTCTGAAACGGTGTCAGACCGCTATAGATCAGTTTTAGAAATGAGGATACTATGTATAAGATTTTGTGTAAAGATGGACGGGCGAAGCGTGGAGAAGTGACAACGGTTCATGGAACGATTCAGACGCCTGTCTTTATGAATGTCGGAACAGTCGGAGCTATGAAGGGAGCTGTTTCTACACAGGATCTTCAGTCGATGAAGACGCAGGTGGTTTTGTGCAATACTTATCATTTACATGTAAGACCGGGTGATGAGGTCGTACGTGATATGGGTGGTATTCGTAAGTTTATGGTGTGGGACAAGCCGGTTTTAACGGATTCCGGCGGATTTCAGGTGTTTTCGCTTGCCGGTTTGCGAAAAATTAAAGAAGAGGGAGTTTACTTTAACTCTCATATTGATGGAAGAAAAATTTTTATGGGACCGGAAGAGAGTATGCAGATACAGTCGCATATTGCATCAACGATCGCAATGGCATTTGACGAGTGTCCGCCACATCCGGCAACCAGAAAATATATGCAGGATTCTGTAGACCGTACTACAAGATGGCTGTCTAGGTGCAAGGCAGAGATGACGAGATTAAATCAGTTGGAAGACACGCTGAATCCTCATCAGATGCTTTTTGGAATCAATCAGGGTGGAACATTTGAGGATATTCGTATCGAACATGCGAAGAGAATATCAGAGTTTGATCTGGATGGATATGCTTTGGGAGGTCTGGCAGTGGGAGAATCTCATGAGGAAATGTATGAGATTATCGAAAAGACGGTACCGTATCTTCCGGAAAATAAGCCGACTTATCTGATGGGAGTTGGTACACCGCAAAATATTTTGGAAGCGGTAGAACGTGGTGTGGATTTCTTTGATTGTGTATATCCGGCGAGAAATGGACGTCATGGACACGCATATACCAATCATGGTAAGATGAATCTGCTCAATGCGAAGTATGAGCGGGATGACAGACCGCTTGACGATACCTGCGATTGTCCGGTATGTAAGACATACAGCAGAGCATATATAAGACATTTGCTAAAAGCGAAAGAAATGTTAGGTCTTCGTTTGATGGTGACGCACAATCTGTATTTCTATAATACACTGATGGAAGAAATACGTGATGCCATTGAAAAAGGAACCTTTCAGGAATATAAGAGAAAGAAAATTGAGATGATGAAGGAGGAAACGAAATGAGTTTAGTTTCAGTATTAGGAAGTGCCAAATCTGGTGGAGGAAGCCTGATCACCATGCTTGTTATTTATGCAGTGATCATCGGAATCTTTTGGTTCTTTGCCATCCGTCCACAGAAGAAGCAGCAGAAGGATCATGATTCATTGATCGCAACATTGGAGGTTGGAGACAGCATCCTGACGACAAGTGGTTTCTTTGGTGTTGTTATTGATATTATGGATGAAGTTGTCATCGTAGAGTTTGGAAACAACAAAAACTGCCGTATCCCAATGAAAAAGGATAATATCGTTGAGATCGACAAGCAGAGCAACGAAGACAAAAAATAATTTAGTAAGAATATAGACAAATACAGCGGGGCTGTGAAAAATGAAAAGTCATTTCTCACGGCCCCGCTTTTGCGACCCGCTACAGGTGGAGAGTTTCGCAAGCGAAACTCTTTCTTGTGATGTTATGAAAATATCTGTATTGAAAAAGTATTTCCCTTTAGTGGTTCTGTAAAGGATAGTTGGCATAGTGTGCCAGATTTTCCAGATAGGTATAAGGGATGGAAAGATTTCCACGGCCGGTGCCTAAGTCGATCGCCGGTTTGTTCGTACCGTGAAAATCACTGCCGCCGCTTGGAAGCAGATCATACTCTTTTGCAAGTGAGCAAACAAATGCTTCCTCCTCAGGGGTGTGATTGGAATACTTTACTTCGATGCCGACAAGTCCTGCTTCCTTAAACTCTGCAATCATGTTACGAAGAACAGATTCTTCTAAGTGATAGTGCATAGGATGCGCTAAAATCGGGATTCCTCCGGCACTTAGGATCAGCGGAATCGCATCTAAGCTTTGCATCATGACGCGTGGAACGTAGTAAGGAGTATCTTCTCCGAGATATTTGTCAAAGGCTTCGGAAGGGGTACGGACAATCTTATGGGAAACCAGAAACTTTGCAAAATGTGCACGGGTAATGACGGTGTCGGGATTGTCCTCCTGCATGGCTTCCAGTGTAATAGGAATGCCGGCATCCTGCAGCTTTTTAACCATTTCTGTGTTGCGATTCGCACGGCGCTTGACAAAAAGGTCTGTCTTTTCGTTTAGTTCCTGATTGGAACAGTCGATAAAAAGACCGACCATATGTATGTCGTGGCCATGATAGTCTGTCGAAAGCTCTGTGCCCGGTATGACCTGTACAGGGGCATCAAGCTTTTTGCATGCATCCAGTGCAACAGATACACCGGCAACCGTGTCATGATCTGTCAGTGCAAATGCGGCAAGGTTCTTTTTGGTGGCAAGCTCGATCAGGTCTTCCGGCGAACAGGTTCCATCGGAAAAATTAGAATGTACATGTAAATCAATTGTTTTCATAGCTTATGACTCCTCGAACGTATTTTTTCTTTGTGCATAAGTATAGCATAAAGAAAAAGAAAATGATGTCATAAATTTGTTACATATGGTATATAAATATAGTAAAGATTTTCAAAACGACAGATTTGGAGGACAGATATCTGGAAGGATGTATGAAAAGGTATCCGGTGCAAGAAATGTGTAGAAATGAGGAGAAAGTGAAAAATAAAGTGCGAAGCTATTTTATCGTGTTAGGCGGGATGTTTGTCGTATCGTTTGTGCTGCTGTTACTGCTATCTTTCTTTGTTTGGAAGATGGATGGGGCAGGTAATGTGTTATGCGCAGGGATATTGGGCGTTTATATTGTGACAAATGTACTTGGCGGCTTTTGGGTAGGAAGAATGATGGGACAGCAGAAATTTTTCTGGGGAGCAGCGACAGGTGGCAGCTATTTTCTGATTTTACTTGCGGCAGGCGTGTGTCTGGCAGACGCAAAGCTTTTTAGAAATACACAGTTGATGACAGCAGCGCTTTTGTGTATTATATCTGGTATGTTCGGCGGAATGTTAGCACCTGCTTCACTTTCAAAAGACAAGACTTAACAATTATTTAACAAAAAGGTAATTAAAATGTGATGACAAATTATTTTGTTGTGTTATGATAGTTCAGGCATGTAAAAAAATGAGAAGAAAAATACGGGAGGCGAGGGGGATGAAAGTACAAAGAGATCAGAGAAAAGATTGGGAAAGCAATACAGATCTGAGAGAACGCGCGCTTCATTCCAGAGCGAGAAGAAGGAAAGAACTTCGCACACGGTTGATTTTATTAAATTCTGCACTGGCACTGGTTATTATCATGATCGTGCTGGTATGCAAGGTAGTATCTTTAAATCGTCAGGGGAGTGGGGCACCGGATGCTTCTAAGAAAGGCAGTGTCAAGGTAGAAGCGGACAAGGACAAAAACAGCAAAAAGAAGCCAAAGGCAACCGCAGCACCGACTGCCACACCGGCACCGGAAGGATCGGCTAAGTGGCTTCGCAAGGACTTAGATCCGTCTAAGCCGATGGTAGCACTAACCTTTGATGATGGACCGTACACACCGGTTACAAAAAGGATTTTAAAAACACTGGAAAAGTATGATGCAAAAGCGACCTTTTTCTGTGTGGGAAATCGTGTTCCTACCTATAGTGATATGGTCAAAAGGGAATATGCGCTGGGATGTCAGGTGGCAAGCCACACATATGGTCATGTTTTTTTGACAAAGGTTAAGAAAAAGCAGATCAAGGCACAGGTCAATAAGGTAGATAAGGTGATGGAAGAAATCATCGGATGCAGCACCACGGCTTTGCGTCCACCCGGAGGCTGCGTGAATGATAAGGTGCGAAGCGTAGTGAAAGTTCCTATGGTTTGCTGGAATATAGATTCGGAGGACTGGAGGAGCCGGAACACATCTGCTGTTTTGAAAAAGTGCCGTTCAATCACAGATGGCGATATTGTTTTGATGCATGATCTGTATCCGACGACAGCCGCTGCCGTAGAGAAGCTGATACCACGATTAAAAAAGAAAGGCTTTCAGATGGTTACGGTGGACGAATTGTTCTATTATAAAGGAATTGATGCTAAGGGTGGCAAGGTATATTTTAGTGGTAAATAATTTTCTTAAAAGTGTATCGGAAACGGTAAGGAACAGAGGGTTCTTTGCCGTTTTCTTATGTATTTGTTGCAATATGCTTGCTTCCTGTGGTATAATGCAAATTAGCGTGATTTTTGCGATATGTGAAGAATCATGAAAAAAGTAGTCTAATAAAAGGAGAAATGTAGCATGAAGGACAAGAAGAAAGCGATACTGCATATTGTCATTATACTTGCAGTAATCGGGCTTTGCACTTTTACTACTTTGGTAGGATTTACAAAGCAGCATAAGGGTAGCGCCCAGAACATTAAGCTTGGCTTGGATCTGGCCGGTGGTGTAAGTATTACATATCAGGCAGTCGGTGATACTCCATCTGCAAAGGACATGGAAGATACCCGTAACATGATGCAGAAGCGTGCAGATGTGTACAGTACAGAATCTTCTGTAGTTGTTGGTGAAGGTGGTCGTATCAGTATTGATATTCCTGGTGTTGCAAACGCAGAGGAAGTTTTGGAATCTCTCGGTAAAGAAGGTTCTCTTGATTTCGTTGCACAGGACGATATGAGCTTTGAAGATGAGGCAAAGACAAAGCCTGTCTACACAAAGACCATTTGTACCGGTAAGGACATTAAGTCTGCAGAAGCAAACACACAGCAGGATGAAGTAACAAAGAACAAAGAATATGTTGTTCAGTTGAAGTTTAAGACAAAGGGAACAAAGAAGTTTGCGAAAGCAACACAGGAAGCATATCCGGAAAATAAAGTAATCTACATCGTATATGATGGAAAGATTCTTTCCAGTCCGGCTGTACAGGCTGAGATCAGCAATGGTGAAGCTGTTATTTCCGGAAGCTTTAAGACATACGATGAGGCAGAAGAACTTGCTTCTATGATCCGTATCGGTGCCCTTCCTATTGAGTTAAAAGAAATCCAGTCACAGGTAGTAGGTGCACAGCTTGGTTTGGATGCGATCCAGACAAGCTTATTGGCTGGTGCGATCGGTTTTGTATTAGTCGTATTATTCATGATCGTATTTTATCGTCTGCCTGGTGTTGCAGCATCTGTTGCATTGGTATTCTATCTGGTGCTGATGTTAGTTGTACTCAATGTACTTGATATTACACTGACATTACCTGGTGTTGCCGGTATCATATTGAATATTGGTATGGCGGTGGATGCTAACGTTATCATATTCACCCGTATCAAGGAAGAGCTTGCCAAAGGTAAGACCGTACAGCAGAGTATCAAGCTTGGTTTTGACAAGGCGTTATCTGCTATCGTAGATGGTAATGTAACTACCCTGATCGCAGCCTTTGTGCTTTATGTAAAGGGTTCCGGTACTGTTAAGGGATTCGCAACCACATTGGCAATCGGTATTGTATTATCTATGTTCACAGCATTGTTTATTACAAAGATCATCTTAAAGGCAATGTATGTACTCGGTGTAGATGATGTTAAGTACTTTGGTGTGGAAAGACCACGTAAGACAATTCGTTTCGTAGAAAACAAAGCAAAGTTCTTTACAATTTCAGGTGTGATGATCCTTGCCTGTGTTGTCTGCCTGATTGTTAATAAGGCAGGTCGTTGTGATGGCAATATCTTAAACTATGGTCTTGACTTCTCAGGTGGTACAACATTTGATATCACATTTAACAAAGATCAGAAGATCACAGATGATGTAAAGAAAGAAGTAGAAAAGATCTTTATGGCAGAAAGTAAATCAAGTGATGTTGTCATTTCAGAAGTGGCAGATTCTAACGGACTTTCTGTTAAGACAGTAGAGCTTTCTGAAAAGCAGCGTAACAATATTACAAACACATTGATCAATAAGTATAAGGTAAAGGAAAAGAATATTCAGAATCAGAATATCAGTGCTTCCGTATCGGATGAGATGAAGACAGATGCGATCGTGGCAGTTATTATCGCTGCAATCTGTATGCTGCTTTATATCTGGTTCCGTTTCAAGGATATCGTCTTTGCCGGAAGTGCAGTTCTTGCATTGTTACATGATGTTATCGTAGTATTGCTTGTATATGCTTTGACAAAGATTTCTGTCGGTAATACATTTATCGCTTGTATGCTTACAATCGTAGGTTACTCTATCAATGCGACAATCGTTATCTTTGACCGTATCCGTGAAAATATTCAGGGTAAGAAGACAGAAGAGGCAATTGCGCAGGTAGTAAATGAGAGTGTTACACAGACATTGACACGTAGTGTTAATACAACATTAACTACATTTATCATGATTTTGATGTTAGCTGTACTCGGTGTACAGTCTGTACGTGAATTTGCCATTCCTTTGATGGTAGGTGTTATCTGCGGTGCTTACACATCTGTCTGCATCACAGGTACATTATGGTTTACTGTTAAGAAAATGCAGTTAAAAGCAAAAACAAAGAAATAAATCTTGATATTCTATAGAAATCATATTATAATTTCTATGAGCCGGGGGAATGCGTTGGCATTCTCCCGTTTTTGCTATAACCGGAAACTGTCATGCATTTTGGGATGCAGGCGGAACTTTGGTTGGGATGATAGGGAGCAAAGGAGGAGGTGTCGTATGAAAGTAAGTCGACAGAAAAAAACTTTCATATGTCTGTTGATTGCATTTGCAATCGCAGTATCCGGGATGTACTTTGAAAAAATCAAAGTAGATTCTTCTTTTGCTGATGGCAAAGCTTCGGCGGAATCTGTGTTATCTTCAGACACACAGGTGATCAGGGATCGGGATGATCTTTGTACAAGGGAGCTTTTAGGTCTGGGGAGTATTCGGGATAATATCTCACAGAGAGCCTCATTTGATAGGGAAAGGGGTATCTCTAAGCTTTTCTTTCTTTTTTCTATTCCGGCAGTGTCGCTGGAACAATCCTTTCGGAAAATGGAAGTGGAGGATGCTTTAAATAGCTGTAAGAACAGTGGAACGTGGCATCGGATCATTTCATACATACATCAGCAGGATGGAGCAAAAGGCCGCTGATCTTATTTTTGGAATAACAGAAAATAACCCATGTGATACAGGGGTTTCTTTGTGTACGAAAAATAAGTAGGAGGCTTTTTTATTATGGTCAAAACGATTGTTATTGTATTAGTGTGTATATTAGTTATCGGAGGCATAAGTGCCTGGAGCTTTTGGTTTGGCAATGTAGGTTCCAATGAAACGGATGAGGAACTCAGACAAAAGGATTCTTTGAAAGAGAGGAAAGGATAAGTCATGGACATATTTGCTGTGTTGATGTTAGTGGGAGGACTTGCTCTTTTCCTTTTTGGAATGGAACTAATGGGGGATGGATTGAAAAGAGTGTCAGGAGGAAAGCTGGAAAGTATTTTGGAAAAGCTGACCTCAAATCCGATCAAGGGAGTGTTACTTGGTGCGGCGGTGACTGGTGTGATTCAATCTTCCTCTGCTACAACGGTTATGGTAGTCGGCTTCGTAAATTCGGGAATCATGCAGCTGGAAAATACAGTTGGTGTTATTATGGGAGCAAATATAGGAACTACGGTAACTTCGTGGCTTTTGAGTCTGACAGGGATACAGGGTGACAGTATATGGATGAAGTTTTTGGAACCGACGTCCTTTTCTCCCATCCTTGCTATGATTGGTGTCATTTTCTATATGTTTTTAAAGGACGAGAAAAAGAAGGATCTTGGAACAATCTTTATTGGATTTGCAATCCTGATGTTTGGCATGGATCAGATGAGTAATTCGGTTGCTCCTCTGGCTGATATTCCGGAATTTCGCGAATTGATGGTAAAGTTTGCTAATCCTTTGTATGGATTGCTGGCGGGGACGATTTTGACAGCGATCATTCAGAGCTCGTCTGCCTCAGTCGGAATCCTGCAGGCACTTTGTGCAACCGGTGCAGTTCCGTTTAGTGTGGCAATTCCAATCATTATGGGACAGAACATTGGAACTTGTATTACGGCAATCTTAGCAAGTATTGGCGCAAGCAAAAATTCAAAGAGAACAGCGTGTATTCATCTGTTTTTTAACATGATCGGTACCGGCATTTTTATGGTGGTATTCTACACGCTGAATATGTTTATGCATTTTGCATTTTTACAGGATGCAGCGTCTGTGGTGGGAATCGCTGTAATCCATAGCGCATTCAACGTTTCGGCAACTCTTGTTCTGTTACCGTTTTCGAAATGTCTGGTGAAGTTAGCATGTCTTGCACTGCCGGATAAGGACGATGATGAGGAGAATAAGATTATTGTAGATCTGTTGGATGAAAGATTTTTAGACAAACCGGGATATGCTGTGAAGCAGGCACAAAATGTA
Source organism: uncultured Lachnospiraceae bacterium (assembly GCA_934317005.1). GTDB lineage: Bacteria > Bacillota > Clostridia > Lachnospirales > Lachnospiraceae > Butyribacter. The sequence continues at coordinate 93,679 of CAKREB010000004.1, forward strand.
GCACTGTACATTGCAGGAGAGATGAGAAAGGTTTTTGTAACAGCGGCATCATTCTATCAGGCATTTGAAAAGGATGGATATCGTGCGCTAAAAGAAAAGGAAGGAACGTTTCGCGAGTACAGTCAGAAACTGAGCCAGTATCTGATGAAGATTTCCGGTGGAGCGGTTTCGCCAAAGGATAGTTACATGATTGATTCTCTTTTACAGTGTCTGGGAGACTTTGAACGGATATGGAGTCATACATACACGCTTGCACAAACAGCAAAACGCATCAAGGCAGATAATCTTATCTTTTCGAAGCAGGCACAGGGAGATTTAAATGTTTTGTTTCGGGAAATAACAGAACTTTTAGAGCTTGTGGAAAAGATCATCAAAGAAGGTGATGAACAGAAGTGTCAATTGATGCAGATCCGCAGAGCGGATTTGATGTCCCATTTAAAAAAGATGAAAAAGGGACATATCAAACGTCTGCGGAAAGAAAAGTGTACAACAGATGTGGGAGTAGTTTTTGTGGATATTTTATTCAACTGTGAGGGGATTATCGATCATTGTGTTAATGTGTCGGAATGCATCGCACAGTCGGAAGAGTTGGCGCAGACATAAGATACCCAGTCGCCCATCGTGTTTTTTTCGATGATGTGGAAATGGTTTTGTTGCAAAGCCCGTTCTACCTCGTCTGCTTTTTCGGCAAGAATACCGGAAGAGATAAAAATTCCATCTTCATCGATAAAATCACCGATGTGATCGGCAAGTGGTATAATAACGTCAGCCAAAATATTTGCAACGGCAATGTGAAATGTGCCGTTGCATTTTTGTTTTACGGAAGCGCTGTCTTCTAAAATGTTTGCGCAGATAGCGGTGATCCGATCTTTAGCAATGTGATTTTTCTGCGCGTTTTCCAGCGTTCCTTCTACTGCAGCAGGATCGATATCCAGACAAAATGCAGATTTGGCACCGCAAAGCAGGGCTGCAATGGCGAGAATGCCGCTGCCGCATCCGGCATCCAGAATGGTCGTTTCCGGTGTGATATATTTGCGTAGTGTCAACAGACAGAGCTTGGTTGTTTCGTGGGTGCCCGTTCCAAAAGCAGAGCCGGGATCAATCTCGATGACAATGTCATCTTTCTTAGTATCTTTTGGAAGCTCTTCCCATGTAGGTTTGATCAGAATATCGTCAGCTACATAAAAAGGTTTAAAGTTTTCCTTCCATTTATCCTTCCAGAGAGAGTCATCCTGTACACAGAAAGTGATCTCCGGCAACTCGATCGGAAGATATTGCTGCATGTTTTTGACCTTGTCTAAGATCAAGGCAATTAATTCGTTTGGCGGTAAGGAGTCAGATGATGCTTCAGATTCCATACGGTCATCACGAAGAGAAGAACCGGTGCTGTAAAATTCTTTCGTTTCGTTGTCAGGAGCTTCGGTATAAAAGGTCAGAACAGAACGTCCGTCATCCGGCCCGAGATCAGCGGGAATATCTGTATACATCTGGCGTTCTTCCTCGGAAGTCAGAGGAACGTGGTCTGAGATTTCATAGCCGAAAATATTACATTCTGCCAGGATTTCTCCGATGGCATCAGCGTCTTTTGTTGTTGTATGAACATCAAATTTAATCCATTTCATAGTAATCCTCATTTCTGTCTGGTTTCTGTCTGTATGATAAAGGCAAATTATATATTTTAATCGTATCACAATACAAATGTAAAGAAAAGTTTTTTTGCCACGGAAGTTTAAAATGTGTTATCTTAGAACACAAAGAAGTGCCCGGTTATATTTGAAAATATAGCGGGTACAACAATACGATAAGAAGAAAGGCTGTCTGTGGATATTAAAAAATATATTTAAAAGGAATATACAGACTGCAAAAGTAGGAAAAACAGATGAAACAATGGATGACAAAAAGATATCAGGCAGATTATGCCAAAATAGCAAAACAGTATCAGATTTCGGAAATCTTAGCAGAAATTCTGGTAAAGCGTGGACTGTTTGACTGGGATGCGATGAACCGCTATCTGTTTCCGGAAAAGGAAGAACCTTATCCTGCCTCCGGCATGAAGGGAATGAGTCAGGCGGTGGCGATACTGGAACAGAAGATACAGGATAGAAAAAAGATTAAGGTAATCGGAGATTATGATGTGGATGGTGTCATGGCAACTTACATACTGTATCATGGGATTACGCTGCTTGGAGGAGAGGCAGGATATCGTATTCCACACCGTGTGCAGGATGGATATGGCATGCGGGAATATATGGCACAGGAGGCATATGAAGAAGGGTATGATACGATTGTCACCTGTGATAATGGCATTTCGGCAGTGGAAGCTGTGAACAGGGCAAAAGAGCTTGGTATGACCATTATTGTGACCGACCATCATGAGGTGCCAAAGATTGATGGAAAAGAAAGTCTGCCTTTGGCGGATGTGGTAGTCGATCCTAAGCAGGAAGCGTGTTCTTATCCTTTTTCGGAGCTGTGTGGTGCGGGGATTGCATATAAGCTGATGAAAGAATTGTTTGAGCGTTTTGGACGAAAGGATGCAGAGGAGGAGCTGCTGCCATATGCAGCGGTTGCAACGGTATGTGATGTGGTTCCACTTCTGGATGAAAATCGTTTGATCACGAAGAAGGGACTTTTGTATCTAAACCGCAGAGAGCAGGTTGGGATGAAGGCTCTGCTTGAGGCGTCTGCACTGGATCGGGAAATCAATTCGTTTGATCTGGGATTTCGGATCGGCCCGTGTATCAATGCCGCAGGCCGCTTAGAGGATGCAGTGAAGGGGTTGGAGCTATTGTTGGAAACGAATCCCTCCCAGGCACAAAAAAGAGCGGCTGAGTTAGTTGCGCTTAACGAAGAACGGAAAGAGTATACGATGCAGGCGACGAATCGTGCAATAGAGGTGATCGAACAAAAGCAATATCTAAAGCAACCGGTTCTTGTAGTCTATATAGAGGATTGCCATGAGAGTGTTGCCGGAATCGTTGCCGGCAGGATTCGCGAAAAATATTATCGTCCGACTTTAATCATTACGAAGAGCAAAAATGGGTTGAAGGGATCTGCGCGTTCCATACCGGGGTATCATATGCAGGGCGAACTAAGCCGCTGCCGAAACCTCTTGACAGAGTACGGAGGTCATGCGATGGCAGCTGGTTTTTCGCTGGCAGAAGAAAATCTGGCGCCTTTGCGTCAGCAATTAAATGAAAACTGTACATTGCGAGAGGATGAACTTATAGAAAAAATCTACTTTGACCGCGAGGTTGCATTAGCAGAGATGACAGAAGAGGTGGTCAGACAGTTAGAATATCTGGAACCGTTTGGTGAGAAGAATGAACAGCCGGTTTTTGCCAAAAGAGAGGTGGGCATCGTGTCGGTAAACTTTTGTGGAAAAGAAAACCGGATCGCCAGGCTACAGCTAAAGGATGGCATGCGTATTTATCGTGGTGTGGATTTCCAAAGTGAGGTGCACTTAAAGGAGGGAATCTGTGAAAGATATGGCAATCAGGCGTGGGAGGAGATCAAAGCAGGACGTTGCCGGGAATATTTTCTGGATATCCTGTATCAGCCGCAGATCAATTCAATGTATGGAAATGTAGAATTTCGGATTGTGGATTGCAGATAATTGACGGAAACACAGCGATATGATAGAATTTTAGTAAATGTTGATAGAAATGAGGAAAAGTATGGCAAACGTATCATTAGATGAAGAAACATTATATTATCAGTACCTGATCAATCATAATTCGACCAGTACGATGTTAAATGCAATATCGGGTAATTCTTCGGATGATGGGAGCTTAAGTGCATTAAATGCTCTGAGTTCTATCGGTTCCTTAGGAAGCACGGATGCACTCAGTACACTTGGCTCTTTGGGAACGTTAGAAGGCACCGGTGGGATTTCAAGCTTTGCAAATATCTTACAGACATATCTGACAGGGAGCGCATCCCAGACGGCAGCATCAGATGCGACTGAGGCTGCAACGATGGCAGATAAGCTGTCAGAAGTGTTAAAAGAAGCAGAACAGAAAGAGGATACATCGTCTTTGACCTATCAGACGGTGCAGGAGTTATATCAATATTTTAAAGAGCAGACAGCGGGAAAAGCGGCAGCCCTTTTAGGAACTGCTTCTGATAATGCATCACAGAGCACACAGACAGCAAAGACAAGTACATCGGCAGAAAGCAATTCTATAGATGCGATGAATCAGGCAGCGATACAGGGGCAGGAGTTTGATTTTTCAGAAATAGATAGTATCGTAGATTCTGCCTTTGCAGAGAGATTAAGTTAAGAAAAGTAGAAACCTGTCCTTATCAACCATTTAGACCGACCAGATCAAAATAGTATTTGTGAATCCGGTGGCGTACGAAGATAGTACATAAGATACGGCAAAGCAGATATAGTAATAAGAGAATGCCTGGTGCGAAGGATAAAAGATCTGTTTGTGATGCCGGATGGAGTATTAACTGCAGGAAGGTTAAAAAAAGTATGATACAGCGTCCAATCTGCTGTTCCGTAGTGAAGCGGGCATTGGTATAAAAAAACTTTTGCGCGCAGCTATATAGCAGAATGGGCGTTTTCTTTGTCTTATTTTCTAAAATATTTGCCAATATCCAGGGAACGATCAGAAGAAAAACGAAAAAATATGCATAGTCTGATCCGGAAAATAAAATAAGAGGCAGCAAAAGGAATAAGAGAAAAACTCTTGCACAGAGCAGACCGGCATATTTACTGATATTACGCTGCTCTAGTAGGATATGTTGTTTCGCTGCCATTTCTTCTTTCATGAAAATCCCCATTTCTGAGCGTTTATCGCAAAAAAAATGCTGCATCAGCAGTATTTTCACAATAAACCTCCTGCTCTGCTGTTATTTATAGTGTGCTAAAAATATTTATACGTTTTTGCTGCATTAGGAGAAAGTGCTGACACTCTCTCATGACGCATAATATTTATTATATAAGAAGAAAGTGAGGAAGTCAAAAACGTATTATGCTGTAGGTGTGGTCAGGAGTTTTGTAAAATATAAATATTTTCCTTTGCTATTTTGACAAAATGGTATATAATACAAAAGAATATGTTTATTTCGTCTTACATTTGGAAAAAATAGAAGTTAAAATGCAGTGTTGAAAGGAGAAATCGATTGATGAATGGCAGTGATATTGGAATTGATTTAGGTACAGCGAATGTACTTGTATATATAAAAGGAAAAGGCGTTGTTTTAAGAGAGCCATCCGTAGTAGCTTTTGACCGTGATACAAATAAGATTAAGGCAATTGGTGAGGATGCACGCCTGATGCTTGGACGTACACCGGGAAATATCGTAGCAGTCCGTCCTCTTCGTCAGGGTGTTATTTCAGATTATACGGTAACAGAGAAGATGTTACGTTATTTTATCCAGAAATCCTGTGGTAAGTCACGCTTCCGCAAGCCACGTATCAGTGTCTGTGTTCCAAGTGGAGTTACAGAGGTTGAGAAGAAGGCAGTAGAAGATGCAACTTACGAGGCAGGTGCACGTGAAGTAGCAATCATCGAAGAGCCGATCGCAGCAGCAATCGGTGCAGGCATTGATATTTCAAGACCTTGTGGAAATATGATCGTTGATATCGGTGGTGGTACAGCAGATATCGCCGTTATCTCATTGGGAGGTACTGTTGTAAGTACTTCTATTAAGGTTGCCGGTGATAATTTTGATGAGGCAATCGTGCGTTATATGAGAAAGACACATAATCTTCTGATCGGTGAGAGAACAGCAGAAGAGATTAAGATAAATATTGGTTCGGCTTATCAGCGTCCGGAAGTGGTTTCTATGGATGTACGCGGTCGTAATCTGGTCACAGGTCTTCCAAAGACAATCACGGTGACATCCGATGAAACATTAGAAGCACTGCGTGAGATCACTTCTCAGATCGTAGAAGCAGTCCACAGCGTTTTGGAGAAAACTCCACCGGAGCTTGCAGCAGACGTAGCAGATCGTGGAATCGTTCTGACAGGTGGCGGAAGCCTTCTGTATGGTCTGGAGGAACTGATCGAAGAAAAGACCGGCATCACCACGATGACAGCAGAAGACCCTATGACAGCAGTTGCGGTAGGAACCGGTAAATTCGTAGAATTTCTTGCCGGCAAAAGAGATGACGAGTAGTATGGTCACACTGTAACATATCCGGTATATGTTGCACAGATGTTAAGAAAAGTCAGCAGACGGACGATATATAATGTAGGTATTTTAGTGGAGATAAGCTGGAAAGGGGAGCATAGATGGTAAGAGGTTTATATACGGCTTACACCGGAATGATCAATGAGCAGAAAAGACTGGATATTATCAGTAATAATCTTGCAAACTCTGCGACAGTCGGTTACAAGGAAGAGAATGTTACAAGCCGGTCTTTTAAAGATTATATGGCTGTTAAGATTCGTGACGGTTCCAATGCATTTATTGATGAGCAGATTGGAACGTTTAATCCGGGTGTAAAGATTGGCGAGACATATATGGATTGGGGACAGGGTTCTCTGCGAGAAACCGGCAATACATATGATCTGGCGATTGAAGGAAATGGATTTTTTACCATGCGTGTAACCGATGCGAATGGAAACAGCAGCATCAAGTATACCAGATGTGGTACATTCAAGTGTACGGCAGACGGCTACATTGTAGATGCGGATGGAAACCATTTGCAGGGCAGCGGCGGTGATATTCAGGTGCCGGTGGATGCCAGAGAGATCGTTATTAAGAACGATGGTTCCATTTTTGCCGATAATCAGTTGGTAGATACCGTTCAGTTGACGGATTTTGAAGATTACAATTATTTAGAGTTATATGGAGATAACATGTATAATGCAGTAGACGGAGCTACGACGATTGATTCGACAGCAGCGATCCAGCAGGGGTACACAGAGCAGTCGAATGTAAATGTAATTTCAGAAATGGTATCTATGATTACAATTACAAGAGCATATGAAGCAGGACAGAAGATGATCCGCACACAGGATTCTCTGTTAGATGCGTCAGTAAATCAGGTTGGTAAAGTATAAAAAGGTAGTTTCGTTTTCTAAGAGGTCTTAGAAGCAGATAGGAGTATGCATTATGATGAGAGCACTTTGGACGGCTGCATCCGGTATGAAGACACAGCAGACGTCACTTGATAATATTTCAAATAATCTTGCAAATATCAATACAACCGGCTATAAGAAGGAAAGAATAGAGTTTCAGTCCCTGTTATATCAGACGATCCAGGATCAGACGACTGATCATGAGGGAAATCCAAAGCCGATCGGTGCACAGGTTGGTCTGGGTGTAAAGGTGGCTGCGATTTCTACGGAGTTTGAACAGGGCAAGCTTTTGGCAAGCTCCGGTGATTTTGATTTTGCTATTCAGGGCGATGGCTTTTTCATGATTCAGATGCCGGATGGCACAACAGGTTATACTAGAAATGGTAACTTCCTCATGTCAGTCAATGACAGTGGCGGGGTTACACTGACTACTTCCGATGGTTATGCGGTATTGGATTCTAATGGAAAAGAGATTTCGTTTGATGGCAATACAGATACGGCAAAATTATCATTTGATGATTATGGCAATATTTTTTATAAGAATCCACAGGGAGTTGTCGTAAGCACGGGTATTCGTATCGGGGCTGTCCAGTTTAATAACCCAAGCGGTCTGTTAAAATTAGGTGACAGCTACTTTGCTGAAACAGCGGCTTCCGGAGCTGCCCGCTTAGAGGGACAGGATGCTGCGTTAAAGCAGAGCGTGATTAAAAATAAATACTTAGAAGGTTCTTCTGTAGAAGCAGTAGACGAGATGGTAGATATGATCGTAACCCAGCGTGCCTATGAAATGAATTCAAAAGCGATTCAGGCATCGGATGAGATGCTGCAGCAGGCAAACAATCTGAGATCATAATACATAGAAAGGGAATGGTGGTCATATGAGTTCTATATTAGATACATCATCTTTATATAGTATGTACGGACAGAATGTTCAAAATGCAAATGCTTCTAATCTGCAGGGAACATTGGGAGGTATTAGTGAGAATGCTTCTGATGATGAACTGATGGATGCATGTAAAAGCTTTGAAGCGTATTTTGTTCAGAAGATCATCGAGCAGGCAAAAAGCAGCATTGCAGGTGAGGAAGAAGAACAGGGCGAGTATATGCAGTATTTTGGCGATATGTTAAATGAACAGTATGCCAATGCAATCGCTGAAAGTGGTTCAACCGGTCTTGCACAGCAGCTATATGATTCTATGAAGTCACAGTATAATTTGTAATTAAGATTCCATTTAGATGCAGACATATCATAAATGAAGTGTCTGTGATATGGGAAAACATAGAAAAACAAAGGGAGAGCTATCGTATCAGACAGTACAGTGTGACTGTTTTGTACGGCAGCTCTTTATTACTTTAGAGGAAGGAAGAAGTCTATGGAGGAATTTGAAGGGTATGTGGATCGTATTACCTTTCGCAATGAAGAAAATGGTTATACGGTACTCTATTTGGTAAAGCCGCAGAGTGATGAAGTAGAGGAGGAAGAGGAGTGCTGTGTAGGGTGTTTTTCTTTCGTAGCTGAGGGGGAGTATCTGTTAGTACGCGGAAAGAGAGTTAATCATAAGAATTATGGTCCACAGCTTCAGGTAGATAGTTATGAAACCAAGCAGCCGGACGATATTATGGCAGTAGAACGGTACTTAGGTTCCGGTGCGATTAAGGGCGTGGGGCCGGCGCTGGCTGCAAGGATTGTGAAGAAGTTTGGAAAAGACACCTTTGAGATGATTGAACGGGAACCGGAGCGGCTGGCAGAAATTAAGGGAATCAGTCAGAAGATGGCGGTAAATATTGCGAGGCAGTTTAATGAAAAGCAACAGATGCGTCAGGCTATGATCTTTTTGCAGGAATATGGGATTGCCATGAACATGGCAGTAAAGATTTATCGGTACTATAAGGATGATATTTACGAGGTGTTACGAAAGAATCCCTATCGGCTTGCGGAGGATATACAGGGAATCGGTTTTAAGATTGCAGATACGATTGCGCAGAGAGCCGGATTTTTTCCAGAATCGGAGTATCGTATCCGGGCGGGAGTTCTTTATACCTTGCAGCAGTCCGGTGGACAGGGCCACTGCTACCTTCCGGAGCGTGAACTGATCGGGATGACAGCAAGTCTGCTCGGTGTGGATGAGGCTATGGTGGCAGCGCAGATTGATGCCCTTTCTCTTAATAAGGAGATCATAACAGAAGAAGTGAATGGGGAACGCAGGCTGTATTCCAGTACGTTATATTATATGGAAATGAATTGTGCACGAATGCTCTTAGACCTGAATCTGTCTTTTTCTGTTCCGGATGATACACTCGCAAAGCGTGTGTCGCGTATTGAAAAAAAGCAGGGAATTGTTTTGGATGAATTGCAGAAAAATGCAGTCTATCAGGCAGTTCAAAATGGTGTGACAATCATTACGGGTGGCCCCGGTACCGGAAAGACGACGACGATCAACACCATTTTGCAGGTATTAGACGAGGACGGTGTAGAAGTGCTTTTGGCTGCACCTACCGGCAGGGCTGCCAAGCGCATGTCGGAAACGACCGGCTGGGAAGCGCAGACGATTCATCGGCTTTTGGAGTTAAATGGTGCTATGGATGGGGATGACAGAAGCGGTATGCATTTTGAGAGAAATGAATTGCAGCCGTTAGAGGCAGATGTAGTGATCATTGATGAATTTTCTATGGTTGATATTTATCTTCTTAATGCCTTGCTTAGAGCAATGGTTCCGGGATGCCGTTTGATCATGGTAGGAGATGTGAACCAGCTTCCATCTGTTGGCCCCGGAAATGTTTTGCGCGATATGATTAAGTCAGAATTTTGTAATGTCGTGCGGTTAAATCAGATATTCCGTCAGGCAGCAGAAAGCCAGATTGTCGTAAATGCGCATAAGATCAATGCAGGACAGCCGATTTCTTTTGATAATAAGAATAGAGATTTCTTCCATTTGGAACGTCATAATGTACAGGATATCCAAAATGTTGTGATACAGCTTGTGATGAAAAACATGCCATCCTATGTTGATGCCTCTCCGTATGATATTCAGGTGCTCACACCTATGCGGAAGGGAGAGTTAGGGGTAGAAAACTTAAACCGTGTACTGCAAAGCTATGTGAATCCGAAAAATGCAGGCAAGGTAGAGAGAGAATTTCATGGTATTTTGTTCCGCGAACAGGATAAGGTGATGCAGATTAAGAATGACTATCAGATGAAGTGGAAGAAAAAGACGCGGTTTGGTGATGTGTATGAAGAGGGAACGGGCGTTTTTAATGGTGATGTAGGCGTGATCCGCAGGATTTTGGAAATAGAAGAAGCAGTAGAGGTGGAGTTTGAAGAAGGAAAGATAGTTTCCTATGAGTTTAGTCAGATGGATGAGATGGAGTTAGCCTATGCGATCACGATCCACAAATCACAGGGTAGTGAATATCCGGCTGTTGTGATTCCGATTTTGAGCGGTCCGCGTATGCTGTTAAACCGCAATCTTTTATATACGGCAGTGACCAGAGCAAAGAAGTGTGTGACATTGGTGGGAAGCAGAGCTGTGGTGGAACAGATGATCGGCAATGTGTTTGAGCAAAAAAGATACTCCAGTTTATGCCAGAGATTACAGGAGATGATGAAGGAGGATACATTCTGAATAAAATCTTAGAAGGGGTGGCAGATATTTTTTTTCCAAGACGCTGCGCAGTCTGCGACCGGGTGCTATCTGTCAATATAAGGGATATATGCAAAGTCTGTGAGAAAAAGCTTGTCTATACAGGACAGCAGTATTGTCTGAAGTGTGGAAGAAAGGTTACAGATGAGGAAGAATACTGTGCTATCTGCAAAAAGCAGGAGAAAACAGCATATGACAGTGGCAGAGTTGTCTTTGTATACAATGCATCCATGCGCGAATCGATCAGCAGGTTTAAATATCACGGACGTAAGGAATACGCTGCCTTTTATGCAAAGCAGATGGAAAAGGAATGCCGTGACTGGATCAGGCAGATTGCACCGGATGTTTTAATACCGGTTCCCATTCACAGAGAAAGACAACGTGCCAGAGGATATAATCAGGCGGAAATCGTAGCACAAAAGCTGGGAGAAAGTATGGGGATTTTAGTGTGGAATGATTTTTTGCTACGGACAAAAAATACATTGCCACAAAAAGGTCTTTCAAGGAAAGAGCGCATGAAGAATGTCGGGCAGGCATTTTCCATCGGAGAAACGGCGCAAAAGTTGTATAAAGTGCCGAATTGTGTTATACTGATAGATGATATTTACACAACAGGAAGCACAATAGAGGCTTGTGCGGAGGCGCTGAGGCGGGAAGGTGTCAGAAGAATTTTTTTTCTGTGCATCAGCGCAGGTCAGCAAATGTAGGAGGTTACTATGGATGTAAGAAATTGTAAAATGTGTGGTAATTTATTTAATTTTACTGGTGAGCCACTGTGCCCAAAGTGTGCGAAAGAGATGGAAGACAAGTTTTTTAAAGTAAGAGATTTCATTTATGAAAATCCATCTGCAAGCATGTCAAGAGTTTCGGAAGAGATGGAAGTTCCGATTCAGCAGATTAAGAAATGGGTACGTCAAGAGCGTTTGAGCTTCACAAAAGATTCCGGCATCTCGATTGATTGTGAAATTTGTGGAAAACCGATTTTAACAGGAAGATATTGCAAGGATTGCAAGACGAAAGTGACAAAACAGTTTTCGAGTATGTATAAGGGAGAAGAGAAGGCAGTACAAAAGACAAATAAGGCTAGTTCAAAGGGCAAAATGAGATTTCTTGGTGGAGATTGATAGAACCGGCTTACCTTGATAGACAGGGGGTGGCTATTTGGAAAGCGTGAGGGTTGAAGAGATTTTTGATCATGCGTTTTGCGAAGTGACCAAAAAACTCGTTAATTTAGAACTGCAAAAGATAACGGAGGAGGATGCAGTACAAAGACAATCTTTTTACGAGGGCTGTCGGGAAGAGATAGAAACACATGGTTATATGAACGCAATGATCGTGTGCCAGTTTTCAGATGAGCTGTATCGTTATATTATAGATACTATGAATAACGGGGTGACACCACCGGAGGAAGAGATTCCATTGTATTTGAACGAGTATGTAAATATTGTATGTGGTCATGCCGTATCCAGCCTGAATAATACGGTTGGACGGGCATCAAGGCTTTCGGTACCCAGCTTTTATGAAGAGGGAAGACAGATTGAAGGACAAAAGATGGCACAGATGAAGCGGGTGTTTTCGTACCGCACAACAGTAGGCATGCTGCATGTTTTTATGTTTTATTCTTTGCAGTCAGATTAAGAGGAGGAAAGATGATGGATAAGACGACAATTTTAGTGGTAGATGATTCTCCATTTGCGTCAAAGCAGATCAAAGATCTTGTAGAAGAAAATGGATATGAAGTAATTGGATATGCAAAAAACGGTGAGGAAGGAATCCGTATGTATGAGGAGCTTCATCCTGACATTGTTATCATGGATATTATCATGCCGGGAATTGATGGATTGGAAACGGCGGAAATCCTGATGAAGAAGGATGAGAATGCAACTATTTTAATGTTAAGCTCACTGTGTGATTCCGGAACATTAGAAGAAGTAAAGGCAATCGGCTTAAAATATCTGATCCCGAAACCGTGGGAGGATGATGTTTTACTGGCAACATTAGAGATGTTAAACAAGAAACGGTAGATAGAAGCTTTACAAAGAGGATGGAAATGTACTATAGCAGTCGTTCCATCCTTTTATTTTACTTTTGGTATTTAGTATGCGGATTCGTGGTTTTCAATGCTACGAGTTATTGGTTTGAGAATCAAAAGAAATGGATATAAAGGAAACAGAAGAAAAAATTATTTTGGGAAGAAAAAAGAGAAAATTATGTGCAATTTTACTAAAAACAGGTCGGCATTTTGGTGAAAAATATGGCGAATGTATAGTTGACGAATGTGGTGTGAATGGAATATACTCAATTATGTTTGAATTGTTTTGAAATACAAAATATATGCAGGGAGAATTCATGATTGAGCAGACAATAGGAATAAGTGAACAATTAGTTGATATATTTGAAAATATAATGAAGATGGAGCATGAATTTGTGATCCGTGAATCAAAGAAGAACTTGTCGATGACGGAAATTCATACGATTGCGGCAATCGGGATCGAGGAGCTTGGAACGATGAGCGAGATTGCTGAAAAGCTGCATATTACAGTGGGAACTCTTACCGTTGCAGTCAATAATCTTGTAAAAAAAGACTATGCAGAGCGCTATAAAAGTGAAAAGGATCGGCGAATTGTAAAAATAGGCTTGACAAGACAGGGGAAAGAAATCTATCGTATACATGAGAGATTTCATCGTGATCTGGTTGCAAAGCTGTTAAAGAACATAACGGAACCTGCAGAGATGGAGGGAGTTAGAAAAGCACTGACTAATCTTGCGGAGTTTATCGGACAGACCTATCAGGATGAATAGAATAAGAGAATAGGAGATTGAAAATATGATAAAGACCAGAGTGATCGCAACAGCGGCAAGTGCTCCAAAGCAAGTGATATCAAATGAGGATCTGGCTCAGATCGTAGATACAAGTGATGAGTGGATCACACAGAGAACAGGGATTAAAGAAAGACATATTTCAGCCGGTGAAAATACATCGGAATATGTAATAGATGTAGCAAAGCAGTTAATGGAAAAGACAGAGGTCGCAGTAGAGGAGATTGATCTTATCATCGTAGCTTCCGTGACACCGGATTATGGAACACCTTCTCTTGCCTGTATGGTGCAAAAGGCAATTGGTGCTAAAAATGCAGTCGCATTTGATATTGTGGCAGCATGCAGCGGATTTATGTTTGCATTAAGCACAGCAGAAAAATATATTCGTTCCGGTGCTTATGATAATGCACTAGTGATCGGTGGAGAAACCTTGTCAAAGATTGTGGACTGGACAGATCGCTCTACCTGTGTATTGTTTGGTGATGGTGCAGGTGGTGCTTATGTGGAAAAATCGCAGGAGGCAGGCATTGGCTGTGAAGATATCGGTTCAGCTGGTGATAAGTACGAAATACTGACAGAGGGTTACACAGAGTGTGCTAACGCATTTAATGCTAAAGAAGCCGGGATTCATCCGCTTTGGTATGTACATATGGATGGTAGGGAAGTGTTTAAGTTTGCTACCAAAAATGTGATACAGAGCCTGCGTAAGGTGATGGAGGAAGCAGGTGTTACGGCAGAGGAGATTAAATATTTCATTCCGCATCAGGCAAACATGCGTATTGTGGAAGTGATTTCAAAGAAGCTTCAGATTCCATTTGATAAGTTTTATATGAATATGGATCGTTATGGCAACACGTCCTCTGCGAGTATTCCAATCGCACTCAACGAACTGAATGAAAAAAGTTTGATCGAGCGCGGGGATAAGATTATCCTGACAGGATTTGGCGGGGGCATGACATGGGCAACGATGCTCATTGAGTGGTAGTATGAACCATACAGGATTTTGTGTGTATTACTGCATGTGCAGTTGATATAAAATAAAAGAAAAAATAAGCAGGAGGAAACAAATATGGTTTTTGAGAAAATCAGAGAGATTATTGCAGAACAGACTGGAAAGGACGCAGAGGAGATCACATTAGAAACAAATGTAAAAGATGATCTTGATGCAGATTCTTTAGATTTATTCCAGATCATTAACGACATCGAAGATGAGTTTGATGTTTCTATTGAAAACCCAGAGTCAATTGTTACAGTAAAAGATGCAGTTGATTTTGTAGAGAGCCATCAGTAAGATTTTTGGAAAAAACTGTGGCAGGCAGAATGTTAAACGGCGCTTTATGGCGCCGTTTTAACAAAAGAAATAGGAGACAGTTACAAATATGAGAACAGTATTTATGTTTAGCGGTCAGGGTGCACAGTATGCGGGAATGGGAAAAGAATTGTATCAGAATTATTCTGTAGCAAGAGAAGTGTTTGATTGCGCAGATGAAGTTTTGGGATATTCGATTAAAGATATTTGTTTTAATGATGAAGCAAAGTTAGGTGAAACAGAGTTTGCACAGCCGGCAATCCTTACCATGAGTATTGCGGCTATGAAGGTACTTCAGGAACAGGGAGTACGTGCTGAGATGACAGCCGGACTCAGTCTGGGTGAATATTCAGCGTATGTTGCCAGTGGAGCGATGGATTTTGCAGAAGCCGTTGCTTTGGTACAGAAAAGAGGAAAATTCATGGCGGAGGCCGTTCCTTCCGGGGAAGGTGCCATGTACGCCATTATAGGTTTAGATACAGAGTTAGTAGAACAGTCATGTAAGGAAGCTACAGAGCTTGGTCTTGGTCTGGCTGTTCCGGCTAATTACAATGCACCGGGACAGATTGTCATTGCAGGTGCAACGAAGGCAGTTGCAGAGGCTGCAAGAATTGCAAAAGAAAAAGGCGCTAAGATGGCTGTGAAGTTAAAAGTAAGCGGCCCATTTCACACGGAGCTGTTACAGCCGGCTGCCGAAAAGCTTGGACCAGAGTTAGAGAAGATGCATATTAAGCCGATGGAAATACCGGTATTTACAAATGTAAATGCACAGGTTGTTCCTTCGGAGAAAGATATTATTCCAATCCTGACAAAGCAGATCTGCTGTCCGGTTCGTTTTTATAATATCATTGAGAACATGCATGAAAAAGGTGCAGATACTTTTATTGAATTAGGGCCGGGTAAAGCACTTTGCGGTTTTGTAAAGAGAACGTTAAAGGGTGTTACGATTGTCAATGTAGAGGATGAAGGTTCACTTGCAAAGACGATGACAAAATTGCATGAGGTAGTGTGACACATAGAAGGCAATGTATAGGACTGTGGATGGAAGCAGGAAAATGTTGAAAAACTTTGTGATGGCAGGATTTTTGTGGAAACAGTCTGTCATCCGGAATGGAGGAAGTAATGTTACAGGGCAAGACAGCCGTTGTTACCGGCGCTGCAAAAGGAATAGGAAAGGCAATTGCTTTGGCATTTGCAAAAGAAGGATGCAATATTGTATTAAATTATCACAGCAATGTGTCAGATGAAACGATTCAGGAAATCGAAGCATGCAATGTTACATGTATGCCGGTACAGGGTGACGTAAGTGATTTTACATTTGCCGGAGATCTTATGAAGCGTGTGAAAAAGGAGCTTGGTTCAGTAGATATTCTGGTGAACAATGCCGGAATTACACGTGATATGCTATTGATGCGTATGAGTGAAGATGAGTTTGACAGTGTCATTCGGACAAATCTGAAAGGATGCTTTAATATGACCCGTCATGCAAGCAGCATTATGTTAAAGCAGCGCAGTGGATCGATCATCAATATGGCTTCGGTTGTTGGTGTCGTTGGAAATGCAGGACAGGCAAATTATGCAGCATCTAAGGCAGGTATCATTGGTCTGACAAAGTCTACAGCGAAGGAACTGGCACAGCGTGGTGTAACATGTAATGCGATCGCACCTGGTTTTGTTGAAACGGATATGACAGGTGTGCTTACAGATGAGCAGAAGGCGAAGATGTTAGAAGCCATTCCACTCAAACGTTATGGTCAGGTAGAGGATATTGCAAATGCTGCTGTTTTCCTTGCAAAAAACACGTATATCACCGGTCAGGTATTAAATGTAGATGGTGGAATGGTTATGTAAACTATCTAAGACAGGACAGAGCTTTATGAGGAGCAGGGCAGTCTGAGGGATAATATAAGTCGCTGCAGGGCAGCGCAGAAATGGAGAGTAATATGGAGAGAAGATGTGTGATCACTGGACTGGGAGCAGTAACACCACTGGGAAGTACAGTAGACACTTTTTGGGACAATATTAAGAATGGTGTATGTGGTATCGACTATATCAAAAAGTTTGATACAACAGACTTTAAAGTGAAGATTGCAGCAGAGGTAAAAGACTTTGATCCGCTACAGTATATGACCAAAAAGGATGTAAAAAGAAATGATCTTTTTGCTATTTATGCGTTAGCTGCGGGAATACAGGCTTTTGAGGATTCCGGTCTGGATATGGAAAAAGAAGATGCAGAGCGTGTTGGTGTTATTGTTGGTTCCGGTGTGGGTGGTCTGATGACGATGGAAGAACAGGTGCTTCGTATGAACGAAAAGGGACCTTCCAGAGTATCTCCTCTCTTTATTACAATGACAATCGGAAACATGGCAGCAGGAAATATCGCGATCCGCACAGGTGCAAAGGGTGTCTGTGAGGATATTGTTACTGCATGTGCGACAGGAACAAACTGTATCGGTACAGCATTTCGTAATATTAAGCATGGTTATCTGGATGCCTGCATTGCAGGTGGTGCAGAGGGTGCGATCTGTAAGATTGGCGTAGCAGGATTTACAAATCTGACAGCACTTTCTACGGAAGAAGATCCGAAAAAGGCATGCCGTCCATTTGACAAAGACAGAAATGGTTTTGTTATGGGAGATGGTTCCGGTGTACTGGTGCTTGAGGAGATGGAGCACGCACTGGCAAGAGGTGCTAAGATCTACGGCGAGGTTGTAGGTTATGGTGCGACAGGTGATGCTTATCATGTAACACTGCCGGAGCCAACCGGTGAGGGTGCTGCAAGAGCCATGAAGATGGCAATGGATGAAGCAGGCATCGGACAGGATCAGGTAGATTATATCAATGCACATGGTACGAGTACACATGCCAATGATGTAGGAGAAACAAAAGCGATTAAGATTGCATTGGGAGAAGAAAATGCAAAAAATACGCCGATCAGTTCTACGAAATCAATGACAGGTCATTTGCTTGGTGCAGCGGGTGCTATCGAAGCAATCTGCTGTGTGAAAGCATTGGAAGAGGGATTTTTACCACCAACGATTAATTATCATACACCGGATGAAGAGTGCAATCTAGATTACATTCCAAACGAAGGAAGAGAAGCTAAGGATGCGATGTATGCACTGTCTAATTCACTTGGATTTGGTGGACATAACGGAGTTCTCTGCTTTAAAAAGTGGACAGGAAAATAATCAGAAGCAGAGAAAATGCTGGAAAGGTTGGTAGAAACAATGCAGTTTGATGAAGTCAAAGAATTAATTGATATATTTGAAAAGACAGATTTAAATGATATGGAAGTACAGCTTGACAATGCGGTTGTAAGATTGAATCGTGGTTCTGTTTCACCCTGGGCAGGAAATGTGTCAGGGGCGCAGACACCACAGAATACAACATCTGCGGCAAATGTAACAGCTGCACCAAAAGCAGCAGAGGCTTTAGAGCAGACATCAGATAATGAGGAGCTTCCATTTTCTACACAGGAGGACGGTTCAAAGATTATTAAAGCACCAATCGTAGGAACATTTTATCAGAGTGCAGCACCGGATGAACCGCCGTTTGTAAAAGTCGGAGATACGATTTCCGAAGGAGAGGTTGTCTGCATTATTGAAGCTATGAAGTTTATGAATGAGGTGAATAGTACAGTCAGTGGTACGATTACAGAAGTTCTGGTTAAGGACGGGGACTTTGTAGAGTATGGTCAGGAACTGTTCCGTGTGAAATAATGGAGGGTATAAAATATGGTAATGGATATTAATGAGATCATGTCGATTCTTCCGCATAGACAGCCGTTTTTATTAGTTGACCGCGTAGAAGAGATGGTACCTGGAGAATCAATTACAGCGATCAAAAATGTAACATACAATGAGCCGTTTTTTGCAGGTCATTTTCCGGGTGAGCCGGTTATGCCTGGCGTGTTGATCGTGGAAGCGATGGCACAGGCAGGTGGTGTTGCGATCATGTGTATGGATGAGTACCGTGGAAAGACAGGTTACTTTGGTGCGATCAAGAATGTTAAGTTCAAGAGAAAAGTAGTACCGGGAGATACACTTCGCATGGAGCTTGAATTGGAAAAATTGAAGAAAAATGTTGCAGTGGGTCACGGAACAGCTTATGTAGGAGATGAAGTGGCTGCACAGATCGGTCAGTTTATGTTTGTGATCGAATAAACGGTTTAAGAAATACAGGATAGAGTATGGTAAGCGTTAACCTGTTTTCTGACTTTTGTGAATGAAAGTATAGCGAATGCTATGGGAGGCGCAGATGTTTGATAAGATTTTGATAGCAAATCGTGGCGAGATTGCAGTGCGGATCATCCGTGCATGCCGCGAGATGGGGATAAAGACGGTTGCTGTTTTTTCAGAGCCGGATAGGGAGGCTTTGCACGCACAGCTTGCGGATGAGGCTGTCTGTATTGGCTCGGCAAAGGCAGCAGACAGTTATAATAATATGAATAACCTGATCAGTGCTGCAGTGGAGAAAAAAGCAGAGGCAATCCATCCGGGATTTGGATTTCTGTCAGAGAATAGTACATTTGCAGCAATGTGTGAAGAGTGTAATATTAAATTTATCGGTCCTGATGCGTCTGTCATTGATGCGATGGGAAACAAATCCAATGCCAGAGAAATGATGATCAAAGCAGGCGTTCCGGTTATTCCGGGAAGTGATGGAATTGTGGAGGATATAGAACAGGCATACGAGATCGCTGACCGTTTGGGATATCCTGTTATGGTAAAGGCCTCTGCCGGTGGTGGAGGAAAAGGAATCCGAATTGTTAGAAAGCGGGAAGAATTGCAGAAAGCCTTTGAGTCAGCCAAAGCAGAAACAAAAGCTGCTTTTGGAGATGACAGTATGTACATGGAAAAGGTAATTGAGCATGCGCGTCATGTGGAGGTGCAGGTTTTAGGAGATAAGTTTGGCAATGTGATTCACTTGGGAGAACGGGATTGTTCTCTACAGAGAAAAAATCAGAAGGTGTTAGAAGAAGCACCGAGTCCGGCTGTAACAACGGAAATTCGTGAAAAGCTCTGCGATGCTGCCGTTCGTGCTGCCAAAGCTGCCGGATATCAGAGTGCGGGAACGATTGAGTTTTTGTATGACGAGGCAACCGGGGCATTTTACTTTATGGAAATGAACACCAGAGTCCAGGTGGAACATCCGGTGACAGAAATGATTACAGGAGTAGATATTATTAAGGAACAGATTCGGATTGCGGATGGGAAAAAGCTTTCCATGTCACAAAACGATGTCAGGATTCAGGGACATGCAATCGAATGTCGAATCAATGCAGAAGCTCCAGAGAGAAACTTCGCACCATGTCCGGGACTGATCGATTATCTTTTGCTGCCGGCAGGAGGTCTTGGACTGCGTGTCGATACAGCAGTATATGAGGGATATGAGATTCCGCCGTTTTATGATTCTATGATCGCAAAAGTCATCGTGCATGGAAAGAACAGAGAAGAAGCGATTGCAAAGATGAAGAGAGCGTTATATGAGTTTGTGATCAGCGGAATTGATACAAATATAGAGTTTCAGAATCGTATTTTACATGACAAGGAATATCTGGCAGGAAAGTTTGACACATCATTTTTGGAAAAGAAACTGATTGAATGGAAGGATTGATACTGTGAATTTATTTGGCAAAAAAAGTTACTTCCCGATCGATGGTGGGGAACGCACGAAGAAAACAGACAAGAAAAGATCAAAGAAAGAACCTTCTATTCCGGATGGAATGTGGATAAAGTGTAACACATGTAAGGCAATCATCTATAAGAAGGAAGTTACGGAATATAAGCTATGTCCGAACTGTGATGCGCATTTTCGCATGAGTCCGTCAGAAAGAATTGCGATTACTTGTGATGAGGGGACTTTTAAAGAGCTGGATGCTGCTATGCGTCCTAAGAATCCGATGGGATATCCGGATTATGATGCGGTGATTGAAAAAGCACAGAAAAAAGCAGGAATTACAGAGGGTGTTGTGACCGGAACCTGCAAGATATGTGGTTATGATACGGTGATTGCCATCATGGACAGTCACTTTATGATGGGAAGTATGGGCTCTGTGGTTGGTGAGAAAGTGACCAGAGCCGTAGAATATGCGACAGCGCATCGGCTGCCAATCGTAATCTTTACTACTTCTGGTGGCGCAAGAATGCAGGAGGGAATCATTTCGCTGATGCAGATGGCAAAGGTATCGGAAGCATTAGGAAGACATGATGAAGCCGGACTTTTGTATGTTACCGTGTTGACAGATCCTACGACCGGAGGAGTGACGGCAAGCTTTGCGATGCTTGGCGATATTATTTTGGCGGAGCCAAAGGCATTGATCGGATTTGCCGGTCAGAGAGTCATTCAGGGAACCATCCATCAGCAGCTTCCGGAAGGCTTTCAGCGAGCAGAGTTTCAGCTGCAGCATGGATTTGTAGATCGAATCGTTCATCGTGAGAAGCTTCGCAAGGAGCTTGGAAAGATTTTGCGGCTTCACAGTAAGCCAGAAAGTGAGGGAATGGAATGAGTGATGCAATGAAATCCGTTGCCATTGCCCGCATGGTAGAACGTCCTAACACAAAGCAGTTTATCAAGGCAATTTTTAAGGATTTTTTAGAATTTCATGGGGATAGGCTGTTTGCTGATGACGGTGCGGTTGTCGGTGGAATTGCTTCCTTAGAAGGAACACCGGTAACGGTAATTGGTATTCAGAAAGGGCATACACTGGATGAAAATGTAGCCTGCAACTTTGGATCACCAAACCCGGAGGGATATCGGAAGGCACTGCGTCTGATGAAGCAGGCGGAGAAGTTTCACCGGCCGGTAATTACATTTATCAACACGGCAGGTGCATTTTGCGGAATTGGTGCAGAAGAACGTGGTCAGGGAGAGGCAATTGCACGAAACCTCATGGAAATGTCACGTTTAAAAACACCGATCATCAGTATTTTTATCGGCGAAGGTGGAAGCGGTGGTGCGTTAGGTCTTGCTGTGGGAGATTATGTCTGGATGCTCGAGCATGGAATGTATTCGGTACTTTCACCGGAAGGCTTTGCCAGTATCCTGTGGAGAGATTCCAGCAGAGCCGCAGAGGCTGCGGAGCTGATGAAGATGACAGCAAGAGATCTGCTTAAAAATGAAGTCATCGACAGGATGTTTCTGGAACCGAAAGAGGGATTAGAGAACAATCTGGAGTATACAACAAAACAGTTAAAAGAAGCACTGTTAGAAACGCTTCCGGAACTGATGAAAATGGACATGGATGCACTATTGGAAAAAAGATATCAGCGTTTCCGGAAATTTGGGGAATATACAGAATAGAAAGCACGGTAGCGTAATTAAGTTTTCGGAAAATTAAATATTGAAAAGGGCAGTTCCTTTGTATAAAGTTTTAAGTGACGAAACAAAAAACGAAAAGGAGAACTGCCCCATGTACAACAGTATAATCGAATTTATCGAAAAAGACACTACCAAAATTGAAAAATCTATCAAAGAATCATTATTATCCGGAAATATGATGCGTTTTGAAGAGAAACTGCTGGATACAGTCATTGAGTTTGAATGACGGATTAAAATGCCGAAAACCTGTATTTATGCGGGTTTTCGGTATTTGTTTTATCAAATGGCTCTATTTGTGGGGAGAGTAATGTATAAATATGATAGATGCTTCAAGGTTTGGTAGGGTTAAGTGGATATTTTATTTAAATCGGAGAATTTTATTTTCCATGGGGTAAAAGACCCTGTCATCAGATATGCTTATATTATAATGTACATCTGGTGGATGATAATGTTCCATTAGATGGTGTGTTTCATGGATATGATGAGCTGGATAATGGAAAAATTGTACATTTTGTTTCAAAGCAGATTTGAGGAAATAGTCAATGATAGAAAATATGAAGGTAGAATTTGGCAGAGCATCAGATATTGATTCATGGATGCGATTAGTGAGAAAAGTAAGTTGGAATTTTCCGGGATTAGAGACAGAGCAGAGTATAGATGAACACAAAATAATAGTACTGAAATTCATGAATGATAAACGTGCTTTGTGCGTGAAGAACGAACAAGATATTGTTGGCGTACTTTTATATTCAAGGAAGCATAATATGATATGTTGTTTGGCTGTTGATCCAGCTTATCGAAAAAGGGGAATTGCTTCGCTTCTTTTAAGAGAGGCACTAGATGAACTTGATAGAGATAAAGACATAACTGTGTCTACATTTAGAGAAAATGATGTTAAAGGAATTGCACCTAGAAAATTATATAAGAAATTCGGGTTTGAAGAAGGGGAGCTGATTGAAGAATTTGGATATCCTAATCAAAGATTTGTGTTGCATGCTAACAAAAGTGCTGATAATGCAGTGATTGGTATAACAGTAACTGTCACAGTTGATAGACCACTGGGAAGTTATCATCCGGAACATAAAGACATGTATTATCCGGTAAATTATGGTTATATTGAAGGGATTATGGCACCAGACGGAGAAGAGCAGGACGCTTATATATTAGGTGTAAATGAACCGGTAGACAAGTTTACAGGAAAAATTATTGCCATTGTTCATAGGAAAGATGATATAGAAGAAAAGTGGGTAGTTGTGCCTGACGGAATAACTTTTTCAAAGGAAGAGATCAGGAGGCAGATTCATTTTCAGGAACAATATTTCGATAGTGAAATTGTGATGTAATATTAAGGAGATTGCCGTTTATGAGAAGTTAAAGGAAGAAATGAGAAGTAAGTATGCAGATGACAGGGTGGCATATACTAATGGAAAGCAAGATATGATAGATATTATTCTGAATTGCAAATAGATTGTTGACATGAATTGCCAAGACTGGTATATTATTCAAAAAAATAAGGAGAACATACACATGAATCAGAACTTATATTCAAGACGTTATATGTACATGTATTACGGACATACACGACTATAAACATGCAAGGTTAGTGCATTAGGTTATAGCTTGTAGGTCTTTTAGTCTAGTGCATAAAACCAAAATATAAGAGAAGAATTTACATACATTGCATCTTATTAAATTGGAGATATCGCACTGGACATTGAATGTTTGGTGCGATTTTTTATGTTTACAGGAAAGAGGTGCAGAAAATGAGTGATTTAATTGAACTGAAACTGATAACAAGTGAAGATGAAAATATGACATTGGTTGATTATGTGAAGAGTTGTATTAAGGTAAGGAGATTTAAGGAAGAGGATGCCAAAGAGGTCAGAAATCTTATTGTCAGGAATTTCTTGGAGGTTAACAGTAAAGATTATGGCATATCAGCAATGGAGAAACTTGCAAAGGATTACGATGTGGAAAAGGTTCTGAATGTGGCAAGTTATGCGCATATGTATGTCTTTGAATTTGATGGAAAAATCGTTGGAACAGGTTCTATCTCAAGTTTTTGGGGAAGCGAAACAGAAAGTATACTTTTGTGTATTTTTGTCCTTCCGGAATTTCATGGAAAAGGTATTGGAAGAAAAATTATAAATACATTAGAAGCAGATGAATTTTATGTAAGGGCAAGCAGAATAGAGATACCGGCATCCATTACAGCAACTGAGTTTTATAGAAAATTTGGATATGATTATAAGAATGGTGTTAAGGAATTGGATGATGAGAATCATTACAGATTGGAAAAATTTAAGGAGACAGGAGAGAAATAACAACAGCGGAGCGTAGAGGCAAAGACATAGATAAGGAATTGTTGTAGAGGGAATAAAACCCCTCTATGATTTTATTGTTGGCAACTATAGGTTGCGAAAAAGAACTTTGAAATTGGTGGTAAAAATAATAATGATTTTGTACAATAAAATCAATAATTGCAGGAGGTAATCTTTCATGAAGTTATCTGAAAAAATAATAGAATTGCGGAAAGACAATGGAATGACGCAGGAAGAACTTGCATCAAAGTGTAATGTGAGCAGACAATCCATATCCAAGTGGGAAGCAGATATTGCGTTGCCAGAAACGGAGAAATTGCTAATACTGGGAGAATTGTTTCATGTTTCCATGGATGTGTTGTTAAAGGATGAATTGATACTAAGCGAAGTTAAGGAAGTGCAGGGGTGTGGAGATAATGCAATTCAAGGGAAAAAGCAGGAAGTATATGAAGGAGTATTGATTAAAGAAAGTGTAACAGATGATACCATCATTGACTTGCTGAATGTACATAAGATTGAATTATGGAATACCGGTGGAAAGCCAAAATACTGGACGGTATTGTTTTTTACCAGTGACAAAAAAGATTTTCCGGAGGAAGTATCCAAAGTAATGGGAACTGATTCGGATAACGGTGGAAATTGGTTTGTAGACTTTAAGGCTGGGAATGTGAAGTACATTGTTTTCAAAGATAAAATTTTAAACTATCGGATTGGCAATCAGGCAGAAAAAGATGATGTGTGCAACGAATGTCGGAAAATGGGAATTGCCGATGGAGAAATGAATTGGTCAGAATAGGAGCGGATATGAGAGCATTATTAACATCAGCAGGTTTGGAAACAGAAGGTTTGAAGGTTTTAATGAGTCTACAATAGGGTATTATCAGGCAATTAGCACGAATAACTGCAAAAATACTCATCAAGATAATCAAGTGCTATACCTTGAAGGCGTGAAATATCCGCTGGAAGAATTGTATTATGAACTGTATAGTTATTTTACTAAAATAGACAGTGATTTATTAACCAGTAAGAGAAGAAGTGTTTCCTCGGCATATAATGATGCTCGCTTTTGTAGTGACAACCCAATAAAGGAATATTTTTATATTCGATTTAAGTTGGACACAGCCAATAAGAGAAATGCTCTTGGATTCTTTTTTGATGCTTCTTTGACAGGATACAAATTCGGATTGAATATTTATAATTTGGATGCGGGATAACTGATATTATGGTATACTGATAGAGGTCTTTAAATTGGGATTATGGAGAGATACATAGTTATGAAAAAATACAAGATTGCAGCGATACTCATGATTATTCATGGCGGTATTATGGAACTTGGTGGAATTTTTGCAATGATACCAGCATTGCTCATAGGAACTGACAAATATGATATAGGGCAATATTTTGAATTTAAGCTTCCGTATTTTCAAGAGAATCTTTACATGATGATGGTTATGGGAGCAATATATGGAGTATTTAGACTTATCGGAGCGATAGGATTGTTGAAAAATAGAATGTGGGGATTGGTGTTATCTGTAATAAATTGTGTTATTACAATTACGTTGATGATGTTTTTACTGCCTGCTGGAATTATGGATGGAATACTTGCAGGAAGTGCTTTGATATTAATTTTGATGCAGTATTTTGGTGATAAAAAAATAGCAGAGTAGACTGTGAAATCGTTGTTTGTGGAGGTATTACTATGGTGGGAAGAATAGTAGGTCTTACATCTTGTGTTATGTGTGCGATTCCGTTCTTGATTATTGCTATCTACAATAAAGACAGTAAAGAACCGATTAATTTTTGGAGTGGAGATACCACATTAAAGGGAAGAGTTAAAAATGTCAAAGATTATAATAGGGAGATGGCTCTATTGTATAAAAGATGTTCTATTGCATTTCTTATTGCAGGAATTGGTTTTATTGTTACACCTATTGTTGGAGTGGTCCTGATATGTCTTGACTGTACATTGGGAATTTACCTTATGTACAAAAATTACAAAAGAATTTTGAACTTGTATTCGTAAATTCTTATTTGGAGGCACACAATGATAACAAAAATTATTACAATTACACTGATGACAGCATTTTATATTTGTTACTTTTTGAAGATGATAAGTCAAAGAAAAAAAGGAATAAATACAGACCAACTTGGGAAAGGAAAAGTAGGATTTGTAAAGTTCATAGAAATAGCTCTCAAAATAATTACGTGCGTATTACCGTTCATTCAACTTATTAGCATAGTATCCTACAAAGAGAATGTTTGTGTATCATTAAAAGTTGTTGGGATTGTAATAACTGCAATGGGGGTTGCAGCATTTATTATCTCGGTGTTACAGATGAAAGATAACTGGAGAGCTGGGGTACAGCGAGAAGATAAAACGAATCTTGTTATGACAGGCATATATTCTATTAGTCGTAATCCTGCATTTTTAGGTTTTGACCTTATGTATATTGGTATTTTGTTTACATACTTTAATTGGTATTTGTGCTTTGCAACAGTTATTGCGGTTTTGCTTTTTCATTTTCAGATAGTCAATGTCGAGGAGGATTTTTTGATAGAAGCATTTGGAAATGAGTACTTGCAATATAAATCGAAAGTATGCAGATATTTAGGAAGAAAAAGCTGAATTTCACATTATGTTATTACATTTCAAATAATACCACTTGAAATGTAATGACAAATGCGTTACAGTAAAAACGATAGGAGGTGCTGAATCGTGGAGAAAACAGCTACATTAAATTTAAGAGTAAATCCTACTGTGAAAGGTCGTGCAGAGGAAGTATTATCAAGACTTGGCATACCAATGTCTACTGCAATAGATATGTATTTAAATCAAATTTCTCTTACTGGTGGTATTCCTTTTGCGGTGACTTTGCCCAAAGCACCAAATTTAATTAATATGGATTTAATGACAACCGAGGAGCTTCATGCAAAGCTGCAGCGAGGTTATGATGATATAGAAGCTGGAAAAGTGCAAAATGCAGCAAGTGCGTTTGCAAAATTTAAGGAGAACCATTAGCATGAAGCAATATACAGTTGAGATTGCAGAGGAAGCACTTGCAGATATGGAACAACTTTATAATCACATTGCTTTTGTGCTGCTTGCTTCGGATAATGCAATGGGGCAATATAACCGGATTGCCGATGCGATACTGAAACTTGATGTTTTTCTGGAACGTTTTAGAATTATGGATTCAGAACCAGAACATTCAAAGGGCATCAGGAGAATGCTGATAGATAATTATTCTGTATTTTATGTTATAAAGCGTGACAGGGTAATTGTGACGGATGTATTATATGGTGCTTCAGATATAGAAGAAAGATTAAAGGGAATTTAAGCTTCACAGAAATGGTAGATTGATATTCTCTCAGGATATTCATAGGAAATATGGCTGATTACAACGAATTAGAGGAATCAAGATTTTGATTGATACCATA
The DNA here is from genome assembly GCA_934317005.1 of uncultured Lachnospiraceae bacterium. Classification (GTDB taxonomy): domain Bacteria; phylum Bacillota; class Clostridia; order Lachnospirales; family Lachnospiraceae; genus Butyribacter. The sequence continues at coordinate 121,568 of CAKREB010000004.1, forward strand.
TATAATATAAGCAGGAGGTATTATAATGTCAAAATGGGATAAACTGTTAACAAAGATATGTTCTTTATCAAAAGACCTCCGTTTTGATGAATTATGTAAGGTATTGGAAAGCTATGGTTATGTGATGAATGCACCGAGGGGCGGCAGTAGTCATTACACGTTTAGAAAGGCTGGATGTCAGCCGATTACGATACCCAAGCACGAACCAATCAAAAAGGTATATGTGGAAATGGTCAAGTAGATTGTAGAAAGTGAGGCGGAAAATAATGAGAACGCTGAATGATTATATGACTATGAATTATCGTATGGAAATCGTAGAGGATAAGGATGAGGGTGGCTTTGTGGTTTCATTTCCGGAACTTCCGGGATGCATTACCTGTGGAGAAAGTGTTGAGACAGCAGTTGCAAACGCTCTGGATGCCAAGAAGGCATGGCTTGAAGCTGCTATGGAGGATGGCGTTGAAATTCATGAGCCGGACAGCTTAGAAGATTATTCCGGACAATTCAAGCTAAGGATTCCACGCAGTCTGCATCGTTCCCTTGCAGAACATTCTAAGAGGGAAGGAATCAGTATGAATCAATATTGCGTGTATCTGCTCTCAAAAAATGATGCTGTTTATTCAAAGTAAGGATTTGATATATAAAGAAAGCACAAAATAGCTTGACGTAGTAAGTTTGAAGGTATATTATTGTTGTACAAAAATAATTTTGAAGTAAGTAGCATATGCTATTTATATAATCGGGATGCAGCTCCTGATTTCTCCGCTGCGGAGAGTTTAAATATGAGCAGAATTAAATTTAAGCTGTATGAATAGGCTCTGAAGTGATTCAGAGTCTTTTTGCATAATGGAGAATTGTTTGAAAGCGCAGTGGGAGTGTGCAGTGGAAGATTAAAAGGAGGTTGACTTGTATAGGGCAGAATGTTGCTCAAAAAAATTCTATTTTTTCGGAAATTTGGGGAATATACAGAATAGAAGTGGCATCAGAGGTAGAAATATTTGCAATATCTGTTATAATAGAATTGTACTTGCAAAAAGAACATCTATAAATGTAATATAGAAAATATAAAAAGCGTCATAGGGATATGGCGCTTTTTGCGATTTTATGGAAGTAGGGATTGGAATGAGAGTATGCATTTGTGATGATGAGAGGTATGAGAGGGAAACAATTCGAAGGCTGTGTGAACAGTTTTTTGAGGAAGAAGAACGTTCTGTTGCAATACAAGAGGCAGAAAGTGCAGATGAAGTGCTGCCACTATTGGCGCAGACAGAACTGTTGATTCTGGATATTGAAATGCCGGGGATGGATGGTGTATCACTGAAAAACTGCCTGCAGAGAGAACAGAAGAGTACGATGATCTTATTTGTAACAAGCCATGATGAAATGATGCCGGAAGCTTTTGGAATGCATGTGATTGGCTTTGTGGAAAAGAGGCATTTGGAAACAAAGCTGCCACGCTATCTGACTGTGGCGTGCAATTTGTTGGGAAAGGATAAGCTCTTAGAAGGAAAATACCACAGCAGAAATGTGTTGATGATACACTCCGAAAGAGAATACTGTAAATTATTTATGAAAGATGGTACAACGGCACTGGTGCGTTCCAGTATTGTTCAAATGTCTGAGAAATTATCAGAATATAATTTCGTTCGTGTTTCCAGAGGATGGATGGTTAATCTGGGCTATATAGAAAAGCTTAGCAGAAAGCTTGTGACCGTTGCAGGAACAGAGTTGACAGTAAGCAGGAGCAGAGCTTTAGAAGTGGAAAAAGCATATGATGAGTTTTGTGAAAGAAATGCGAGGTTTATGTAATGAATGCATTTGATTGGATATATCAGATTGTAGTGGAAGGACTAAAATATATTATTTTAGGACACTGGTTTTTTGGATTTCCTTTTCGTCAGGACAAAGCAAAGTTCTGGCTGGCAGGGTATTTTCTGATGATTCCGGTGGTGGAGATTTTGGATAATCCATATATAACTTTCTTTTTCTGCTATGCATGGGGATTATTATTGCTGTTTGCCATATTTGATGGACAAATAACATCTAAATTGAAAGCGTTTTTTGTTATGTGGTTTGTAATCGCAATGGCAGATGCGGTGATTATGGTACAATTTATGTCTTTTATTAAACCAACGTTTTCGGAGTCATATATTAAGAAAATTTTTGGAATTATAGGATGCATTTTTTGGTACTTGTTAGCATGGAAAGGAAAACGGGTTAGAAATTATGTGCAAAAGTGGTGGGAACAGATAACGCTTATAGAGTATTTGGTAGTGGTATTTTCATTCTTTGTGATATCTATCTTATTAGGTGGGATACAAAGTTACTTATATCAGACAATGAATCGTTCGATAAGAAAGGCAGTATTTATTTTTGGAATTATTGCGGTTACTATATTTTTAATAGCGTTGATGATGTTATTCTATACAAGACAATCTAAAAAACGTTTAGAAGAAGTAAATCAATTGAATATGCAATATTTCAATTTACAGAAAAGATATTATGAAGATTCTTTAGAACAGTATGAGGACATGAGAAGATTTCGCCATGATATTAATAATCATATATTTATGATGACGAAGCTTTCAGAAGAAAATCGTATAGATGAATTGAAAAAGTACATTTTTGAAATGTCAAAGAATTATGAGAGCCTTTGTTCAATACATACTGGTAATTTTATAGCAGATTGCATGATCAGTCGGATGGTCCAGGAATTAGAAAAAGATAAAGATTTTGTATTTGAATTAGATGGACATTTTCCTAAGAGTTCAATTATGGAAGATATTGACTTATGTGCACTTTTGTCTAATCTTCTGGATAATGCAAGAGAGGCATTAGAAAAAGTGGAAACAAGAAAATATTTGCAGATTGAAGTGAAAAGATACCAAAGTCGTTGTTATCTTGTTGTGCGTAACACGGTACAGGAGGAGGAAATAGATTTTAGCAAAAGTAGTAAGACAGACCAGAAATATCACGGATATGGAATAAAAAGTATTCGAAAAATAGTAGAGAAGTATTGTGGAGAGGTTACTTGGAAGTGCACTGATAATATGGTGGAAGTCAGGATTAGTTTGGTAATAGAATAAAATAAGAAATTGCCTTTATAAGGATAGTTTTTAGTAAAGCATAGCATAATCATACCGCTTATAGCATTTGTTTTGCAATGGCAAATGGCATGCAATATATTGGCTTTGTAAAGATTGCGCAGTCTTATATTATATTGCGAAAGGAGCGGGGATAAATGATTACATTATATGGTGTTGATGATTTCTACCGATTAGTTCAGTTATTATTTGGAAAACACAAATAATATGTAGACAAACCTGTAGTAGCAACAAAAAATCTTTTTCTTAATTACAGAGTATATGAATACAAATGAAAAGAAGTAACGGATACATTTTTTATCAGATTCATAAAAGGACATACTTATTGGAGCGTAAATATACGGTTGGGAGCGTATAGAATAAGTGAGAAAGAATCATAGGGGAAGGTATGTGTTGCGGATTAGGAAATTTGTTTCAAACCTTGCATATATAGGGATGGGAAAGGTAAATATTTCAAAGAAAAAAGACTATGTAAAAAACAATTGTATTATACAAAAAAGCAAATACGGCAATATAATAGGGTGTAATAAAAAGCGGTGTATCATATGTGGGAGTTGATATACCGCTTTGTTTTACTTTATAAGGATTAGGGTGCCAAAAGGCACTGCCGTTATATGACATTCTTGCAGCTACTTGATTAGTCGAATACCATCAGAAGAGATGGTGATTTTGCCTTCTTTTAACAGATGACCAATTCCTCTTTTGAAAGCATTTTTACTCATGTGAAATTTCTTTTTAATTGCATCAGGATTACTCTTGTCATGGTATGGCAGGAAACCGTCTGCATCTTCCAGACAACGGAAGATAAATGCTGCGTCCTCATTCATCTGTTCCGGTATTTTCTTTTTTACACTGAGCGTCAATCTGCCGTCTTCCATTACCTGAGCGACACGTGCATGGACAGGCTGGTTGATCCGGTAGGTTTCAAATACCTCTTTCTGAGGAATCAGAGCGGAGTACAGGTCATCAACGGCAACGAAAACACCGAAGTTTTCGCTGATCTCATATACACGGCCGAACACCTGATCATCCTTCTGATAATCTGAATCATTGCTGAGTGCATTATAAACATGCATGGATGCACAGAGTCGTTCGCTTTTGTCGATGTAAAGCGTGACTAACACAGCATCTCCTTCTTTTACTTCATAAAGCTGTTCCTTAAAAGGAAGAAACAAATCCTTCGATAATCCCCATTCTAAAAATGCACCGATCGGTGTAACCTGATTTACGATCAGACGGGCAACTTTACCTAAGGTAAGATCAGGCTCTAAGGTTGTAGCAATAGGACGATCCTCTGAATCCTTGTATACGAAAACATTAAGGACATCCTTAAGCTTTGTTCCGGCAGGAACCTGCGCCTTTGGAAGCAAGATTTTATCGGAGTCTTCACCGGCAGGAGTGTTGAGAAAAACACCAAAATCCGTTTCCTTTGTGACAACCAGTTCCTGGTAGACTCCAAGTTCGATTTTTTGTGACATGATAATCCTCCATTTCGCTCTCTATTTTATACTGTGTTTGTTAAGTGCAAGCTTTACATACTGATAAATAGTATAACATATTTGGACTTGTCATACCACAAGTGCGGCATGCATCGGCGGAATATATAGTATACCGGCATATGGCTGCATCGTGTGGCTGTCTGAAAGCTGTTTTGAAAACAGCTACCTTAGTATACTTGGAATCAGGAAAAAAAGCTAGTGTTAATGTAAAAATCGTGTTATACTAAAATATAACGGTTATTTATTATGAAGAAGATATAGCAATAGAATGGAGGAAAGATGATGAAGACACAGATTTCTACAAAAAATGCACCGGCAGCAATTGGACCATATTCGCAGGCAATTGAAGTGAATGACATGATTTTTACTTCCGGAATGATTCCAATCAATCCACAGACAGGTGAACTGGTAACCGGAAGTGTGGAAGAGCAGGCAGAACAGGCATTTACAAACCTGAAAGCATTGATCGAGGCTTCCGGTTCTTCTATGGACAAAGTAGTTAAAACGGTTGTATTTATTAAGAACATGGATGATTTTGCAAAGATTAATGCTATTTATGAAAAATATTTTACAGAGCCATATCCGGCAAGATCCTGTGTAGAGGTTGCAAGACTGCCAAAAGATGTGGCATTGGAAGTGGAAGCTGTTACGATAAAATAATCATCGAAATGTGTCATTGACATGGTAAAAATATTAACATTCTACAATGGTAGATACCACTGTTGTAGAATGTTAATATTTTTTTTACGATTCTATACAAATTCTGGAAACACCTGAAAAATCCCCCAAAAATAAGGAAAAACATTATGTCAAAATCGTGCGACAAGTATTGACAAAGTACGTCAGGGTTGTTATAATATGATCGTTGGTGTAATAAATTCGTAATAATTATTACACAAAAATGTTTAAAAGTTAGTTTTGCTTAAATTTTTATGGAGGTTAGTTATGATTAAAACTAGATGGGTTAGAAATGCCGCAATCTTTGGTACAGCAGTAACATTATCGTTAGCATGTGCAAGCACAGCAAATGAAGGTTTAGCTGCAGGATTTTGCCAGGAAAAAGAAATGGCAGGTCTTTCCTTGTCACTGGATAAGTTTTATACAGAAAACTATGCAGTGACACAGAATACATCAGATACTACTGAGGCAGCAACAGCTACACCTGCTCCGACAGCTTCAGCTACAACATCTGAAGATGAAAAGAAAACGGAAGAAAAGTCTGAAACAAAGAGAAAAGAAGAAACGGTTGCAAAGCAGTTCCGTAATCTTGGAATTTCAACAGCAAGTGATTATGTAAATATCCGTAAGAAACCAACAACAGACAGTAAAGTTCTTGGTAAGCTTTACAAAGGTTCTTCTGCGGAAATCATCGGCGAGAAGGATGGCTGGGTAAAGATTGAATCCGGCAGTGTAAAAGGATATATCAGAAAAGACTTACTTGCAATCGGTGCAAAGGCACAGAAGTTAGCAGGTAAATATGGTATAGCATTTGCTTCAGTAAAGAAAGGTGTTGTGACTTTAAATGTTCGTGCAAAGAAGAGCACAAAGTCAACAATCGTTACGCAGATCCCTGAGGATGAGAAGTATGAAATCTTAGGTGAGAGTAATAACTGGTATAAGATTTCGATTGATGATGGAGATAAGGGTTATGTTGCAAAAGAATTTGTAAGAACCCGCGTTCGTTTCAAGAAAGCAATCTCTATTAAAGAAGAAAGAGCAGCGATTCGTCGTAAGAAAGCAGCTGAGAAGGCACAGCAGGAGCGTCTGGCAGCATTAGCAGCACAGAAGGCTCAGGCAAGCAGCTCAAGCTCAAGTAGTTCAAGCAGCAGTTCATCTAGCAGCTCAAGCAGCAGTTCATCTAGCAGCTCAAGCAGCTCCAAGAAGAGCAGTTCTTCGACAAGTCATCGCAGAAGAACAACAAGCACACCTAGTGTACCATCAGGTTCATCAGGATCAGCAATTGCATCTTATGCTTGCAAGTTTGTTGGTAACCCATATGTATGGGGTGGCACAAGCCTTACAAACGGTGCTGACTGTTCAGGATTTACCATGAGTGTATATGCACAGTTTGGATATTCATTACCACATTCTTCAGCAGCACAGTCTGGTTGTGGAAGAAGCGTAAGCCTTTCTAATTTACAGCCTGGTGATCTTCTCTTCTATAGAAATGGAAGCAGAATCGGTCATGTAGCTATGTACATAGGCGGTGGTCGTGTTGTTCATGCAAGTAATGCAAGAGATGGTATCAAGATTTCAAGTTACAATTACAGACAGCCGGCATGTGCAAGAAGAATTGTAGGTTAATACGTATAAAATAAATATTTGGAAAAGCATCGTGTTATCTCACAAGTTATGCGATGCTTTTCTTTTGCGCTTTTGTATTGAAAACAAAAGCGCAGTGAAACGGGGAATAATAAGATGAAAGAACTAAAGAATGGAATGAAAGATGGAATACCGATTGCGTTGGGATATGTATCGGTTAGTTTTACCTTTGGATTGATGGCGGTATCTGCCGGAATGAGTTGGTGGCAGGCAGTGTTGATCTCTCTGACCAATGTTACTTCAGCGGGGCAGTTTGCAGGTCTGGATATTATAATTGCAGGAGGAACTTTGATTGAGATGGCATTGTCGCAGTTGGTGATCAATCTGCGTTATGCACTTATGTCGTTGTCGCTTTCTCAAAAAGTAGATCGATCGATCACAGGATTGCACCGACTGTGGGTTGGGTTCTGTGTTACCGATGAGATTTTTGCAGTTGCAATGAGTCAGAAGAAAAAGGTTAGCCGCAGTTATATGTTTGGTCTGATCGTTATACCATATCTGGGGTGGGCAGGAGGAACCTTAGCAGGAGCGGTGCTTGGCAGTATTTTGCCAACAATTTTGAGAGAAAGTCTTGGAATTGCTATTTATGGTATGTTTTTGGCTATCATCATTCCGAAAGCAAGGGAAGAAAAAAATTATCTAAAGGTTATTGTGATTGCAGTTGCATTAAGCTGCTGTTTCCATTGGTTTCCACTGCTGCGGCAGATGTCTTCCGGATTTGTTATTATCATCTGCGCAGTGGCAGCATCGGCTATCGGAGCAATATTATATCCAATTGAGGAGGAAGAAGCATGAGTATAACAGAATTCTTTATCTATCTGGCAGTTATGGCAGGAGTTACATATTTGATCCGTGTTGTTCCTCTTCTTTTGTGCAGAGGGGAAGTTTCTAATCGCTTTTTGAAGTCATTTTTAGCGTATGTACCCTATGCCGTGTTAGGTGCAATGACTTTCCCGGCTATTTTGTTTTCTACAGATGGTCTGGTGTCCGGAATTGCAGGAATGATCGTGGCGCTGATTCTGGCATTTTATCAGAAGGGACTTTTGACAGTGGCAGTCGGAGCGTGTCTGGCATCATTTTTTGTGAAACTTTTCTTGTGAAAGAAGGAGAGTCTGTGTATAATAAATGCAGTATAGCTTATCTGCCTAAAGTTGTGGCAGAGTGCTATATGAGATAGAAGTTCATGATTACAGGAAGCTGATCCTATGTGTTATGTGTTTTCGCGGAAGAAAAATGATCAGGAAATGTAAAAGAAGGGCAAGGGGGAATTTATATGACGAAAAAAATATGGAAAAGAATGTTATCGGTTGTTGTAATATTAGCTGTGGTGCTGCAGTTTTCTACAAGTGCGCAGGCAGGGCTGCGTCCGAAGTTAAATAAGACAAAGATTACGTTGACTTTGGGAAATACTGTTGATCTGCATGTCCGCAATACTACAAAGAGTGTGCGGTGGTCCAGTAATAAGCCATCTGTTGCAAGCGTATCTTCGGATGGAGATGTGACAGCAGTAGCACCGGGCAAGGCAAAGATTACAGCAAAGGTTGCAGGGAAAAAACTAACCTGCCGGGTTACAGTACCAAAGCAGGGATTAAGTGCCAAATCTGTAACGATCATGCAGGGCAAGAGTAAAAAGCTTGTGCTGTCAGGAGTTACAGCGCAGGATACGGTATTTTGGTGCAGTGATGATGAGGATGTTGCTTCAGTATCTCAAAAGGGTGTGATCAAAGCAAAGCAGCCGGGCGAAACTATTGTTTCTGCTATTTTAAATTCCGGTCTGGGAGAAACTTATGAGTGTAAAGTTAAAGTGACCTGGGATGGAAAGACAACACCTACACCGGAACCGACGGTAGCACCAACTGCCACACCAACGCCGACGCCAACGGCTAAGCCGTCTGCTTCACCACTTCCGACGGCGTCTGTTTCGCCGACACCAACGATCAACCCGGATGATTATTATAATGGTCAAAAGATTGCAAAGAAATTTAAATCCGGTATTTATCAGACATTGACTGTAGATGCCTCTGCTTATTTTTCTGCGACAGATTTGAATGTATATGTTATCAATACAACATCAAGTAATAGCGGGATTGCAGCGGTAGATAAGATAATCAATAATAAGACGGTGATGATACGGACATACTCCAAAGGAGATGCGTTTATCACGCTGATCTGTAATGGAAAGCAGGAAGTAGTTAAGGTGACTGTGGAGCAAAAGCCTGTAAGTATTTCGAAGCTTTCTGTGCAGACGCCGGGGATTTCTCTCAGAGAAGGTGATAAGATTAAGATCTATATGGATCTTAATATGGAAAATGCTTTCAAGAGTGCGACGATGTATTTTAAGAATTATGATAATGCAGCGTATGGTTATCGTGCCAGTGTGTTGAACTTTGAGAAGGATAAGACGAGCAACAGCTATGTTGGGGAGCTTACCGTTACGAAAGAGATGAAAGCCGGTATGTGGGGACTTGACTGGTGTATGGTTCAGGATGCTAAGGGGTATGTGGATGTGATCACGGTGAGTGGAACGGTACATGAATTTGCGGATACCTTCTATTTCTATGTGAGATAATGTATATAGCTGAACATAAGAAGGTATTGAGAAAAATATCATAGAGTTTATAAAACACAAAAAGAAAATTATAAGAAAAGCATCGGAGAAAGGTATGTACCGACTCAAAAGTTAGTTCTATAATCTTAATGATTAGGTATCGGTGCATCATTACCTTTTTCCGGTGCTTTATTTTGTGGAATTTGACGAAGCCATATAAAGAAAGCACCTTTTGATACCTTAATCTTTATGGAAAATAAAAAACTCAAATCTTAATAGATAAGATTTGAGTTTTTTATTATGCCGGTGGCGGGACTTGAACCCGCACGATGTTGCCATCAACAGATTTTGAGTCTGCCTCGTCTGCCAATTCCGACACACCGGCGCAAATAATATGACTTGCGTCACAACAAAAAATATTTTAGCATGCTTATATGGAGTTGTCAATAGAATTTTTGCGTTTTTCTGCGTTTTCTTAGTGCTTTGTATACTGTGTTTTTAAACGATAACGGCTTTCTCTGCTTACCTGATTTTGACGAAAGTGATGCAGGGAATCGCAGGCAGTATAGGAATTATTCTGACGGTACCGCTTGTATCCTTTTTTGCAGCAGTACTGACATCCTTTCCGGATAAGACAGAGGAAAAAATGAGATTGGCTGACAAGATTGATTGATTTGATAGAAATGACGATATATATATTGCGATGTGAAAATAGAACGTTAAGCTTTTGACATCAGAATTTAAAATCGAAATGGGGATTACTATGAAATTATACGATAAAATAACACATGGTGATGTATATGTAATCGCAGAAATGTCAGCAAATCATGCCGGTAAAATTGAAAATGCATTTAAAATAGTAGAAGAAGCAGCAAAAGCCGGTGCAGACTGTGTAAAAATCCAGACATATACGGCAGATACCTTAACGATAGATTGCAAGGATGATCCGTATATGATCAAGGGTGGCTTATGGGACGGATATAATTATTATCAGTTATACAAAGAAGCATATACGCCGTGGGAATGGCAGAAAGCAATTAAGGAAAAGTGCGAAGAGGTCGGGGTAGATTTTTTGTCGACACCGTTTGACAGAACTGCTGTAGACTTTTTGGAAGAGCTTGGAGTAGAGTTTTATAAAATTGCTTCGTTTGAACTGGTAGATATTCCTCTGATCGAGTATGTTGCAAGTAAACACAAGCCAATCATCATGTCATGTGGCATGGGAAGTGTAGAAGAGATTCAGGAAGCTTTAGATGCCTGCCATAGACAGGGAAATGAAGAAGTTGTATTATTAAAGTGTTGCAGTGAGTATCCGGCGCAGTACGAAGATATGAATTTGTCTGTTATTCCGGATATGAGAAAGCGATTTGAAAAAACGATTGGACTTTCCGATCATTCTTTTGGCTCTCTGGCACCGGTTGTGGCAGTTTCTATGGGAGCAAAAGTAATCGAGAAGCATGTTTGCCTTAGTCGTGAGATTGACAATCCTGATGTCGGATTTTCGATGGAAATGACAGAGTTTGCACAGATGGTACAGGATGTGAAAAATGCCTGTGCTGTTATGGGAAAGCCTACTTATGAGTTGACAGAGCATGAAAAGAATGGTTTAGGGAGCAGACGTTCACTGGTTGCTGTTGCACCGATTCAGGAAGGTGAAGCATTTACGGGTGAAAATGTCAGAAGTATCCGGCCGGCAATTGGTATCAAGCCGAAATATTACCATACATTGTTACAGAAAAAGGCAAAAAAGGCATATCGTTTTGGAGAACCGATTTCTATGGAAGAATTAGAATAGGTAAGATATCTGCAGCCCAAAATCTATAGGCAGAGAAAGGAATGTAAGATTAGTATGTATATACCGTATGGAACACAGTCAATTTCAGAAGAGGATATTCAGGCAGTGGTAGATGTCCTGCACTCAGATTATCTGACAACAGGACCAAAGGTAGCTGAATTTGAGCAAAAGGTAGCAGAGTATGTGGGAGCAAAGTATGCAGTCGCAATCGCAAATGGAACGGCTGCTCTTCATGCTGCATGTTTTGCAGCAGGGATTAAAGAGGGGGATGAAGTGATCACAACTCCGATCACATTTGCTGCATCTGCAAACTGTGCGTTGTATTGTGGGGCAAAGCCGGTTTTTGCAGATATTGATCCAGATACATATAATATTTCACCGGAAGAAATCGAGAAGAAGATTACAGACAAGACAAAGGCAATTATTCCGGTGCATTATACCGGACAACCTTGCGATATGGATGCGATTTTAGAAATTGCAAAGAAGCATCACCTTATTGTGATACAGGATGCAGCACATGCGCTGGGAGCAGATTACAAAGGAAAAAGAATCGGTAGTATTCCGGATATGACAACCTTTAGTTTTCATCCGGTGAAACATATCACAACGGGAGAGGGCGGCATGATCGTCACAAATGATGAAAAATTGTATGAAAGACTGGTTTTGTTCCGTTCTCATGGAATTACCCGTGATGAAAAGCTTCTTCACAAAAAAGAAGGTGACTGGTATTATGAACAACTGGCACTGGGCTATAATTATCGTATTACGGATATTCAGTGCGCACTTGGAGTGTCCCAGTTAAAACGTCTGGATGAATTTGTTGCAAAAAGAAGAGCTTTAGTCAAGCGTTACAATGGAGCTTTTGGCGGTGCAAAGGATATAAAGATTCCAGCGCAGCAGGAAGGATGTAACAGTAGCTGGCATCTGTATGTGATACAGGTGGAGCACCGCAAAGAGGTGTTTGATAAGCTGCGAAAGGCTGGAATAGGTGTAAATGTTCACTATATTCCGGTGTATAGGCATCCGTATTATCAGGAAAATGGTTATGCGCAGGTACATTGTGAAAACGCAGAAAATCTGTATGAACATATTATCAGTCTGCCGTTATATCCTGATCTGACGGAAAAAGAGCAGGATTATGTGATTGAAAATGTATTGCGTTTTTCGCAGAATCCGGACATGGAATAGAATTATGTCGGAAAAAGTAAGGTGTGAATGTGTTTCATTGTGAAAAAACTAGTGAAATCTAATACAATATGTGATAAAATATATGTTGGATTTTTGCCTGCTATGTCTTGGAAAGAAACTGTATGTGGTGGAATGGCCGTACACAGGAAGCAGCAGACAGCGTATTTTACAGCGAAGCAGGCAACATGTGTTCCGACAGGTCCGTACGCCCGTCAGAATGCATGAAAAGGTGCGAAGCATTTCGTTTCGCACCTTTTATTGAGTGATAGGAAATTGCCCATACAGTAGTGGGATGCCGGCAAGGATCGTGAAGTGATTCTTGCAGAGAGAATGCGTTGGCATTCTCTTTTTTGTGGAATAGGAAATTGCTCATGTATTAACAGTCAGAGCAGATATTCTGCAATGTTAAAGGATGCACAAAAGTGCAGAAATGAGGAAGAATAATGGATAATTATACTGGTGGAAAAGAAGAAATGGATCGCTATTCTCTACGCGGAAGAGTGTTTAATAAGATCAGGGAAGATATTTTAGCAGGAAACTATAAGGAGAAGGATGAACTGAGGGAGGCTGCGATCAGTAAAGAACTTGGTGTTTCACGTACACCGGTAAGAGAAGCACTGCGTCAGCTGGAACTGGAAGGATTAGTTAATATCATTCCAAATAAAGGCGCGTATGTAAATGGAATTACAGCAAAAGATATCTATGACATTTATGTAATACGTTCATATTTAGAGGGATTATGTGCAAAATGGGCGTGTGAGCATATCGAAAAGGATCAGATTGAAGAATTGGAAGAAATTATTTATTTAAGTGAATTTCACATACAAAAGGAACATTGGGAGCAGATATTTGAGCTTGATAATCGCTTTCACCTTTCATTATATAAATCGTGTGGAAGTAAGATTTTAGAGCATATTTTGTCAGACTATCATCATTATGTGGAACGTGTGAGAAAGAATACGCTTTCTTCCAGAGAACGTGCCCGCAAGGCGAGTGAGGAGCATAAAGCTATTTTGGAAGCGGTGATCACAAAGGATGAAGACAGGGCAGAACGTCTGGCAAATGAACATATATTCCAGTCAATTGAAAATATACAGCATCAGGGACTGGATAAGCTGATGCAAAAACATGAGAAATGAGGAAGTGCATGATAGATAAAAAAGAACCGGAAATAATGTTTCAAAATAAAGATACCAGACAGAATGGAAAAATCAGACAGCTGATAGGACTGTTTCTAAAATACAAAGAAGTGATCCTGTATCTTGTGTTTGGTGGTCTGACTACACTGGTCAACATTGTATGCTATGCAGTCTGTGCCAGAGGGTTTCATATGGGAACACTGGTATCGAATGGGATTGCCTGGGTGCTGAGTGTGCTCTTTGCCTATGTTACGAACAAAATATTTGTTTTCGAGAGTAAAACAGACAGTGTCAGAGAGGCGGTTCGGGAGTTGGTATCGTTTATTGCCTGCCGGGCAGGAACCGGTGTGTTAGACATGGCCGTTATGTATGTGACGGTAGATATGCTTGGCTGGTATGATGTTTTGATGAAAATTTTATCAAATATCATTGTGATTATTTTGAATTTTGTATTTAGCAAGCTGGTAATCTTTCGGAAAAAAGAAGAAGTTTAGTTTGTGAAGAAGGATAAAGATAAAAGAGTGTATGAAAACGCCATCTGTTTTTTGCAAGCGTAGTATGACAGTTAGTTGTTTGATAAATGTTACAAAAATTTTAAAAGTAAGGCAGTATTTTTGTCAAAAATATGTCTTGCTTTTTATTTTTATATGTGTATAATACCATTTGTCGCTAAAAATCTTAGAAATAAAAGAGCACGTAAGATACTTTGGAAGTAGTAAATGGTATCATTTATATAATCGGAAAGAGCTTAACTGAGGGTTCCGGTGTTAAAGTATTTGCGAGGCAGTGATTTATAAGAGAGCAGTACATAAGATATGTGCAGAAATGGAGATTATGATGGAAATCAATCAGTGTTTCTGGGAGAAGCATAAAGAATTTGTTTTATATACAGTGGTCGGAGTATCTTCCGTGGCAGTCAACTGGTTACTTTATTCTATGTTTGTAGCATGGATGCCAATGTTTTTTGCCAATGCGATGTCATGGGGCTTGACGATTGTTGTAACTTTTTTGATGAACAAGATTTTTGTGTTCCAAAGCATGTGCTTTGAGAAGAATGTACTTTGGAAAGAAGCAATCACATTTTTTACATCGCGTGGTGTGACAGGAATTTTGGAAGTAGTTGCACAGCCACAGTTATATGCATGGGGACTGAATCGTCCGCTGTTTGGAGTAGACGGTCTGGAAGCAAAAATCACGGTATGTGTGATTTTGTCGATCGTTAATTATATTAGCACGAAACTTTGGGTATTTCGTGAGCCTGATACAGAAGAAGCGCAGTCTATATAAAGAGTACAAAAAACATCTAAGCATTGGTTTAGATGTTTTTTGTGTAATGTGACGAAGTTATATAAAGAAAGTGTCTTTTGACATCCTAATTGTTATAGGAAACTGCCTGTATGGCAGGAATCACTTTTTGCCGGTGGATTAATATATTGAAAGAGAGAGGAAATTTGAAGAAATTGTGGCAGAGGTGATTTTTTGAGTGGAATTTTCTATGCATTGTTGGGAACGGCATTTACTTTTTTAGTAACAACGCTTGGAGCTGTCAATGTATTTTTGGTAAAGAAAAAAGTAAATCAGGATATTCAATGCCTGTTTTTGGGATTTGCCGGTGGGGTTATGATTGCTGCATCTATCTGGTCATTGTTGGTTCCGGGAATTGAAAAGGCAAAGGAAAACCATCAGATTAGCTGGCTTGTGGTATCCTGTGGCTTTTTGCTGGGCGTGTTATTGCTTTTGGCGGTGGATCGCTTCATGAACCGAAGGCTGAATCAGCTGCAGGAGAATGGGAAAGAGTTCCCGTTATCGAAGAGAACAATGATGCTATTGACAGCCATTACCATCCATAACATTCCGGAAGGTATGGCGATTGGTATGGCATTTGCTCTGGCAACAGATGGTCAGTCGGGCGTAGGAGTCATGTCCGGAGCTATCGCACTTGCGATAGGAATTGGTATTCAGAACTATCCGGAGGGGATGGCAGTCACACTTCCTCTTCTGCGTGAGGGAATCAGCAAAAAGAGAGCTTTTTTGGTGGGAAGTCTTTCGGCTGCGGTAGAACCTGTTTTTGGCGTGATCGCAGCAGCACTTGCAGGCTCAATCGGAGTGATCATGCCACTGTTTCTCGCTTTTGCAGCGGGCACAATGATCTATGTGGTAGTAGAGGAACTGATTCCGGAAGCACATCTGGGAGAGAGGGAGAATATCGGTACACTGGGATTTGTTGTCGGTTTTCTGATCATGATGATCCTTGATGTAGCTCTTGGATAGGAAACGGTAAAAAGCATGGCATCCTTTGAGAGAATATGCTATAATGGGCGCAAAGGAAAACAATGAAAATTAGGAGGAAATCAAAGGATGCAGTTGCTTTTAACGATGATAGGGGGATTTTGCATGGCACTGGCAGACAGTGTGCCGGGAGTTTCAGGAGGAACAGTTGCGTTCATTCTTGGGTTTTATGATGAGTTTATAGAATCTCTTGCACATTTGGTGAAGGGAACCAGAGAGGAAAGAAAGGCTGCCATTGTTTTTCTGGTGAAACTTTTGTGTGGCTGGGTGATTGGGTTCGGTGCTTCCGTTCTTGTACTTGGAAGTATTTTTAACAGCCATATTTATGAGTTGTCTTCCCTGTTTTTGGGATTATCTGTTTTTGCATTGCCACTTGTTATGATCGAGGAAAAAGAGCAGTTGAAAGGAAATTACCGGAATCTGGTCTTTACAGCGATTGGAATTGCCGTCGTTGTCTTGATCACATACTTTAATCCAACAGGGAAAAGTACAGGTTCGGTAGATATTTCACATCTTTCTGTTGGGCTTGCTCTTTATATCTTTTTTGTTGCGATGGTTGCCATCTCAGCGATGGTGCTACCGGGAATATCTGGTTCTACAATCTTATTGATCTTTGGACTGTATGTGCCGATCATTAGCGGAATTAAGGAATTGCTTCACTTCAACTTTGCATATTTTTGGCCGGTTGCAATTTGCGGCTTAGGTATTATTGTCGGAATTCTGACAGTGATCAAGCTGGTAAAAACCGGCTTGGAGAAAAAGCGCCCAATGATGATCTATCTGATCATAGGGTTAATGTTAGGATCTCTGTATGCGATCGTGATGGGCCCGACTACTTTGAAGCCGGCGCAGCCTGCGATGACGATTGACACATTTCAGCCAATCTATTTCCTGCTTGGCGGTGTGATCTTGTTTGCTCTGCAAAAATTAAAAGGAATTTCAGAAAAGAAAGCATCCTAAGGTCTGCTTAGAAAGTATGTATGAATCAAGAGAGAATGCGTGTCATTCTCTCTTTTTTGTGACAGAAAATTGATAAAAATTATCATATGAAAAGAAAAAATTGACTTTCTGCGATTCGGGCAATATAATATCCCATGACTTGGTAAGCGATAACTTACTATGCTTAGTTACTTGAAACATGCGTATGTTATCTGACATGAAATATGTTTGAAATCGTTAAGTAGGGCAGAGTAATTTATCCAAAGCAGGTACAAAATACAGAGGATAGGAGACAGCCATGAGAAGACTTACAAAAAATGGAGTAGCAGCAGCGTTATCAGTAGCACTTCTGGTTACGTTAGGACCTACAGGAGAACTTGTTAAGACACAGGCGGCAGAGGAGTATACATATCTTTATGCCGGACTGACATGGGAGCAGTATTGGGATGCAGAGAATATTTATCTGCAGGATGGAAAGAAAATGAGTGATTCCAATGCAGAACCGGATGCAAAGGGAGAGACAGATAAGGGTGCGTTTGATGCTGTTTCAAGAGCAACTACAAACCACGGACTGCACAGAGGAAGCTATCAGTGTGACACAGTTATCTATGCGGAAGATGGAAGCACATATGAAGTATCTCACTGGTCAAAGGACGGTGCAACCTTATACCTGACAGATGGTACAAGCGTAGCATACGCAAAGGGTACGATCACAAAGACAGATGGAAGCTCTACCAAGTTAAAGGAATATAAAGTATATGGATTAAAATATGTACCGGTTGCAGTTAAGAATAGTGAACTGGCAGACTTTAAGAAAGCTTATAAGGTAGTAGAAAATGATGGAACATTAGTTGGAGGATATGGCGAGCAGAGTCTTTCTGCTTACGAACTGACAGCAGAGGTGACGGCTGATACCAATGGCTTAAAGACTGCTGTAGAAAATAAAGATGGTTCCTTTAGTTTCAGTGCCAGAAAGACAGGAACAGATTCCGGTATAAAGGGAGCAGGTCTTGCAACTGCTGAAAAGATTGAAGCAACTGTAAAGGAAGCAACTGGAAGCTACGGTGAGTTTTTACGTGTCGATATTAATGATGCAGAAGGTGCAGATGCAGCAAAGGGTGAAGGCTATGGTGCATTGGGTGCAAAGATGCAGGCGGTTCGCTGGAACTACTATGGCAATGATGAAACTCGCAAAACACCGCTCGCAACCTTTGGTACAAAGTTTGCTGCAGATAACTGGATGCACAAGAGCATGGGAATCCAGTTAGGTTTAACGGATTCTTACAGAGCACAGCTTCCGGGTGGCACAGATGGTACCGGATACTGGAGCCTGACAGTTTATGCACTTGGCTTTAAGGATACAACGATTGATTTCAAGGTTGGCGCAGAGAATCTGGTAGATAGTGTTACAATCAGCAAGGAAGCAGATACTACAAAGTTAGAAGCTCTTGTTAAAGAGGCAGAAGCATTAAAGGAAGCTGATTATACGGCAGCAAGCTGGAAGGACTTTGCAGGTGAGTTAGAAGAGGCACAGGAAGAGCTTGCAAAGACAGCTCATTATCAGGCAATGGTTGACGAAGCCTACACACACTTGAGTGAAGCAATGAAGAGCCTTGTTGCTGTTACAAAACCGGCAAACAATACCGTTAAGGTACCGGCTGGTGTTGCTGTAAAGGCGAAAAAGAAGCAGCTTACTGTTTCATGGAAAAAGGTAAATGGTGTCAAAGGATATCAGGTCCAGTATAGTACGGTAAAGAACTTTAAGAAGGCAGCAGCAAAGACGACAGCTAAAAATTCTTTAACTGTTAAGAAGTTAAGCACAGGCAAAAAATATTATGTCCGTGTAAGAGCATATGCTGTTGTAAATGGAAAGAATGTTTACAGTAAGTGGTCTTCGGTAAAGAATGCTAAAGTAAAATAGCAACGGATTCTAACGAAAGCCATAAGCCAAAAGTAAGTTTATATGCATTTGGCGGCTATATGCGAAGAATTTGACCGGAATGTGTATCCGGTATCTTAATATCGTACATAAAATGGAAGGTTGATTACAGCCTTCCGTTTTGTGCGTTATTATAAAAATGCGAGAAATGTAATTCGTATGGAAAGATAGAAAGTAAAACAAAAGATGGCAGGAATCAGAAGATGGTAAATGAAGAAAGTAGTGGAATGGAGAAGCTTGTGAAAAGAAAATTAATGTGTCTGCTGTTATGTGCATTATTGCTTACCGGATGTCAGAACGGAAAAAGTAGTTCTGTGAAGCAGGAAGAGTCTATGACTGCAGAGAAAGAAATCTTTGCGATGGACACTTATATGACGGTGAAAACGTATGGAAAGCAGGCAAAGGAAGCAGCACAGGCTGCCGTAGATGAAATTAACCGTTTGGATGGGCTTTTGAGTACGGGAAAGAAAAGCAGTGAGATTGCGATTGTTAATGAAAATGGAAGTGAGATCGTATCGGAGGATACCGCTGCGCTGATAGAGCGTTCCATGCAATTGTATCAGGATACAGAGGGAGCTTTTAATATTGCGATATATCCGCTTATGAAAGCATGGGGATTTACAAATGAAAAGTATAAAGTGCCGGCGAAGGACACGATACAAAAGCTTTTAAAATATACTGATATTACTAAATTAGAATATGATAAAGATACAAGACAGCTGACATTACCAAAATGTTATGAGATTGATCTGGGAGGAATTGCAAAAGGGTATACTTCAGAGCGGTTAATGAAAATCTTTCAGAAGTACAGGCTGGATGGAGGAATCGTATCACTTGGGGGGAATGTGCAGATGTATGGACACAAAACAACACAGGAGGAATGGAAGGTTGCGGTGGAAAATCCAGATACATCTCCGTTAGAGGGAGATTATCTTGGTGTTTTGACCACAACAGATAAGGCTGTGATCACCTCGGGAGGATATGAGCGATATTTTGAAAAGGATGGGAAGCGGTATCATCATATTCTGAATCCGAAGACAGGACAGCCTGCAGACAGTGGTTTGATCAGTGTAACAATCGTTAGTAAGGATGGAACACTGGCGGATGGGCTGTCTACCTCTTTATTTATCATGGGGAAAGAAAAAGGTGAAAAATATTGGAAAAAGCATGCTGATCTGTTTGATGTTATCTGGCAGGAAAAAGATGGAACCATTACGATAACACAGGGGTTACAGGATGTTTTTACATCGGATTTTGCTTATCAGACGGTAGGGTGAGCTGAAATGCGGGTTTTAGGAAAGGCATGGTGATAACATGAAGAAAAAAGAATGGTTGAAAAATCTGGTTTTTCTGGTACCGACTGTCTGTGTAGCGGTTTGTGCAGGCTGGGGGCTTCATATGGCAGCGAATATAGTATTGCCAAAGGCAGAAAACTTTGTAAAGCAGATAGAAAAAGACCGAAAACAGACGTCAGAGCTTTCGAAACAACAGGAACAAAAGCAGGCATCTGTAGAGAAGGTGACAGTTAAGAACAGTCAGTGGAAGGATGGAAGCTATATGGGTTCTGCCAGGGGGTATGGTGGAAATATTGTAGTCAGGATTACGGTTCGACAGGGAAAAATGACAGCTATTGAAGTGGTGTCCCATGCAGGGGAAACTAAATCCTTTTATGAAAAGGCAAAAGGAATTATTGCAAAAATATTGTCTGCGCAAAGCGTCGATGTGGATACTGTGTCAGGGGCAACGTATTCTTCAAACGGCATCCGAAATGCTGTGGCAGAGGCATTACAAAAGGCAGGAGATACAAAGGTGAAGGCGGTTGCAGCTACAGCTAAGAAACAGAGTACGCAGTCATCACAAAGGCTGGCGCGTAAAAAGGCAGTGAAAGGACAGCCGTCAGACGGCGTGTATTCCGGCAGTGCTGTCTGCCAAAGATTTGGCTATACCGTACGGTTGAAGGCAAAGTTTAAAGATGGAAAGCTAGTTGCCTTATATGATATGAAAATGCTGGAAAATATGGACAGTGCCAATGTCAGTTATATGAAAAGGGCATGGAGAGAGATGGTTAAAAGACTTTTAAAAAGACAGTCCGATCAGGTGGATACTGTATCAGGAGCAACCTATTCCTCTCAAACAATCGTACAGGCATATCTGGACGCATATGAAAAGGCGGTGCAGCATAATAAAACGTCTGACCGGAAAAAGGATACTGCAAAGTCAGAAAAGACACCGTCACAGATCAAGGTACCATCTGCAAGCAGTGTACCATCAGAGAAGATAGTGGATGGAAGCTATAAGGTGAGCGCATTATGTGAACCGGATGAGGATGAGGCTTTTGAGCGTTATACCTTGCAGGCTGTTGTGACGTTTCGCAAGGGGAAATGTATTAAGATTGACAGCTTTTCCTCGGACAGAGAGGCTAACCGTTCGTATTATATGAAGGCGGCATCCGGAGCGAAAGGAGCAGCCGGAGTGGTACAGCAGATTATCAAAAAGCAGTCTGCGCAGGGAATACAGGCAGTATCGGGAGCAACCTGTTCCTCAAAGACGATTGTTCGGCTGTATGTTAATGCACTCTGTCAGGCTGTAAAGCAGCCGGAAGCTACCGCTATGCCGACCTTGCAGCCGACTGAAACACCGGTAAATACTCCGATGCCGACAGAAACTCCAAAGGCAGATGATATTATTCTGATTCCGCTTAAGTCAGGAAAATATCCACAAAGTGTATTGGTAGAGCCGGATGAAGAGGAAGATTTTGAGGAATATACTATCTCTGCTGATGTTGTTTTCGCAGAAAACCGGTTTGCGGGCTTTGAAAATGTTATATTATCTGATGAGAGCAATCGCTGGTATTATGCGCGTGCTTTAAATGGAACGAAAACAAAGAAGGGACTGCTTACACAGATACATGAAAAAGAAAATGATCAGTTGGATAGTGTATCAGGGGCAACCTGCACCTCGAAAGCATTGATTGAAATGTATGCAAGGGCATGGAGGGAAGCAAAGGAATGAGAGGATTTATTGTAAAATGTGTCAATCTGCTGTTGGTGATCGGACTTCTTTTGGGGTATTCTGTCGAAGCAGAACGTCTGAAAGCAGCGCAGAAGCGTGAAGCCGCAAAAGCGAAGCAGGAGGCATTTGCAGAGGACGGAACATATGAAGGAAGTGGACAGGGGTTTGGTGGAGAGATTACCGTGCGTCTTACGGTACAAGATCAAAAGCTTGTCAAAGCTGAAATTGTATCGGCGCCTAAGGAAACAAAGGAGTATCTGGATTCTGCGAAGGCTATATTGGACACAGCGGTAAAAAAGCAGTCTGTTCAGGTAGATACCGTATCAGGTGCTACATTATCTTCCAATGGAATTTTGGAGGCAATGAAGCATGCGATGCAAAAATAGTGTGAAGAATATTTCTAAGTCTGCCTACGTGCAGTCAGAAGAAACTTGGTTCACGCAGAAAGAAGAGAGATAAAAGAGATGTCAAGTGTAAAAACAAGATTACAAAAATTGCAGTGGATACGGATTGTCGTACAGCTTGCCTTTTTCCTGTGGATGCCGTCATTATTTTCACAGACCTTTTCCGGAGTGAAAGAAATTCTTACGAATATGGGGAAGGGGCAGCCACTGCAGATTTCAGGGTTTGTGCTGCGGCTTTTCATCCTAAGCGTGATCATAGTTTTGGCAGGAAGAATATTTTGCGGCTGGCTGTGTGCCTTTGGTGCGATTGGTGACTGGATATATCTGCTATCTTCTGCGATTCAAAAGAAAAGCGGGAAGTGCCTGCCAACCCTTTCTGAAAAATGGCAGATCCGATTGCAAAAGATCAAATATATTGTTTTGTCTGGAATTTTGTTATTATGTTTTCTGGGATATAGTGAAGAGGTCACAAAATACAGTCCGTGGACAGTATTTTCGCTGCTTACGGAGCAAAATTTACAGCTTGTAAAATACGGAGCAGCTACGTTTTTGCTGGTTCTTATCCTTTTGGGGATGATGTGGCAGGAAAGATTTTTCTGTCAGTTTTTCTGTCCGTTAGGGGCAATTTTTTCTCTGTTGCCTCGAATACCGGTATATCGTGTCAAACCAAAGAAAAAGGAATGCTTAAAGGGATGTAAGGCGTGTACGTTAAGATGTCCGGTCAGATTAAAGTTTGATGAGGCAGAAAGCAGAGAGGGAGAATGTATCAGTTGTGGAAGGTGTTTTATGGTATGCCCACAGCGTCATAGGAAAGAACAGAAAGCAGGAAAATAGAAGACAGGCATGATATCAGAGGATAAAGCATAGGCTACTAATGAAGAAAAAACAGAGGTGCCTATGCTTAATTATTTATGGGGAATCATGATTTTGATCGGGCTTGGATATGGTATTGTAACCGGTCAGGTGGAAGCACTGAGCAATGCAGCGATTGACAGTGCCGGAGAGGCGGTTACGCTTGCCATTACCATGCTTGGGATCATGGCAATGTGGACGGGATTAATGGAGGTGGCAAGAAAAGCAGGACTAATGGAACGGATGACAAGGGGGATTCATCCAATCCTTCATTTTTTGTTTCCGAGAATTCCGATGGAAGACAGGGCAAATGAATATATTGCTGCTAACATAATTGCAAATATGTTAGGTCTTGGATGGGCAGCAACCCCAATGGGCTTAAAGGCAATGCGGGAGCTGGCAAGACTGGAGAGAGAGAGGATTGCACGGCAGCGAGGGATAGAAAAAGAGAAAAGTGATCAGATACAGTGCTCTAAAGCGTCCGACGAGATGTGCACTTTTCTGGTGCTCAATATTTCTTCCCTGCAGATCATACCGGTCAGTGTCATTGCTTATCGTGCACAATATGGTGCCGTAAATCCGGCGGCAATCGTTTTGCCGGGACTGCTTGCAACACTTGTGAGTACTTTGACTGCTGTAGTTTTTTGTAAGCTGATGTGTCAAAAAAGCAGCAGATAGTCAGGGCATTCCAACGAATATTTTTATATGATAATATCACATTTTATCCACAAATTTGACAAATTTATCTGTTAAATATAATAAAGAGGGTTTCATTTAATATACAATATCAGGGTAAAAGCGAGGGGCTGAATTTATATATGGAGGTCACTTGACATGGGAAGGCTATATTTACACATCGGAACACCAAAAACCGGTACTTCAATGATTCAATACTTTATGGCAAAGAATCGCAAAAAAATCATCAAGAAGGGATACATTTATCCAAATTTCGGCTATGAATTTGAAGGCATTGGCAGAAACAGGA
Source organism: uncultured Lachnospiraceae bacterium (assembly GCA_934317005.1). Lineage (GTDB taxonomy): Bacteria > Bacillota > Clostridia > Lachnospirales > Lachnospiraceae > Butyribacter. Next base: position 145,583 of record CAKREB010000004.1, read on the forward strand.
ATGCCCATTTTCTGGTTCACAAATTCTTTGATGAAAATAAAAACAGACTATACGATCAGGAAAAAAAGCTTCATACAGAAGGCTTGCAGCTTTTATTGTGCGAGTTAGACAAACATGAAAATGTCGTGCTTTCCGATGAGCATATCTGGAACGGCTACCAGTCTATCGAAAACTTCTGGGAAAAACTTTACCAAACTCTTACAGAAGCCGGTCACGAGTTAAAGGTTATTGTCTATCTGAGAAGACAGGACTTATATATACAATCCTACTGGGCGCAGCAGGTAAAAGAAGTTTCAAAAGAATCCTTTGCACACTACATTGATGCCAAGAGATATCAAAAAGGTCATCTTCACTATGCAGCAGAGTTAGATAAGATTGCTGCTGTGATCGGGGAAGAAAATCTCTGTGTGCGTGTTTACGAAAAGGGTCAATATTATGGTGGAAACGGTAATCTGATCGAGGACTTTTTGCATACGATCGGTCTGACACTGACAGACGAATATGCGGTATCTAAAACAGTTGTTAATGGAAGTATCAGTGGTGATTGTCTGGAAGTGAAGCGTATTCTGAATCAAATGCCTGAATTTCGTGCCAAGAAAAACTTTCTGATTCCTATTATGCAGAACGTATCTGCACAGGAGGGCAGATCATCTGACTATTCCCGTGCCGCCTGCTTTGCCAAAGGACAGAAGGAAGCCTTTTTGAAGCAATATGAAATGGACAATGAAATAACTGCAAAAAAATATCTGCACAAGGAATCGGGAATCCTTTTTGAAGACCGGAAAGGACTAACGGACGAAGAATCACCAAAGGCATATTCAAAGGAAGAACTGGTTCTTGCCTGCGGAGAAATGTTACTTGAGATGCAAAACGAACTTGAAAAATCACACGGAAAAATTGCAGAACTGAACCAGAATATGCAAAATAGGCTTTATAAAAAGCTAAAAGCATGGAAGCGCAGACTGCTAAAAAAATAGAGCTGAAAATAGAAATATGTTTCCTCAAAAAATTTGATAAAGTTTTTGAGAATAGAAAAAAATCCTTGACCTTTTTATCAGATTATTATAAAATGATTATCAGTGCTGAAATAGCTCAGTTGGTAGAGCACTTCACTCGTAATGAAGGGGTCGAGGGTTCAAGTCCCTTTTTCAGCTTAGCGGTAAAGTCTTAGAAACATAGTGTTCTAAGGCTTTTTCTTTATAGAACTTTCGATTGGGGGAATCGAAGATGGCAGGAACGATGGTACACTTATTGGTTGCAGAAAAGCTGTTGAAGGAACTACAGCGGCGAAACTGGCGGTATTCGGATGCAGAGAAGTCAGCGTTTGAACCGGATTATTTTATTGCAGGAAACATCTGTCCGGATGGGATCATGGCGCGCAAGAACTATGAGAGAAGTATGAAACTGCACACGCACTTTCGGGATGGTATCCCGGATGGAAGCTTTGACAAGCCTGGCATGGTGCAGCTATTTGAGAAAAGGATGCGGCAGTTTTGGAAAGAGCACAAAAGGGAAGACAGGGACTTCCTAAGCCTTTATCTGGGCTATATTACTCACATGATGACAGATGAAAGATTTATTTTGGAAGAGCGGCCTAAATTTTTTGAAAATATTGCTGTAATCCATTTGACACAGCAGGATCGGGAAACCTTTATAAGATTTAACCGTGAAACGGATCTGGTTGATTTTCGTCTGATAAGGGAATTTCCGATATTACAGGAAGCGAAAAAGGCATTGGAGAGGGTAAAGCCTTATGAAATCAGGGGGATGATCACGGCAGAGGAATTGAATGAGAGCCGGGCATGGATCTTACAACACTTTTTTAGGGAACAGCACCAGAAGGAACAGACACAGTATCTGGAATATGACAGCATGGTGCGTTTTGTAGAAACAGTTACACAGGAGATCATAAATCGCCTTTTTGAAGAACATTATTTAGAAGAGTAGAGTGCCAAAAGGTGGAAGTCATATAAAGAAAGTGCCTTTTGACAACTTGATCTTTAGAAGGATAAAAGCATAAAGAATATTAAAAAACGAGGGTTATCATTTGATAACCCCCGCATCTGTATTATGATACAAAAATGGCTAATCCTGTATTAAAAATTAAACACAACCCTGAGCCTTCATAGCTTCTGCAACCTTAAGGAATCCGGCAATGTTAGCACCAGCCATGTAGTTGCCTTCCATACCATATTCTTTTGCAGCCTCGTTACATGACTTGAAGATTTCCTTCATGATCTCATGTAACTTCTTGTCTACTTCTTCAAATGTCCAGGCAAGACGCTGAGAGTTCTGAGTCATCTCAAGACCTGATGTTGCAACACCACCGGCGTTAGCAGCCTTTGCAGGACCGTAAAGCATCTTGTTAGCGAAGTATACGTCGATAGCTTCCGGAGTAGAAGGCATGTTAGCACCTTCTGATACAGCGTAGCAGCCGTTAGCAGCTAAAGCCTTAGCGCTCTCTTCGTCGATTTCGTTCTGAGTAGCACAAGGAAGTGCGATATCACACTTGATTGTCCAGATACCCTTGCAGCCTTCATGATATTCTGCATTTTTATGAGAAGTTCTTTCAACGTACTCTTTGATTCTCTTTCTCTCAACTTCCTTAATCTGCTGTACAACCGGAAGCTCGATTCCGTCTGGATCGTAGATGTATCCGTTAGAATCAGAAAGAGCAACAACCTTAGCACCAAACTCTGTAGCTTTCTTTGTAGCGTAGATTGCTACGTTACCGGAACCGGAAATAACAACTGTCTGATCCTTGAAGCTCTTACCATTTGCTTTTAACATTTCTTCTGTGAAGTAGCAAAGACCAAAACCTGTAGCTTCTGTACGTGCAAGAGAACCACCATATGTAAGTCCCTTACCTGTCAGAACACCAGACCACTCATTGCGGAGTCTCTTGTACTGTCCGAACATATAACCAATCTCGCGGGCACCTGTTCCGATGTCACCAGCAGGAACGTCACAATCAGGACCAATATGTTTGCAAAGCTCTGTCATGAAGCTCTGGCAGAAACGCATAACCTCTCCATCGCTCTTGCCCTTAGGATCGAAGTCAGAACCACCTTTACCACCACCCATAGGAAGTGTAGTTAAGCTGTTTTTGAAAATCTGCTCGAAACCGAGGAATTTAATGATACCACTGTAAACAGATGGATGAAGACGAAGACCTCCCTTGTAAGGTCCGATAGCGGAATTGAACTGAATACGGAAACCTCTGTTAACCTGAGTCTTTCCATTGTCGTCAACCCACGGTACGCGGAAGATGATCTGTCTTTCAGGCTCAACGATGCGCTCGAATACGCCTGCTTCTACGAGATCAGGTCTTTTTTCAACAACTGGTTCAAGAGAAGTGAAAACTTCTGTTACTGCCTGAATGAATTCTGGTTCACCGGCATTTCTTTTTTTAACTGTTTCAAGTAAGTCATTAAGATACTGATTTTTTAACGCCATTGCTAAAAAACCTCCTTTATATTAGTATTAGGTACCTCGTTGTACCCGCGAGTGAAACCCGTAAGAATAGTATCTCATGAATTGTTAGAAAATTCAATATTTTTTGCAAAAAAATATACATGTATACAAAAAAACTGTGAAAAAAATTTCTTTTTTCTGCTGTTTTTTGTAAGAATACACTAATTTTTTGCGCAAAAAACGAAAAAAATTAAAAATGAGGGGCTGTTACAGCGAAAATCAAATCGTTGTCAAAGTATTGTTTAACATGTCATTTATCTGGTGTGATAGAATCTTCGGATAAAAGAGAACGATATTATTTTTGAAATCGGAAGATGGTTTATCAGTAATCCAAAAGAGGCAATAGAAATGGCAGAAAGACACGGATATCTGATAGATTATTTATAATAGGTAGAAAGCAGTAAAAAGGTATTTTATGAACAAAATATTCATAAAATAGACACAAAATGGACACATATCCATAATACAATGAATTTCAGAAAGTGAAAACTTTCTACTCCCACCCTATTATACGCTGGATAACGAAAGTTATCCGACAAAAAGAGCCTTCCCGGGCTCTTTTTGTTTTTTACGGAATAGGAAATTGCTCGCATGCCAGTGTTAAGAGAATAAAACACGGATTTCCGCAAAAGCAGGAAACAGGCATAAGCCTGCAGGCAATGGGAAATGGGTGGCTGCATGGTGACGCTGTGCGGAAAAATGTGATAAACGGAGGATAAACATGCGTTGGAAATATATTTTATTTGATCTGGATGGAACATTGACTGATTCCAGAGAGGGGATTTTAAATTGTGTCAAATATGCTTTGGAGGCATTTGGAAAAGAAATTCCATCCGAAGAAAAGCTTTTGCAATTTATTGGACCGCCTTTAGTAGAGGGGTTTCAAAGGATTACCGGTATGACGAAGGATGAGGCTGTATTGGCCACTGCTAAGTACCGTGAACGTTTCGGAACGGTAGGTTTGTTTGAAAATCGTGTATATGATGGAATTGATACCGTGCTCGAAAAATTGAAAGAAAAAGGCTATGTTTTGGCAGTTGCCACCTCAAAGCCGGAAGAGTATTCTATGCGCATTTTGGAACATTTTCATCTGGCAGCTTACTTTACTGCTATTGTTGGAAGCACATTTGATGAGAGCAGAAGCAGAAAGGCAGATGTGATACAAGAGGCTTTACGGCGTCTTGGCATTGCAGAAGATGCAAAAAAAGACGTTATTATGGTTGGAGATCGAAAGCATGATATTTTAGGTGCACAGGAGTGTGGTCTGACATCACTTGGTGTCTATTACGGATTTGCATCGGAACATGAATTAGAAGCATTTCATGCAGATTATATTGTGCAGAAGGTGGCTGATCTGCTTACCTTTTTTGAAGCGGAATAGGCAGTGAAGTATAAGAAAAAAGTGGAGGAAGCGGTGTGATGAAGGAGAAAAAAAGGTTTATAGGAATTGTGATAGCTGTATTTATTGTAGGAATTGTGATTGGCGTGATATGTGTTTCCGGCTATCAGACATTGGAAAAGAAGAAAGAGGAACAGAAAAAAGAAGCTAAAGAAGCAAATTATAAGGTGCAGGAATGCATAGCACTTGGAAAATATAGCGGACTTACCGTGTCGTTAAAGCCGACGGATGAGGATGTTCAGACAGAGGTAGACAGTCTGTTGGAAGAAAATACGACATACGAGCAAAAAAGAGGTACCGTGCAGAGCGGAGATCAGATATACGCTGACTTTGAAGGATATATTAATGGCAAGAAAAAGGACGATACCTGTGGCAGTGATTATATTACCATCGGTTCCGGAGAATGGCTGGCAGGTTTTGAGGACGCTTTGGTCGGGGTAAGGACAGGTCAGACAAAAGAGTTTTCGATTCAGGTGCCGGAAGGAACCTATGGAGATGACACGGTAGATGGTCATAAGATTGATTTTAAGGTACATGTACAGTATATCTGCGGAGATTCGATCGTTCCAGATTATAATGATCAGTTTGTGCAGTCTGTTACCAATTACAAATCAGTCAAAGAGTATGAGAAATATCTGCGCCAGAAGCTGGAGAAAGAAAACGAAGAGGACAAGCTTGATTTTCCGTGGACAAAAGTGCTGGAAGAAAGTAAGGTTACGAAATATCCTAAGAGCCTTTTAAAAGCGGCAAAAAAAGAAGTGCTGCAGGGATATTATGACATGGCAGACATTTATGGTGTCAGTCATGATGAGATTTTCCAAAGCTTTGGATGTGAGGATGAGGCTGATTTTAAGAAAACACAATTATCAGACTTAGCAAAGGATACTGTAAAGGAAAAGCTTGTAGCTGCGGCGATTGCGGAAAAAGAAAAATTAAATTATACAACAGAAGAGTATGATGCCCTTTTGAAGGAGGAGTATGAAAGCAACTCAGACTCCTATGCGAACAAAAAGGAATACGAGAAGGCGAACAAAGAGTATCTGCAAAGAACAGCTTTAGAAAATGTAGTAAAGGAATGGATCGGAGAGCATACGACATTTACAAAATAAGCTGTGGAAATGGAGAGCACAATGGATAAAAAATATGTAATAGACGGCTTTGCTTTTCCAAATGCTTCCGAATATGAGCGGGCAAAAAAGGAAAAAGAAACGGTTGCGTATCTGTCGGCCAATACGGATATGACGAATCTGAAAGAGGTCTATCAGGTATATCGAAAAGCAGTGGAAAAAAGATCTTTTCAGACGGTGTTTGGCTGGAACTACATGGAAGAGTTGCGAAACAGACTGGTTGGTTCTGAAATTGTGAGTGAGGAAGCACTGGATGCGATACCGGTTGGGATTATTCGCAGCGTAGCAGAAAATACGGGAGATAAAACGACAGCGCAGACGGAAAAAAAGATAAAAGAGTATCAGGAGGCATATCAGAAGGCAAAAGCGGGCAGTGTGATCAAAAACTTTCTGATCGTCGTACTTGCTCTGGTTGTGGCAGCAATGTTATTTATTTCGTTTCGCAGTGAATATTCGGTACTGACATATTTTACAAACTATGAAGATAATATTAGAAACAAAGTAGTGAATGAGTATGAAGACTGGGAAAAGAGTTTGAACAAAAAGGAAAAAGAGTTAGAGCAGAAAGAAAAGGAATTGGAACAAAAACAGGTACAAGATACGCAAAAATAAATGATTCATCACAAATTATACATAATTAGTCTTTATACTATACCTTATGATAATAAAGTATGAAACACTTTTAGTCTGAGAGAATAATGTGCATAGAACTTGCGGGAGGTAGATTATGGAGAAATTAAAGATTTTAGTGGTAGATGATGAAGCTAGAATGAGAAAGCTGGTACGTGATTTTCTGGTAAAGCAGAATTTTGATGTAATCGAAGCAGGTGATGGGGAAGAAGCGGTAGAGATTTTTTATGATAACAAAGATATCGCACTGATTATTTTAGATGTTATGATGCCTAAGTTAGACGGCTGGGAGGCGTGCAGAGAGATCCGGAAGTATTCGGAAGTGCCTATTATCATGCTGACTGCAAAAAGTGATGAAAAGGACGAGCTTCTGGGCTTTGAGCTGGGTGTGGATGAATATATTTCCAAACCGTTTAGTCCTAAGATCTTAGTGGCAAGGGTAGAGGCTATTTTGCGCCGTACCAATGCGATCGGCGAAGGGAAAAAAGAGGTTGGAGGCATTGTGCTGGATCAGGCTGCGCATGAGGTTACGATTGATGGAAAGCAGATTGAGTTAAGTTTTAAGGAGTTTGAACTACTGTCATATTTTATCGAAAATCAGGGCATTGCACTTTCCAGAGAACGTATTTTAAATAATGTATGGAATTATGATTATTTTGGAGATGCCAGAACAATTGATACCCATGTCAAAAAGCTGAGAAGTAAGTTAGGGGACAAAGGGGCTTACATTAAGACCATCTGGGGCATGGGATATAAGTTTGATATCAGCGGGCAGTAGCGCAGTAGTTTACGTGAAATGATACGATATTGGTACTGATAAGAAATAGTGTAGAAATGAGGTCTGGCTATGGCAAAAGAAAAAAGGAGCGTACATTCTGTCAAAATGGTACATTCTATCCGTACAAAACTGATTTTGATCATGGTATTTATGATGGTCGTGATCCTGCTCGTCTTTTGTTTTATGAATTATATGTTCCTGTCGCCTTACTATGAATACAGTAAGGCTTCTTTGCTTGCAGACTCTTATGAGTCTGTCAATCAGGTGGCAGATGCAGATGAAACATACAAGCAGGGGGAGGGGGATCTTTCTGCTTCCGGTAAGCTGGCATTGGAGATTTTGGGCGAGAACAGTGCCGTTGATGTATATGTGTTTGAAGTGACTAATTTCTGGGGAAACACGATCTATAATTTTGATTACCCGGATGTTAATGATGTACAGCAGAAGCTGATCGAAGATCTGACGCAAAATTACATTTTTGGAAATGGACAGGCAGGAACGGCGAAAAGCACGAATCGTCAGGGGAGAAAGCTTCTTCGCGAGGAAAAAAATTATACCATTTTTAAGGTGTATGATAAAAGAATTGGTTCCTATTATCTGGAGCTGTTTGGAAAGCTGGAGGGCGGATCGTTTGTTTATCTGCGTACCAATTATCAGAGCATGCATGAAAATGTTGCGATATTTAATAGATTTATCGTTTATGCGATCATCGGGGCTCTTTTGCTTGGTGTTATCGTCATGATCCTTGTGGGAAACAGTTTTGCCAAACCGATCATGCAGATTACGGATATCGCAAAAAAGATGTCGGAGCTTGATTTCGATGTGAAATATCCGGTTACGACACATGATGAGATCGGAGTTTTGGGAAGCAGCATCAATATGCTGTCGGAAACGTTAGAAACGACGATTTCCGAGCTAAAGACAGCGAATAATGAATTGCAAAAGGATATTGAGAATAAAATTCAGATAGATGAGATGCGCAAAGAATTTCTGTCTAATGTATCTCACGAATTAAAGACACCGATTGCCTTGATCCAGGGATATGCAGAGGGTTTGCAGGATAATATCAATGATGATGAAGAAAGCAGGGATTTTTACTGTGAGGTTATCATTGATGAGGCAAAGAAGATGAATAAAATGGTCAAAAAGCTTCTGACATTAAACCAGATAGAGTTTGGAAAAAACCAGATTACGTTTGAACGGTTTGATATTGTGGCACTGATACGAAGCGTATTGCAGTCGGCACAGCTTTTGGCACAGCAAAAGGATGCCAGTCTGGCTTTCGACCGTGACTATGAGCCGATTTATGTCTGGGCAGATGAATATATGGTGGAAGAGGTTGTTACCAATTATGTGAGCAATGCGATCAATCATGTAGATTTTGAGAAGAAGATAGAAGTATCGCTTGAGTTAAAGGAAGAGGTTGTACACATTCGTGTGTTTAACACAGGACAGCCTATTCCGAAGGAAGATATTGATAAGGTCTGGATCAAATTCTACAAGGTGGATAAGGCAAGAACACGGGCATATGGAGGCAGTGGCATCGGTTTATCCATCGTAAAAGCAATCATGGATTCCATGAATCGGGAGTGTGGTGTACAGAATCGCGAAAACGGAGTAGAATTCTGGTTCGAATTAGATCGAAAGAATTAAGTCAGAATTGCGAACACTTCATTGACGTTAGAACTGTATTTATGATAGTATAATAGTATGATTTTGAAATCTTTGAAATGTCAGTAAGGATTTCATGGGAGGTATCAGATGAGGAAGAAGTTATGTGTATTGGCAATGGCAACAGCAGTATTGCTGACAGGGTGTGGCGCAAGTGTGCCAAAGCTTTCTAAGTTAGATAACAGTCTGGCAGCTCAGTACTTAGCAGATGCTATGTTGCGCAATGATGCAGATTATGCAGATGGTTTAGATTATGATCATGCATTGCTTACAGCGACACCGACTCCGGCTCCTACGGTAGCACCGACACAGGCACCGCAGGCGACAGAAGCAGCACCGGATGGTCAGGCTCAGAGTACGGATAAACCTGGTGCCAGTGCAGGCGAAAGCAATAAGAGTGATCAGCAGAAGTATCAGAGTGTTTCTTTGTCTGAGATTTTTGGAAGTACGAAGGTGAAGGTAAAAGCACAGGGATATCAGATGGAAAAGTCGTATGGAACCAGTTATGCTTCCTGTACGGCAGGAAAGGGAAAGAAGTTAGTTGTTGCAAACTTTAGTATATCGAATACTTCAAAATCTGCTGTGAAAGTAAATCTCGCAAAACAGAATTTACAGGCAGAGTTGATTGTGAATGGAAAGAGTGTTGCCACACCGCTTCAGACAATTGTGGATGGTGATCTGCAGTTTTTCAACAAGAAGCTGGGTGCCGGACAGAAGAAGCAGGGTATCTTGATCTTTGAGGTAGACAAGTCAATGAAAGGAAACGATGTTCAGATTCATTTTGTAAATGGTTCAAAGGAAGCGAATGTTTCGATGCATTAGACAGAATGTGTCATAGGAAAGCGTACCATTTGGCAGGTGGCTGTGAACATAGGTTACAAAAGCATAAATAGTGTGAAGTAAAGGATAGAGTTGTTTTTTAAAAGCGACTGTTTTATAATGACTTTAGCATAAGTGTTTTTGCAATTTGGATACATATTGGAGGGAAAAATATGGAGACAGGAATATTATTAGAGAGTGGGACAAACGAACTGGAAATATTACAGTTTCGTGTAGGAAATAATTTTTATGGAATTAATGTGGCGAAGATTCGTGAGATTTTAAGTTATCAGACTCCGACTCCGGTACCGAATGCAGATGCACGTATAGAAGGTATTTTTATGCCGCGTGATGAAGTGATTTCTGTTATTGATCTGGCAGAGTGTCTTGGCATGAAGAAGAATGATAATATTTCAAATGATATGTACATTGTAACAAATTTTAACAAACTAAATATTGCGTTTCATGTAAATGCAGTTATGGGAATCCACAGAGTATCATGGGAAGATATCATCAAGCCGGATTCTACTGTAAATGCAGCAGGTGCCGGTATGGCAACCGGTATTGTGCGTATTGATGATAAGCTGATCATTATCTTAGACTTTGAAAAGATTGTTTCAGAGATCAATCCGGAAAGTGGTCTGAAAGTATCTGATGTGGCACATATGCGTGGAAGAGCACGTAACGAAGCTCCGATTCTGATTGCAGAGGATTCTGCACTTTTGAGTAAGATGATCGTGAATTGTCTGGAACAGGCAGGATATGACAATCTTCTTACAACAGCTAATGGTCAGGAGTGCTGGGATAAGCTTTGTGAATATAAGCAGGAAGGCAGAATAGACGACAAGGTGGCTTGTGTCATCACTGATATTGAGATGCCTCAGATGGATGGTCATCATCTGACGAAGCTGATCAAGACAGATGATGAGTTAAAGCATGTGCCGGTTGTTATTTTCTCTTCTCTGGTAAATGATGAGATGCGTAGAAAAGGAGAGCAGCTCGGTGCAGATGCACAGTTGTCAAAGCCAGAGATCGGACAGCTTGTAGAAGCTATCGATGGCTTGGTTAATGCCGGATATTAGGGTTTATTTTGAGAGTGAAATAGGATGAAGGAGAAAGTCAATTGAGTAATGAAAATGAATTGCAGGATGCAGATGTAGATACCAATGAATCTATGGACGATGATTTGTCCTCTTTTGTAGATCTTACAGATTTGGAAGGAATGGACGATGCAACGAATCAGGAACTGTTCGGTGATCTGGGGGATATTGCTGATCTGGGAGATATGCCGGAAATGTCAGAGGCGGATTTTTCACAAGAGTCAGAGCCTGACATTCCTTTGCCGGATATCTCAGAAGACGATTTAGGTTTAGATGAAGAGATGTTTCATACGGCAGAACCGGAGGAAGCTCCTGTTTCAGTTGATACAGATGTACTGCCGGAAGCTCCTGCTTCTGAAGTGTCAGATCAGAATGTGAGTTTGGATGACACTATAGAAGATTCAGGCATAGATATTTCTGCGCTGGACGACAGTACTATAGATGATGCCGGAACAGATATACCAGTGTTGGATGACAGCGACGTAGATAATTTGGGAACAGATATACCGGCATTAGATGACAGTAATGCAGATGATCTGAGTGCAGATATACCGGCGTTAGATGACAGTAATGCAGATGATCTGAGTGCAGATATACCGGTGTTAGATGATAGCAATATAGATGATCTGAGTGCAGATATACCGGCATTAGACGACAGTGATATCGTTGCTTTGGATAGCGGCTTGGAAGATGATGGCAGTATGTCTATGGATGGACTTGATGATGTTATGGCTGCTTTGGATGCCGGTTCTGGAGATGCAGCAGGTGACAGCACGGACGGGGCAGCAGAAGGTACTTCTGATGACAGTAATATTGACTCGATGTTAGACGGTCTTTTAGATAATTTGGATATGAACGGCTCGCTGGATGAAACAGCAGCATCTGAGTCATCTCCGTCAGAACAGATGGATGGAGCGGCTGCTTTGGATAATATGTCTGACATATTAGGTCTGGATGATGTGCCATTTGGTACAGAAGGTCAGGACGATGCAGCAACCGATAATCTGCAGGATATGCTTGATGTGGAATCTATGATGCCTCAAGCGGAAGAAACCGGTGACGAAAAGAAACCAGGATTTTTTAAGCGTGTATTTGGCAATGTAGTGACTGATGAGATTGCCGAGCAGGAGCGTCTGGAGGCAGAAAAAGCTGAGGAGGAAGCTGCTAAGAAGGCAGAAGAGGACGAAAAGGCAAAAGAAGAAAAAGCAGAAAAGAAAGCGGAAGCTGACGCACAGAAAGCAGAGAAAAAGGAAGAGAAGAAAAAGCAGCAAGAAGCGAAGAAAGCTGAAAAGGCTGCTAAAAAGGCGGAGAAGAAAGCTAAGCGCGAGGAAGAGGAAGCAGCAGAGCTTGAAGTGGTTGGCAAGCTTAACAAAGTCGGTGTGTCAATTATTGCAATTGCTACGATCATATTTTTGGTAGTAGAGATTGCCGGAACAAATATCTTTGGCTATGTCAGCACGAAAAATAAAGCAAAAAGCTATTTTGATATGGGAAAATATACAGAGGCATATCAGGAAGCAATCGGTACGGATATGCGAAAGAAGAATCCGGAAGAGTACAATAAGATCAAAGTAGTCATGAAGGTGCAGCAGCCTTTGAATGCGTACCAGAATTATGACAGGATAGGATATTATCCGGAGGCATTAAACGCTTTGATGAAAGGCTTAAAGCGATATGATGCTAACATTGACGAAGCAATCGATCTGGATGTTGATAAAGACATGATGTCGTGCCGTAAGCAGATATTAACCCTGTTAAAGCAGGAGTATAATTTGTCTGAGTCGGAAGCATACGCTATCCTTGCATTAGATCAAACGGCATATCAGAAAAAAGTGGTAGAGCTTGGTCTGAAAAAGAAATAAATAACAAGTAACATAAAGGCTCATCATTGACGATGAGCCTTTTGTATACACGACAAGCAAAATCTTACAGAATCAGAATGTATCAACGAAACGTGTAGAGAAAAGCAGACAACAGATAGAAAATATAGAGAGTCGTTTTGCTGAGGGGCAAAAACAACATGAGCATGTAATAGAAAAGCGGATTGCTGAAATAAAGAAATTACAAGAGCAGAGTGCAAACCAACATCTTGCGGAAAAGACAAAGCAGGAAACAGAAATCGAAAGCCGTATCAAGACAATATGGCAACAGCAAGAAAAGAATACAGAGCAGCGATTGTTCAAAAAGCAAAAAGCATGGAAAGAAAATCCGGTAAAGTATATGCAGCAAGTACAAAGAATGCAAAAAGAAATATCGGACAGAAAGAACATGTTGCCGGGACAGAGCACAGAGAAACAAAGTGCAGGGAAAGAGGAAACGCAGGGAAAAGGGATTGAAAACCATATCGTAAAAATACAGCAAAGGGTAATGAGCGCAGAACAGCAGATGCAAAGGCTGCAGGAAGGAAATGATACAGATTATAAGACAGGAAAACTGTTACGGAAGCAGAATGTTGTAAAATATAGTGAAGGGAAAACAGAGGAAAGTAAGCGTCAGACAGAAGACATAATAAAAGGCGGCACAGAGGAAAATATAAGACAAAAAATATATTTCAGCGTATGATACTAAAAGAACAGGAAGGAACAAAAGGAAATACTGGGTATCCTTTGATTTCGACTGTGAATGTAAGAAAAATGCCTGAAATTGTTCAAAAGGGAGTTTTAGATCTGGTGAAAGCTTCAAAGAACTTTGCTGCATTCTATGCTGTAACAAACGAAATAAGAAATAGCAGCTATCACGAAAAAGAAGCGGTACCATATCATTTGCCTGTCTCTGAGGAAAATTATAGTGCACAGGAACCTTATACGAATGGCAGTAAATCTATAGAAAGCCGTTTTGCGCAAAGTAGAAATATACAATATCTGACAGGGCAGAATGATTTTTCAGAAACCGGGTCTACAGATACTCTTTTGAACAATAGCATATCGTTTTTCGGAAATGATCCATTTGCTGTTTACAATGCATATAATGAAAAACAGCAATGGAGAAGACAACAGAGCGAGCCGATGGTGAAAAGTGGAAGAGTTCATAAGTCTGTTACAAATACAGTAGTTTCTGCAAGACAGCAAAAAGAAATTATGGAGCAGGTGAAAGAACTAAAAAATATTGTAATGCAGGAAAAGCAAGAGAAACTGGAAGAAAAGAAAAAGGTATTGCAGTTGCAGGAGATACTTACAGAGCAAAGTGAGAAGAGGAAAGAACAACAGACTGCGCAACAAAAGGAAAAGGAACAGTTACAGGAGAATGCCGAGATAAGGGATAGAATGGCAATGTATGAAAAAGCAGTGGAAAATGAAGACATGCTTACCAGAATGCGTTATGGAGCGTGGAATTAAGGTGGCTTGTCAGCTTGCAAAACTGTAGGATTGTGATATACTATAAGCTGGGTTTGTACCTTATGGGCAAATGCTGTAAAAAGAAACTATGAGCAGTAAGGGCGCTGTATATACTGCTTGTGGATAGAATAGAAAACGGCGCAGAAATGAGGAAAAATCATGGCAGAAATGTACAATCACCACACTGTGGAGAAAAAATGGCAGAAAATTTGGGATGAAGAGAAAGCATTCCAAACAAAAAATGATTATACCAAGCCTAAGTTTTATGCATTGGTAGAGTTTCCTTATCCATCCGGACAGGGACTTCATGTAGGTCATCCAAGACCATATACGGCATTGGATATCGTTGCACGAAAGCGCCGTATGCAGGGATATAATGTGCTTTATCCAATGGGTTGGGATGCATTTGGTCTTCCAACGGAGAATTTTGCGATTAAGAATAAGATTCATCCTAAGATCGTAACAAAGAACAATGTACATCGTTTCAAGGAGCAGTTACAGTCTTTGGGATATTCCTTTGACTGGGATCGTGAGATCAACACAACAGATCCAGAATATTACAAATGGACACAGTGGATTTTCCTGAAATTATTTAAAGAAGGTCTTGCTTATAAAAAGGAAATGCCAATCAACTGGTGTACATCCTGCAAGGTAGGTCTTGCCAATGAGGAAGTTGTCAATGGCGTTTGTGAGCGCTGTGGCGCACCGGTTGTCCGCAAGGTAAAGAGCGAGTGGATGCTTAAGATCACAAACTATGCAGATAAGCTTTTGGAAGGATTAAATGACGTTGATTATATTGAGCGTGTTAAGACTTCACAGAGAAACTGGATCGGTCGTTCGGAAGGTGCAGAGGTAGATTTTAGTATTGCCGGAAAAGAAGACAAGCTTCGTGTTTATACAACAAGACCGGATACCTTATTTGGAGCAACTTATATGGTAGTATCTCCGGAGCATCCGATCATTGATAAATATAAGGATGAGATCACAAACTGGGATGATATCATGGCATATCGTGAGATGGCATCGAAAAAGTCTGATTTTGAGCGTACTGAGCTTGCAAAGGATAAGACTGGTGTTGTGCTTGGCGGACTTACAGCTATCAATCCGATCAATGACAAGGAAATTCCAATCTGGATATCTGATTATGTACTGATGACATATGGAACCGGTGCAATCATGGCAGTGCCTGCACATGATGATCGTGACTGGGAGTTTGCAAAGAAGTTTAATCTTCCTATGATTCAGGTAGTAGAAGGAAAAGAAGGCCCGGTAGACATTGACGCTGCTGCATTTACAGATGTTGCAACAGGTCAGATGATCAATTCCGGTTTCCTGACAGGTCTTAGTGTAGAGGAAGCAAAAGAAAAGGTAAAAGATTTTCTGGAAGAAAAGAAAATCGGTAATCGTAAAGTGAATTATAAGTTACGTGACTGGGTATTTTCAAGACAGCGTTACTGGGGAGAACCGATTCCTATCGTTCACTGTGATAAGTGTGGCTATGTGCCTCTTGATGAGTCAGAACTGCCGCTTCTTTTACCGGAAGTTGACAGTTACATGCCGACAGACAATGGAGAATCTCCACTTGCAGCCATGACAGACTGGGTAAACACAACTTGTCCTTGCTGCGGCGGTCCTGCAAAACGTGAAACTGATACGATGCCGCAGTGGGCAGGATCTTCATGGTATTTCCTGCGTTATACAGATCCACATAATACAGAGGCTCTGGCAAGTCCTGAAGCATTAAAGTACTGGCTGCCGGTTGACTGGTACAATGGCGGTATGGAGCATACAACACTTCATCTGCTTTACTCACGTTTCTGGCATAAGTTCTTATATGATCAGAAGGTAGTACCAACTCCGGAACCTTATCAGAAGCGTACTTCTCATGGTATGATTCTTGGTGAGAATGGTGAGAAGATGAGCAAATCCCGTGGAAACGTCGTAAATCCGGATGATATCGTTCGTGATTATGGTGCGGATACACTTCGTACCTATGAGATGTTTATCGGTGCATTTGACCTGAGTGCGTCATGGTCTGAGGATGGTGTGAAAGGATGCCGCCGTTTCCTTGACAGAGTATGGAAGTTACAGTCTTTGATGACAGATGAGGAAGGCTATTCTGCTGATCTGGAAACAAAGATGCATCAGACAATTAAAAAGGTAAGTAATGACTTTGAAAATATGAAGTTTAACACGGCAATCGCTGCAATGATGGCATTGATCAATGAGTTTTATAAGAAAAATGCGGTTACAAAGGGTGAGTATAAGACATTGATCACTCTGTTAAATCCGGTTGCGCCACATATTACAGAAGAGCTATGGAGCATTCTTGGCGGAGAGGGCAGACTGTATCAGCAGACATGGCCGGAATATGATGAGGCAAAGACGGTTGAGTCTACAGTTGAGATTGCAGTACAGATCAATGGCAAGACAAAGGCAACGATTGCAATTGGTAAGGAAGATCCTAAGGAAGAGGTTCTTGCAAAAGCAAAAGAGGCATTGGGCGATAGATTGTCAGGAAACATTATAAAAGAAATCTATGTACCGGGACGTATTGTAAATATTGTTGCAAAATAATCGAAAGGATGCATAGATGGAATATATACTTTTGATCATAGGCTTTGTATTGCTGATCGCAATGAGCATACTGGTTCTGGCGTTTGCATGGAGAGGAGAAAACAAAAGATTGTCCGCTGGCATGGATGCGTCATGTTAGCTATTTATGCAGGGTATCTGTATTATATTATTCAACGATAATGTGAGAATTAGCACTCGGACGAACCGAGTGCTAATTTTTTCTTGACATTTTTGATAAGAGGTATTAAGATAAGGTCTAAAGGATTATTAGCACTCGGTACATACGGTTGCTAATCAGAAAACGAAACCAGTTTCTGCATCAGGTCAGGCGAAGGAAAGTGAAGACTTAGAAAAGTGTGCATGGTCTGTCAGCAGAGCAAAATAATAATGAAGTGAGTTAGGAGAGATGGTTATGCAGAACAGAACAGGTAGTTTGTCGATTGATTCCGAAAATATGTTTCCAATTATCAAAAAGTGGTTGTATTCTGATCACGACATTTTTGTGCGTGAGTTGATTTCGAATGGCTGTGATGCGATCACAAAGTTAAAGAAGTTAGATGTCATGGGAGAATATACTCTTCCGGATGATTATAAGGCAGAGATTCAGGTTGAGGTTGATCCTGAAGAGAAGACGATTACATTTACGGATAATGGTATTGGTATGACGGAAGATGAAGTGGATGAGTACATCAATCAGGTTGCATTTTCCGGTGCGACTGACTTCTTAGAGAAATATAAGGATAAGACAAATGAAGAGCAGATTATTGGTCACTTTGGATTAGGTTTTTATTCTGCATTCATGGTCGCAGACAGAGTAAGTATTGACACTTTGTCATGGCAGGATGGCGCACAGGCAGTGCATTGGGAATCAGAAGGTGGCATTAACTTTGAGATGTCAGACGGTTCCAAGGAGCAGATTGGTACAACGATTACCTTATATCTTTCAGAAGATAGTCTGGAATTTGCCAATGAGTACCGCATCCGTGAGATTTTGAACAAATATTGTTCATTTATGCCGGTAGAAATTTTCTTATCAAAGGCAAATGCGGAGCCGGAATATGAGACAATTGATGCAGCAGATGTCCGCGAAGATGATGAGGTTATTGAAAATATTGTAGAGGAAGCAAAGACAGAGGAAAAAGAAAATGAAAATGGAGAGAAAGAGGTTGTAGAAGTTTCTCCTCGCAAGGAAAAGGCAAAGATTAAAAAGCGTCCGGTTTCTATCAGTGATACAATGCCTTTGTGGATGAAGCATCCCAATGATTGCACGGATGAGGAATACAAGGAATTCTACAGAAAGGTCTTTAACGATTACAAAGAACCTCTCTTCTGGATACATTTAAACATGGATTATCCATTTAACTTAAAGGGTATTCTGTATTTCCCTAAGGTAAATACAGAGTATGATAATCTGGAAGGTGTTATCAAGTTGTACAACAATCAGGTATTTATCGCAGATAATATCAAGGAAGTGATTCCGGAGTTTTTGATGCTGTTAAAGGGTGTGATCGATTGTCCGGATCTTCCATTGAATGTATCAAGAAGTGCATTGCAGAATGATGGATTTGTGAAGAAGATTTCTGATTATATCACGAAGAAGGTAGCAGATAAGCTTTCCGGTATGTACAAGGTAGAGCGTGAGAATTATGAAAAATACTGGGATGATATCAGTCCATTCATTAAATATGGTTGCTTAAAGGATCAGAAGTTCCGTGAGAAGATGGAAGAATTTATTATCTTTAAGGACTTAAATGATAAATTTATTACACTTCCGGAATATGTGGAAGAGCGACAGAAAGCAGAAGGCAAGGACACAGAAGCTTCTAAGGAAGAGACTGCTGAGGAAAAGACAGACAAAGAGGCAGAGGAGAAAGAAGAAGAGCCAACAACTGTTTATTATGTAACGGATATGCAGCAGCAGAGCCAGTATGTCAATATGTTTAAGGAACAGGGAATCAATGCGGTTATCTTACGTCACACGATTGATCAGCCGTTCATTTCACAGTTAGAGCAGGGTGACTTGAAGGTGAAGTTCCATCGTATCGATGCAGACCTGACCGATACGATGACAGAAGAAGTGGATGAAGATACATTAAAAGAACAGACAGAAACATTATCAGAAATCTTTAAGAAAGCACTGGGCAAGGAGCAGTTAGAGGTTAAGGTAGAGAAGTTAAAGAATGACAACATTTCTTCTATGATGACTCTTTCCGAGGAAACACGCCGTATGCAGGATATGATGAAGATGTACAGCATGGGCGGAAATGGCATGGATATGGGTATGTTTGGTGGTGGAGAGACTTTGATCTTAAACTCCGGCAACAAATTGGTACAGTATATTCTGGAGCATAAGGATGGCGAGCATGTGGATCTGTTCTGTAAACAGTTGTATGATCTGGCAATGATCGCTCATAAGCCATTGGCGGCAGATGAGATGACAGACTTTGTCGCACGCAGTAATGAGATTATGATGCTCTTGGCAAAATAAAAAATATTTTACAGAGGAAAGCAAGGGACGCTGGCGTAAACAGCGTCTCTTTTTTATGTTGTATTCGATTTTGGGTTTCATTGAGCGGAAAGTATTTTTTGAAATAAAATGATTTGTGGTACAATATAAATATGATACAAGGGTCAAAATACCTTTTGCCCCAACATTTAAATATGTGAAAATGGGTGGATGACCACAGAGTTACTGTTGGTACAAAGATGGCATTGTTGTTTTGTGACAGATTGCTACAAACCATCTTTGCAAACCACCATGCTTTAGCAGGAGGGGTAGAGGGAAGAAATAAGGAATGGAAGTTGTGCAAATTTCCTTTGTAAACAGTAATGCTACAAAGGAATGAGAAGAAAGGAAAGTAAACATGCAAAGGAAGAAATTGAAAAAAGGACTTAGTATGCTCTTGTGCGTTGCATTGGTATGCAGTGAGGGGATTACAGCACAGGCAGCGGATAACAAAGGAGCTGGACAAACAGCAGCAACAGTGACAGAGGCATACGAAGCAGTTGCAGAACTGGCGGAGACCGTACCAACGGAAGAATCTTCAGCAGAACCGATTGAGACACCGGCAGCAACGGAAAAACCATCAGCAGAGCCGGAAGAGACACCGGCAGCAACGGAAGAACCATCTGCAGAGCCGGAAGAGACACCGATACCAACGGCAGAACCGACAGAAACTCCTGCGGTTCCGATAGAGCGTCCGGGAAAGGTCAGCGATATTACAATCTGTTATGGGAAAACAAACAGCCGTCTGGTGCTTACATGGAAACAGGCACAGAATGCAGAAAAGTATTTGCTCTATCGTAAGACCAATGGCAAAGCATTCCGATATGTGGGTGAGACAAAGAAGTGCCGTTTTGTGGACAAAGGAATTCAGGCAAATAAGAAATATAGATATAAAATTGTTTCGTATCAGTCAGAAGCCGAAAATAAAGAAAATAGTAAGTTCAGCAGATGGTTTTCAACCAAAACGATTGTCAATACAAAGCATCAGCGTTACAGTTATAGGGAGATGAGTCAGGATATCCATCAGATCAAAGCTGCGTATGGGAATCGTATCCATTTCCGGGTACTTGGAAAATCAGCCGATGGAAGAAATTTATATGATGTGATCATTGGAAATCCAGACGCAAAGGAAACCATGCTTGTTGTATCGAATCTTCATGCAAGAGAATATATGACAGCGCAGCTTTGTATGGCACAGATTGAATATTACCTGAAAAATTACTACCGTTCGATATCAGGAACGGTACCTGCCAATGTATTTGAGCGTATTGCTGTTCATTATGTACCGATGGCAAATCCGGATGGTGTTACGATTTCACAATATGGAATTGGAGCAATCCGAAAAGTTTCTCTGCGTAAAGCACTGCGAAAAATGCCGGGGGCAAAACGTCCTCAGTTATGGAAAGCCAATGCCAGAGGTGTTGACTTAAATCACAACTATCCGGTATCCTATCGTGCAAGATATCAGAAACGTGGAAGTGAAGGATATTCCGGATCTCGTGCAGCAAGTGAGCCGGAGACAAAGGCAATCCTATCGTTGCTTCGTAAAATCAGGAAGGAGTCAAAATTAAAAGGTGTGGTCAACTACCATGCAATGGGATCGATCGCGTTTGGAGGCTGCACAAAACGGGGAAATGTCAGGAAGATGACAGCGGCGATGTATCGCCGTGCAATCGCCTTGACAGGATATGGCTCTTCGGCGGGATATGGTTCTGGAAAACCGAGTGTGGGAAATTTCCGGGAATATGTTGTATATAAGAAGAAAGTGCCTTCAATTACATTGGAAATTGGAGTGGGTGGTTGCCCACTTGGAAGCAGGCAGTTCCCATCCATCTGGAGAAAAAATTATCGCCTGGTATTGGAGGAAGCAAAATTACTTCGATCAAAATAGTGTGATCGATCGTTATCTATAGTAAAAGAAAATGGAGAACTTCTCGGAAATTAAGGAGAAACCTTGCAAAAAGCACTGAAACCGGTTATTTGGTTTGCAGTGCTTTTTGTTATGTTAAGAAATAAAGGCAGGAAAATAGGAAGGTACCCTCATGAAATGTGAGAAAAGTCAAAAAATATGCTCATGAAATGTGAGGATTCTATGTGATGTTGAGACCAATTTATAAAGAAAATATAAAATCTCAAAATTAATATTGACTAATGGTCATTTTTGAGATAAACTGTGAAATGTAAAAATGACTGATGGTCATTTGTGAGAAAGATTATCATTTTTCATATTACACGAAAGAAAGGATGAGAAAAGCGATGATTAACGTCGGTAAATGGATTACAAAGCATAAGAACATCATATTGATCATAACGGTTCTCTTATTGATTCCGGCTGCGTTTGGATATGTATCTACGCGTATCAACTATGATGTACTTAGCTATCTGCCAAAGTCATTGGAGACTGTAGAAGGTCAGGATATTATGGTAGATGAGTTTGGCATGGGAGCATTCTCTATGATCGTTGTAGATGATATGACGATGAAGGATGCGACAAAGATTGAGAAACAGATTGAAAAGATCGATCATGTAAAGGATGTACTTTGGTACGATGACATGTTAGATACGAATGTACCAACGGAGATGCTTCCTTCCGATCTGCGAAAAGCATTTTTTAATGGAGATGCGACGATGATGATCGCATTTTTCGATGATACGACATCTGCGGATGATACGATGAATGCAATCACAGAAATCCGCAACACGGTTACGAAGAATGTATATGCGAGCGGTATGTCAGGTATCGTTACCGATATTAAGAATCTGGCACTTCAGGAGATGCCAATCTATGTAGTGATCGCAGCAGTGCTTAGTTTGATCATTTTGCTGATCACGATGGATTCTTTAGTAGCACCGTTGATCTTTTTGGCAACAATCGGTATTTCGATTGTATTAAACTTAGGAAGCAACATATTCTTAGGTCAGATTTCCTACATCACACAGGCGTTGGCGGCGGTTCTTCAGCTGGCGGTGACAATGGATTATTCTATCTTCCTTTTGGAGAGTTATCGTGCGAATAAGCTGAGATATCCGGGAGACAACAAGCGTGCGATGGCACATGCGATTTCCAATACATTTAAGTCGGTTTCCAGTAGTTCGGTTACAACAATTGCAGGATTTATCGCACTTTGCTTTATGACCTTCCGTTTAGGTGCTGATATCGGTATCGTTATGTCGAAGGGTGTTGTGATTGGTGTTATTGCCTGTGTTACAGTTCTTCCGGCTATGATCCTGACATTTGATAAGGCGATTGAAAAGACTTCACACAAAGAGTTGATTCCACCGCTTGACAATCTTTCTCATTTGATTGTAAGGCATCATTGGATTGCATTGATTATTTTTGCGGTATTATTAGCTCCTGCCATTTATGGTAACAGCAATTATGAGATTTATTATAATCTGGATACCGGACTTCCAAAGGATATTCCGAGTGCGAAGGCAAATGATAAGCTGAAAGAAAATTTTGATATGAGTACAATCCATATGGTACTCTTAGAGAATGGACTTTCTTCGAAAGAAAAGAATGAAATGATACAGGACATGAAAGATGTCAAGGGCGTAAAATGGGTGCTTGGTCTGGATTCCGTCGTGGGGCCAAATCTTCCGGATACGATGATTCCGAGCGAAGTTAAGGACATGTTAAAGACAGATAAGTATGAATTGCAGTTTATCTGTTCGGATTATGCATCGGCAACAGATCAGTCAAACGAGCAGATCCATAAATTAGATAAGATTGTAAAAAGTTATCAGAAGGGCGGCATGGTCATCGGAGAAGCACCTTTGATGAAGGATCTGACAGATGTAACAAATGTCGATCTGGAAACAGTAAACTATGTTTCTATCGCAGCAATCTTTTTGATCATTATGCTGACCTTTAAATCGATTTCCATTCCGATTGTATTGGTTGCGGTTATTGAGTTTGCGATTGCATGTAACATGGCAGTACCATATTATACAAACACCTCGCTTCCATTTGTGGCAAGTATCGTTATTGGGTCTATTCAGTTAGGTGCTACAGTCGATTATGCGATTTTGATGACGAGCCGTTATCAGAAGGAGCGTGTGGTTCGAAAGAGAAGTAAGAAGGATGCAATCGTTATTGCGCATCAGGCTTCGTTTAAATCTATTTTGACAAGTGGCTGCTGTTTCTTTGCAGCGACGTTCGGTGTAGTAATGTATTCAAGCATTGATATGATCGGTGCAATATGTACACTGCTTTCACGTGGTGCGATCATTAGTATGATCGTCGTTATCTGTATCCTGCCTGCTATGCTTTGGGTATTTGACGGTGTGATCATCCGTTCTACCTGGGATATGGTCAAGGAAAAGGTTCATCAGAGAGATAAAGAACATGGAAATATAGTAATTGAGGATTAGTGTGAAAAATAAGATTTTACACAAAAATGCAAAAAAGAATCAGTTTTATCACAAAATGTGCCGCAAAATGCGGTAGAATGGAGGATTTACTATGAGAAAGAGTAAAAAGAAAATGGCAGCGATCGGACTTACCTGTGTATTGGCATCCGGTTTATTACTTGGTAGTGTAGAATATGCTTCTCATACATTTGCAGCAACAAAGGTTGCAGCTGCAGGAGTGCAGTTAGTTGCAGAGAAGGTTGCTGATAATACAAAAGAAACACAGAACGCATCAGATGTAAGTAAGGAAGAAACCGTATACGTTACAATGGATGCTGCTGGTGCAAAGCAGAGCGTTGTTGTATCTGACTGGTTAAAAAATTCCGGAGTGAACGGTACATTAAAGGATGTGTCAGACTTAACAGATATTCAGAACACAAAAGGAAATGAAAAGTTTACACAGGATGGAAGCAATGTAACATGGGATACTGCTGATAAGGACATCTATTATCAGGGAACGACAGACAAAGAGCTTCCGGTTGGCGTAGAGATTGAATATGAATTAGATGGTAAAAAGGTTGAGCCAAAGGATCTGATCGGCAAGAGCGGAAAGCTTAAGATGACACTGCATTATACCAATACAGCAAAGCAGACGGTTAAGGTCGGTGGAGAAAAGAAAGAAGTTTACACACCATTTCTTATGGCAACCGGCATGATTCTTCCGGTAGAGAAGTTTACAAATGTATCCATTGATAATGGACAGGTGCTTTCTGAAGGAGAAAATGACATTATTATGGCATATGGAATGCCGGGCTTAAAGGAAAGTCTGAATCTGGATGACATTGATTTTGGCGATGATGTAGATGTTGATCTGGATGACATCAAGGATAAGGTCACAGATACTGTTACAATTACAGCAGATGTGAAGGACTTCGAATTAGGTCAGACATATACGATGGCAACCTCTGATATTTTTAAGGATATCGACTTAGGCAAGGTTTCTGACACAAACGATCTGGAAGATAAAATGGATGACTTAAAGGATGCGGCAAATGAACTGGTAGACGGTTCTGATAAGATTCAGAGTAATCTGAATAAGTTAGATGATAACTTTAACACATACTCTGATGCAATCGATACATTAAATGACAGTGTAAAGACATTGGATGATGGAAGTCAGAAGATTAATAAAGCGACAGATAAATATACAAAGTCAGCAGATAAGTTGCTTGGTGCCGTCAATACTTATACAGATGGTGCTAAGACATTTGCAAAGAGCACAAAGAAATATACAAAGAATACCAAAAAGCTGATTGACGGTGTAGGTCAGTTGTATTCTGCAAGCTCAAAGTTCCCTACATCTTATAAGGAATTTGATGAGAAGTTAGATGCTTATACAACCGGTGTCAATACACTTCTTTCAGAAGAAAACATGACAAGCCTGACAGGTGCCGCAAAGACATTAAAGAACGGTGTAGAAACTGTTGACAATGGCTTAAAGCAGGTTCAGGCAGGTGTAAAGACGATCAGTGAAGGTGCAAGTGCATTGGATTCACAGAAGGAAAATGCAGATACCTGCATTCAGGCTCTGAGTGCTATGCAGAAGCAGTATGAAGCATTGGCAGCTTCCGAGTCAGATGCTACAAAGAAAGCGCAGTATCAGCAGATGGCACAGGCAGCAGCAGGTTCTATCGCATACATGCAGGGTGCAGAAAAGTTAGCTTCTTCCATCGCAGCAAGCACAAACGGAACATCTGATGGAGAACTCGATGGCAATGGAGCAAAGGATCTGGCAGCAGCGTTGGCTCAGATTGAAGCTGCAACAAATACCGAGTCAAAGGAACAGAATCTTTATACCGGTTTAGAGCAGTTAGGACAGAGCGCTGATTTGATCGCACAGAACGCAGAAACCTTAAGAGGCTACAAGGAGCCTTTGATGACAGCAAGCACAACGATCAAAGAGAGCATTTCAACCATTACTTCTAAGTTGGATCTGATCTATAAGAATGGAAAGCTGTTAACTGCAAATAATAAGAAATTAGAAAGCGCAGCCGATGCGATTTCATCTAACGCAGGTCTGATCAAGAAGAATAGTAAGAAACTGACAGCTTCCAGTGGAACATTCCGCAAAGCTACAAAGAGTCTGGCAACAGGAACAGGTAAGCTTGTCAGCGGTGTTAAGACATTGGTGACATCTACCGATAAGGTATCTGATGGTATTGGAAAGCTGGCAGATG
Source organism: uncultured Lachnospiraceae bacterium (assembly GCA_934317005.1). Classification (GTDB taxonomy): domain Bacteria; phylum Bacillota; class Clostridia; order Lachnospirales; family Lachnospiraceae; genus Butyribacter. The sequence goes on from CAKREB010000004.1 coordinate 171,589, forward strand.
GTGCTGTTGATCTGTACGATGGCATGAAGACCTTTAAGAAGGACGGAACAGATAAGATTACAGATACGATCAGTGATCTGTTAGATAACAGTACAGATCTGGAAGACAGAGTAAAGGCACTTGATAAAGCATCTAAAAACTATACATCATTCTCCGGTGTATCGGATGAAATGTCAGGAAGCGTGAAGTTTATTATGACAACGGAAGAGTTAAAGGCAGACGAATAATAAACGACAATTTGGATGCAGATACAGCAGATAGAAAAAAGCTGTATCTGCAGGTAAAGGAGCGGTACGATTGGGCAAGATCGAGGACAAGAAAAGACAGAAAAAAGCGGCTTTGTTATCCGCAGCCTACAAACTATTTACGGAAAAAGGAATTGATAATACCTCGGTTTCTGAAATCGTAAAAGAGGCGAAAATGGCAAAAGGAACCTTTTATTTATACTTTAAGGATAAATACGAGGTGCAGGATTGCCTGATCGCTACACAGGCAAACCGCGTATTTGAGCGTGCAAATCTGGAATTAAATAATCTTTTGGTAGAGCAGCATTTTGAATCGGTTGAAGAATGCGTTATTCTTTTAGTAGATGCCGTGATCAACCAGTTAAAGGATAATCCAAGTCTGTTACGCTTTATTTCCAAGAATCTGAGCTGGGGCGTATTTTCCAATATGCGTATCGTAGATCTGGACAATCGAAACTGTATGGATATCTTTGACTCTTTGCTTCAGATGTCAAAGAAAAAGTATCGTCAGAAGGAGCTTATGATCTTTATGATCGTTGAGTTAGTCAATGCTACCTGCTATAATGTGATACTTAATCATGTCCCGGTTGAAATCGATGAGCTAAAGAAAGATCTGTATCAGACCATACGTAGCATTCTGCATCAGTTTGAATCTGTTGAAAGTGATAAAAAGACCGCTGTAGCGTGCTAAAAAAGATATAGTGGAAGGAAACATCTCTTTGTGATAAGATGAGTAAGGCAGTCATAAAAAGCAAAGAGGTGTTTTTTTTATGGGAAAATGTATGGATCAGTTTGTCAATAAGCTGATGGCATTGGGAAATCTGGAAAAAGAAGAATTTATCGAGCTGTTGAGATTCCGCAACGTAGAAACAACGGAATATATCAATGAATTGGCGCGGGTAGTACGCACAAAGCAGAAAAAAGATGCTGTTCAGATATGGGGAAGAATCCCTATCAGTAGTTTTTGTAAATTTGATTGTAAGATGTGTGGCATACGACGGGGAAACCAGTTTGCAGGAAGATATCGCATGGAACAGGAGCTGGTGCTAGAGTGCTGCAAAGAATTTGAAAGACAGGGAATCCATACATTTTTATTAGAAAGTGGAGATGACGTTTATTATGACCGAAAGCGTGGTGCAGCACTGATTAAGGCAGTCAGAGAAGCATTTCCGGATAGCAGGGTGGTATTAGCTTTGGGGGAAAAGACAGAGGAAACATATCAGGCGTGGCATCAGGCAGGAGCAGACAGCTATATTTTACGACATGGAAGTGCGGATGAAATCCATTTTAAAAGGATCTATCCATCCAATATGTCGCAGCTACTCAGAAGGCAGAGTCTGTGGCAGCTACAGGGAGCAGGGTATCGCACCGGAACAGGTTTCTTAGTAGGCATCCCGTATCAGACGATAGATAATGTCTGGAAAGATCTTCAGTTTATGAAAGTGTTTGAACCGGCAATCGTGGATATTGGTGCCTTTTTGCCGGCATTACATACGACGTTTGAGCGGGAGCGGAGTGGCAATGGGGAGATGACACTATATCTTTTGGCAATTATGCGGCTGATGCTTCCAAATGCAGAGATCATTGCCAGTCCTACCTTAGACTGTGTGCTAAGAGATGGAAGAATACGGGCATTTCAGGCGGGAGCTGATGTGTTAGTTGTTGATCTTAAAGAAGAGGTCATTATGCAGAATTACCGGGTATATGAGCCAAAAAACGGGCGTCAGTATCTGCCACCGGATCAGATAGACACATTTAAGACAGAACTACAGGCGCAGGGAGTGGAGCATTTTATATAGTGGCAGCCTGCATGTCGAGGGGGAAGATGGAAATACAGAAAAGATTTATCGCAGCATATGATGAAGATATCGGCTGGTGTGAACAGCTTCGAAGAGAGCTTCAAAAGGAAGGCATTGGATTGGAAGAAATGGAGTCTGTGCAGGAGCTTGCGCAATACAGTGAAAAGACAGAAAAAAAGAAAATAGAAGTAATCCTTGTGTCAGATATGGCTATGGCACAAAAAATCTGTAAAAACGTCACCATTCCGGTTATTTTTATGGATGGTATGCAGGACGACGGCAGAGAATTGGAAGCTTTTTCGATAGGAGCATCCGATTATATCAGCAAAGAAAAGAAGCTTGATATCTGCATGGCGAGGATTGGACGGTATCTTCTAAGAAAAGAACCGTGTATCAGAAGCAACACTGCCTATCCGGATATTTATGAAGAACTTGAAAAGCAAAAACTCTGGATTGGTGAGAAAGAACTTCGCCTTACTCCAAAGGAAAGCAGATTGATGAAACTTTTTCTTGAACAAAAAGGCCAAATCCTGACAAGAACAGATATTTTAGCTGAAAATGCATCAGTAAGAAGAAGTAAGAACAGCCGCTCGGTAGATATGCTGATCACACAGCTTAGAAAAAAACTAAAGGATACCTCATATCAGATCATCAGTATCTATGGAAAGGGGTATGTATTGGAAAAGAGAGAATGACGCGCATTCTCTCTTTCTTTTTTATAAAATATATATTATAGCTGGCAATTTCCGACAGTGCGTGGAAATGGAAGTACATCGCGGATATTGGTGATGCCGGTCAGATACATGACGCAGCGTTCAAAGCCAAGACCAAAGCCGGCATGGCGTGCAGTGCCATATTTTCGAAGATCGGTATAAAAAGCGTAATCTTTTGGATTCATTCCGTTTTCCTGTATTCTCTGCAGCAAAAGCTCGTAATCGTCTTCGCGCTGACTGCCACCGATGATCTCGCCAATTCCGGGAACCAGACAGTCCATAGCGGCAACGGTCTTTTTGTCATCGTTTAGTTTCATATAAAATGCTTTGATTTCCTTTGGATAATCCGTGACAAATACAGGACGCTTGAAGATTTGTTCCGTCAGATAGCGTTCATGCTCTGTCTGCAGATCACATCCCCATTCTACCTTGTATTTAAAGCTGTCATTGTGAGGCTTTAAAAGTTCGATCGCTTCCGTATAAGTGATATGTCCAAATTCGGAGTGAAGCACATGATTTAGGCGCTCTAACAGTCCCTTATCAACAAACTGATTGAAAAATTGCAGTTCTTCCTTCGCATGTTCCATAACATAAGAAATGATATATTTTAACATGTCTTCTGCAATCTGCATGTCATCGTTTAAATCAGCAAAAGCCATCTCTGGTTCGATCATCCAAAATTCTGCTGCGTGTCTTGTAGTGTTTGAATTTTCTGCACGGAATGTAGGCCCAAAAGTGTAGATATTTTGAAACGCCATCGCATAGGTTTCTCCATTGAGCTGTCCGCTGACCGTAAGATTTACTTCCTTTCCAAAGAAATCCTGTGAGTAGTCTATTGTACCGTCTGAATTGAAAGGAGGGTGTGCCATGTCTAAGGTAGTAAGCTGGAACATTTCGCCGGCACCTTCGCAGTCGCTTCCAGTGATAATTGGTGTATGCACGTATACAAAATCACGTTCCTGAAAGAATTTGTGAATGGCATAGGCAATCAGTGAGCGCACACGAAAAACTGCCTGAAAGGTGTTGGTACGTGGACGCAGATGCGGAATCGTGCGAAGATATTCCATCGTATGACGTTTTTTCTGCAGCGGATAATCAGGGGTGGATGTTCCTTCTATAGTGATATGCGTTGCCTGAATCTCAAAAGGCTGCTTTGCCTGTGGGGTTTCTACAAGAGTACCTGTCACTATCAGAGAAGAACTGATGTTAAGCTTGCGGATTTCATTGAAGTTTGGTAAAGAATCATCAAAAACAATCTGAAGTGGTGTAAAAAAGGTGCCATCATTTAATGTGATAAATCCAAAGCTTTTGGAATCGCGGATATTGCGTATCCATCCACATACGGTGACTTCTTTGTTTATATAGTCTTGTGGGGTTGCAAAAAGTGATTTTATGTGGGTATATTTCATAAGATCATCCTCCAAAATATAAATAGTAGTAATGAAAAAGCGGCATAAAAAATCCGATAAAAATCTGCCTTTTCAATGCCTTTCTTAGTATTCCCTATTTTTTTTAATACGTCAAGGGGGGGAAAAGCAATTTATCATGGTTGACAATAAAATTTAATCATAATATATTATAAATGTAGATAGGAAAAGAGAGTATAAAGGTAGGGAGATTAAAATTTATGAAAACAATTCTTGTTGAGGAGAGTTTGAAGGTAGCAGGCACATTTGAAGCAATGGTACAGCAGATACCGGAAGTGCATATGATCGGCAGCTTTCAGAATGACTGGAGTGTGCTGCGCTTTATGGAACACAACGCAGTAGATCTGGTGGTGGTTGAAGCTGATGCAAAAAAAGCGGACGGCATGTTTTTAGCAAAATATTTGCGAAAACAGTATCCTGATGTGATGGTGATTGTCATTTCGGATACAGCTGATTATGCGATGGAAGCGTTTCAGATTCATGCAGCGGCATATCTGTTAAAGCCATATACGAAAGAAGAGTTTGCGTATGCGGTTGACTCAGCGTGTCTTTTATCCAAGCGGAAAAAGAAAGGTGTTTTTGTTAAGACATTTGGACATTTTGATGTATTTGTCAACAATACGCCTATTATGTTTCGAAGCGGAAAGGCGAAGGAGCTTTTGGCACTGTTAGTGGACAGGCAGGGAGGCACGGTCAGTACAGACCAGATTATCTGTGCGTTGTGGGAGGAACGTCCTAACGATGAAGCAACGCAGAGCCTGTGCAGTAAGGTCTGTAAGGGACTGTACAGGGAATTGACAGAATATGGCATTCAGGATATGTTTGTCACCAATCATGGAAGCAGAAGGGTAAATGTTGATCTGTTTGAGTGCGATCTGTATCAGTTTCTGGAAGGAAAAGAGCATGCCAGACGTCAGTTTGTGGGAGATTATCTGTTAGACTACAGCTGGGCAGAGGAACGTATGGGACAGTTGAATCATTATCTGCTTTCTTAAACTATGAAGGATACATAATATACAGAGATGTATGCTTTGATTAAATGTTAAAAACAGGCGAAATGTGAGTGCAAATGAGGAAGAAAAACATTGTTTTCGGCATTATAAGGTCTTTTTTTGGAAAAATAATATCGAAATTCCATCTGAATTCCATTTCACTTCCGTTATTGTTCCATGAACAGGGATATAATAGAAAAAAAGTTGCAAGAAATTGCAATATGCGCTCAAAAGGCGCAATAGTATAAAAGGGTGATGCTGCGAGAGCAGCAGAAGGGAGGAAAAATGAATACAGTTGGGATGCGGGTGATTATCGCAGACAATAATTTACAGGATCGAGAAAGCAAGCAAAAAACAATGGCAAGTATGGGGATGGAAGTGATCTTAGCGACCGGAAACGGGAGTAAGGCACTGGAAGCAATACGTTCAGAAAAACCGGATATTGTGGTAATGGACATGATTCTGCCGGGGATTGACGGGATTGGTATTTTAGAGGAGATCAATCAGGCAGACTACATATTAAAAAAGCCAATCTTTATTATTGAAACAGCATTGCGAATGGAAAATCTTGTAGATGAAGCGATACAGGCCGGTGCGGATTATTATATGATGAAGCCCGTTTCCAATACGATGCTTATTAAGCGGATGGCACAACTGATGCACAAAAATGATGCAGAAAAAACAAAGATGCAGACGGTCGTTTGCAATGAAATACCAAAGGAGAGAGAAAAAGAGAATAAAGAGCACAGAAATATGTCAGAGGGATGTTCTTTTTGCGGAGATTTGGAGATTGATGTAACCAATATCCTGTTAGAGATAGGCATTCCGGCACATATTAAGGGGTATCAATATATCAGGGAAGGTATTGTAATGGCGTTTTATGACAGAAATATGCTGCATTATATTACTAAATTTCTGTATCCTGCGATCGCTAAGAAGTACAAGACAACAGCAAGTAGTGTAGAACGTACCATCCGTCATGCGATTGAAGTGGCATGGCGCCGGGGAAATATTGATACCTTAGAGGAAGTATTTGGTAATACCGTCTGCGCCGGAAAGGGAAAGCCGACCAATTCAGAATTTATGGCACTTTTAACGGACAAGCTTCGTCTGGAATACCGTGCGCGCAGTGCATCATAAAAGCATTTGAGGCAGAAGATCTTTTGGAAGAAAACTTGACGCTAATTCTTATTTCATGTATTATGGTAAATGTTGGCGTCAAGTTATTTTTGTCTATAGGGTGTATACATGCATACAATCATACAGGAATGAATTTGATGCGCGCATTGAATGAGATAGAGGAGGGATCGTCATGGGAACTGACACAATGATGTCGTTAGGTGATGTCTTAAATAATAAATTTGATGAATTGGTAGAAAACTGTATGCAGTCCGGAGCAATTGATCTGAATCTGTATCAGGAATACGATGTAAAGAGAGGCTTGCGTGACAGCACAGGTAAAGGTGTTCTGACCGGTTTAACAGAGATTTCGGATGTCAGTGGTTATAAGATCGTGCAGGGTGTGAAGGAACCTGCAGATGGTGAGTTATACTATCAGGGATATGATGTCAAGAAATTAGTGGGTGCATCATTAAAGAAGAGATTTGCTTTTGAAGAAGCAACATACCTCCTTTTGTTTGGAAAACTGCCAACCAAAGAGCAGTTAAAGACATTTGTAGAGATTATCAGCAGTCTGCAGGAATTGTCCGGTCAGTTCGTCAGAGATGTTATCATGAAGGCACCAAGTCCTAACCTGATGAATGGTCTGCAAAAGAGTGTACTGACCTTATACTCATATGACGAGAATCCGGATGATATCTCTGTACCGAATGTACTTCGTCAGTCACTGCAGTTAGTGGCAAAGCTTCCTCTGATCGCAGTGTATAACTATCATGCATATCGTCATTTTCATTTCTTTGACAGCCTGGTGATCAAGCCTGCCAAACCGGAATATTCTACAGCGGAAAATATTTTACATATGCTTCGACCGGATGGAGAATTTACAGAGTTAGAAGCCAGAGTACTAGACGCAGCGTTAGTGCTTCATGCAGAGCATGGTGGTGGTAACAACTCTACATTTACCAATCATGTAGTTACTTCGTCAGGTACAGATACATATTCGGCTGTGGCAGCATCCATTGCCTCACTGAAAGGTCCTCGCCATGGTGGTGCTAATCTGAAGGTACAGCAGATGATCCGTGATCTGCACGACAAATGTGGAAAGACACCAAACGAAGCGCAGATACGTGATTATTTACAGAAGGTATTAAAGAAAGAAGCGTTTGATGGCTCAGGACTTATCTATGGTATGGGACATGCGGTTTATACGCTTTCCGATCCGCGTGAGGTAGTGTTAAAGGAATTTGCAAGAAAGCTTGCTGTTACAAAGGGCATGGAAGACGAGTTCTCCGTATACAATACGGTAGAGAAGGTAGCAGCGGAGCTGATCATGAGTCGTTCACATGTGATGAAGCCTGTCTGTGCAAATGTTGATTTTTACAGTGGACTTACTTATACGATGCTTGGCATTCCTGAGGAACTGTTTACTCCTCTTTTTGCTATTTCGCGTATCGCAGGATGGAGTGCACATCGCTTAGAAGAGCTGGTAAACAGAGGCAAGATTATTCGTCCGGCATATAAGTATGTAGGAAAGCATAAGGAATATCCGGAAGAATATTCTATTGAAGAATAATTGAAAAAATTTCTCACTTCGTGATGAAGCAGTGTATTTTTTGAGAATCAGGCGTTTTGTTCTGAGAACACAAAGTATACACAGTTTCATCACTTTTTTTTAATCTTTGTATTTTATAGTAGTATTAAGGTATCAAAAGGACTTTCCTGCTTTGACGAAGTCTGAATAGATTTCCAACTTTTGATACTCTGATCTTATGGAAGATAAAAAGAAGCTGTTTAAAGTGTGAAAGGATATATTATTTGAAAGGAATGGTGATTGCGATGAGAAAGAAAATAGCAAAACTAACAGTAGGAGCTTTGATGGCAGGTTTGTTGCTGACAGGATGTGGAAGTTCTACGGGCACATCTGATTCATCGGATATTGTGTCGTCTGTAGCAGGAAGCTCTGAAGAATTAAAAAATGATAACATTGTCTTTGCAAAGGTTACGAAAGTAAGCGGTAAGGATATCACATGTGAGATTCTTGAGAGGGATGAGAGCACCAAACCGGAGGGAAGTGCTAAACCGGATGGAGAAGCCCCTGCACAGCCTGAGGGAAGCGCTAAACCGGATGGAGAAGCCCCTGCACAGCCTGAGGGAAGCGCTAAGCCTGAGGGAGAAGCCCCTGCACAGCCTGAGGGAAGTGCTAAACCGGATGGAAATGCACCGGCACAGGGCGGACACGGTGATGGTATGAGGGGCTTTCAGTCAACGGGTGAAACCAAGACAGTTACAGTAGATGACAGTATAAAAATATGTTATGTAGAACAGCAGGGAGGAACGTCAGAAGCATCCCTGTCAGATATCTCAGAGGGAACGATGATACAGCTGCAGTATTCGGATGAAAAAAAGCTGGTAGAAATTTCCATTCCAAAGTTTACAGACAGATCAGATAAGCAGAAAGCATCTAAGGATATGGAAAGTAAGACGAATAGCAGCACTTCCGGTGATAGCACGGATGCGAACACGGCATCATCGAATTAAAATGTGAAAAACAGAATAATTTATAAAAAGAAAGCCATACTAATTTCGTAAGATTAAGAGGATTCTTGTTGTAATCTGTCGCAGTACAGCTTGCAGTGGGATATCCTGAAAACAGAAAGGTATGGTGAGTGATTTGAAGAAAAAATATCTTGTGCTTGCTATGGCATCTTGTCTGTCACTTATGGTTTTTACAGGATGCGGCAATAAGAATGGTAACAATGACATGGACAATGCAACATCAGCACCGAAAACAGAGGAAGCAACTGCTTCACCGGAAGCTACGGATGGCGTAATGGACGATGTGGAAGACGGTGTGGATGATGTGATTGACGGCGCAGAGGATGCCGTAGACGATGCAGTAAATGGTACGGAAGATGCGGTAGATGATGTGACCGGAAATGACAACAACACAAATAATGCAGACGATGCAAATAACAACAGCACGAATAAGAATACTAACGGCAAAAACAGTAAAGACAACAATAATTCTGTTACAAATGGTAATAAAAACCAGAAAAAAGCCCGGTAGCAGCAAAGTTACACAAGAATGGTGTGGCAACGAAATATCGGATAGAAAAATATCGGATAAAAAAACTCCCCTTCACAGTCAGGAAAAGAAACTTCCTGCTCTTGAAAGGGAGTTTTTCTGAAGTAGAAAAAATTTCATATAGTAGTGGTGCACCGATAAGAATCACTTTGTTTATGTACAGTCTGCTTTATCATCCTATAGGCTGATAGCGTAAAGTACACAAGGCCGTTCCTTATAGTCAATTTCTTTTTCTAAGGTCATATTCAGATTCGTTGCAGTGCGGATAGAGCGGGTATTTTCTTTGTCAATCACGGCAACGATCCGTTTGATGTCAAGTTGTTCTTTTGCGTAAGCAAAGACAGCGCGGCAGCATTCCAAAGCATATCCGTATCCCCAGTACTTTGTGTCCAAAAGATAGGACAGAGTAATCTCTTCTTTGCCGTCAACTGTCAGATTTTCAAGACCGCACTTGCCAATCAGCTTTTTAGAGGTTTTGCTAAAGACACCCCAGACACCGTATCCATAAAAGGAATAGACATTTCGGATATAAGCAAGCTGTTTTTCCATCTCTACAGCAAGGTAATCATCGATATCCGGAATAAATTTGCGGACATCCGGATCCTGATAGATGGAATAAATCGCCTTAATATCATCCGGTGCCAATTCGCGGATCAGCAGGCGTTTCGTGTCAGCAATCGTAACAGGAGTCCCAAGACTGCGCGCCAGTACGTGGTGAAAGAAACGCTCATCGATTCCTTCAAAGGATTCCAGTAAGACATCTGCTTTAGAAAGATCCTGCTTGCCGGAGTGAAGATTAACATATCCGACACAGGTAAGACCGGCAGCTTTTGCAGCAAGACATCCGTTGCAGGAATCCTCTATTACGATTGTTTCTTTTGGACTACAGCCCATTTCTTTTAAGGCAAGCTCAAAGGTATCCGGTGCCGGCTTTGGATGCTTTACATGACCGCTGGAAATAAGCTTATCAAAATATTTTTTGACCTTTAAGGTCTTTACAACATGCTCTATCTCAGATGGGGAAGAGGAAGAAGCAATCGCAAGGCGGATACCGGCCCGGTATAAGGTCTGGATCAGTTCAACCACACCGGGAAGCACCTGATATCCTTCTTCTTTCAGCAGTATTTTTTTCTCTTCGTTAAGTTCTAACAGAAGCTCATCTGCAGACACAGGCATATCAAACTCTCTGATGGTGCTTTCTGCCATGTTTTTGGTGGAACTTCCAATAAAGCTTTTACAATAGCTAAGATCCACCGGAAGATTATATTTTGCAAAAACCCGTAGTGCAGCACGGGCATGCTGTGGTTCACTGTCGATGATTACTCCATCCATATCAAAAATAACTGACTTTAACATAATTCTCCCTCCTTTGTGCACTTTGGCATTTGAAAATATCTTTTGAATTAAAATCTGTATTAAAGATAAATATGTTCTTAAAAAAGCTTTTTTTACTAACTTTAGTATAGCAAAGAATGAGGCAAAGGAAAAGTGACAGAGCGAAAAAGGGGATAGGTTTTTAGAAGGTTTTTTGATATAATAAAAAGGGAGTTGTCTGCATATGTGCTGTGTTAGTATCATCAGGATACAGTTCGTGTGCAGAAGGAAAATAAAAAAGAAAGAGAAGGAAAAAATTATGGCAGTAGTAAAACCATTTGTGGCAGTCAGACCGGAAAAAACATATGCAAAACGCGTAGCGGCTTTGCCATATGATGTATATAACCGCAAGGAAGCGAAAGAAGTTGTAGCAAAGGAAGAGTTATCATTTTTAAAAATTGACCGGGCGGAAACACAGTTTCCGGATACGGTTGATGCATATGATCTATGTGTTTATGAAAAGGCAAAAGAAATCTATCAGCAGATGAAAAAAGAAAATATTTTTATCACGGATGATAGGCGCTGCTATTATATTTATCAGTTGACGATGAATGGAAGAAAGCAGACAGGACTGGTTGCCTGTGCCAGTGTGGATGATTATATGAACAATGTGATTAAAAAGCATGAAAATACAAGAGAAGAAAAGGAACAGGACAGAATCCGTCATGTAGATACCATGAGTGCGCAGACAGGCCCGATCTTTTTGGCGTACCGTTCACAGAAAAGTATTAATGATGTCGTAGATCATGTAATGCAGACAAGCAGTCCGCTATATGATTTTGTGGCAGAAGACGGGATTGGACATACTGTATGGAAGATTGAAGATGCACAGGAGATCGAAACAATCTGTCAGGCATTTGAACAGATTTCGGATATCTATATAGCAGATGGACATCATAGAGCGGCATCCGCAGTAAAGGTCAGTTTGAAACGAAGAAAAGAGAATCCGAAATTTAACGGAGAGGAAGAATTTAATTACTTTTTGTCTGTGCTTTTTCCGGATGATCAGCTTATGATCATGGACTATAACCGTTGCGTCAAAGATCTGAACGGATTATCAAAAGAGGAATTTTTAGACAAGGTACGTGAAAACTTTTCGGTACAAAAGCTTGACAAGGCAGAGCATCCGAAGAAAAAGGGACAGATTACGATGTATCTGGAAAAAGAGTGGTATCTGTTAGAAATCTCAGATGAGTTAAAGAAGATTACGGATGCCGTAGATTCGCTTGATGTGTCACTTTTGCAGGAGTATCTGTTGCATCCGGTACTGGGAATACAGGATCCGCGTACCGATGACCGCATTGATTTTGTAGGAGGAATCCGTGGTCTGGGGGAATTAGAAAAGCGCGCAGACAGCGACATGAAAGTAGCATTTGCCATGTATCCGACATCAATTGGCGAGCTTTTTGCAGTAGCAGATGCAGGACTTTTGATGCCACCGAAGTCAACCTGGTTTGAACCAAAGCTTCGCAGTGGATTGTTTGTACATGAGATTTAGCAAGAAGGGGAAGTGAGAAAGCGTATGAGCCGTATTTTAGCACCAGATAGTGGTTTTATGTTGTTTTTGTCCAAGTTATTCGATATATTGATCATTTCTCTGTTCTTTTTGGTATGCTGCATTCCGATCGTGACAATCGGGCCGGCATTTTGTGCATTATATGCATCGACGAGAAAGGTGATCGTAAAGCGCGAAGGATATGTAGCGAAAGAGTTTTTTCACTCTTTCCGGATCAATCTGGCGCAGGGAATCATTGCGTGGCTCATTCAGTTTCTGATCATGTTGTTGATGGGAATTAATATTTTTTATGTAGCGACAAGCTGGAAAAACATGGCAGGTGTGATTGCTGCAGGAGTATATTTTGCAGTGCTTTGTATTATATTGATTCTTAGCGGATATCTGTTTCCGATATTGTCACGCTTTGAGTGTAAGGGGAAAAAGCTTATCAGCAGTGCAGCGATGATGGCGGTTGCTCATCCGGCAGCGAGTGTGATGATACTTTTTCTGGAGATAATCTTTTATATTCTTCTGGTGACAAGCTATGCTATGTTTCCGTTGCTGCTTTTCTTACTTCCGGTGGGATATGCCGTGTTGCAGCAACGTATATTAGAGAAGATATTTGTGCAGTATATGGAGGATGAGAGTGATGGACAAGAAGCTGTATGATTTGATGGATTGGGCAGAGATTGAAACAATCGTGTATTCGGAGCATGACCATCCGGAACAGGTGTTAGGGGCACATAAGGTTCGCGGTGGTGTTTTGGTGCAGAGCTTTTTACCGGATGCGAAGTCTGTCTTTGTAAAGTGCAAAAAAAATGGAAAGCTGTATCAGATGCAGGAGGCTGATGAAGCAGGCTTTTTTGCGGCACTGCTTCCGCAGAGAAAGCAGTGTTATTATGAGCTTTTGACAAAATATGCGGATGGTTCGGAAATTTTGTATCGGGAGCCGTATCTGTATCCGTCTTTTATAGAGGAAAAGGATCTGGCCCTTTTTGCGCAGGGAGAGAGCACACAGGCGTACCGCTTTCTGGGAGCACATCCGGCAGTGGTTAAGGGGTATGGGGAAAATGCTTCTATCTGCTGGGGACAGAAAAAGAAGGAAAAGCTTGCCGGAGATGAGGTGTCGGGCGTTCATTTTGCCGTGTGGGCACCAAATGCTTTAAGGGTAAGCGTGGTTGGTGATTTTAATCAATGGGATGGACGCAGGCATCCGATGTGCCGTCAGGGGGATTCCGGTGTGTTTTCCCTTTTTATTCCTGATCTGGGATGTGGGGAGCTTTATAAGTTTGAGATTAAGATCAATGCGACAACGATCGTGCTAAAGACAGATCCGTATGGTTTTCAAAGTGAAGTCAGACCTAAAAATGCCAGCGTTGTCACTGATCTGTCGGGGTATACATGGTCAGATGATGCGTGGCTCAAAAAGAGAAGCAGGCAGAACTATGAGAAGCTGCCGATGTCTGTATATGAGGTGCATCTGGGTTCGTGGAAGCGGTCAGCCGGTGGAAAGAATACAGTCGGTGGCTTTATGAACTACCGTGATATTGCACACGAACTTGCTGATTATGTAAAAAAGATGGGATATACACATGTGGAGTTAATGCCTGTGATGGAGCATCCTCTGGATGAATCATGGGGATATCAGGTGACAGGTTACTATGCGGTAACTTCAAGGTACGGAAGCCCAGAGGATTTTATGTACTTTATGGACTATATGCATCAGCAGGATATTGGTGTGATCTTAGACTGGGTGCCTGCTCATTTTCCAAAGGATCAGAACGGGCTGGCGCGCTTTGACGGAACATGTCTGTATGAACATCTTGATCCGCGTCAGGGTGAGCATCCGCACTGGGGAACCTTGATCTATAACTATGGTCGTCCACAGGTGGCAGATTTTCTGATCTCCAATGCCATGTTCTGGAAAAATGTATATCATGCGGATGCAATCCGTATGGATGCCGTGGCATCTATGCTGTATCTGGATTACGGACGGTATGACGGAGAGTGGATTCCAAATCAGTACGGTGGAAATGAGAATCTGGAGGCGGCAGCCATGCTTCGCAAGCTAAGCCGTGTGTTTCATCAGGAAAAGGATGGAGCACTTCTGATCGCAGAAGAATCAACTGCATGGCCGATGGTGACAGGCAGTGTGGAAGAGAAGGGGCTTGGCTTTGATCTGAAGTGGAATATGGGATGGATGAACGACTTTTTGTACTATATGAAGCTCGATCCGCTGTTTCGCAAGGGAAGTCATGGCTCTTTGGTCTTTAGTATGATCTATGCTTACAGTGAAAAGTTTCTGTTAGCTTTTTCGCATGATGAGGTGGTGCATCAAAAGGGTTCCATGCTTATGAAGATGCCGGGCAAAATGGAGCAGAAGTTTGGAAATCTCAGGGCAGCGTATGGTTATATGATGACACATCCGGGAAAGAAGCTTCATTTTATGGGGCAGGAGTTTGGACAAAAGGAAGAATGGAGCGAAAAGACAAGTATTCACTGGGAAGAGTTGTCACAGGAAGAGCATAAGGCAATGCAGACGTATGTGGCAGAATGTAATAAATTTTATCAGAATCATCCGGCACTCTATGAAAGTGACTATGTGACAGAGGGCTTTGAATGGATCAGCTGTATGGATGCTGACCATAGTATCATTGCTTTTTTGCGAAGGGATGAGAAAAAAGAGGAACAGCTTCTGGTGCTTTGCAACTTTACACCGGTTCAGTATGATAACTTCAGAGTGGGGGTTCCTTTTGCGGGAAGATATCGGGAAATCTTTAACAGTGATGAAATGATGTATGGTGGAACGGGCTGTCTGAATCGCAGAATACTAAATTCCAAGCCGGTCTGCTGGGATGGAAGAGCGGATTCGATTGCTGTAAATGTTCCGCCGTTTGGTGTGTGTATTTATCTTTGCACACCTTGTGAAAATGTAGAACAAGTATGTGGAGATGAGATAGAACATGAATAGAATATGGTTATTATTGGATGCAGCAAGTACGGTGCTTGACACAGATGATCTGGCAAAGGCACTGAACTCTTCTGCAAGCAGTGAAGAAAAGACAAATTTTTTGATTGAATACCTTTTGTCGCAGCGCAGTGCGTTGTTAGACTTTGCTAAAACGTTGTTGTTTGCACTGATTGTTTTTCTGATCGGAAAGCGTCTGGTGAAGTTCTGCTTAAAGCTGACCAATAAATGGATGGTTCGCCGTGAGGTAGAGATCAGTGTGCAGAATTTTGTGATGTCCTTTGCGAAGGTGATCTATTATCTGATCCTGATCTTTGTTGTGGCATGGATATTGGGAGTTGGGGCAACCATTGTGGCGTTAGTAGGTTCGGCAGGTCTGGCGATAGGTCTGGCACTGCAGGGGAGCTTATCAAACCTTGCAGGTGGTGTACTGATACTGGCACTGAAACCATTCCGTGTAGGTGAATATATTTCGGTGTCCGGTGTAGAAGGAACCGTTGACAGCATTGATGTCTTTTATACACATTTATCTACGGTAGATAATAAGGTGATCGCAATACCAAATGGTACGATTACCAATGCAACGATCACAAATGTTACAAACGTGTCCAAACGAATGATGATATTAGACTTTATGGTGCCATATGAAACAGATATTACGGCACTTCGTGAAACATTGATGGATGTGATGCGTGCAGATGAGCTGCTTTGTCAGGAAGAAACGATGGAGGTTGTGATCGATAAGCTTTCACCGGTAAAGATCAAGATGCAGATGAAGGCATGGGCAAAGACAGAGCAGTATTGGGATGCGCGTTACGGTCTTTTGGAAAAGCTAAAGGAAACTTTAGAAGAAAACGGGGTGAAAATGGGGTTGTGACAAGTATCAAAATCCATTATAATATAATATGGCTGTAAATACGGCTGATAAAATGATTCAGCGGCTGATCAGATAGACGCAGGAAGCAGGTGAAAACATGATTAATTTTTTCCGAACCGATGACAGGATCATCCATGAAGAGGAAAGCATGGTACCGGGAACATGGGTTAATATGATTAATCCTACTGTGACAGAGGGTGAAGAGATTGCAAAAAAATTAGACATAGACCTTCAGGATTTGCTGGCAGCGTTGGATGAGGAGGAAAGTTCACGTGTGGAGCTGGAAGATGGATATACTCTGATCTTAGTGGATATACCGGCGACAGAGATTCGTCATGATAAAGAAGCGTATAACACTATTCCGTTAGGTATTATTCTGACTTCTGATGTGATCATTACGGTATGTACCGAGGAAACGCCGGTTTTACAGGCATTTATCAATGGAAGAGTCAAAGAGTTCAGCACAAAGAAGAAGCTGCGTTTTGTATATCAGATTCTGTTCCGTGTTTCGACACTATACCAGTCACATCTGCGCATCATAGATAAGAAGCGTACCGAGATAGAGGAACGGATTGATTATAATACAGAAGATGTGGATCTGATCGACTTACATGCACTGGAATCCACATTAGTATACTTTGCAACATCACTTCGGGCGAATGGTGTGGTCTTAGACCGTCTGACCAGATATAAGCGTTTAGAGCAATATCCAGAGGATAAGGATCTGCTTGGTGATGTAATTGTCGAGAACAGACAGGCGATCGAGATGACAACGATTTATCGTGATATCATCAACGGAACCAGAGAACTGATGTCCTCTGTGTTGGACAATCGTCTGAACAATGTTATGAAGACGCTGACATCTGTGACACTGGTTATGGGTATTCCAACTCTGGTATCCGGATTATACGGTATGAATGTGGATGCGAAGTGGATGCCGCTTGCACATACGCCACACGGGTTTGGGTTGATTTGTATCATGATAGTGATTATTTGTATTGTGATGCTTCTGGTGCTTCGCAAGAAAAAGCTGTTCTAGTTTTATAAGGGGGAATACCCTGATCATTTGATAGTTATAGGAAACTGCTTGTACAATATGTTGTTATATAAAAGGGGAATCGCTTGGCGATTCCCCTTAATATATCTAGAAATAAAGACACATGGCAAGATAACCGCATGCCCAATGTAATAGTGCACAGCCCCAGAGATTGCCGTGACGTTCAAAAAGATAGCCAAGTATCAGACTCAGAAGAAAGGCTCCCATCATAAAAATAAATCCAAATGGAAGATGCATCAGTGAAAAAAGTAATGAGGTGAGAAGGATACCAAACATTTTCTGGTACTTTACCTGCATTAATGATTTCACGCTTGTCTGTATGACACCTCTTGCCAGAAATTCCTGAATAAAGGCGGTAAACAGATAAGTATACGCACCGTGTAAAGAGCCGCCGATAAAGCGGCTTTTGATCTGTACACCGGCGAGCGTCAGAATGACCTTGATAAAGACAAGGGCAACACTGCCGATCAAAAGAAGGTAGCCACTTTCGCGAAACGTCTTTTTGAGTGTACCTTTTTTGGGAATCAGACCAATATCATGCATCGACAGACTTGTAAAAAAGAACACCTCTAAAAACAGAAGAAAAGTCATTGCTTCGATAAGCAGCGTATAAAATGAAGTCTTGTAAGAACGATGTAATGTAAATTCAAATAAACTCCACATAGATAAATACAGACTGATACAGAAGATTAGACCTGCAAAGATATAGGCACAGTCATGCTTATGCTGTGTCAGGGTGTACTGCTCCGTAATATCGTCAAAAAGAATGATCATGCCGGGAAAGGCACTATAGCGGTCAGGGACATTTTCATCGGCAAGGATCAGACTGATATCGATCGTGAAATATTGTATGATACCATCGTGCTCATATTTTACGGTTGTCTTATCAGTCGTTGCATTCTTATTGATCGTATTTAGAAATAGACGGTTAAAAGCTCTGTTTTTTTTATTATTCAAAAAAAGTTCTTCAAAAGATTTATCCTTCATCTCAGAAAGAGAAGTGTCAAATATTTTTTCACAGGCGGAATTCATATAAGTAATCCGTCCTTTTTCGTTGACAGTCATGATGCCGTCACTCATATTTTCAAATACTTTTTCTTTTTGATGTGCAGATAGTGTAGAGGCTGTGTTGACTGCCACACTGGTCGTAGTATCCATAGATAAGCTCCTTTCGGGTGGATAAAGTGTAATCATGTCATGATAAAGGCTGTTTATAGGCAGGCTTGCGCAGTTCGCGCGCTACCATAGCAATGGCTGTGATACCTGCCATCAGATCTGCTACAGGCCCTGCGTACATGATACCGTCGATTCCGATGATCAAAGGCAAAATAAGGATTAGGGGCAGAAGGAAGATGATCTGTCGTGTCAGCGAAAGAAAAATACCTCCCTTTGGCTTACCGATCGCCGTAAAAAAGTTAGAAGTGATCGGCTGTAAAAAGTTTAAAAATGTAAAGAATAAGAAAATGCGAAAATAGTTTTCAGCAAATGCAAAATATTCTTCAGAGCCGTTACCAAACAATGAAATGATCTGTCTTGGGATCAGCTGGAACATTACGAATGCGATAACAGCAAGTATAAATCCACAAAGGGATGCTAACAGATAGGACTGCTTGACACGGCGGTATTTTTTGGCACCGTAGTTAAAGCTAACGATTGGCTGCAGTCCCTGTGAAATACCGATTACAAAGGCTAAAAATACCTGATTTACCTTTGTAATGATACCAGCGCAGGCAATAGGGATTGCCTCGCCATATACAGACAGGGAACCATAGTATTTCAGAGATTTGTTCATGACAATCTGTACGATCATCATAGCCAGCTGGTTGCTGCATGGAGCGGCACCAAGCGACATGATGCGCAGAACATACTGCGTGCGTGGACGAAAGTGTGCTCTGGTCATATGGATACTTTGCGTATGTAGTAACATATACAAAGCCATAGCTCCGGCTATCACCTGACCAATCACGGTGGCAATGGCAGCACCACTCATACCCCACTGAAAGACGAAGACAAAAAGGGCGTCTAAGATCGTGTTTACAATCGCGCCAACCAGATTACAGGTCATAGCAAACTTTGGTCTGCCATCGGCGCGGATTAAGTGACCGCCTCCTGCGGACAGGATTAAAAATGGAAAACCAAAGGCAATGATGCGCGTGTAAGGTCTGGCGTAGGGAAGAACATTGTCCGGCGAACCAAAAAACGTAAGCATAGGATTTAAAAAGAGCTGCGCAATCAGGCACAAAACGACACCACAGCCGACAAGCATGGTGGCAGAGTTGCCGATATAGTGAGGTGCTTTTTTGGCTTCCTCTGGAATTGTCTGTCCCTTTCCGGCAGCAATATTAAAGGCAGATGCACCACCAATTCCAAAAAGCAGTGCGATCGCAATACATGAGATGGAGAGTGGAAAACTGATGTTTGTTGCAGCATTACCGAGTTCTCCAATACTTTGTCCAATAAAAAACTGGTCTACTATATTATAAAGTGAGCTGACCAGCATGGCGATGATACTTGGAATGGCAAATTCTGCCAATAAAGAACCAATATTTTTTTCTCCTAATGGATTGGTATTCATATTATAATTCATCCTTTCTATTACAATTATAATATAACGTATAACAAATATAACAAAACAATATTTATCATACGGGTTCAAAAAAAGAATGTCAAATAGTTATTGCATTTTGTGAAAAATCAAGTATAATGTAGAAACTGATTTGAGATGAAAACACTGGTTTTATAAGGAAATTCGGCATTTTGTGGGCATTTTTCGTCTGTTAAATAACAGGAGATTTTGTATAAAAAATATGTCTGCGAAATTTAGATGCCAATCGGAGAAAATAGTAAAAGCAAAATTTGCTTTAGAAGATTTAAAATATTTAAAAGGAAAGAGGAAAATACGATGAGTGTAGAACAGAAGAAAAGTAGTTTACGTGATATGACAGAAGGATCACCTATGCGCCTGATCATTCAGTTTTTTGTGCCCATGCTTTTTGGAATGCTTTTTCAGCAGTTTTATAATATGATGGATACGATCATCGTAGGAAAGTGTCTGGGAGTAAAAGCGCTGGCGGCGGTAGGCTCTACCGGTTCCATTAACTTTATGATCATTGGTTTTTGTATGGGCGTCTGTAACGGCTTTGCCATTCCGGTCGCACAGAAGTTTGGAGCAAAGGACTATCATGCACTGCGTAAGTTTGTAGCAAATAGTGTCTGGATTGCTGCAGCATTTGCAACAGTTATGACGATCGCGACTACGATATTGTGCCGGCAGATCATGACATGGATGAGAACGCCGTCTGATATTTTTACGGATGCGAATACATATATCTGGATCATTTTTCTGGGAATTCCGGCTACCTATTTGTATAATCTGGTTTCCGGTATCATTCGCTCACTGGGAGATAGCAAAACACCTCTTTATTTTTTGGTATTATCTTCTATAATAAATATTATATTGGATTTTGTTTTGATCTTAGTCTTTCATATGGGAGTGGCAGGAGCTGCCACAGCTACGGTTGTCAGTCAGGCACTTTCCGGAGTAGGATGTCTTATAGTAATGAAAAGACGTTTTCCTATCCTTCATCTGAGCCGGGAGGAGTGGAAGTGGGATGGAAAGTGTGCTGTCAGACTTTGCAGCATGGGCGTTCCGATGGGACTACAGTATTCGATCACGGCGATTGGAAGTGTTATTTTGCAGGCGTCTGTTAACACGCTCGGTTCTCAGGCGGTAGCCTGTGTGACGGCAGGTTCCAGAATCGGTATGTTTTTCTGTTGTCCATATGATGCGATGGGATCGACGATGTCGACATATGCAGGACAAAATGTGGGAGCAAGAAAGATCAGGCGTGTCAGTGAGGGCTTAAAGTCCTGTACACTGTTAGGCCTTTTGTATTCTGCAATCGCCTGTCTGATACTCTGTCTGTTTGGCAGTAAGATTGCGCTTTTGTTTGTCAGTGCGCAGGAGGTGGCTATTTTAGGAAAGGTACAGACCTTCTTGATCGTAAATAGTGCATTCTATTTTCCGTTAGCATTAGTAAACATCGTGCGCTTTACGATTCAGGGAATGGGCTTTAGCATGCTTGCCGTTGTGGCAGGTGTCTGTGAAATGGTAGCACGAAGTCTGGTCGCTTTTGTCTTTGTGCCGATGTTTGGTTATATTGCAGTGTGCTTTGCAAGTCCGGTAGCGTGGGTGTTTGCGGATATCTTTCTGATACCGGCATTTCTCTACTGTATACGGTCTTTGCAAAAGCAGGAAAGTGATTTGTCATAATCTGTAGGAAAGAGAGGATAATGATATGCGAATTATGATCGTCAGACATGCTGATCCGGATTACAGCATTGATTCATTGACAGAAACCGGCTGGAAGGAGGCAGAGTGCCTTTCGAAGCGTCTGGAAAAGATACCGGTAAAGGAATATTATGTATCACCGCTTGGCAGGGCAAAGGATACAGCCTCGCTTACGTTAAAAAAGGTTGGACGCACCGCGACAGAGTGCGAATGGCTCAGAGAATTTGAAGGACATATTATCCGTCCGGATACCGGAAAAGAAGAGATTGTCTGGGACTGGCTGCCGCAGGACTGGACAGCGACAGAGGAGTATTACCGCCGTGATCTCTGGAACACGACAGACGTGATGAAAGCCGGAAACATCAAAAAAGAGTACGAATGGGTTGTCAAAAGCTTTGATGAGCTTTTAAAAAAGCATGGCTATGAGAGGGAAATATGATTATTATCGTGCAGTGCAGCCAAACAATGACACGATTATGTTCTTTTGCCACTTTGGTTTAGAGTGTGTACTTTTATCGCATTTATTGGGCGTTTCTCCAATGGTTCTGTGGCACGGTATGTGTGCGGCACCTTCTTCTGTTACAACAATCTATACAGAGGAAAGAAGAAAGGGAATTGCTTCTTTTCGGGTACAGTCCTTTGGGGATGTGTCACATCTTTATGCAGAGGGAAGAGAGCCTTCCTTTGCAGCGCGTTTCTGTGAATGCTATGATAACGAAGGGCAAAGACGTGACTAAAAGTATATAGAGGATATATGCCATAGTTAGATGACGAACAGTCTTTTGAGTTTACATATGCAAAGAAGAGTACAGATTATACCATGTATTCCTTTTATGATGTAGTAAATGGAAAAGTACCGGATAATACGTTTCGGGATTGTGTTGTATTAGTTGGCGATTATACGCAGAAGGACGCCACACTCAAGGTACCAAACCAGAGTGATCAGCAGATGCAGGAGGTAGAGGTACAGGCAAATATGCTTCAGGCTCTTTTGGATGATGATGTGGCAAGGGAACGCGTTATGCAAAAGTATCTGTCTACAGGCAGAGATCTGTCGGAGGATACGCTTCATGGGGTATTCTTTGACATCTGTGTAAACAGTGGAGATCCTAAGATTTTTGCGGCAAGTGATTATCGTGTCCGTCAGAGTATGGAGGTCGCAAGGAAAATGGGGTTAAAAGCGGTTGTATTTCATACCAATTATATCGTAAACTTCCGTTTGCAGTCTTATCTGGATACCTGGCTTGAAAAGAATGAAGCATATTGGAGAAAAATCCTGCGTGAATTTCCAAATCAGATGATTTACATGGAAAATATGTTTGATGATGCGCCGGCGATGCTTTTGGCGCTGGCAGAGAGAATGGCAGATGAGCCGCGTTTTGCTGTGTGTCTGGATATTGCACATGCCATGATATCAGGAAGTCCGCTTTCGCCGTGGCTTTCCGGTCTGAAACCATATGTGCGGCATGTTCATATCAATGACAACGATGGAAGAGAGGATCTTCATCGCGCTATAGGAAGTGGTGTTTTTGATTGGACGCAATATCAGGATTGGATGATGTCTTTTTCTGAAAAACCATCTGTTTTGATTGAAGTGCGAGGGTTTAACGATTTACAGCAATCCGTTCAATATATGCAGAAAGAAAAACTGTATCCTTTTAGTTTGTAATTGCATTGTAATATAATAGAAATATTTGTAATGTTTTTATAACAAAACGGGTAATTTTTTGACATGACAGGGACATAGTGTTATGATATCCGAAATATAAGCAAGGGGGCTTGATGATGAAGAAAAATTATAGGAAAGTTATGCTGGGGGTATTTGGTATTGCAGCGGCGTTTATCATGGCAGGAGGTTTGCGGTCAAAGGATGCCTCTGCTAAGGAAAAGATTCGTGATTTACAGGAAAATAAGGTGTATCAGATTGATCTGGATCAGGATGGAAAGAAGGAAAAGGTACAATATACGTTAAAGGCAGCTTCTAAGATATCAGATAGTTATGATGAACTGTTTGAATATCAGATTAAGATTAATGGAAAAGTAGCTTTTAGGCAAAAGGATTTGTATGATGCATATTTTCCACAATTGCAGTTGGCAGACATTGACAAGAAGGATGGCGTTCTGGATCTGTGGGGATATTGTATGGGAGAAAGTGACGATGTTGTTTTTTCTAGTTTGTTTGAATATCGTTCCGGAAAACTAAAGAGAGTATTTAACTTGAAATATAAGCGGGTGGACGAAAAGTTTTTCGTTCAGCAGGGAAAGCTTTCCAGAGTTGGGAAAAATGGTGTTTTCTATGTGACGATGGATCGGGCATTTAGTATTGATTATGTAACAGGGAATCACTACGATGAGATACCGTACCGTTTAAAGAATGGTAAGGTAACACGTGTTAAGACGAATGCTTACCGCATTGTTTCGATAGTCAGTGAAGGCAAGGATAATCAGTGGTTGATTGCCAAAAAAGGTACAAAGTTTTACAGCAGTGTCAAAAATCAGAAGAAGGTTGCGTTTGTTTTAAAAAAGGGACAGAAAGTAAAAGCTGTCAAGCTGTATTATGACGGAAAGAAATTGCTTGTGCAGTTTAAAACACAGAGGGGAAAGCTTGGGTGGCTGGATACAAAGGGGTATTCATTTGAGAAGCGGCCGTTTAGTAATGAAATTTTTTGTGATTAGAGGCATTTGACCTGTGTGCATCAACTGTTTGTGGATGGATTTGTGCGTGGAGCTTATGAAAAGAAAGTGAATATAATAACAGAATAAGCCAAAAGGAATTTGATTCCTGCAAAGGCAATGAGGTAAGTGCAAACTTACTTACAATGCAGCAGATGGGAGAAAATTCTTTTTGGCTTATTGTTATAAAATGGGAAGAACTGTGTGCGGTGTTATGATATTCTGATAGGAATATAGGAAAATTCTGTTGTCAGAATGTCCCTGCGTTCCTATGGCATTTGAATGTCGGGATTATTGGAGATAAAATATCACTTATTATAAAATTAAGTTGACAACGAGTGAAAAAGAAAGTAAAATTAAGTAAAAATTAATTCATCCTTTTGAAAGCTGTAATTGTTGAAAAAATGATTTGCCGGAGTGTTTTTAGGTTTTCTGGTGAACAGAGCAGAAATAAGCATGGGGTTACAAAGAAAGGAGAATTGTGTAATGGATTTTAGAGCAGAGTATGAAAAATGGTGTCAGGACGGATATTTGGTGTGAAGGAAAATAACATGGAAGATGCAGAAAAGAAACTGGCAGCACTTAGAAAAGATATGACAAGGGAGGAGTAAACATGGCAATACATTTTAATGCAAAGGACAGAGTTTTTAAGTTAGATACCGATCAGACGACCTATATGATCGGCATTACGGAGGAAGGATATGTAGGACATATCTATTATGGTGAGCGTGTGGATTCGGATGATGGATTTTATTTACTGCGGACAGAGGAAGCACCATTTACGCCAAAGACAAATAATCGTGATAAGAGTTCTTTTTTGGACTGCTTTCCGATGGAGTATTCTACCGGAGGAATTGGTGATTATCGTGAGAGCTGCTTAAATATCCGGGATGAAAATGGCTGCATGGGTTCTGAAATCTTTTACCGTTCCCATGAAATCTATGACGGCAAGAAAAAACTGGAGGGACTTCCGGCTTCGTTTGGTGAGAAGGAAGAAGTGGAAACTCTGGAGATTCTTTGTGAAGATCCGGTGCTTCGTATGCAGGTTGTATTATCTTATTCGGTATTTGCAAAGGAAGATATTATTACACGTAATGTAAGAGTGATCAATCAGGGAAACCAGCATCTGAAGATAGAAAAAATCTACAGTGCCTGCCTGGATATGGATAATGAAGAGTTTGATATACTTACACTCTGCGGTTCATGGGCGAGGGAGCGTCATATCCAGTATCGTAAGATTGGATATGGCAAGCAGCTGGTATCCTCTGTGCGTGGAAAGTCAGGTCATCAGGAGCATCCTTTTATTGCTTTGACGACACCCGGTATTACGCAGGAACAGGGAAGAGTTTACGCGATGCATTTTGTGTATTCCGGAAACTTTATCGGACAGGCTGAGCTGACACAGCATAATATGGTTCGCATGACGATGGGAATTCATTCAGATGAATTTTCGTGGAATCTGCGTCCGCAGGAAAGTTTTCAGTCGCCGGAGGTTGTACTGACTTTTTCGGGAGAAGGTCTTGGAAAAATGACACGTTCGCTGCATGATTTTTACCGAAATCATATGATTCGCAGCGTATATCGGGATCAGAAGCGTCCAATTTTGATCAACAACTGGGAGGCAACGTATTTTGATTTTAATACCGAAAAGCTGCTTGATATTGCGCGTGATGCGAAAGAGTGCGGTATTGAGATGCTAGTTATGGATGACGGCTGGTTCGGAAAGCGAAACAGCGATGATTCTTCTCTTGGAGATTGGGTTGTTAACGAAGAAAAGATTACAGGCGGGTTAAAGGCTTTGGTTGAAGAGGTGAACCGTATTGGACTGAAGTTTGGTATCTGGTTTGAACCGGAAATGATCTCGCCAAATTCAGAGCTTTGCAAGGCACACCCGGATTGGATGATCCACATTCCGGGGCGTACACCGACACTTTGCAGAGCACAGTATGTTTTGGACTTGTCAAATCCCGCTGCAGCGGACTATGCTTATGAGTGTGTTGCCAAAATTTTAAGAAGTGCACCGATTTCTTATGTTAAGTGGGATATGAACCGTCAGCTTTGCGATATGGGAAGCTCATATCTTGATAAGGATTCACAGCAGGAGCTGTTTCACCGTTATGTGTTGGCGGTATATCGTATGCAGGAGCGTCTTGTGACGGAGTTTCCGGAGCTGCTTTTAGAAAACTGTTCCGGTGGTGGAGCAAGGTTTGATCCGGCAATGCTCTATTATAGTCCGCAGATCTGGTGTTCGGATGATACAGATGCGATAGAACGTTTAGAGATTCAGGAAGGAACAGCGTTAATCTATCCGTTGTCAACGATTGGAGCACATGTCAGTGTATGCCCGAATCACGCAGTGGGAAGAAACACGCCGTTAGAAACAAGAGGAAATGTTGCACTTGCCGGAACATTTGGATATGAGCTAGACATTACAAAGCTTTCCAAGGAAGAAAAAGATATCGTAAAAGAGCAGACAAAGTTGTACCACAAATACAATGATCTGATGCGCAGAGGAGATTATTACCGTCTGGCATCTTTCTCGCAGAATAAGTATTATGACAGTTATATGGTAGTATCAAAGGATAAGTCAGAAGCACTGATGACGTTTGTGCAGGTCAGAGGTGTACCAAACAGCAGAAGCCGTAAGGTGAAGCTTCAGGGACTTGATCTGTCTGCGGATTATGTATTGGAGGAGACAGGTAAAGTATATAGTGCCCAGATGCTTACAAAGGGCGGATTTTTAGTAGGGGGTCTTTGGGGGGATTCTGTCAGCAAGTCATACCATTTTACACGATTGACAAATTAATTAATTTCAATTAAAAAAGATTAAGTTAGAAAAGGTTTAAGGTGATGTTGTATGGCACCACCTTAAAATAAATACTTTGGAATGGAGGACGAAATGGGAAAAGTACGTCTGGCAGATATAGCAGAAAGAATGGGAGTTAGTACCGTTACGGTACACAATGCTCTTTCGGGAAATAAAGGAGTCAGTGATGAGCTGCGGGAAAAAATACAATCGCTTGCTGATGAGATGGGATATCAGGTACCTGCAGGAAAAAAGGTGGAAAAATCAGAGGAAGCATTTCGGACGATCGGTGTGCTGATAGCGGAAAATTATCTGGCGCAGTATACAACCTTTTACTGGAAGATGTATCAGGAGCTTGCAATTGTGGCTACGGAGAAGCATTGCTTTACGGCTGTAGAGGTTCTAAAGAAAGATGATGAGAAGGTTACATTAAAGATGCCGTCCTGCGTAGAGGGAGGGCAGATTGATGGTCTGATCGTTATCGGTGAAATTGACAAAAGATATATTGCAAAGCTTAAGGATGTGGTCAGGATTCCGGTTATCTTTTTGGGTTTCTACGACAAGGAGCTGGCTGCGGATGCTGTTGTTACAGATAACTTCTATGGCATGTTTATGTTGACGGAGTTCTTGTTTGAACAGGGAATTGATGAGCTGGGGTTTGTAGGTTCTATTTTTTCGACAAGCAGTATTATGGATCGTTATTGTGGATTTATGAAATCAATGATGCTTCACGGAAAAAGTATTCATCCGGAGTGGGTTATCAAAGACCGTGATGAGAATGGTCAGATGGACTTTACATTGCCAAAGGGCAGGCTGCCGAAGGGATTTGTATGTAATTGCGATCTGGCAGCGGTCATGCTGATCGAGAAGCTGCGGGAAAAAAATATTCGTGTTCCTGATGATGTTTCTGTGGTTGGATTTGATAATTATCTGTATCCGGGACTTGCAGATTGTAAGATCACAACCTATGAGGTTAATATCCGGGCTATGACAAAGGTGGCGATCGAAAAGGTATTAAAGCAGATTAAGAATCCAAAGTCACATCATGGGCTTGATATTGTATCCGGAAAGATGGTTATAAAGCATAGTGTAAAGTTAAAGGAAAAATAAAGCGAAAGCATAAGGAGCTATAGTTGTACGGATGTTTGTGGCAATCTGCGGGGAAAAGGTCGAAAGCAGCCTGGAAACAGCAGAGGTGTTAGATTTGTGCGAAATGCCGTTTGAAGAGTTTGAAGACCGGATCGCGACAGGTCAGATACAGCATGCGGCAGGGATTGCAGCGTGGGCGCGCTATGCACTGCGTAAACCAAAAGAAATAATAAATAGGATTATTTTGAAAAAAGAAGGGAATGCTTGTTTTTGATGAGCGTTCTCTTTTTTTGTGGGGATAGGAATGCGCTCGTATGATAGTGGTGAACTTTTTGCGTGTATCTGTGTGAAATGTAGGATGAAAAAAAGAACATTTTGTGCAGGTTGCACAAAAAATGAAATGACGCTTTGTGAAAGAGTTTGATTGATTTTGAACGAGAATGGAAGTATAATACAATCATCAAAAGAAAAGATGTTCAGAAATGGTAAGAAAAACAAAAACGAATGCCTGAGGATGGCAGAAAGGAATGTGCGATGGTTTATACAGTTACATTTAATCCGTCATTGGACTACATTGTATCAGTGGAAAACTTTGAGCTTGGGATGACGAACAGGACTTCGAGTGAGCTGATGCTTCCGGGCGGAAAAGGGATTAACGTGTCGATCGTATTAAACAATCTTGAGGTAGCAAATACGGCACTTGGTTTTGTGGCCGGATTTGTTGGGGAAGAGAT
Organism: uncultured Lachnospiraceae bacterium; assembly: GCA_934317005.1. Classification (GTDB taxonomy): domain Bacteria; phylum Bacillota; class Clostridia; order Lachnospirales; family Lachnospiraceae; genus Butyribacter. The sequence goes on from CAKREB010000004.1 coordinate 200,333, forward strand.
TGAACGGGAATTGAAGGCAGAAGGAATTCAGTCAAACTTTATCAAATTGCGTCAGGGCAATTCACGAATCAACATGAAGTTAAAAAGCATTGATGGAACAGAGATTAATGGACAGGGCCCGGATATTGGGGAAGAACAGATTGCTGCACTTATGGAACAGCTGGATGCAATTGAAGACGGCGATGTTCTAATCTTGGCAGGAAGTATTCCGGCAACTATGCCGGATGATATGTACCAGCAGATCATGAAACGGTTATCCGGTCGTCACATTACGATCGCTGTAGATGCAACGAAGGATCTGCTTCTGAACGTATTGGAATATCATCCGTTCCTGATTAAACCAAATCACCATGAGCTGGGAGAGATTTTTGGTGTGAAGCTTTCGGAGTGGAAAGATGTGATTCCGTATGCGAAGAAGCTTCAGGAGCGAGGCGCACGTAACGTATTGGTTTCCATGGGAGGTAAAGGTGCCGTATTTCTTGCGGAAGATGGCGGGGTTTTGGCAGCAGAAGCCGCTAAAGGGGTTGTCAAAAACACAGTCGGTGCAGGAGATTCTATGGTAGCCGGATTTACAGCCGGCTGGATGATGCAAAAGAATTACGAATATGCATTTAAGATGGGTCTGGCGTCAGGCGGTGCAAGTGCATGTTCAGAATATCTTGCGACTAAGCAGGGGATTGAAAAAGAATTCAAAAAAGTAGAGATACAGTATCTCTAGAAAAAGCGAGGAGATTAGTTATATGAGAATTACAGATTTACTTGACAAGAGAAGCATTTCTCTGGATGCAGCCCCAAAGAGTAAGGGGGAAGCACTGGATCAGATTGTTAATCTGATGGGAAAAAGCGGAAAGATCAATGATCTTGACGCATATCGTAAGCAGGTATATTTTAGAGAAGAAGAGAGCACAACGGGTATCGGTGAAGGGATTGCTATTCCGCATGGAAAATGTAGTGCAGTCAATGCACCGGGACTGGCAGCTATGGTAGTAAAGGATGGTGTAGACTTTGATTCGCTGGATGGTGAACCGGTCACATTAATGTTTTTGATTGCTGCTCCAAACACAGAGGATAATGTTCATTTGGATGTACTGAGTAAATTATCTGTATTGATGATGGATGAAGAGTTTTCGGCATCTCTTCGCAAGGCGAAATCAGTAGATGAATTTTTAGCCATCATTGATAAAGCAGATGATGAAAAGCCGGATATTGATGAGAGGTTAGAAAAATCAGATGAAAATAGTGTATCAAAGATTCTTGCTGTAACATCCTGTCCGACTGGTATTGCGCATACTTACATGGCAGCAGAAGGTTTGGAAAAGGCAGCAAAAGCAGCAGGAGTAAGTATTAAGATTGAGACAAGAGGATCCGGTGGAGCGAAAAATGTCCTGACGGCAAAGGAAATCGAAGAAGCAGACTGTATTATTGTGGCGGCAGATGCCCAGGTTCCGATGGATCGCTTTGATGGAAAAAAGGTGATCGAGTGCCAGGTATCCGATGGTATCAACAAGGCAGATGAACTTTTGGAACGTGCGCTTGCAGGTACCGTAGAGGTGTATCATGCAGCCAATGCACCGGCGAAGAGTCCGTCCGGTAAGACAAGTGGCGGAATCGGTCATCAGATTTACACGCAGCTAATGAATGGTGTATCGCATATGCTTCCATTCGTTGTTGGCGGTGGTATCCTGATCGCACTGGCATTCCTGATCGATGGTATGTCAGTCGATATGTCGGCACTGTCCATCAAAGAGCGTTCGAACTTTGGTACGATCACACCGGTAGCGGCAATGTTGAAAAATATCGGTGGAGTTGCCTTTGGCCTGATGCTTCCGGTTCTGGCGGGATTTATCGCAATGGCAATCGGTGACAGACCGGCTCTTGCCTTAGGTTTTGTTGGCGGTATGCTTGCCGCAAACGGAACTTCCGGTTTCCTTGGTGCATTAGCTGCAGGATTTTTAGCAGGTTACGTGATCAAACTGTTACGGGCAGTATGTGAAAAGCTTCCGGAAGCACTGGAAAAATTGACACCGGTTTTAATTTATCCGGTCGTTGGTATCTTAGTCATAGGACTGGCGATGAACTTTATCGTAGAGCCGGTTATGGGAACGATTAACACAGCATTAAATAACGGATTAAGCAGCATGGGAGACTCTAGCCGCATCTTGCTTGGCATGGTACTGGGTGGTATGATGGCAATTGATATGGGCGGTCCGTTTAACAAAGCATCTTACGCATTTGGTATAGCAGCGATTGCATCCGGACATTATGATATTATGGCTGCGGTTATGATCGGTGGTATGACACCGCCTTGCGCAATCGCACTGGCTACAATCTTATTTAAGAACAAGTTTACAAAAGAAGAAAGAGATGCCGGTCCAATGAACTTTATCATGGGTCTTGCATTTATTACAGAGGGGGCCATTCCGTTCGCAGCATCGGATCCGCTCCGTGTACTGCCATCCTGCATTATTGGTTCTGCAGTGGCAGGTGCAATGAGTATGGCGTTCCGTTGCACACTGATGGCACCACATGGTGGAATTTTCGTATTCCCGGTCGTTGGAAATGCGTTGATGTATCTGTTGGCATTGGTTGTTGGTACCGTGATTTCAACACTTCTTCTTGGTACATTAAAGAAAAAAGTGGCTTGATGTAAAGAATAAAACATAAAGATATGAAATGGAGGAAAATATTATGAAAGAGTTTACTTACACAATTACAGATCCAGAGGGAATCCATGCACGTCCGGCAGGAGAGCTTGTTAAGGCTGCAAAGGAGTTTGGCTGCAAGATTACATTGACAAAGGATGGAAAAGCAGCAGATTGCAAAAAGATTTTTGGGTTAATGGGTCTTGGAGTTAAGAAGGATCAGGAGATTGTTCTTACGTTTGATGGTGAGGATGAGGAAGCTGCTTATGAAAAGATAACAGCATTTGTTCAGGAAAATATGTAGAAAACCGTTTTTTAGACGAATAGAAAATGATGATAGCTCTTGTGCCATGTGCAGGAGCTATCAAGCTATTAAAACTACAAAAGTAGAGAGAGGAGTATGGCTGTGAAAACATATCAGGGTAAAAGTGTATTTGGCGGGATTGCTATTGGTAAGATCCGTGTGTTTCAAAAGGGACAACAGCAGGTAAAGCGTGTGAAGATTCAGGACACAGAGGCAGAGAAAAAACGTTATCAGGAAGCGGTTGAGACGGCTAAAAAGGAGCTTCAGGGACTTTATGAAAAAGCTTTAAAGGAAGTTGGTGAAGCGAATGCAGCGATTTTTGAAGTACATCAGATGATGTTAGAGGACGATGATTTTGCAGAGTCTGTAGAAAATATCATTGAGAGCCAGCAGGTGAATGCAGAGTATGCGGTTGCATCGACCGGTGACAATTTTGCACAGATGTTTGCAGCAATGGATGACGAATATATGCAGGGGCGTGCAGCAGATGTCAAAGACATTTCGGAACGTTTGGTTTCGATATTGAGTGGTGGCAGCAGAGATAGCGTCAATGCGGATGAACCGGTTATTGTTCTGGCAATCGATCTGGCACCTTCGGAAACCGTTCAGATGGACAAGGAAAAGGTGCTTTCCTTTGTCACAATGCAAGGCTCCGTTAATTCGCACACGGCAATTTTGGCAAGAACTATGAGTATTCCGGCATTGATTGGTGTGGACATGACATTAGATGCTTCTTTAGATGGAAAAATGGCAGTGGTAGATGGTGACAGCGGGGTTATTTATATCGAGCCGGATGAAGAAACGATGGCTGTGATGGAAAAGAAACAGCAGGAGGCAGAAGAAAAGAAAGCTCTTCTTTTGCAGTTAAAAGGAAAGGATAGCGTAACTTTAGATGGTACAAAAATCAAATTGTATGCTAATATAGGAAATAGTAAAGATCTTGCGATGGTGCTTCAGAATGATGCCGATGGAATCGGTTTGTTCCGCAGTGAATTTTTGTATTTGGAAAAAGAAGACTATCCAACCGAGAATGAGCAGTTCATGATATATAAGATGGTTGCAGAGACAATGGCAGGAAAGCAGGTAATCATTCGCACGCTGGATATCGGTGCAGATAAGCAGTGTGATTATTTTCAGATGGACAAGGAAGAAAATCCGGCACTTGGCTACCGTGCGATCCGGATCTGTCTGACCAGACCGGAAATCTTTAAGACACAGCTTCGTGCCCTTTTCCGTGCAAGTGCATATGGAAATATTGCAATCATGTATCCGATGATCACTAGCGTATGGGAGGTCAAAAAGATCAAGGAGATCGTAGAGGAAGTCAAGGAAGAGCTTCGTGCGCAGAACATAGAGTTTGGCAATGTAGCACAGGGTGTGATGATTGAGACACCGGCTGCCGTTATGATCAGCCGTGAACTTGCAAAGGAAGTCGATTTCTTTAGCATCGGTACCAATGATCTCACACAGTATACACTTGCGATTGACAGACAGAATCCGAAGTTAGATGAATTTTACGATGCACATCATCCGGCTGTGCTGGAGATGATTCATATGGTCATTGAAAATGCGCATGCAGAGGGTATCTGGGCAGGTATTTGTGGAGAACTTGGAGCAGATCTTTCTCTGACAGAAACATTCTTAGAGATGGGAGTAGATGAACTTTCCGTATCACCGGGACGTGTACTGCCCATTCGAAAAATTATTCGGGAGACAAAATTATGCTAACAGAAGAAAGACATGGTATTATTCTGCAACTGCTTCGGGACAAGGGAAGCGTGACGGTGGCAGAGATTAAAGAGCAGCTTCATATCTCGGAATCAACGATCCGCAGAGATTTGAATGCGTTGGATGAAGAAGGAAAACTAACGAAGGTATTCGGTGGAGCCGTTTTAGCGGAAGCGGCACCGCTTGTGACAGAGCTTTCGGTTCCGCAAAAGCTGCAGGTGAAAGAGAAAGAGAAAAGGAGCGTTGCAAGATTTGCTGCTTCGCTGATTGAAGCAGGTGACTTCGTGTATCTTGATGCAGGAACGACAACCGGATATATGATTGAATATTCGATGGAGAAAAGCGTGACTTTTGTAACCAATGCGGTAGACCATGCAAGAAGGCTGGCGGTGGCAGGGTATCGTGTATTTTTGGTCGGTGGAGAGCTGCGTGGAACGACAGAGGCAGTTGTCGGCGCACAGGCAATTCTTTCGATACAAGATTACCATTTTACGAAGGGCTTTTTGGGAACGAATGGAATCAGTAGACGACATGGTTTTAGTACGCCGGATGGCAGTGAGGCATTAGTCAAAAGAACGGCGTTGCATCAATGTAATAAAACCTATATTCTTGCAGACTCTACGAAGTTTGACGAGATTAGTTCTGTGACATTTGCCGGTTATCATGATGCACAGATTATATCGGAAATGATTCCCAAAAACTATGAAAGTTTTGGAAATATCATTGTCCCTAGTCCAACGAAGCACTCCTAATGGGTGTATGGATCAATCAGTATTTTCAATCATACATTAGTAGACTGCAAATGCAATTTCAACTGATGAAGGAACCTACACGCTGCAGATGTTACTGGATAAGGCAGATTCCGATATGTATGAAAATAAACAACTATGCAAGAAGCGTAATTTAGGTTCACGTCAATAAACTAAAAATAGAATAAAAATCAGCATTGTGAAAAGTGTGCATCCAGGAGACAGAATTTAGATTGATTTTCACCAGTTTCTAGCAATAGAACCACTAATATTTAGTGGAAAATAATTTAATACTTTATTAATAAATTTTTCCAATAAAGTATGCTATAATACATTGGCTTATGGATAAACGAATTTGAATTTACAAAGGAAGGGAAAACTATCATGGAAAAGATCAAAAAGCGTATCGCTAACTTAAAGGTTGCAGGAAAATTAAAAGTATATCAAATGACAGTGCTTGTTATGACAGCATTTTTAGTGTTGGTGGCACTGATCTCGACAGCAGTGATCCGTTCAAATATAGAGAAGATCACGGAGGTCTGGTCTCCGTCATTGGAATATCTGCAGGATTTAGAGACAATGACTGCGCAATACAGAATCAAACAGTATCTGCATCTGGTATCATCAGATGCAGCAACCATGAACTCCTGCGAAGAAGAAATCCAGAAGCTGGAGAGTCAGATCCAGGATACCGATGCGAAGCTGGAGGCAATCATGTCTGCAAACAGCAAAGCTCAAAAGGGACGGGATGATTATGATGTAGCAAACGCTGCATGGAAAGAATACAGGGGTGCTTCAGATGAAATTCTGCAGTTGAGCCGTGAAGGTAAACAGCAGGAAGCATCGAAACTGATGACC